>JAZKAB010000001.1:0-41551 GCA_040389365.1 Patescibacteria group bacterium
GAGTAATATCTGCCGTAATTTGTAGTATACTAGTTGGCTGTCGTATTGAATCTGGCAGCATCACTGACGGCGCAAAGGTGTCAGT
Organism: Patescibacteria group bacterium; assembly: GCA_040389365.1. Taxonomy (GTDB): domain Bacteria; phylum Patescibacteriota; class Minisyncoccia; order Phycocordibacterales; family UBA9973; genus UBA4124. Next base: position 86 of record JAZKAB010000001.1, read on the forward strand.
GATTCGTCGTGAATTCAACCTGACAACAGGTACTGTTGTTGAACTGCAACAGGCTAAGCAGAAGGTACGCGAAGTAACTGAGGGAGAATGTGGCATTCTTGTTGAATGTAAAAACGACATTGCTCCTGGTGACATCTTAGAAGCATTTATCTTCGTAACAAAGTAATGACACAACTAGCAGCAAAACAGTCACCACGTGACCAGAAGATTGAAGAACAGGTAAAAGAAATGGCTGCTCGTGTTATCGAACGCGAAAGCAACAAGACTGCACTCATCACAGTTAACCGTGTTGAACTCTTCGAGAAAGGTCGTCGCGCTACTATCTACATCACAGTCATGCCAGAAACTGGTGAAGAGTCAGCCTTGAACTTCCTCAAGCGCAAGCGAGCAGACATGCGTGACGAGATCAAGAAGCATCTCAAGATCCGTACTATTCCTTTCCTAGATGTTGAAATAGACCTCGGGGAAAAGGCTAGTCGACGTATCGACGAACTGTTGAAACAATAGTAAGATAGGGAGACCTGAATTTCAGGTCTGGTGGCCAAGTGGTAAGGCGGTTCTCTGCAAAAGAACTATACGCGAGTTCGATTCTCGCCCAGACCTCCGTACTGTTTAACAATACGAATAGTTAATGCCCGAGTGGTGGAATGGTAGACACGAGACACTTAAAATGTCTTCCGCATTTGCGGGTGTGGGTTCGAGTCCCACCCCGGGCACAAGGCTGTTGAAATAAAATACCTTTTAGGGTATTATTTCACTTGCTGTGTACAAAGTGCTGGGATGGTGGAATTGGTATACACGTTAGTCTTAGGAACTAATGCCGCAAGGCTTGGGAGTTCAAGTCTCCCTCCCAGCACTTTAGATGCAAGATAATGCCCTCATAACTCAGTTGGTAGAGTAGCTCCCTCTTAAGGAGATTGTCGCAGGTTCGAGTCCTGCTGGGGGCACCACATAATGCAAAAGGCGCTAGATTGAATCTAGCGCCTTTTGCATTACTTTATGTGCCCGAGGTGGGACTCGAACCCACACGCCGGTGAGGGCAGAGAATTTTAAGTCCTCCGTGTCTACCATTCCACCACTCGGGCAATGTTCTTTTCATACACGATTGTATGGAGGTCTGGGCGAGAATCGAACTCGCGTATAGTTCTTTTGCAGAGAACCGCCTTACCACTTGGCCACCAGACCGTACCTGTACGGCTACCCTATAGTACTATTCTTTCAGCAGCTCGTCGATATGGCGTCGAGCCTTTTCTCCCAGGTCAATTTCAGCATCAAGGAAGGGGATAGTGCGGATGTTGAGCCGATCCTTCACTTCTTCTCGAATTTCCTTGCGCTTGCGCTTTAGGAAGTTGATCGCTGAATCTTCGCCGCTTTCAGGCAACACCGAGATATAAAGCATGGCCTTGCGGCCGCGCTCGAAGAGCTCAACGCGAGTGATGGTGATAAGGGCAGTCTTGTTGCTCTCGCGCTCGATAACGCGAGCAGCGATTTCTCGGATCTGATCCTGGATCTTGTCGGTTCTGCTGCTTTGAATAGTCATATTATTTAGAGGTGAAGATAAACGCTTCAAGCATGTCGCCAGGAGCGATATCGTTCTTGCATTCTACCAATATGCCGCATTCGCCGTCGCTTACTTCCTTAACCTTGTGCTTGGCCTGCTGCAGTTCAACGACGGTCCCTGTTGTCAGCATGAAGTCGCGGCGAATCACCGATACCTTTGCGCCGTCAGTGATGACGCCTGACTCAATGCGGCAGCCGAGCACCTGGCGCTCTTTGGTCTTTGAAAAGGTCTTCAATACCTTTGCGGTGCCAATCACTTATCTCGTCTCAACGCGAGGGCGACGAGCCTCAAGTTCAACCTCAAGCCATTCGGTCAGCTTGTAGATAATGTCGAAGGTCTGAATGGTTGCCTGTACCTTTTCTTGAATGTCCTGAGCGCTCTTGTCGAGCTGCACGTTGAATCCTAGGATAATAGTATCCTTGTCGCCCTGGGCCTGCTTGATGTCTGTCTCGCCAATGTTGCCGATGGCCTTGGTGACAATCTTGATATGCAAGCCCTCGATATTCATCTTCTTGATTTCCTTCTCAACAGCCTCAACGGTGCCGAATACGTCTGCCTTGATGATAATAGGCACAACCTTTTCGCCAGACTTCGGGCGGTCTTCCTTGCTGTAGTCAGCGGTATGGCCTTCCTTGATATAGTCTTCAGCGTCGCGCTTCTTGTCGAATACCTTTACCGGTACGCCAACTTCTGGCAGTCGGTCAAAGCCGACAAGCTGCACTGGCGTGCCAGGGTCAGCGTCAGCAATTGTCTTGCCCAAGAAGTTTTCCATAATGCGGGTTGTGGTAATCGCAGTGCCTGCAACGACAAATTGGCTTTTCTTCAAGGTGCCGTTCTTCACCATCAGCGTTGCGGTAATGCCGCGCTTTGGGTCAAGGCGAGATTCAATAATGATGCCTTCAGCGTGCGCTGAAGGGTCAGCAGTAAGTTCTTCAAGGTCTGCAACCAATAGGATTGTTTCTAAGAGCTCGTCTATGCCTGTGCCTTCCTTTGCAGAAATAGGCACCCAAGAGATGTTGCCGCCATAGCCTTCAACCATAACCTGCTGTTCAGCAAGCATCTGCTTGGCCTTTTCGATGTTTGCTCCTGGCCGGTCAATCTTGTTTATAGCGACGATAAAGGGAATCTTGGCGTCGCGAATAGTGTTAAGGGCTTCGATAGTCTGCGCCTTAACGCCGTCTTCAGCTGAGACCATAAGAATGGCAATGTCAGCTGCAACAGCGCCGCGCTCGCGCATGCCGGTAAAGGCAGCGTGGCCAGGAGTGTCGAGGAAGGTGATGCGGCGATTTTCGCCCTGGTAGGGAATAGTGATGGCATACGCGCTCAAATGCTGCGTAATGCCGCCCGCTTCTCCAGCCGTAACGTTAGTCTTGCGAATGTAGTCGAGCAGCGTCGATTTGCCATGGTCGATGTGACCCATGACTGCGACTACTGGCGGGCGAGTTGTGGTGTGTGGTGTGTTCATAATTCTAGTGGTTGTTTAGCTTCGTTGAGTGCCTGTTGTTCTTCGGCAGTAAGGGCAGTTTCAGGCTTGCCTGCTGCAACCTTCTTGGCGTAGACGCCAACATGGTTGCGGTTGGTAATAACGGAAAGGATGTAGCCGTCGCCATGCTCGTCGAGCAGGCCAGAAGCGAAGCTTTGCTCGCCGCCCGCATCTTCGTAGGCATTGTATCGAACGAGCGAGTAGCCGCGAATGCTGCGCTTTACGCGAGCGTCTATGTATTCCAATCCTTCCTTGTGCGCTTGCAGGGTTTCTTCCAGTCCAGCGACATTGGCAGCAAGCTCAGACAGCGTCGTTTCGAGGTTGGCGCCGTCTTTGCCGTTCATGAATATGCGAAGCTTCTTTTGTAGCTGCACTACCAAAAAAGTGAGTATACCGCCACTAATTGCGAGGATAATAACAATCACAAAAGTAATTAGTGGTATACTGTCTCCCATAGGCAGGTATTATACTATTTTTATGGGTTTTTTCAAGTCTTTCTCAAAATCAGCAACTTCAGGCACGGACAGTCGAATATACCTCGATTATGCTTCAAGTACGCCATTGGATATGGAAATGCTCAAATCATTTCCAGCATTGAGCGAAGCAGCGCAAGAAGCCAATCCAAGCGCCCTTCATAAAGAGGGCCTGGAGGCTAAAAAGGCTCTTTCAGACGCGCGAGCGCTGGTAGCAGGCACGCTCTTTGCTCATGCCGACGAGATTGTATTCACCAGCAATGCAACCGAATCAGACAATCTTGCATTGCAGGGAGCGGTCACTGCATTTTTACATAAAGGAATTGCAAAAGAGCAGATCGCGCTTGTGGTATCTGATACGGAGCATGCTGCGGTGTTAGAAACAGCGCAGGCATTTGGCAAAGACATGGCTGTTATCGTATTACCAACAGAAGAGGGAATACTTGACCCAAAAAGCATTGTTGTTCCCGAAGGAGCACAGGCGATGATTGTATCAGTGATGCATGTTAACAATGAGATTGGCGTCGTGCAGCCGATCTGTGAGATTGCAAAGCGTATTCGATTTCTGCGAAAGCATCATCCTGATGTCGCAATCATATTGCATACTGACGCGACGCAAGCGCCGCTGCATTTTTCTTTAAACGTGCAAAAGCTTGGCATCGATATGATGACGCTTGGGGCTACCAAGCTGTATTGCCCCAAAGGCGTTGGGTTGCTGTATGTAAAAAGAGGAACAATGCTGGCGCCTGTCATGCATGGCGGAGGTCAGGAATTCGGGCTTCGTCCCGGCACGCAGCCCGTGCAGCTCATTCACGACTTCGCGCATGCGCTGGCATTCGCGCAGCGGGAACGGGAGGCATATTCTGAAAAGGCTGCTGCAGTACAGCAGGCAGCCGAAGCTGCAATTATGAAGCTGTTGCCCGATGCTGTTATAACCAGCAAAGACCTGGAGCGAACGCCGCACATAACTCATATCGCCATTAAGGGCTTTGACAGCGAGCTTTTGGTACTTGAGCTTGATGCTCGTGGCTTCGCAGTTAGTGCCAAAAGCGCCTGCAAAAATGAAGAAGTGAATGAATCCAGCATTGTCGAGCGTATATATGGGAATGGATGGGGGGTAGTACGCTTCTCATTCGGAAGAGATACCGCAAAAAGCGATGCTGAAAAGGCTGTTGCGGCCCTGGCGCGCATTCTGGAAAAATACGGACAATAATGGTATAGTACGCATATTCTGAAAGACTTTTCCTTTACGGCTGACTGACTGCATCCTGGTGCCCCATCTTAATTTTATAGAATTTAATTTGAAATTTGTATGCCCCCACTAACTCAATTCACGACGAAAGCGAAGGAGGCAATAAAGCGAGCGCATGAGCTCGCTATTGAGCGTGGTCAGAACAATGTGAATACAATGCATCTCCTGGCAGCATTGCTGGTACAGGACGATTCGAACGTGGTGACATTGCTTGATCGGCTAGAGCTCGACACGATGCTCCTTACCGATGCTGTGCTCGAAGGCATTGAGGCTGCTGACGGCCAGACGACCGTTGCTCCTTCATACCAAATGTTCCTGACAGGAGATTTAGCACAAGCCATCGAACACTCATTGAAGGTCGCTGCAGAAATGAAGGACAACTTCGTTTCGACAGAGCATCTCTTTATTGCGCTTCTTGATATTAAAAACCAGGCTTCGGAGCTGCTAGATCAGTTTAAGATTGATCGAGCTTCTTTGGTGCACGCGGTTGAAGACTTTAGAACAAACAAGGGCGCCGAGAAGGGCGAGAACAAGAAAATGCGCATGCTGACAAAGTATACGCGCAGCCTTACCACTATGGCCCGCGAAGACAAGCTTGATCCGGTCATTGGCCGTGACAAGGAAATCATGCGCATCATGCAGATCCTTTCTCGCCGCACGAAAAACAACCCGATCCTGATCGGCGAAGCCGGCACAGGAAAGACGGCGGTCGTTGAAGGCCTTGCTAACCGCATTGCCAAGGGCGACGTGCCTGAGTCATTGAAAGACAAGGATATTGTCTCTCTTGATATTGGCTCATTGCTTGCGGGAACGAAATATCGCGGCGAATTCGAAGAGCGCTTGAAAAACATCCTGAAGGAAGTTGAACGCATGAACGGCAAGGTTATCCTGTTTATCGACGAGATTCATAATATCGTTGGCGCGGGAGCCGTTGACGGCAATGGCGACATGGCGCAGCTCTTGAAGCCGGCGCTCGCTCGCGGCGAAATTCGCGCTATTGGCGCAACGACAATCAAGGAATACCAGAAGCATATTGAAAAGGATCCAGCGCTTGCGCGCCGCTTCCAGCCGGTATTCGTTGAAGAGCCAAGTCAGGAAGATACTATTGCCATCCTGCGCGGCCTCAAGGAAAAGTATGAGCTGTACCACAGCGTGCATATTACCGATGACGCTATTATCTCAGCCGTACAGCTTTCTATCCGCTATATCACTAACCGCTTCCTGCCTGACAAGGCGGTAGACTTGCTGGATGAGGCATGCTCAGCATTGCGCATGGCACTGGAAAACAAGCCAGTATTGCTTGAAGAGTCGCATCGCAAGATCATGCGCCTAGAAATAGAGCGCGAGGCATTGCGCAAGGATCTCGACAAGGCAGCAACTGGAAAGGTTGAGGCCAAGAATGCAAAGCTTCGTATCAAGGATATCGAGGCAGAAATTGCCAACGTTGAAGAGCGTACTAAGGAATTGGAGATGAAGTGGAAGACCGAGAAGACGCTGCTGCAGGAAATCAGCAAGATTAAGAAAGATCTTGAGACGCTTCGCTTCGAGGCAGAATCTGCTGAAAACCGTGCAGATCTTGGCCGCGCAGCAGAGCTGCGTTATGGGCATATTCCGCTATTAGAAAAGGATCTGGAGGCAAAGATGGGACGCTTGAAGAAATTGCAGAAGTCTCGACGCATTCTACGCGAAGACATTACCAGCGAAGATATTGCCGAGGTTGTGTCTCGCTGGACTGGCGTACCTTTGATGAAGATGCTGGAAGAAGAGCGCGAAAAGCTCATTCATATGGAAAACGAGCTGCATAAGCGCGTGATCGGCCAGCAGGAGGCAATCGAGAAGATTGCACATGTAGTACGCCGAAATCGCGCTGGCATTGGAGATCCAAATCGCCCAATCGGTTCATTCCTATTCCTTGGCCCAACAGGCGTCGGCAAGACCGAGCTTACCAAGACATTGGCCGAACTGATGTTTAATGATGACAAGGCATTGATTCGCGTCGACATGAGCGAATATATGGAGCGGCACAGCGTGTCGAAGCTTATCGGCTCGCCGCCAGGATACGTTGGCCACGACGAAAGCGGCCAGCTCACCGAAGCAGTGCGACATCGCCCGTATTCAGTTATCCTGTTCGATGAGATTGAAAAGGCACACCCTGAAGTGTTCAACGTATTGCTGCAGGTATTGGACGATGGTCGCCTGACAGACTCGAAGGGCCGCGTTGCGAACTTCAAGAATACGATCATCATTATGACCTCAAACATCGGCTCTCAGTATATTGAGAAGATGGAAAGCATCGGCTTTCATAACAATACTGAAGAGAAGGAGTACGTGCAGACCAAAGACAAGGTTGAGGGCGCATTGAAAGACCATTTCCGCCCTGAGTTCCTGAACCGCATTGATGAGATCATCGTCTTTGATATCCTGAGCCAGGAGGCGATCAAGCAGATTGTTGGCCTTCGAACGGCTTCGGTATTGAAGCGATTGTCTGAGAAGGGGATTACCGTCACTGTCGCCGAAGACGCGCTTTCATACCTGGCGCGCGTCGGGTATAATCCACACTACGGGGCACGTCCCCTTAACCGCCTGATTCAGAACAAGATTCTGAATCCGATCGCGGAGCGTATTATAGCCCGTACTATTAATGACGGCGATACGGTCAGTGTTTCTATGAATGGGGATGACGTAGTCATTGCCGTACAGCAAGTTAAGAAGAAGCGCATTAGTTCTTTGAAGCGCGAACAGGAAGCGCACGTTTCCTAAGCGGTCGCAGTTGTATGGTTTTCATACACGTGATATAACATATCCGCAGCCCATTAGGGCCGCGGACATGCGTCGGTGGTGGAGCGGTCAATCACGACAGACTGTAAATCTGTTGCCTTCGGGCTACGAAGGTTCAAATCCTTCCCGGCGCACAAACGAGAAAATCCTGAAACAAATTTGTTTCAGGATTTTCTCGTTTGTGCGGGTAAATAAATGACCCTTCGTATGAGGGTCTTAAGGGTTAGTTAAAAGATTCAGCCAGTTTAATAAAAGTATCATCCCATTCATCAGGAATAGTTATTGCCGTAAAACAGTTACTAAGGATAAGGATCGGATTGTCTTCATTGAGTCTGTATATCTTTTTCTTTTTGTCATTCTGAAGTTCTATAATAACCTCACCATCAATACCAGGATTCTCCCAATTTATTCTTTTATTAACAAATTGACTAATAATTGCATTTAAGGTTTGTTCACTCACTAGCGCATAGTGCACCTTAACGGTTTCGATATCATATCTCATGTTGAAAAGATTTGTTTCTATCAATCTATAGGGAATTGAATTTTTGTCAATAAATTAGTCATTTTCCCAGCGTGGGCACATACGGAACTAAATCGCTTTTCATCAACTCTGTTCGAACATTTTCTAGTACGCCGCACAAAAGCAAAATGCCTCACATAATATGTGTGGCATTTTGCTTTTGTGCGGAGAAATTCACTACGAGGATGATAAATGTATGGTATTATTTATAGTGATGTTCAAAAAAACTATTCTAATACCGTTTATACTCTTATATATTTTATTCGTAGCGACTACAGCCAGTGCGGCAGTTTTATATCAAAACAATTTTGATAGCGATACTACGGGTGTTATTCCAGCAGATTGGGTTTCAACTGGCGGCACCTACACTGTTGAGGCGACAGGGAATGCAATTTCTACGCCGAATGCATTCGGCTCAACTGCTGGTAATTGGAATGACGGTAATCTGCTTATTTACACAGGAGCATCAGCAGCTGATACTATTGAACAATATACTCAAAAGTCCCAGATTAGCGGGGGCGTTGCGTTTGGGTCAGTGCTTAGAAGCAGTGCAGATGGTTCGACTCAATATGTAATTTTATACTACTCAAACGTAGCTCATTTTTATAAAAAAGTAAGCCCTGGCGGTTATCAGGGTATCGGGACACTGCCTACGCCTACTATTAATCCCGGTGACATAGTTACAGTAAAAGCTGCGGCGATTGGGAACCTCATTGAATTTAAGATGTGGGTTGCACCTGACTCAGAGCCTGTTAGTTGGACAGGAAGTGTTAGTGATAGCTCTATTTCATCTTCAGGATATGCCGGGTTTTATATGACAGTAGGTGGAGTAAATGCATATGTTGATGACTTTTCTGTTAGTAGCGTGTCAAATGCAACGACCTATACCGTACAGGGACCTACTACTACTCCTGCCGGCCAAGCATCTACTAACTTTGTTGTTGAACCTGACGGTGCCTATACAGGTACAATTACTCCTTCAGACAATGGTGCCGGTGGAAGTTTCTCTCCTACTTCATTGACTTTTAGCGGGTCGGCTGTTCCTCAATCTTTTACTTATACCCCAGCAAGTACAGGCATTAAAACCATTAGTACAACAAGTAGCCCTGGTCTGACAAATCCTGCGTCAGTAAGCGTGGTAGTTACGGCACCGATCTGGTCGCAGGCATTCACTGATACTTTTAACCGCGCTGATGGAGCAATTGGAAATAATTGGTCGCTCGGTACAGGAACTAGTTCAATTTCAGGAAATAAATTGGATGTTCCAACATCTTCGTATGTAGACGGTGTAGCCCAACGTCCTCTTAATGAAATTACAACAGTAAACCAGCGTGCTGCAGCAACTTATCTTACCGGATCAACAGGAACCTTATGGATGACGCTTAGAACTCAAACAGGCGGAACAGAGTATTTAGTCGGTATAAATTCTGGTCAAATTCAGTTTTGGCTTTCTGATGCAGGGGCCTTGGTGGGAAGTAGCCAGGTATTTACAATTCCAAACTACAATTCAGCGCATAGCTATAGGCTTGATATAAGTGCTACGGGAACACTTCCTACTACATTGGCTGCAACAGTTCAAGATATCGATACAGGCATAACGGTTCTAAGTTCGTCAGTAACTGACTCCACTGCAAGCTTGCAGCAAGGCGGGAGAGTTGGATTTTTTGCGGCAAACGGGTCAGTATCATTAGATGATTTTACTGACTATAACTATGTTGAAGCAGTTCCTGCTACGAGTTATGCACTTGCCGGACCAACTACTGCTTTCGTAAATGAAGCAACTTCAAGTTTTACAGTAACACCTGACGGTACCTATACTGGCACCATAACTCCTTCAGACAATGGCGCTGGAGGAAGTTTTTCACCAACCTCATTAACATTTTCAAATTCATCTGATAGCCAGACTTTTACTTATACGCCAACAAGTTTTGGAAGTAAGACTATTACTACAGTAAGCAGTCCTGCTCTAACAAATCCATCGTCTCTGCATGTTAACGTTCTGACTACGTATCCTATCAATGATTCGCATTTGTATTGGAGCAAAGATACTGTATACGTAAACGGGACAGCCTTTGCTTCAATGGTTGTTCCTGGTGCATATTTAAAGACGAATTTTACCGGAACATCAATTAAGCTTCTGCTTGATCTTTCAGCGTTTGTTTCTGCCTCAATTGGTTCTGGCGATTATCCAATTGTACGGTATCAAGTTGATGGAGGATCTTGGACAGAGACGCAGCTAACCTCCTCAACCGCTTTTGTAAATATTACAGGACTTTCAAATGCGACACATGCTTTGCGTTTTGAATATGTTTCAAATACTCAATATACAGACAACTGGACTACTCCTGTCAATGCGTTAAAAATTACTAGAGTTATTGTTGACGATGGTGCTACATTGCAAATGCCGACAATACTTAATAAGTCACTTCGCGTAGACGGTGATTCAATAACACAGGGTATATTATCTTTTTCATCTTCTGGTACGGCAGCAGGCGGCAGAAACTATCTCGACTATGCATACTTGCTGGCTCAGTCATTGGATGCCGAACTTAGTCAGGTTGGGTATGGCCTGCAAGGCATGCTTGGAGGAGGGAATGGGAATGTCCCTTCATATCCAAATGCTGCTGGTTTTTATTATAACGGAGTATCTAGGCTTAGCGGAGGCACATTGCCTCAGCCGCCTGACTATTGGATTGTAAACCAGGGCACTAATGATAGCGGCGATATTACTGCCGCATATACATCGCGCATCGTTCAGATGAGAGCAGAAGCCGGTTCTACTACCCAGCTATATCTTCTTGTGCCATTCAACCAATCACACAAAGCACAGATAACAGCCGCATATAATGCATATATTGCAGCTCACCCACTCGATAATAGGGTGCACCTTCTCGATCTTGGCGCTATTAGCTACTCTACAACAGATGGTCTGCACCCAAATGCTGCAGGACATCAAACACTCGCAACTGCACTATTAACGGCATTCAATGCGACACTTCCGGTTGCTATTAGTGCAGTATCAGCAGCACCCTCAGAGACTAATGCTGCAATATCCTGGACAACTGATATGGCTGCTAACAGCCAAGTTGAATACGGCACTACTTCCATATATGGATCTACGACTACGCTAGATACGAACCCCGTTACTTCCCATACCGTTAATTTGGCTGGGCTTACGGCGGGCACTACATACCACTACCGAGTATTATCTGCAGCCGGAGTAAATAATGCTAGTACTTCGAGTGATTACACTTTTACTACTACTGCAGCTCCTGTAGTTAGTATTCCAACGGTAACCCCTCCAAGTCAGTCAGGATATGTTTCAGGAGGCGGTGGCTCAGGTATGCCAGCACCGCAAACTCCGCTACCTTCATGTATGAATAATGAAGTATTTAGCAGCGCAACAGGACAGCGTTGTTCAAGCTCAATGCCTCATACTGCTATATCCACACTATTTACAATGAATCTTCAATTTGGTTCGAAAAACATCCAAGTTAAGCAATTGCAGCAATATCTTAATAGCAAAGGCTATATAGTATCGCTTATTGGGCCAGGATCAAAAGGAAATGAAACTACGCAATTTGGTACGGCAACAAAAGCTCAATTAATAAAATTTCAAAAAGATCACGGGATAAAACCAGCATCAGGATATTTTGGTCCTATTACTAGGGCTTATATAGCAACCCATTAAAGGTTGGCGTGTGGATATTTGTTCGAACATCTTCCAGTACGCGGCACAAATGAATATTTCTCCATCAATCATGTTAAAAGTGGCTTGGCATTCAATTGGAAGTATTTCAGCAAATAACGCCGTTTTTCAAAATAATAAATTTAAATATTTTGAGGTGCGTCAATAAAAAAGCCCTCCACATACTATGTGAAGGACTTAGGGCGTGCAGTGCTTTTTTAATTCTGCACTACATCTTCTGTTGCATGGGCAACATGATTGTTGTTAACCGCTAGCGATAATGGTGTTTTTCCAAACTCCATTTCGATTTCCAGGCCATTGCCTTTGATCTTAAGCTTGCCTGTTGTTGCCCCGTTCATAGGAGCAACAATCGCCTTAATGGTTTCTGTAAGGGTCGCCATTGATTCAGAGGGCAGTTGAGCGGATGGAACTGGGGCGGCGGCTTCGGTTGTGGCAACTGCTGTTGTAGCAACTGCTGCGGTTTGTGCTACGGTATCGGCAACAAAACGAATGTCTTGGCCGCTAAAGTAGTTTCCTATGCGCGCATCGTTTCCGCATCCCTGCAAGAAGTAGATGAACTGGTCAGTACCGTCAACTCTTACTTGTCCTTGGTATGCGTCAAAGTTGTTGAAGGTTCTGCGCTGAGGTTTGGTCTCGCCGCGATAGTACACTTCTACGTTTGTTCCGGACAATGTTCCCTTGGTGATGTTGGTAACATCCAGGTTTGGCCGGTTAAAGGTACGGGCTGCAACTTCGCGGGCATACGCAGGAGCTTCTGCATCAGTAACACCCCCTTCTTTCATGGGAAATCCAGAATAGATTGGGTCTTTTGACGCTTCGCGCTTGCGATAGCTCACTGCGGCATACACGGCCATTGCTATAAGCAACAGCGCTGCTACAATCCATCCCCACGGCGTTTCGCTTGAAACAGCGGGAATAGTGATAGCATCTTTGCCTTCTACATTTACCGGGCTTGTTGGAGCAGCAACCTTCCCGTTGATCTTTTCGCTGGCCAAAACGGCAGCAGCGATCTTTCTGCCGGTATCGCCGTCCTTAACGGTAATAATGGTATCGGATCCGTTGGAAAAGTGCAGATAGAATTTTTGCCCAGGCTGGATGTGATCCAGATTGGTAATGCCTGATTTTGCTAGGTTAAGGGGGCCGCTCGCTCTCATTATCCTTGTGATCTCACGGTCTAATGAATCGATAGCTGGGGCACTGAATGCCAAAGTGATTGCGCATACAAGCGCGAAGGAAAGGGTTAGCTTTTTCATGTTTATTTAATTTTTAAATTTGATCATATATTAGCACATTTTGTATAAAAAGTCAATAGCAAAGATTATGTCCTATAGCGATTAAATAAAAAAGAACCCTTGATGTTATCTCAGGTTCTTGTCGCTTCTTTAGTTAATGCCGTGATATACAGCCAGTCCGATTGCCGTAACGACTATCAGTACCCGCCATATTGCCTCAGATAGCTTTGTCTTATCAAGATGCTCATAATCAATGCGGTATTCTAGGTTCACCACATGCTTGCCAAACCAGTTGCCGAGCTTCGGTATAGTGTTTGGCTTGCCATCGCTTATCAGGTGCCAGAATGGCCAGGACAGCGTCTGATCAGTGCGCCTGAACGCGTCATCGCAATGCGTAGCCAGATCGATTATCCAATGCGAGAGCAGGCCATAGCCGCAGCCGAGCAGCATCATGTGCAGCAGGTCAGGCGAGCGAATGAAATGCGAAGCAACGAGCAGCATGATCCACGCAAGCGGGGAGTGGCTCATGTCTTTCAGGAGAAACCAGGCGGTTTGCTCAAAATTCGGATCGCCTTCCTTCGAAAAGTTTTTCCGATGACGGATCTTGTCTTCCAATAGCTGAAGGCTTGTCGGTATGTCAGGCGCTATTGCGCCTGCAATCGTTGCTCCGAGTATCAGCGCAAGATTCTGGCCTGAGTCATGGATGCCAACCAGCAATCCGATGGGAATGCCTGTGAGGAAATGAGACTGTGGTTTCATTTTTTTATATTTTACGTTTTCTTTAAAATACAACTTATTTATTAAATTGTCAAATAATCTATCCGGGGCAGCTTATGGTTTGCTATACTTATCCTGCACCCATTTATTATTTTATATTTTATACTTATGCTATTTATTTCGCCCTGGGCTATTGTTGCAATGATGATCTTCTCTGTAGTATTAGGCTTCGTATGGTACGGGCCGCTCTTCGGCAAGCAATGGGCACAGCTGTCAGGCCTAGTGATTCCTTCAGAAAAGCCAGCATTCAGCACAATGCTGAAGCCGATGCTGCTATCGTTTATCGGCGCAATTCTTTTGACTGCAGTATTGTCATTCGTGATCGTATTTCATAATGCGTTTTATTTGACTGTTGGACTAGCGCCAGCGCTGGCAATCGCATTCATGCTGTGGCTTGGGTTTATTGTTCCTATATACCTTAACCTGAGCGGCTGGGAAGGGAAGCCTTGGACGCTATTCTTCATCAATACCGGATACTGGCTCATATTCATGCTCGTTGCTGCAGCCATGATTACATGGATCGGATAAGCAGTATTTCTTCAAGGGTATACTTTTATTGATTTATGAGTATACTGACCTGGCAAGACCCCCGGATCTCCTGATATGGGGGTTTTGTATTTTTATATATAAAACAAAAAAAAGAGCCCATTCGGGTTCTTTGCTAGCTAGGGATTAAACTTCTTTTTGTGCTGCAACGCCTTGTCATGCATTTTCTTGTTATGAGCGCTGATATGAGCCTGTGCTGGCGCTTCTGCCTGTGCCGCACGACTCTTGTTGTAGTTATGCGTTGATTTTCTGTTCGAGTTTCCCATGATTACATTTTTCTGAACTATACCATTGCATTCTATATTTGCAATACAAGGCATTGTCCGATACTATGCTGGTATGAAATCGCCCCAAAAGGATGAAAAGGTATACCTGTATGGCAAGCATGCATTGCGTGAAGCCTTGCTGGCAAAGCCGCAATCTGTGCAGAAGGTCTTTTTGGATGCGAATGCAGAAAGCGACAAGGAGCTGATGGAATTGCTGACGAAGAACGGCATTGGCTTTTCTGCGATGAAGCAGGAAAACAAGTCGGTTGCGAATGATGCGGTGCATCAGGGCGTGATTGCCGTTATCAATACTGAAAAGCTGTATGGTTCAATGGAAGAGGCATTGAAGCTGTTTGATACGGTGACGAACCCCTGCTTCGTGCTGCTTGATGAATTGCATGACCCTCATAATGTTGGCGCTATCATTCGCTCTGCCGCGGCCTTTGGCGCGCATGCAGTACTGATGCCGGAGCACAACCAATCGCCAATTACTGGCACGGTTATCAAGACTTCTGCCGGCATGGTATTTCGTATTCCAATCATTCGCATCGGAAACGTAAACCAGACAGTGCGCCTGCTGAAAGAAAAGCGCATGTGGAGCTACGGGCTGGTGATGGATGGCGATACGCCATTGAACAAGGCAGTATTCGATACCGCTACGCTGTTTATTGTCGGCAACGAGTCAACCGGCATTCGAGAGAAGACATTGGAGCTGTGCGATATTGGGCTTACCATACCAATGAGCCCTGAGTGCGAATCGCTCAATGCGTCAGTTGCAGCATCAGTGGTGCTGTATGAATGGAGCAGGGGAAGTAGCAGGGAAATAAAAAAAAGCGAAGTCGGAAGACTTCGCTTTTTGCATTCAATGCATGTAAATTTCAGGTTGTTCTTTAGCGCTTAGCAAGCTGGCTCCAATAACATATGCAATCGCATACAGCGCTACGTATGCTATCGCAATATCACCCTTTAGTTCAATCCGGTGGGGATATTCAATATGCAGGCAGTGATAAAGAATGCAATAGCTCACGACACTCAGGATGATGCATAGCAGCATAAGTAATTTTAGCTGAATAACTTCGGTCAGAAACAGCGCTCCTATAGGACTTCGAAATGTTGAAATAGTAGTCCAGATAAGAAGTGAGAAAAAGAGCAGGAAGGAAACAAGAATGCTTGGGTCAATTTTCACAACGGTATGCTTAAGGTTTTCTTAACTATAGAACTTTGCATCCTTTTGTCAATAAAGGCTTATTTTGCTATGATCCCTGTATGGAAGATTCTAAAAAGGTGGTTACAAGATTCGCGCCCAGTCCGACTGGCTTTCAGCATATTGGGGGCATCCGCACGGCCCTGTTTGCATATCTCTGGGCCCGCAAGAATGACGGCACGTTTATCCTTCGCATTGAAGATACGGACAAGGCACGCTCTGTCGAAGGCTCCATCGAGCATTTGCAGGAATCACTCTCATGGGTTGGCATTGACTGGGAGTATGGCCCAGACAAGCCAGGGCCATTCGGCTCTTGCATTCAGTCTGAGCGTCTCGATACCTATATTGAATGGGCGCAGAAGCTTGTTGAAAAAGGGCTAGCATATCCAGACCCGTATACCCCTGAGGAGGTTGAGGCTTTTCGACAGAAGGCGCAGGAAGAAAAGCGCGCATTTCTTTTCCGCGATCATCGTCCTGAAACGTTTGGCGCATGGGACGGCAAGACCGCATTGCGATTCAAGGTATCTGAGCTTAAGCGCTACGAATGGCATGACGAGGCGCGCGGCGCGCTCAGTGCAGGACCGGAGGCGCTTGATGACTTTATCCTTATCAAGGCAGACGGCTATCCGACATACAACCTGGCGCATATTGTTGATGACTATAACATGGGCGTGACGCATATCTTTCGATCGGACGAATGGATCTCAAGCGTTCCTCGCTTCTTGAGCCTGTATGATGCGTTTGAAATTGAGCACCCGGTATTCGTAACGCTTCCTCCTATATTGCGAAGCGACCGCACGAAGAAGCTGGGCAAGCGCGACGGTGCCAAAGACGTGCTGGACTATAGAAAGGAGGGATACTTGCCCGAGGCAATGATCAACTATCTTGCGCTCGTTGGCTGGAATCCTGGAACGGATCAGGAAATCTTTTCCCTTCAGGAAATGATCGAGCAGTTTGCACCTGGCCGCATTCAGAAGAGCGGCGCGGTGGCGAATGAAGAAAAGCTGGACTGGATTAACAGGGAGCATATTAAGCTATTGTCTTCAGAGGCATTTTGGCAGCATGCCTATCCTTTCATGCCGCCTTGGATTGATAAGGAAGCGCATGGCGCTGCATTGCAGAAGATTGAGCGCTTGCTGCGCGACCGCATCGAGAAGTTTTCAGACATAGAGACGCTGTTTGCAGCGGGAGAATTCGACTATTTCTTCAATGAGCCTGCCGTTGATGCAGGGATGCTGGTATGGAAGACGCTGAAAAATGAAGCTGACGGCCTTGAAAAGACAAGGGGGTATTTGACGCACGCAGCTTCATTGCTTACAGAAGTTGCCGACAAAGACTGGAATATTGAAACCCTTAAGGAAATACTGATGCCCTATGCTGAACAGGAAGGAAAGGGAAACGTGCTTTGGCCGCTTCGCGTCTCTTTGTCAGGCAAGGAGAAGTCTCCTGACCCTTTTGAATTGATGAGCCTTCTTGGAAAAGAAGTGACAATGAAGCGCATTGCGCCGAATCAATAAAAATTGATACAACCTTCATAACTTCTTAGGATTTTCTTGAGCAGCTGGTTGGTATATTCTTGGAATGAAACTATCAATTCCAAGAATATTTTTTATTATCACCTGCTCGTTCTTCTTTTCATCAATTGCCTGCGCTGACCCGTTGCCGCCCTTGCGGCAAGAGATGACGCTTGATCCTTCGGTGACGTATGAGGTTGTCGGCGAGCAGTATGTATACAGCACGGGCATTGTTACCATTCCAGCCGGAACAAGGCTTGTCTTTGCGCCTGGTGCAAAGCTTACCGTATACGGCAAGCTGACTGTTAAGGGTACGGCAAAGAACCCGGTCTCGATTAGCGTTGGCAGCATGGCGCCGCTGAAGCTTGAGCGGCTCGTTGTACCAGAGCAATCTGAACTGTCAGCTCCGTTAGAAATTTCTGCAGAGCAGCGCGAAGCGCAGACAGTACAGGTTGCGCCATTGGAAATTGTTCCGCTTCCTGAGCCTCAGGCAGGCATGCCCGAAGTTGCGCCGCTCGGCATTGCGCCTATGGCTGCACTGACCGCAGCAGTGCAGGGAAAGCATGGCGGCATAGTGTTTTTAGGAGGGTCGCTAGAGTCATCGCTTTCATATCTTGAAATCAATGACGCGACGGTTGGCATACTGGTTGACGCAACAGCGTCTGTTGTTGCCAGCCATGTCACCTTTCGCAATTGCGATACGGGCATACTGAATAGCTTTGGAAAAATAGACTTGAATAGCAGCACCTTTATCGATACTGCGTTTCCTGGAGACATATCAACCAATGCGGTATTTACACATACTGATACGACATTTTCCGGAACTGGCCAGAAAGGCTGGAGCTATGGCGGCTATGTGCAGAGAGATACTGAAATACGGCTTGCCTCTAAGGATGGCGCGTATTACATCGCTGGGCTAGAGGTTGCGCAAGATGCAACGTTGACGTTTGGTCCGGGTACTGCGCTGGTCATGCAAGACGGGCGCGGCATCAAGGTTGCAGAGCGTGCAACGTTAAATATCAACGGCACGGAACTGTCTCCAGTATCGATGTATGGAACTGGTACATGCAATGCCCATGAGCCTGCTATTGAGTTCAGAAGAGCGAGCATTGGCACAATACGGCATGCGAGCCTTGACAAGCTCTGCGGCGGCATCAAGGCAGCTGAAACAACGCTCTCAATTGCAGACAGCACATTCAAGAATGTTGAGGGAATTGCAGTCGATGTCAGCATACAGACGCTTCTCACCATGACGGGCAACGACATAACGGGCAGCGATCGAGCATTAAGCATCAACCAGTCAGTTATCAAGAATGTCTCCCAGAATTATTTTCATGGCAATGCCTCGGGAGTATCGGTAGCTGACATGCCAAAGGCCATCATCAAGAACAATGGATGGGGCAGCGACAGCGGTCCAAAAATAGCAAGCAATCCTGGCGGCACTGGCGATACGATCGTGGTGACAAGGGTGCCGGAAGTTATCTATCGTCCATGGCTTGGCATGAAAGATGTTCCTGAACCTCCCGTGTCAGAAGACCCTGACGAGCCAGTCGAGCCTCCGCCTGCAAACCTTGAGCATAACCCCATTATTATCATTCCTGGCATAACAGGGTCAGTATTGACCAAAGACTATGGCGATAAGAGCGAGCTGTGGCCTAATCTTACAAAGCTGACGCTTAACCTTGCCGATAGCCATCTTAACGACCTCATACTGCTGCAGTCTGGAACTCCTAGCACGGTGCGCCCTGTTATGGTTGGCGACATTATTCGAAAGATTTCATCAATCGATATTTTCGACGGTCTTATTGCAGCACTTTCCAAGAACGGCTATGTGGAAGGAACGAACCTCTTTGTCTTGCCGTATGACTGGCGCTTGAGCAACGAAGCAAATCAGGCACTGCTCAAAGATATGGTTGCAAAGGCGCTTGAAAAGACAGGCAAGCAGAAGGTTGATCTTGTAGCGCACAGCATGGGCGGTCTGCTAGTCAGCGACTATCTTGCGAAGAACGCGTCGGCGCCAGTCAGCCACGTATTCAATATAGCCGTACCGCATCTTGGCGCTCCCAAGTCATTCAAGACGCTCATGTACGGAGATGATATGGGCTTTGGGTTTTCTATCGGCTCAGCACTTCGAGTTCCAGTATTGAGCGAAAGTCGCGTGAAGACCATTACCCAGAACATGCCGGCCGTATATGAATTGCTGCCAAGCAAGAGGTACATCGATATTATAGGCTCGTATATTGAAGATCGGACAAATGCCAGGCCATTTCTTTCGCTTGAAGGAACCGAAGCTGTTATGGCAGCAGATGGCAGAAATGAAAAGATGTTTCCTTTTGCCAAGGCGCTGCATGACAACACGGACAGCCTCGATCGACCGTGGATCCCAACGTATAACTTTGCTGGATGCGGCACGACAAAAACAGTCAATGGCTTTGTCTTGACCAAAGAACAGTCGCTTACGCTAACTGGATTCAAGCTTGTGCCAGAGCATCGCATTCAGTATGGAGCGGGGGACGGCGTGGTGCCGCTCAAGAGCGCAACGGCAGGCACTGGCGCGCATAACTATTTCGTTACTGCAGGCACTCACGGCTCAATGCCTTCGGTATCCGACATACAGCGGGCAATGCTTGCAGTGCTGGGCGGCACGGCAGTATCATCGAGCGCAACGCTTGCAGATACGCCAGCTTCGTGTCCGGTGTCGGGAACGGTCGTTGAAGTGCACAGTCCCGTCAGCCTTGATATCTATGACCAGCAAGGCAGGCATACCGGCCCTAATGACAAAGGGGAAATAGAATACGGCATTCCCAACGTGCAGTATGACGTGATTAATGATGAGAAGTCGGCATTTCTGCCGGGAGGTCTAACCTACAAGATTGTAAACAGGGCAGAGAGCGCCGGCGTGTACGACATGTACATAAGCCAAAGTAATGGCAATGATATGGTAACGCAGCAGGCGTATTATCATGCAGTGCCTCTGATTAACGAGAAAAGTGTAGGCACTGCAATCCTAAGTGCAGTCGATGCAAGCCCTACGATTTCGTTTGATGATACCGGTGATGGCAATGCAGACAGAGCAGTGCTTCCGTCGTCAGTGCTGCAGGGCAGCCAGATAGCTGATGCTGTAGCTCCGGTAACAAAGGGAAGCGTTGCTGCGGGAGTCGTCTCGCTTGCGGCAACTGATGACAACTCTGGCATACTTAATACGAAGTATTCAACAGACAATGTTATTTGGAAGACGTATGACAAGCCTTTTGCGGCTGCAGAGGGCAGTACTGCCTATTTCGTTTCCATTGACAAGGCGGGGAATACTGAAGAGATACAGGAAATAAAAGTGAATGCGTCTGCAGTGCAGACAAGCACTGGCTCCTCGAGCGCTGGATTACCTTCAGCTGCAAGTCCTGCCACTCATTCTTCTGGATCCTTGTCAGGAGGCGCTGCTCCGGCAAAAAATGCACCGATTCCTGGGCCTTTGCCAAGCGTAAGCCAGCCGCAGGCATTAAGTCAGGCGCCACATCCTTCTGCTCAGGAAATGACTACGCCCATCAAAGAACCTCTTGCTGAAAAGCAAGAAAAAATGTATCTTACCGCTCCTGCACCTGATGAGGGCACGGTGATGGCAGATAGCGAAATTACCCTAAAAGGCCTTACTGCAAGCGCCGGAGTTGCCAGGGCATTAGGAAGCAAGACAGTCATGATTATTGGGGCGCTTGCTGTAGCAGGAGCGGTACTGTATGTCATATTCAGCAAAAAGCGCAGCTAGTGTTACAATCAATCCTGATGACGCAGAATCAAGCATTAACTATCCTAAAAACAGGCGCCAGTGTTTTCCTCACCGGAGAGCCAGGCGCGGGAAAAACCCATACGGTCAATGCGTTTGTCGACTATCTGCGCACTCATGGCATAGAGCCTGCAATCACTGCCTCAACAGGCATTGCGGCCACGCATATTCACGGCCAGACGATTCATTCCTGGAGCGGCATTGGCATCCGCAAGTTTATGTCGCCCTATGATCTCGACAAGCTTTCGACAACTGAGTATCTTGTTCGTCGCATTCAGAAAACGAAGGTGCTCATTATAGATGAGATCTCAATGATTGACGGGCATACGCTTGATGCGGTTGATGCTGTCTGTCGAACTATCAAGCAGGTTGAAGAGCCGTTCGGGGGCATTCAGGTTGTGCTTGTCGGAGACTTCTTCCAGCTGCCGCCAATCGCACGCAGGGGAGAGCAAGTGCCCTTTGCCTTTGAGGCTGCCGTATGGGGAGCAATGAAGCCGCTTGTCTGTTACCTTACCGAACAGCACCGACAGAGCGACGAAACGTTTCTTGCGCTGCTTTCGGCAATTCGGCGCAATGACAATATGCAAGACCATATGGTGCATCTTGAGAGGAGGGTGGTAACCGACAGCGACTCGCTTGAAGAGGGAGAACACATGACGCGGCTGTTCGCGCACAATGCTGACGTTGATACGATCAATGCCGCAGCGCTGCAAAGCATTGATGGGCCAACAAACAAGTACGCGATGTATTCGAAGGGGTCAGAGTCGCTTGTTGCGAGCCTGAAGAAGGGGTGCTTGTCTCCAGAAACATTGGAATTGAAGATTGGCGCGGTTGTCATGTGTACCAAGAACAACATGCAGAAAGGATTCGTAAACGGCACCACTGGCATCGTTATGCGCTTTGAAGCAGGAACGAAGTATCCCATTATTAGAACTGCCGATGGAGAAGAGATAACAATAGAGCCAATGGATTGGAGCATTGAAGAAGACGGCAAGATCAAGGCTTCTATTTCGCAGGTGCCGTTGCGCCTGGCCTGGGCGATCACTATTCATAAAAGCCAGGGCATGTCGATGGACAATGCCATGATGGACTTGCGTCAGGTATTTGAATACGGGCAAGGGTATGTCGCACTGTCTCGCGTGCGCACCCTGGCCGGGCTTTATCTCGCCGGCTGGAATGAGCAGACGTTCCAGGTGCACCCTCGCATCCTGCAGCAGGACAAGCAGTTCATGCAGCTGTCTGAATCAGCCCAGGCAGCATTTGCAGAGCTTGCAGAAGCGCAGGTTGAAGCAATGCACAAGAACTTTATCTTGGCTGCTGGAGGCGTGCTCGATCCAAAGAAGAAGGGCATCAAGGTTGAAAAGAAAGATACGCTGGAACTGACGCTTGAGCTTGTATTGGCAGGAAAGTCACTGAAAGAAATTCAGAAGGAAAGAAAGCTTGTTATGGCAACAGTGCTTGACCATGTAGAAAAGCTGATCGTATTGAAGAAGATACACGCAAGCCATATTGCAGCATTTATCGATGCGAAGCTTGAAAAGGCATTGCCTATTATCAAGCAAGCTTTCCTGCAATGCGATACCGTATTGCTGTCTCCTGTCTTCAATTATCTCGAAGGAAAATATACCTTTGACATGCTGCGGCTGGCGAGGGCGATGATTAGCGCGGAGAATATCAAGGATAAGTAGCAAAGATCGCCTTATGGGCGCTTTTTTGGTAGTATGCACCTATGAACGTTACAAGCACTCAGTTTATCAAGGGCGTACCGCACGGCGATGATGTCTTAGACTTGCAGCTCCCGCAGGTTGCCTTTATCGGCCGTTCCAATGTAGGGAAGTCGAGCACTATCAATGCCCTTACCAAGGTCAAAGGACTGGCAAAGACCAGTTCTTTTCCTGGTCGCACCCGTCAGATCAACGTCTTTCTTATCAACAACAAGTTCAACCTTATTGACCTTCCCGGCTATGGCTATGCCAAGGTGTCTAAGACAGAGCGTGCTGAAATTGAAGAGGTCATCAACAGCTATCTTTTCAATCCCGCAATCCCTCAAAAGAAAGTCGTGCTCATTATCGACGCCTATGTCGGCCCGACAGAATCAGACCTGGAAATGCTTGATGCGCTTTTGGAGCATAAGAAGAATGTGATCATTCTTGCTAACAAGATAGACAAGGTAAAAAAGTCTACGCAGCAGCATGTATTGATGAAGATAAAGGAAACGCTGCATGGCCAGATCGTCATTCCGTTTTCAGCTGAAGAGAAAAAAGGAGCGGGAGAGGTATGGGAAGAAATACTGAAATAATACATATCGGCACTCAGCCTGTATCGGTGCGAAAAAGCGCACGCGCAACGCGGATGCGAATCGCAGTATATTGCGACGGCACCGTCACAGCCGTACAGCCAAGCCGCATTAGCCTTGATCGCTTCGTGCGCATGCTTGAAGAGAAAGCTGCATGGATTGAGGAGAAGCTTGGCTTCTATCGAGCGAAAGGTTTTGTTGAGCGGCCACAGAAGCTTTCAGCCTTAGAAGAAAAAAGGCTGCGTATCGCGGCAAAGGCAATCGCGACGGAACGGGCTGCACATTTTAATGTGTACTATAAGTTTGAGTATAAAAAGATTTTTATCAAGAATCAGAAGACGCGATGGGGCAGCTGTTCCAGCAAGCAGAACCTTAACTTTAACTTTCGCATTGCGCTGTTGCGGCCTGAGCTGCAAGACTATCTTGTCGTGCACGAGCTCTGCCATTTGAAAGAAATGAACCACGGCAAGGCATTTTGGGCACTGGTTGAAGCGCAGATGCCTGAGTATAAAGCGCTGGATAAGGAGCTGAAGAAGCAGCCAATGGCGTAGCTACTTCTTAAGCTTTTCAATATCATCTTGCACTAGCCTGCGGGTGCCGCCAGACTTCATGTTTCCAATTGAAAGGTGTCCAATATCTGTGCGCACAAGCTCCTCAACGTTCAAATGGCAGGCGTCGCACATGCGGCGAATCTGGTGCTTGCGCCCTTCGTGCAATACGATGCTAAATGACATGCGAGACATGCGCTGTACCTGTGCGGGCTTAGTCTTTATCTTGTCGAGCATGATGCCAGTCGACATCTTGCGGATTGCCTCGTCAGTTATATTTTCGCGCACTGTTACGAGATATGTTTTGCCAACCTTGGAATTTTCTTGCGTAAGGGCGCGCGCAAGGCTGCCGTCATTAGACATGATAATGAGCCCCTCAGAATCCTTGTCGAGACGGCCGATTGGGGCAAGGTGCTTGAGCTTTGGGAAGTAGTCATGCAGGTCTTTAGTCGTTGCAGTCGTCTTGTTTGTTTCAAGCCCGCGCGGCTTGTATACGAGCACTGTTTCCTTGCCTTGCAACGTTTCGCCCTGCACTTCAATCTTGTCCGTACCGACAATGATTCCAAAGCCTGGCTCCTTGATAACTTTGCCGTTTACCTTCACCTGTCCTGTATTGATGAGCTCCTTTGCTTCTCGACGAGATGCAATCCCCATATACGCGATAGCGCGCTCAAGGCGCTCTTGCCCTGCAGGAAGCGTGCTTGGCAGCTTGGGTGTTTTTACAAACACAGGCTTAGGCGGCTTTGTGCCTTTATAGTTAGGGTTGGGCTTTGGTGCCGCTAGGGGAACGGCTACGGGAGCAGTAACAGGCGTAGTGTTCTTGCCTTTGTATTTTTTGCCAATGACTGGCTTTGAAAGCTTGCTGTGAACAGCCGGGCCTTTCTTTCCGGCTTTTTTTACCTTTTCCCATTTCTTAACTTGCGGACCGCGACGGACTGTTGCCATATGGGGCGAGTATAGCACACCTATTTGCGTATATTGGAACATGGATATAAAATGGGTGCCATGAATACTGTCGAAGAATATATCGAAGTTGCGCAGCAGCTGCAGGACAAGGGCGAAACAGAGGCGGCTTTGGAGCATTTCAGCAAGGCTTTTGACCTGCTTATTGACGATGCAGGGGCGTATGCGAAGGCGCAGGAAGCAGGGACTACTGATATGGCAGCGCTGCGCGCTATGGCGCCGACGCTCTTTGCTCATTCAAAGGTATTTCTGAAAAAAGACATTACCGCAGCATATATTCTCAATGCCATGGGTGTCTTGTTTGGAGAGCTGAAAGATTATCCTAATGCGCAGCAAAAGCTCACCGAGGCGATAGAATACATTCCGGATGGCGCAGACTTTGCAGATCCAGCCGACAATCTTGCTCGACTGGCAAATGAGGCAGCCGCTGCACAGGCAGAAGAGCAGTCAGAGGAAGATTAAGAAAAAGCTTATTTTTTCTTCAGGAAAAATTGATGGGCTACTCGCTATACTCTTGTTATTACAATAACAAGAGTATTTTTATGTCTGAATTAGCACTTGTGCGAGTTACGGTACGGTATGACAGTCGATTGCAGGAAATTACAGGAGAGAGCGAGCATCTTGTTGTCATTAGCGAGGGGGCGGTATTTCTTTTTCTCCTCACTTGCATCTTTTCTGAATTTCCTGAAATTGAGCAGCAGTATGCGCCAGGCATGCTGTCATTTACGGTCAATGGCTTGCAGCCAAGCGTCCACAGCCAGCTGTTTGACGGCGACGAGATTTTGTTCGAGGCAGCAGCGTAGCGTGATATACTAGAGGTATGGATAACCCAACCTATTATCAGCAGCTGCAGCGTCCTTCATGGGCGCCGCCATCAAGCGTGTTCGCGCCGGTATGGAGCGTACTATATGTTTTAATTGCTCTTTCGTTTGGTACCGTATTCTTAAAGGGAATTCAGGGTAAGCTGCCGTTCATTGTCGTTTTGCCTTTTATGCTCAATATCTTGTTTAATGTTATATATACGCCGATACAGTTCGGGCTAAAGAACAACTATCTTGCCACGCTTGATATCTTTCTGGTCTTGGGAACACTGCTATGGGCACTGATCGCTATTCATCCTCGCATTGCATGGATTGCGTACATAAATATTCCATACTTGCTCTGGGTGTCGTTCGCAACTGTCCTGCAGTGCACCGTTACGTACCTCAACCGCTAGGGGTTTTGCAGCGAGTGGTTGTATACTCTGCATACATTCATGGAACATACAGGATATGCAAAGATAGGAGCATTCATTGCAGCTGCAATCATTGTCACGGGCGCGGCTATTGTCATGTATCCGTCTCGTCATCCTGCCCCTCAGCCGCCAACACTATTGGCAGAAACCGCAATTGCCCAGCCAGCTGCTCCGGTCATCACCCATGTCGCTACGCCTTCTTCAGTTAAGGCAATATATGTATCGAGCTGGAGCGCAGGCACTGCAGCAAGCATGGTGCGCATAAACAAGCTGCTTGATGCGGGCATGCTCAATGCTGTGGTGATTGACGTAAAAGACGCAACAGGCCGATTGTCATATATGCCACTTGATCCAGAGCTATTGGCAAGCGGCGTCGGCACGCGCCGCATCGCGCACTTGGCGCCGCTCATCAAGTCGCTGCATGATCGAAACATTTATGTTATCGGCCGCGTGACCGTATTTCAAGACTCATACAGAGCAAGCATTAAGCCTGAAGAAGCACTGCATGATCTTGAGGGCAATGTATGGAAAGACTCTAAAGGGCTCTTGTGGCTGCGACCGAACAATCCTGAAGTATGGCAGTACGTAGAAAGCATTGGCAAAGATGCATATGCGCAGGGCTTTGACGAGATCAATGTCGACTATGTGCGATTTCCTTCAGACGGCAACCTAAAGAACATTGACGTTTCAAGCTTTACCGATTCAAAGCAGAATATGATTGCCGCATTCTTCGCTCATTTAGATGCAACGCTGCGCAAGGAGTCGCATATTCCGCTTTCGGCTGATATCTTCGGGCTGACGCTGAGCGCCAAGGATGATTTGGGAATAGGGCAGAAGCTCGAGCTGATCGCGCCGCATGTCGATTATGTATGCCCGATGATCTATCCGTCGCACTTTTCTTCTGGCAGCTACGGCTTCAAGAATCCTGCCGACCATCCGTATGAGGTTATTGAGCATTCAATGTCTGACGGCTTGGCAAAGCTAAAGGCTGCGGGCTTGCCTGCAACAGCGTTGCGCCCCTGGCTGCAGGATTTCAATCTCGGCGCAATCTATACTGCTGACAAGGTTCAGGCGCAGATTGACGCAGTGCATGCGGTCGGGCTGCAGTCATGGCTGATGTGGGATGCGAAGAACGTATACACTTCATCTGTGTACAAATAGTTGCTATACTATAGAGGTTACTAGTAACAATTATTTATATGGCCAAAGGCGAAAGTCACAAAAAGGAAGCAAAGAAACCAAAGAAGGACAAGAAGAAATAATTGGCCCTTCGCATATCAATGAAAAAAAGTCGGTACTGCGACTTTTTTTCTTGCTTTTTTAATGCTTTCAGGATCTGGTATACTAGATGTATGGAAAACAATAAAATCAAACCAATCCCCGTTATTATTACTATTGTTGCGCTCGTAGCATTCGCTGCAGTGCTTATTGCTGCCAAGAAGCAGCAGGCAACAGAGGTTGCGCAGGTTCCTGAGGCTCAGGAAAGCTCGCTCTGCTACGTACTGAACAAGAAGACTGCTTCAAGCTCCAACGACGTTGCATACTTGAAGCTGACCTCAGCTGATGGCGGCAAGACCGTAACCGGCGAGCTTGCTACATATCTTGCAGAAAAGGATGGCATGTCAGGAACACTGAACGGAACGGTTCGAAGCGATAACGGCATTGCCGTGTTTGACGGAACATACGCTAATGCAGCTGAAGGCATGAATAACGTTGATCAGCGCATCATTCGCCTTGACGATACCCAGGCTCAGGTTGGGTATGGAGAAACAATAAAGAACGCTGACGGCACATACAGCTACAAGGATGCATCTGCATTGAACTATTCATTGAGCATTCCTGCTGTTGACTGTGCTGAATACAGCTCGCTGAAGACTGCTGCGGGACACTAATTGCACACATAAAAAGCGCCGCGAGATCGCGGCGCTTTTTATTATTTTGCTACAGCGCTGATGCGCCATGCCTGATCGGCGTTGATGAGGGTGAGCGCTATCGGCGTTCGGGCAACAACGCTCTTCCTGCCTGATTCAGCATATGCCATTTCTTTTATTTCCCCAGTGACGGTATAGCTGCCGTCGGAATTATGCGTAGTCGAATCAATGGAGATATGATCAGGATACGGGCTTGATGTTTGGCGTCCCAGCGCTATATCGGGATGTGCTTGCCATTCCTTAAGCAGTGCGGCCGTCAGGTATGGGCCGTATGCTGCTGCCATTTGCGTCTTTAGGATTTCAGCCGTTCCAAGCAATGACACCTGCTGCAGCGTCTTTCCAAAGTCATAGACGGCTTGCTGCACAGCCTTGCTGTCTCGCTCTTCAATGCCTTGGGCTGAATTGCAGAAATAGTTGCCGCCAATGCAGAATTCTCGATGCGATACCCAGAAGGTTGTGCCGTACGGCGCATAGTCCTTGTTCTGCTCGGGGATAGAGAGGGTGCCAACCGTTACCGCAAAGCCGATGGCTATAATCCAGAGTATCAGGCCAAAAACGCCTCGCGCATGATGCTTCCTTTTCGGAATGTTCCAGGCATGGATGCGCGCCTCGCGCGCCATTTTCTTTAGCGGCCATATGGCAATATATGCGATCGCGCTTACAAAGAGCGCCAAGAGGAGCGGGGAAGCGCCAAACAGCAGCTTGTTATCAAGCATGCTGCCATGAAAGACGATAGTCCACATGACTATGCTATATACGATCGCAATGCTTATAAGAACGATAGCGACAATAGCCGCAAAGATGCCGGTGCCGATTCGCGTTGCCTTCCACCAGGCGGAGGTAAACAATGAGGCGTAGTTCTTCTTGGTCAAAGGATGCTCTTTCCAGTATGATTCCTCGGCATACTTGCCTGCATACTTACCGTACTTTTCTTTCATCTCTGCCATGAATTCCTGCGCATTGAACTGCTTGCCGCGCGCGAATGCGCGCTCTTCGTTAGTTACGGCTGCCGGAATAAAGAATGCCATAAGGATATACAGCGCAATGGCGCCGCCCCTGGTTATTATTGCAAGCGCGAAGAAGATAGCTCGTACGATCTTCACGTCGATATTGAAATACGCTGCAATGCCGTTGCAGACTCCCGCAATCCACGCGCCTTCGCGAATGCGGTACAGGCGCTTTATTGCCGGCTCTGAAGACTCGGGGGCTGTATCGGTTGCCACAGGCCCCATTTCAGCAATGATTGTTTCTATTTCCTTCTGGCTTACGACGTTCTTATGCGCAGAAAGGTACTTGTCGCATTTTTCAGCAACAGCCTGCTCGAAATCTTTCATGATTTCATCCTGGTCTGGATTGCCCGCAAGCTTTGCCTTGGCCTTTTCAAGATATGACCGCAATGCTTCAGCGCCCGGCTCTTCGAGCTGGTATGCCTTGCCATTGAGGTTGATTGTTATGACGTTGTTCATATGTTAGAGAGAATTAATACTGGTGATAATGTGCTTAAGATAGTGCTCAAGTCGCTGCATTTCCTTTCGGCCCTTATCGGTAAGGGAGTAGTACTTCCGGGGAGGTCCTGATTCCGATTCGATCCATTCGTAATCAAGCAGCGATTCGCGGCGCAGTCGGGAGAGGAGAGGGTAGAGCGTGCCTTCCTGAGTTTGAAATTCAGTCTCGGCAAGCTTTGCCAGCATGTCGGCTACATATACTTTCTCCTTGTTTATTATCTTGAGCAAGACTACTTCGAGCAGCCCCTTGCGCAATTGTTGCAATTTGTCTGTTTGTTCCATAATTTTTTATTGGTACCTTGTAATAACAAGGTACCAAATCATAAAAAGTATGTCAAGGGAATATGGGATAGTGCTATACTAAAGGCATTATTACGTAGCATTTATATTTTATGGAACTTCTATTTATCGTTGGACATCTTGGACTGGGAATCTATTTCCTGTATAGCGGCCTTAATCACCTCTTCAAGGTTGGGTACTTGTCAGGCTATGCAGCATCAAAAGGCGTACCGTTTCCAAAGCTCTCAATCATTGCTTCAGGGGTATTGTTTACGCTTGGAGGCCTTGCAATTACCAGCTGGATCACTCCTGATGTCGGCATTGGCCTGATCGTATTGGCATTGCTGCCGATCACGACTATGGTGCACAACTTCTGGTCTATCAATGACCCAATGCAGCGTGCAGGAGAAGAGATTTCTTTTGCAAAGAATATTGCGCTGATCAGCGCATTGCTAGTTATCCTGGCTTACATTCTCGCAATCGGATAGCATGAGGTATTGGCTGCTTAAAAGCGAAGGCGACTGCTATTCGATCGACGATCTGAAGCGCGATAAGCTGACAGTCTGGACGGGCATTCGAAACTACCAAGCGCGCAACTTTATGCGCGATGATATGAAAAAGGGCGACCTCGCCCTTTTTTATCATTCCAGCAGCAAGCCAAGCGGCGTGTACGGCATCGCTAAGGTTGTTGCAGAGGCGCATGCTGACAATACCCAGTTTGATCGGAAAGACGGTCATTATGATCCTGCGAGCAAAAAGGAAGATCCTCGATGGGTCTGCGTTGACATAGGGTTTGTAAAGAAATTCAAGGAACCGGTGTCGCTCGAAGAGATAAAGCATGACCCGAATCTTGAAGGCATGATGGTGCGCCTGCAAGGCAGCAGATTGTCAGTGCAGCCAGTGTCAGAGAAGCACTTTGAGTATATTGCAGAAGAATTGAGCAAATAAAAAAGCACTCCTTACGGGTGCTTTGTATTATACGGTAATTATTTTACCTTGCCTGTCCCGAGAAACAGTACTTGTGATTTTTTTCTTCACTCTACAGTCTATATTGATTTTGTCAATAAACCTGATATAGTGAAGAAAAAGGAGAAAAGATGGATGTGAATGAAAGATTCAAAGGCATTGATGTCGGAGCCGAATGGTTTCGACTGCTTACGGAAATTGGCTTTCGGCGAATGACCAGAAAGGAAATACTTGCGCATATCAAGCGCTCAAGCAAGAAGTATCCCGCAAAGTACCTTGAGAGCGTTCGGAAGATGAGCGAAGGAGCAGAGGAAGGGTATGCGTGCGAAGTGAATAACTTCACCATCATAGTCTGGACAAGCTGGATGCCTTCCAAGCAGCGATTCAAGATCAGAGACAAGATCTGGCCGGCAGTGCTGCTTGATCCGCGCAATCCTGATCCGTTCTTTGCTATACCATTGCATCGCGTCAAAGGATGCATTGAGCGTACTGTTAGGACTGCTCGGGTGTATAAGGAAAAGGTGCAGAAGTGGCAGGAGGTATATACTTATCCTGATTCTGAAATGGAAATTGCCAATGAGCAGTTTCCGCTGCGGTATCTGCTGTGCAAAAATCCTCAATGCAGTATGAATGGCCAAAAGCCCACCATGCTCATAACTGATATCGCGCTTGATGACGAAGAAGACAATCAGTTTTTTGCAGCGCCGTTCAAGCGGTATGCCAAGATGCGCACGCGCAATATTGCAAAAAATATTTTTGTTTTGCCGCGCAGGTTGTGGAGCTGGATGCATAAGCATGGCGTAGTTGTGCACAGGAGAAGGCCGTATGACGATCTGGAGCCTGAAGAAATTGCCGCAGCAAAAGGATTCCCTGATTACAATGACCTTGCTCACGAAAACGACCCCGGCATGTACCTGGATGCGTAAGCAAAGCCCTCTCTGAGGGCTTTTTTAATTTGCATCAAGTACGGTACAATCCATCATATGAACACTATATATTTAGGAGCAGGCGGCTTCTGGACTACCGAAGCAATATATAGAAAGGTGAAGGGGGTAGAAGAAGTCTTGCCGGGCTATATGGGTGGCACTATTCCATATCCAACGCATGAGGCTGTTGCTACCGGCACAACCGGCCATGCTGAAGTCGTGCGCATCGTCTATGACCCTACGGTCATACCTACCGAAGATATCCTGAGAATTTTCTTTGCAATGCATGATGCGTCTGCGCCAAACCATGCGATTAACGGGGTCGGCTCTCAATATCGCTCTGTTATTTTCTATACTGACAGCGATCAGGGCGAAGCAGTTGATCCGCAAAATGGCGCCGGTGTCGGCTTGATTGAAAAGCTGATTGCAGAAATTCAACAATCGTTGCCCGAAGGCGTTGTCGTTGCCACGCAGGCAGTGTCGGCAACGGAATTCTATCCCGCTGATGAAATGCACTATAATTATTATGAGCTGAACAAAGACAGCAGTTACGTGCAGGAGGCTATAGAGCCAAAGATCCAATTAATAGCGCAGCTGTTTCCTGACAAGCTTTAGGAGAGCTACGGTGCAGAAAAAGCATTAGAGGCAGCAAAAAAGCTTGTCTCGAGAAATACTTTACTGTTTCTTCGAACTGGCTTGATGTTGGAGATAGTATGATTGCTCTCTGGATAGTATATCCAGAGAAAAAATACGAGCGATCTGTTATACTAGTTGCATGAGCGTACCCTATGATCCTGAACACATTACGTACTTTGCAGAGACCGACTATCGCAACCAGCGGACGCGTTTTGGCATAAAGAGCCGTGACCGCACCCGTCACATGTATGTGATCGGAAAGTCAGGTGTGGGTAAGTCTACGCTATTGGAAAACATGGCAATTCAGGATATTGCCCGAGGCGAAGGCTTGGCAGTGCTTGATCCGCACGGCAGCTTTGCCGAAAAGATGCTCGACTATATTCCTGAGCACCGCATTAAGGATGTGATCTACTTCGCGCCGTTCGATACTGAGAATCCAATATCGTTCAACGTGCTTGAAGACGTAGGCGCAGACAAGCGACACTTCGTGGCTTCAGGACTCATGAGCACATTCAAGAAGATTTGGGTTGATGCCTGGAGCGCCCGCATGGAATATATCCTGAATAACATCCTATTGGCTCTATTGGAATCTCCAGACGCGACGCTTTTGGGCGTTAACCGCATGCTGTCTGACAAGGCATTCCGCGACAAAACTGTTGCAGGAGTGACTGACCCTGGCGTGAAGGCATTCTGGATTGAAGAGTTTGCAAAGTATGGCGACCGCTACATGCAGGAAGCAGGCGCAGCTATTCAGAACAAGATCGGTCAGTTTACCGCCAGTCCCTTGATTCGAAATCTTATCGGCCAGCCAAAGTCGAGCTTTGACATTCGCGAAGCGATGGACAATCAGAAGATTCTGATTGTTAACCTCTCGAAGGGTCGCATTGGCGAGCAGAATACTAGCTTGCTCGGCAGCATGATCATCACCAAGATTTACCTTGCGGCTATGAGTCGTGCAGACGCGAGTCCGGCACGCTTGGCTGAACTGCCAAACTTTTATTTCTATGTCGACGAATTCCAGTCATTTGCAAACGAGTCATTCGCAAACATTCTGTCTGAAGCCCGCAAGTACAAGCTTGCGCTTGTCATTGCGCACCAGTACGTGGCGCAAATGGAAGAATCAGTGCGCGACGCAGTGTTTGGAAACGTCGGTACCAGCATCAGCTTCCGCGTCGGCCCGCTCGATGGAGAGCTGCTTGAAAAAGTCTTCTCGCCGCAGTTTACTGCCAATGACCTTGTAAACCTCGGCATGGCGCAGATTTATCTCTCGCTCCTTATTAACGACATGGGATCATCGCCCTTTTCAGCTCGAACGCTTCCGCCGGTACAGAAGCCGACCATTACGTATCGAAACGATGTCATAGAATCTTCCCGTGCAATTTATGCGCAGCCCCGCGATGTTGTTGAGAAAAATATCAATGACTGGTTTGGCAAGGACGCAGTGCCTGCGCAGGGCGACAAGCCTGATCGTTCAGACCAGCCGCAGCGGCGCTATGACAATCCGCAGGGGGAGCAGCGCAGCGAAAAGCCATGGAATAACAGTAGTCAAAAGCCGCAGCTCGAAAAGCCTGTTGCAAGCCATACACCATTCAAGAAAGCCTTTACCGCTACGCCTCCTGCATTGCCGCTTCAAGAAGCGCCCCCTGCGCCTGCTCGCGTCTTCCGACCTATTACGAAAGGCCCTTTGCCTATAAAGAAGCCATTGACTTCTGTTGCAGCGCCTGCGCCAATCCAGCAAGAAGTTTCTCTTAGCCCGGCATTGTCAGGCTTGCTGTCATCGCTTGATGGCTCAGCGCCCGCTCCTGCTGTATCCCAGCAGCCAGCGCACACTCCCTTTGCCGGAGAGAAGCCGCTGCGAGAAAGCGTTCCGCCTGTGAAGCTTACTGAGCGAGGCCCGACAGAAAAAAATCGAGATCTGCTCAAGGCAGCGCTGCAGAACATCGCCGCGACGCCAAAGCCTGCACCTGCTGCATCACCTGAAGCTGTCGCTACTCAGCCGCAAGAGCTTCCTGCTCCAGCACCTGTACCTCCGACACCGCAGCGACCGTTCATTCCGCATGACATTACACCGCCGCAGGTTATGGCAACCCAGCCACAAGAAATTCCTTATCAGACGTTACGCAAAGTCTTAGAATAAAAATATACCATTATGAATAAATTTATATTGGCGCTTTTTATATGCGCCCTGTTTTCGCCGTTCGCAGCACACGCTGAAGTTAAGATAAACGAAGTTGCCTGGATGGGAACGTCTGGCAGCCAGTATAGCGAGTGGATTGAACTGTATAACTCCGGAGAAGAAGCCGTGCCGTTAGCCGGCTGGAAGCTTGTCGTCAATGGCGAGGAAACCCTGTACTCCTTAACAAAAAGTATTCCGGCAAAAAGCTTTCTTCTGGTCGAGCGCACAACAGCAAGCGCGCCCGATGCAGTGCCAGGAGTTGATGATGAAGCCGGAACCTTTGGTTCTGGCGGATTGAGCAATGTCGGAGAAGACTTGTCATTGAAAGACGACAAGGGAATTGCTGTCGACACGTTGTCGTATGCCAGCGCCTGGCCTGCAGGAGATGCCGTAACCAAAGACACCATGCAACGGAACGGCGAGCAATGGATAACCGCTCCAGGCACGCCGCGTGCAGAAAACGCAACGCAGGGAACTGCGCCTGCCTCAGAAACAGCTGAAGAAAAAGAAGAGGCGACATCGACAGCGAAGTCATCACCAGCATCGGGAACAGCTTCTGCTGCGAAGAAAGCAGCTGTTGCTACGCCGCCTGCTCCCAAGAAGCCGCAGATGACAATCGTTGCCTCAAAGAATATTTTGCAGGGAGTGCCAGATGAGTATGCAGCAACGATTGAGATTCCTGATGCAATGAAAGGTCCCCAGGCATACTATTATTGGAACATGGGCGACGGCACGCGGTACGTGCAGCCAAGCTTTATGCCCGTATCGCACTTGTATCGCTACCCGGGAACATATACGGTAACGCTTGCATTCTATGCATCGCCCAGCGCATCGAGGCCAGTACTTCAGGCAACTGCTGCAGCTGTCGTGTCAGTGCCTGATATAAAGGTGACTGTGCTGAACAATGGTGCAGCAATTGAGATTGAAAATGCCTCGAGCAAGGCCGTTGATGCAGGGTCGTGGTCGCTTGGCACAGAGGAAGGAACAAGGATACTGCCTCCGCTTACCGTGTTTGCTCCTCATGCCCATATCGTTATGGCGGCGCAAACGCTAGGTCTGACGACTATACAGCATCCTGTGCTGTATACGCCAGACGGAAATAAGATATAGCCTATAACAAAACACACCGCTTGCGCGGTGTGTTTTGCGTAATATTGGCCTTGCTACTCCTTGCCTTCTAAGGGGCAATAGGAGTAACTTTTGCTTTTGCAGTTGCGGGAGATTGCGTTGTTGCAGCTGTGCTTGCGGTTGCCGATGTTTCAGGGTCGGTAGCCAATGCAGCGCTTGCGGTGTCAGGCACGTTGTCGACAGCGGTGTTGATGTTATCAATTTCCTTGGCAATGATTTGCACTTCCTGGTTAGATACCTTCAGAAGGGTGGCATCAACTGTCTTAAGGGCGTCAGCCTTTCCTGTGTCGGCAGCAATAGTGCTTTCAGGGCTATTTTGAATCGCCGTCTTGTTGGCCTGCAATGACTGCTCAAGAGATGCTGTTACGGTCAATGCAGTATTGGGCGCCTGAACGCTCAGCGTTGTCAGGTCGGCTGAAAGGGCTGCAACATGGTCGTTGATAGCCTTTTCGGCAGTCTGCTGCTTGGCTTGTGTTAGGGAATGAGATTCAGCAAGCGTCTGGATTTCGTTTACGCGATTCTCAATGCGGTTCTTCTGCCACAATACCTTTTCTTCAGGGGACTTCAGGAAAAGACCTTTTACCTCCTCGTTCACATTGATCTTGAATGAGTACAAGGGATCGCCGGGCAATGCGTTGTTGGCAACTGCAGACACGCTGCCGCCGATAAAGACAACAAAGAGCATGCTCGAAAGAGCAATGCGCAAGCCGTGCTGTACGCCTCTCTGGAAGAATGACTCGGTGACAAGTACCGGAGTTGAAATCACGATGCGTGCCGCATGCGCGCGCATCAAGTTTCGCTCCTCATCGTCAAGATGAATCTCCTTGAGTGTCTTTAGTTTTGATAATAGGTTTTCCATAAGGGTATTTATTGTTGCTCTTTTTCGTCAAAGCGAGTACGCAGCTTTTTGACAATGCGGTGAATGCGGACAGTCATTGCATTGACGCTCTTCCCGAACAGGTTGGCGATTTCTTCAATCGGCTTTTCTTCGGTATAGCGCATGTAGATAATCTGCTGGCTTTCTTCATCGAGCGTTTCGAGAAGGGAACGGACAGTCTGAATGTCGTCCCCTCTGAATACCTCGTCTACTGCCTTGTCTGATCCAGGGTCAAATCCGGCTTCCATGAGGCTATCAAGGGAAGCAGACTTTGACTTCTTGAAGTAGTCAATAACGGCATTGCGGGCGGTTCGGTAGAGGAACGCTTCGTCGTGTTCGATTGTTTTGCCAGAGGCTAGGTACAGCCATACCTTCGTAAAGGTGTCCTGAGTGATATCAAGCGCCACCGCTCGGCTTGTTACCCGAAAGTATATAAACCTGAAGATGG
Source organism: Patescibacteria group bacterium (assembly GCA_040389365.1). GTDB lineage: Bacteria > Patescibacteriota > Minisyncoccia > Phycocordibacterales > UBA9973 > UBA4124. The sequence goes on from JAZKAB010000001.1 coordinate 37,092, forward strand.
CATCCTGATGCTTCTCAACCATGTCAAAAAAGTGCTGTTCCTTGTCTTTAGACGAGTCATCCGGGTTCATATTACAAGTATACACAAGAATAGGGGTTTATGGCACTTTTTGATATACTTTCGCCATGATATCTACCACGCCACGGACCAATATTGTCATTATCGGAGGCGGATTTGCCGGCATAGAGGCAGCCAGGCTGCTGGCTAAAAAGGGCTTGTCCCTCAGTATCACGCTGGTTTCTAAAAACACCTGCTTTCAGTATTACCCAAGCCTGTACCGATTGGTGGTAGGGGCAACGGTCAATCAGGTTTCTATTCCTCTTAGCAGGATTTTTTCCAAGGGAGTAACTGTCGTAATCGACACGTATAAGGGCTTAGATACAGAGAAAAAGACCGTACAGCTTGAAAGCGGCCGTGAGCTTCCATACGACTATGTCGTTATGGCACTGGGCAGCGAGCCAAACTATTTTGGCATCAATGGCATGGAGGCGCATTCAATGAGCTTTCTCTCTATTGATAAGGCAATTGCATTGCGAAAGCATTTCTCAGACACTATTGCAGCAAGCAAGATGCTTGCCCCTGAAGCTGCAAAGCAGCAGCTGCGCACCATCATTGTTGGCGCTGGTCCTTCAGGCGTTGAGCTTGCAGGCGCATTGCGCCCATTCCTTGCTGGTCTTGCACGAAACGCTGGCGTTAACCCTGGCCTGATCACTGTTGACCTGCTTGATTCAGGTCCTCGCATTTTGCCCGCTATTCCGGAGCGAGCATCAAAGCTGGTAACAGACCAGCTCAAGAAGCAGGGTGTTACTATATATTCAAACTATGGCGTGAATGCATGCGAAGAAGGCTGCGTGATCGCTGCCGACAAGTCGCAGTCAGGAGATGCTGCGTCAGACGTGCACATGCATGCAGGCACTGTCGTGTGGACTGCAGGGACGAAGATCAGCAGCGCGTTCGCTACAATCCCTGGCGCTACCTTCACTGATCGCAAGCGCGTAGAAGTGACTGAAACATTGACGCTGCCAAGCGACGATACTCTATATGTTATTGGTGACGGCTCAGGCACGCCATACAGCGGCTTGGCGCAGACTGCAATCGATCAGGGTGCTTATGTGGCTGGCGCTATCGAGTCTCGCATCAAGGGGCAGGCAGTTGTTGCATACGTCCCAAAGCCAGGGGTGTTTGTTATTCCGGTGGGGAAAGGCTGGGCAATTTTAAATAAGAAAGAATTCGTGGTCAGCGGCATGGCAGCATGGCTGATTCGCATTTTGGTTGATGCAAAGTATTTTATGAGCATTACGTCATTTTGGTATTTATTCAAGATGATCAAGAGAGACAAATAGCATGAAAACTGACTGGAACAACATAGCGCAATGGTATGACAACTATCTTGTTGGAGAAGATACGTATCAGGCACAGGTAATCGCTCCCAATCTGCTTCGCCTTATCGCTCCGCAGAAAGGCCAGCGCATTTTAGACGTTGCTTGTGGGCAGGGGTACTTTTCGCGCATGTGCGCAGAAAAGGGCGCAGATATTGTAGGCATTGATCAGTCTGCAGTGCTAGTTGAAAAGGCCAAGGCCCAGGCTTCTGGAAAGGAATTCTACATTGTCGGCAATGCAGAGACGCTTGATGCATACAAGCTTGAAGCCTGCGATACGGTGTTTTCAGTATTGGCGCTTGAGAATATCAAGAATATTCCTGCTGTTATGGAGGGTATTCAGCAGCTGGTGAAGGAAGGCGGAAAGGTTATCTTTGTTCTGCTGCACCCGGCCTTTCGCATTCCGCAGCACAGCGACTGGGGCTTTGACAGCAAGAAGACAGTGCAATACAGAAAAGTTGAAAAATACTTGTCAGAAGTGAGTATTCCCATTGAGCTTGCGCCGTTCAAGGGCTCAAAGGAAACCAAGAAGGTAACGACAGTGACTTTTCATCGGTCATTGCAATGGTACATGAAGGCATTTCGCAATGCAGGCTTTGCCATTACGAATATCGAAGAATGGAATTCGCACAAGACTTCTCAGCCAGGACCTCGACAGCACGCTGAAGACGCGGCTCGAAAGGAGATTCCGATGTTTATGGCACTTGAGCTTAAGAAGCTGTAGTTTTTATCTTCTTCAGTATTTTTGGAATTGCCTTAAAGTCCTCAAGAGCTGTGCTCGCAATCCTCCGTTATACAACGCGGCGGCAGGATGATAGAGGGGGAGAAAATATGATGTCGACATGCCTTCAATATGCTTTTGCAATAGCTTTCCGTGCACTGCAGAAATCTTTTTTTCAGGAAAGAAGTTGCTCATGGCATGTCGTCCAAGAAATACGACAAGCTTCGGCTTGATGGCCTGAAGCTCTTCTTCAAGCCATGGTCTGCATGCAGCTTTCTCTGAAGGAAGCGGGTCGCGATTGTTTGGCGGTCGATACTTTACGACATTGGTTATATAAATATCTTCGCGATTCATATTGATGCTCGCAAGCATTTCTGAGAGAAATTTGCCGGCCGCGCCAATGAAGGGCGTACCCTCCATGTCTTCTTTCTTGCCAGGCGCCTCTCCGATAAATACCACCTCTGCATGAGGATTGCCGTTTCCCGGCACGGCCTGCGTTGCGGTATTTTTCAGCTCGCAGGCGCAGTGCTCAATCCAGTATGCGTGAATGTCTGGTAGAGATTTCATATAAAATATGATAGCATGGCTATATGGGAATCAAATCATTTTTACTAAAAAAGACCTTGCAAATGAAAGGTGTTTCAAGCGATCAGGCAGAAACAATTGCCAAGGCAATTGAAGAGAATCCTGAAATGGCCAAGAGCCTGAAGGCATTGGAAGACAACAAGGAAGTGAAGGACTTGCTGGAAAAGATCCAGAAAGAAATCGAGGAAAAGAAGAAGGCTGGCATGCCGGAAGCATATGCCGCAGTGCAGGTGATGGGGAAATACAAGGCAGAGATTGCCAAGTATCGAAACGAGCTGGCACCCCTCATGCAGCTGATGAATCTAGGGAAATAAAAAAAAAGCGCTCAGATATATTCTGAGCGCTTTTGCGTTCTTACTTAAAAACAAAGTTATGCAGCATGGTAGCGTCAGCATCGGTAAGCTGCTCATACGATATGGTTTGAATTGATGCAGGAGTATCTATAAAACTGTACCGTATACCATCAGGCATAGCGAGCTCTATTTTGTTATCGTACATCTTATAGATAAAGCATCCAAAAGGCGCCTGTGTATGGGGGAAATAGTCTTTTATATTTACCCCTAAGCCTTTGTCGCTCATAACATGATCGTAGGATCCGTTCATGTTTGCTATCCATTTTGAAATTTTGGCCTTGGCTTCTGCTATTTTTGTTTCTTTTGTCATGGCGTATTTTTAACCCATATTACCACACTACTTGACTTTTTCAAAAAATAATGCAAAATGAAGCAAATTTCTTATTATGTTAGATACTCGAGAATATGACCGTCTGAAGAATATAGCTGACGATTTTGCCCTAGGCTTTGCAAACAATACGTTGAAGTTTAGCAACAGCAGCCATTTGCAGCAGGCAAAGCAGAAGTATGGGTATGCGCTGGCTGAGGCTGAAAAGCTTAATGATGCAGAGAAAATTGCTGCAATGAAAGATGCTATTTATTTCTTTGATACGGCATAGGAAAAGACCTGAATATTCAGGTCTTTTATATTTTCTCGCCTTTTTATTTTTCATATTTCTGCTACTATGAAAGCCTATGTCACTATCCATCGGAATCGTCGGCCTGCCAAACGTCGGCAAGTCAACACTATTTAACGCATTAACAAAAAAAGGAGTTCCTGCAGAAAACTACCCATTCTGCACTATCGACCCGTCAGTCGGCATCGTTGCTGTTCCTGATGCTCGCTTGCAGCAGCTGAGCGAATTCTCAAAGTCAGCCAAGACTATTCCCGGAGCTATTGAATTCGTTGATATTGCAGGATTGGTAGAGGGCGCGTCAAAGGGCGAAGGGCTTGGAAACAAGTTTCTGGCAAACATTCGCGAGACTGACGCTATCCTGGAAATGGTGCGACTCTTTCCTATAGTTGGCGGCGGAAAAGAAATTGCCCACGTATACGGTACCGTTGACCCGCTTCGCGATATTTCAGTTATCAACCTTGAGCTTATCTTGGCTGACTTTGAAACGGTGGCAAAGCGCCGCTCAAACTTGCAGCGTGACGTGAAGAAGGGTGACAAGATTGCGCTGGTTGAAGACGCAGCGCTTGCGCGCATTGAAGTTGCGCTCGAAGCAGGAAAGCTTGCCAATACGGTTGATCTTATCGAAGAAGAAGTCAAGATCGTCAAGCAGCTTAACCTGCTTACAACAAAGAAATTTTTATACGGCCTAAACAAGCGCAGCGGCGCGGCTAACCTGGACGAAAGCGATCCGGTAAAGTTTGCCGAGCTTACCGCAACTATTATGGAAAGCGGCGCGCAGTACGTATTGCTTGATGCCAAGATTGAA
>JAZKAB010000001.1:41561-58291 GCA_040389365.1 Patescibacteria group bacterium
ATTTTTATACGGGCTCAATAAACAAAGCGGTGTGAAGAATTTGGATGAAAGTGATCCAGAAAAATTTAAAGAGCTTACGCAGTGGATTATCAACAGTGGTGCTCGATATGTAGTACTTGATGCAAAGATTGAAGACGATCTTAAGGATTTTGAAGGGGCAGAAAAGGAAGAGATGCGCCAGGCAATGGTTGAAGATCCTGCTGCAGCCGATGCTGACGGCATCAACAACCTTATTACCAAGGCATATGAGCTGCTTGGGCTTGAAACCTTCTTTACGACTGGAGAAGACGAAACCCGTGCCTGGACTATCGCAAGGCATTCAACTGCGCCCATTGCCGGGACTGCTATTCATACTGATTTTAAGGATAAGTTTATTCGCGCAGAGGTGGTGTACTGGAACGACCTGCTTGAGAGCGGCTCATATGGCGTAGCGCGCTCTAAGGGGCTTGTACGAACAGAAGGGAAGGAGTACATAGTCAAGGACGGAGACGTGATTGAATTCAAGATATAAATGCATGATGCTGGTAAAGACTAAAATCAAAGAAAGCAGCGTGCATGGAATCGGCTTGTTTGCCGATCAGCATATTCCAAAGGGAACAGAAATATGGCAATTTACCCCTGGTTTTGATCAAAAGTTTACACGAGAGCAAATCCTAAGCTTCCCAGACTTGCTGCAAATCTATATGTATAACTATTCCTGGAGAAGCAAAAAGACCAGGCTGTATTGTTTTTCTGCTGATAATGGAAAATATTTCAACCACTCTGATACGCCAAATGTATTATCTGAATACAGAGACGGGGAAGACGAAGTTGCCGTTATCGCATTGCGAGATATAAAAATAGGGGAAGAGCTGCTGGATAACTATCTTTCTTTTGAAGATGAAGAAAGTGAGGGCGATGTCTTGGATGAAATTGCAATAAAGTTCAACCTGAAAGACATGCTTGATCCGGCAAAGAAGCTAGCTTTGTAAAATTAATTAAAAAAAGCACGACTATAATTCGTCGTGCTCGTTCATTCTGCGCACCGCGTGCTGTACCTGATACCGCTGGTTATCCAATCCGTACTTGCTGAGGGGGTAGGTAGCGGTATGTACTGGCTGCACTGGCTCATGCGGGTTTCTTACAAATTCACGATCAGTATTGTGAATAAGAAGGATAGTATTTTTATTGCTCATAACTGATAATTTTGCAAAATATAGCATACTGCATAAGGAGTTTATATCTTGACTTTTTATGTTTAGTTTGCTATAATATAATAAATGTTTAATTAAAACCCTAAAGAAAATGGAACTTCATGTTACTCACAGTTTTAATTTCGACCAGAGTGGTTGGGTTAAAATGTACGCACGTCGCATTCTGTCACTTCTACTACGCTATGCGATTATGTTGATGGCAATACTGCCAACTATACTTTTAATTCCCGCAATGTTTATCATTGCAGTAATGGGAATTGATCCGATACTATTGTTTTATCCTATAGTGATTGGAAACGTTGCCTTCCTTGTGCAGCTGTTGCTACGATATTTCTTTTTTAGATCAAAGCTAAAAACGAAAGTATTCCTGGCATCAGCGGCAGCAGAAATGTTCTGGCTTATAGTATTGTTAAAGCTTATACTGCTTATCTATTTGCCTTAAATAAACAAAATTAAAATACCCTCGAATGCTACATTCAGAGGGTATTCTTTTTTTATTTCTTCTTCAGTTGCTCAATCTCTTTCTGCAGGTTGGTAAGAATAGCCTGGATAGACGCCAATGCGTCGAACTCTTTCTGCTGCTGCGTTGCTTCAGCGCGCTCTTCTTCCTGGTCTTCCTCAATATCCTCCTGGATCTCGTCGACGTCTTTCTGGATGGCATCGACATCCTTTTCGATTTCCTCAACGTCTTCCTGGATCTCGTCAACGTCCTTTTGAATCTCATCCACGTCTTCGCCGATCTCTTCGATATCCTCCTGGATCTCGTCGACATCTTCCTGAATTTCTTCAATATCGGCTGTGTTCTTGTTCACTGACATCTGAATGAAGATGGCAAGATAGATCGCTTCAAGCGATACTGCAGTCGTCAATACAAGCAGCATGCGCTCAAGCGGTATGCCAAAGAAGGGAAGGGCAAAGCAGGCGATAAAGAAGACGGTATGAAAAAGGAGCGAAGAGGTTGAGCCAATCCATTTGGTCGCAAACTCTGCGCTCTTCTCAAGCTTTGCTTTCTTCTTTTCGACAATAACAGGTTCCATAGCTTTTTTGTACCATATTTTTGCCTAAAGGCCAAAAAAATAACCCCTTACTAAAAGTAAGGGGTATGAATATTTTTACGTTATTTTTTATTTCGAGAACGCAGCCCGAAGTTTTGCAAAGATGTTTTCATCTTTGATGTGAGCACCTAAGTTATTAGGCACCTCAGCATTTTTTTTGCTTGGAGCAGTTTTGTTGTACCGGTTGTTGAACTTCGATACCTGGGCATCAGGAGTGGCGGGAGCCGCTGCTTTTGGGGCAGCTGCAGGAGCTGTAACCTTGGGCATTGCAACCGGTCCGTCAAACGTGTCTACCAGGCTGTATGCCTTTTTGAACAGGTCGCTTCCAATTGCAAGCACTTCTTCAGTTGCGCCATCCCATTTGTCTAACGCAAACCTTCTTTCGCCATCGGCCCGCTTTGGGTCAGAGAGCTTTTTAGGGGTGTGGTTGCTAGTAGGTTCGTGCAGCTGGCCGTTGGGCTTCATGTAGAATACCCGGGCATTTCCTTTTTCGAACTTTACAGTTATAAGCGCATTGCCGCTTTTGCTCGGTCCGATTGCAGAAATTGAAGTAATTGCCTTAACTGCTGCTGTGTGTGGTGTTTTCATATCGTCGCTATTTGTTTTTTAAATGTTTTCTTAATTACACTATAGCATATTTGATCATAAAAGTCAATAGAAGGGAAAAGTCCAAATATATAGTATTATTAAGGCTATATGCAGCTGTCTTTTTCAACTATCGCCCTCCCGACTCGTCCGCAGCCGGACACCATTGTCGCCATTTTTATCTTAAAAAAATACGGAGCTGCGGTGTTTCCAGGGATAGAAAAATGCGCGTACAAGATATTGCCCTTAAATGGCATTGGCAAAAGCGAACAGGAATACATGCGCGAAGGCACGCTTTTGCTTGATGTTGGAGGGGGAATATTTGATCACCACAATCATCCTGAAAAGACTACCGCTAGCAATCTTGTAGCTGAGGCTTTGGGAATCAAGGCAGAGCCGTCATTAAAGAAGCTGTTGGCATATGCCGAGCGCGATGACTTCTATGGCAAGGGCACGCAGTCTGACGACCCGCTCGACAAGGCCTTCGGACTCTCTGGTCTCATTGCTGCGCTGAATAAGACGCATTCAGAAAATATTGCCCTTGTCATTGAGACTGTATTGCCGCTGATTGCCGCCCATCATAGCCAGGAGCACACGCGCTTTCATGAAATTCCAAAGGAAATAGAAGCCCTGAAAAAGGACGGGAAGTTCGAAGAAACGGAAGTTGCCCAAAAGAAAAACAAGCTCAGTGTCTGCTTTATCGAATCCGACAGCGTGCAGCTTCCCGGATACTTGCGATCGGCAGATGGCGGGAAATTTGACCTTGTGGTCCAGCGACGCTCAAGCGGGCACGTTAACATTCTTACCAGGCCGCTGAAGCGTCCTGACTTGCGAATGGCAGCACAGCTAATACGAGGCGAAGAGTACTTTATAAGGACTGCGCGAAGGCTTGCGAATGAGTCGGCGCTCCAGGCTCCTGGAAGAAATGAAGAAGTGCCAGAATGGTATTTCGATCCTGCTACAAACTCGCTGCAGAATGGGGGAATCAATCCCGCAGGATCGCCTGCTACGAAAGTTGCATGGGCTGATATGAAGGAGCTCGTGCGCAAAAGCTTCAGCGATGCAGCTGAGGTGCAGTCTTCACAGCCGCCCGCAATACTGTATACGGCGCTGTTTGTCGATGATCCTGCTGCACTCTTGGCACAGTTTCCGCCACGGCATGCTCATACTTTCGCTCACCATAGTACCAATGAGTTCAAGCCAAAAGACTTAAGCAATTGCGATATTGGCAGAAAGGATGTCCTTAAGATTATAGGGCGGGTATCGGATGAAAAAGGAGACGCATTGCTTGTTGAGAATACTAAGACTGCAAAAAAGCATCCGCATATTACGCTTTCGTGCGCCGAAGGCACACGGCCAGCCTATTCTGACGAAATGATGGAAAAAGCTTATGAATCAGGGAAGATAGAATATTTCCCAGAACCTGTACTGATTGCTGTCACTGAGGGCTACTTAAATGGTCAAAATGTCGAGATTTTGTCAAAATAAGGCTTATATTGCCTATTTTCTTGCACATTTCTCTAAAATATGATATTTTTCTTTCACTATGGCGCAACAAAACCTCGTAAAATTAGTAAACAAAGAATCTGGCGAAACATACTGGACAAGCAAGAATAAGAAAAAGCTTGCGGCTATTAAGCTTGAATTCAAGAAATACAGCAAGAAGCTACGAAAGGTAATCACTTTTAAGGAATCTAAGAAATAATAAAAAGCCCCTCGCTTGAGGGGCTTTTTATTATTTCTTTCAGTTTTCTTTACTGCCTATTTTATACAATTAAGTGCATGAAAGCTGAATTAAAGTCACAAGCTATAACGTTAAGGAAAAAGGGCTATTCATATAATGAAATAACCAAAAATATTTCAGTTCCTAAAAGCACGCTCTCTAATTGGCTAAAAGGAATTCAGCTAAGCAAAGTAGCTCAGAAGAAGATTGAGGCTAAGATGTCCAACGGTCAGATTGCAGCTAAAAAGGCTAAAAAATTGCAGACAATGGCAAAGGAAGAAATGGCGAAACTAGCAGCGCTAGAAACCTTAAAAGATGTAAGGTGGTCTATGCAATACACAAAAATAATTTGCGCAATGATGTATTATTGCGAAGGAGCAAAAAACGTCCAGTCTGGCATAAGATTTAGCAATTCCGACCCTCTCGTTATTGCATTGTTTATGAAACTTTTTAGGAGATCTTTTTATATTCAAGAAGAAAAGTTACGCGTTTGTGCCCACCTTCATTCTTATCATGATAAGAATGAACAATTGAGTTTTTGGTCAAAAACTAGTAGTATACCCTTGCGGCAATTTACAAAGCCGTTTTTGAAGCCAAGTTCCGGATTGCATAAAAAAGAAGGATATCAAGGCTGTATTACAATTAAGTACGGTGATGTTACGATTGCTCGTGAAATGAAGGCGTTAGCGATTCAATTCATGGAAATGGGCTTATAGTTTCAATGGTAAAACATTTCTCTCCAAAAGAAAAGTTCAAGGTTCGAGTCCTTGTGGGCCCGCCAACAACAGCATCTCTCGAGACGCTTCCATATAACAGTTTCTCTGTTTTGCATAGAGCAAAAATTATATTAAAACTGATATAATAAAGTCATGAATAATCAAAAACCAGAAGGTGTAAAAATTACAAATATTGTATTAAAAGATCAGTTAGTTTTAGGCTTGGGAGATGACAGTTTGGTTTACTACTGGGATGCTGAGAAACATATTTGGAATATTTATACTCACTACTAGTTTGTAAAATGCAACATCCTCAAGAAAAATTCATGCAGGAAGCTATCGCTGAAGCAAAACGCTCAGCCTCTTTGAAGCAGTACGCACTCGGTGCTTTAGTCGTAAATGCTGAAGGTGAGATTATTGCAGTTGCCCACACTAGTACTCATGCAGACAATGATGCTACCGCTCATGCTGAAGTGAATGCAATCCGAACAGCCTGTGCTAAATTGCAAAACCGCTACCTTGCAGGCTGTTGGTTATACACCACACTTGAACCGTGTCCTATGTGTACCAGCGCTGCTATTTGGGCAAAGATGGAAGGTATCGTATTTGGTGCCTCAAAGGAAGATGCACAAGAACAAGCTATGAAAATTACAGATGGTAAATTTACTTGGAGACAGATTGACATGCCGTCAAGAGAAATTGTCGCAAAGGGAGATCCCAAGATACATCTTGTGGAAAAGTTCATGAGAGAGGAATGTAATCACTTATTTGATTTTGGAGAAAACTAAGCGCACGAGACATGTCGATTTTATTCCGCAAAACATTTTAAACCAAGGTTACAGGGCTTGTCCACACAAGGTCCAAGCCCGAGATCGCCCGCCAAATAATAAAATACAATTGCGCGTACTTTATTTCAATACAAACCGATATAGCTTATTCGCCCAGACTGGTCCGGCATACGCTATGCCAATGCGGGACGTTCGAGCAATTTTTCTCTTAACAGGAACTGAATCTTGCTCTATCCAAAGGTTTGACGCTGTGCCCAGCATCTTGCCGTTAAGCAGCCTCGAAATATTCAAATGTTTGGCAACATTGCCTGGGCCGCGTATTCCTTCAACGCCTTGAATCAATACAGCGGCAGGATAGTCTTTCTCTCCGGTAACAATGTTAAGCATGTTATGCATGCCGTAGATCAGATATACATATATCGCTCCAGCTTCCTGGAACATAACCTCGGTACGCTTGGTGCGGCCCTTGGAAGAATGAGAGGCAAGATCATGCGGCCCAACATACGCTTCTGTCTCAGTTATCATGTATCGCTTGATTCCTTCTGGGGTGCGAGTGACAAGGTATGTGCCAATAAGCTCTTTGGCTACTATAAGAGCGGGGCGATTGAAGAACGCTTTAAGTATTTTTCGCATATTTCTTAAACCAAGTTCTTTGCCGTTTTGCATATTGCCATATCGCTGTTTCTAATTGCGCCGTCATTTCCTCTATTGAAATCTTTTCCTGCAAGAATTCAGCTACAAAACGATATTCCAAGCCTAATGCTTCAAGCCGCTTCCATGATATGCCGCTTGCATGCAATGCAGCAACTTCCTGTACCATCCCGTCTTTCATGCGCTTGATAAGGCGAGCGTGTATTTTTTCCTTTAATACTTTATCAGGAAGATCGAGATAGATCCATTCAACTGAGTATTTTGACTTGCGAGGCATGGTCTTGATATTGGGCACCTTTCCCAACGCAGAAGCAATTTCAATTGCTCTAACCATGCGCTGCTTGTTATGGATATCGATTGATTCAAAGCGCTCTGCATCAAGCTGCTGCAGCTGCTGGCGCAGCTCGTCAAGCGAGAGCTTGGAAAGTGCCGTGCGCAATTCCTTATTTGCCCTCACTTCAGGCAGCTGCTGGTCAAAGACAACCGTATCAATATAGAAGCCTGTGCCGCCAACAATGATTGGCACCTTGTTTCTTTTTATAATCGAAGCTATGGCTTTGTCAGCAAGCTTCTTGTATTGCGCGACTGAGAAGGTGCGCTTTGGGCTGGCAATATCAAGGAGGTGATGGGAGATACCGCGCATTTCAGCCGGGGTTATTTTGCCGCTGCCAATGTCTAAGCTTTTATAGACCTGTCGAGAGTCAGCCGAAATTATTTCTGCCCCTATTCCTTCTGAAGCAAGCTTCTGGGCAAGCTGCACAGCATAGTCGCTTTTGCCTGTGGCTGTCGGGCCGCAGATGACGATAATTCTGTTATTCATTTGTGCCGAAGAGAGGACTCGAACCTCCACACCCTTGCGAGTAATCGATTTTGAGTCGATCGCGTCTACCATTCCGCCACATCGGCATCGATGCGCTAGTGCCTTTTGAGTTTGGGCAGCCAGTGGCTATATAGTACATTTTTTTCATATTTTTTCAAATCGGCAATATGATACACTATTGCCATGTCTACCCTATACAGCAATTCTATATTCTTTATCGAAGTCGATAAGATTGTTCCGAATCCGTATCAGCCGCGCCGGGAATTCGATCCGGGCCCGCTTAAAGACCTGGCTGACTCTATTCGCCAGTATGGCATCCTGCAGCCCCTCACGGTCTCTCGTGTGGAGCGAGAAACAGCAGATGGTGGATTGGTTACAGAATACGAATTGATCGCGGGAGAGCGCCGTTTACGTGCTTCTAAGCTGGCTGGGCTGCGCGAGGTGCCTGCAATTATTCGCGTGGGGGATGATTCGATGATGAAGCTCGAGCTTGCCATTATCGAAAACCTGCAGCGCGAAGACTTGAATTCAGTTGAGCGCGCTCGCGCGTTTGCTCGTCTTGTAGACGAATTCAAGTTTAGCCATACGCAGATCGGGCAGAAGATGGGCAAGAGCCGCGAATACGTGTCCAACACTATTCGCCTCCTTGCATTGCCGCAGGAAATTCTTGACGCATTGTCTATGGGCAAGATCAACGAGGGTCACACCCGCCCGCTGCTTATGCTTTCAAGCCGACCAGAAGAGCAGGCAACCTTGTTTAAGGAAATCCAGTTCCGCAAGATCACCGTTCGAGAAGCAGAGCGCATTGCTCGGCGCATTGCCGTCGACAAGGTGCGCAAGCAGTCGCTTATTCCAAATGCTGAGCTGATGCAGATCGAGCAGCAGCTGCAGGAAAGCCTTGGCACCCGCGTGCATATTGAGCCAAAGGAGGCTGGCGGCAAGATTACCATCGACTACTTCTCAAATGAAGACCTTGACCTCATCCTAGGCGTCTTGAAGCATACCAAGGAAGAGGGCGCATCAGCTGCTGCAGACCAGATCGTCAGGGAGCAGTTTGCTCCAGAAGCATCTCCTGAAATCGTGCGGGCTCCGGACGGAGAAATCGTCTTTGAAGAGTCCCCGGAATCAGTACGAGAGATGGTGCAGGAACTCGATGACAGGAATTCGGAAGAGGTGAAGCAGAGCGAAGAGGAGGTTGAAGACTTGTATAACCTAAAAAACTTTTCTTTATAATGCAAAAGGCACCGATAGGGTGCCTTTTGCATTGTTGACTTTGGGACGGGATAGGATAGAGTATTGAAAAATAATTAGATGGTAGAAATCTCACTCTTAGAAAATGGCAATTGTTACGGGTATACTCAATTCTTTCATGGAAAGGACAGCGCGGAACCTTTCTATATTACCGACTGCTTTAGGTGTATCGGATTAATTATTATTTGGAAGAGAAGACCTGATTGTGACCCTGGCTTGTTTGCCCCAAAATATGCAGTATCTGCATTTCATATACCGCCGTATAAGGGAAGCGTTGCGCAGGGAAGAAGAACTTTCCTTGCTTCGCTGAAAATTGTTCAGGAAGCGTATTATCCCGACTATCTTTTGTATATGGGAGGGAAGGTGGATACACGCGAGAATCGCTATTGGTATGAGAAAAGCAAGAGAGACTTTGTACTCCCGTTTACCTACTGGTTTCCAGGGATAAGGATCAAGGCATTCGTTCCCACCGCAGATCAGTCACATTCAACCGTGTACATGGATGAAGAAATGAATTTCATCCACGAATCGTTCAAGACCGCACTATAGATATAGATGCGGCCTTTTTTATTCCTTCACCAAAAACTTCTGCAGCAAGCCGCCGTGCTCTGCGACATACGCGCGAATCTTGCGCTTCGCCATAGTGGTCTTGGCATAGTCGAGCCACTTGTTCGAGGGCTTTGAGTTCTTGCTGGTGATAATTTCAACGATGTCGCCGTTTTTGAGCTTTGCGCCCAATGGCACCATCTTGCCGTTTATTCGGGCTGAGCTGGTCGTCTGTCCCATTTCAGAGTGTATGGCGTATGAGAAGTCGATAGGGCTGGCGTCTTCAGGCAGGTCAATAACGTCGCCCTTTGGCGTAAAGACAAAGATGCGGTTCTTGAAGAGGTCATGGTTGAGCTGCTCAAGAAAACGGCTCGGCGTGCTAACCACACCTTGCAGCTCTCTTAACTCATCAAGCCACCCTAGCTTCTTATTCTTCGGCACGGCGCCCTTGTCGAACTTGTTTTCCTTGTACAGGAAGTGCGACGCAACGCCCATGTCTGCCTCCTGGTTCATGGCATAGGTTCTGATCTGTATCTCAACGATGCCATGCTCAGTTACAACGGTCGTATGCAGCGACTGATAGCCGTTCGGCTTCGGCAGGGCAATATAGTCCTTAATGCGGCCGGGAATAGGCTTCCAGAGCATGTGCACGAGGCCAAGCACCTGATAGCAGTCTGCGACAGTATCAACTTGCACGCGAAGCGCAACGATGTCATAGATGCGGTCAATATCCATCTGATATTTCTGAAGCTTTCTAAAGAGACTGAAGAGGTGCTTTACGCGCGAGTCAACGCAGGGATTCTTGATTGAAAAGTCAGCAAGAGTTTTTTGTATAGCGCTGTCGATTTCGTGAATAGTTTTCTGTGCCTCAGGCATGCGCTTGTCAGCCAGCGCCTTAGTCTGCAGATATTCCTTGGGGTATGCAAAAGGGAAGGCATAGTCTTCAAGCATGCCCTTGAGCTTTCCCATACCGAGACGGCCAGCGAGTGCTGCATGCACGGCGATGGTTTCAACGGCAATGCGGTATGCCTTTTCTGGGCGAAGGTGTTCAAGCGTCTGCACGTTATGCAGGCGGTCTGCGAGCTTGATGATAAGCACGCGCAGGTCTTCTGATATGGCAACGAAGAACTTGCGCATGCTTTCGACATGGCGTTCCTGTCCGCGATACTTCAGCTTCCCGAGCTTTGTCACACCCTTAACAAGAAACAGGATCTTTTCTCCAAACATCTCCTTTATTTCTTCTTCTGTTGCGTCAGTATCTTCCAGGGTGTCATGCAGGAGGCCGCCAATGATTGTCTCGACATCCATGCCGAGCTGCGCGCAGTTCTTGCCAACGGCAAAGACATGTACAAAATATGGCTCGCCGCTGTTGCGCTTCTGCGTCTCGTGCTTTGACTTGGCGAAGTCGTACGCCTTTTGAATAAGGTCGTGTTCCTCGGGGGTGAGGGGGTATTCGATAAGGGCGAAGAGTGTGTCGATTTCCATGTAAATATCATACACCATTTAAATGAAAGGGGAATAGGATATATTGACTTTTAGTATAAATTGTGCTATTATAAATTAAATTTAAACTCAAAGATCATGAATAGTTCTTCACAAGAAAACACAGCGAAACCATTAACCGTATGGGATGGGTTTGAGGCACTTATTACGATCCTGGCAGCTATAATTATTTTGATATCGTTTTTCTCCAGCAGTCTTCGCTACTTAGGAGGGTTAGGCATTGTAGTAATTTTACTATCAGGCATAAAGACAATAATTGTTAAAGGCATTGATTTAAGGTTTGTAAAAACTAAAAATCATTTTGCTTGCGGCTTTATTGTATTGATATCCCTCCTCGGGATTTATGTGCATCTCAATTTTTTTCTCTCGCATTGGGGCATTACTATTTTGCCCTTCTAAAAAACTTTAGTCGACCTTGTTATGCAAGGTCGATTTTATTTTGTGAAAATATGTAGTACGTAAAAAGCCCCTCTTGAAGGGGCTTTTAATCATTTAGCTTTTCTCTGAAACCCTCGTGGCTTCTTTTCTTGAGCTAACAGCTCCTGCGCTTGCTCTAGCGTAATGTCATAGACATTTAATGGCGGCTTGATTGAGCGGAAGTTTCCGTCGCAGGCAACATAGGGGCCGAAGCGCCCGTTGTTGGCGGTGATATCAATACCGTCCTTGTTCTGGCCTAGCGTTCGAGGCACTGACAAATACTTTGTTGCCATCTCAACCGTAACGGTTGTCGGGTCAACTTCTTTTGGAATGCTCGCCATGCGAGGCTTTGTCTGCTTTTTGCCCTTAACCTTTGGCGGCATTTCGCCAAGCTGCACGTACGGCCCGAAACGGCCGATCATTGTAAATATTGGCAGGCCGCTTTCAGGGTCGATGCCAATAGGCTCGTCTTTCTTGATCTCTAGGCCGTCAATTGTCAGCGCGCCATCGCAGTCCGGATAGCGGTCGCATGACAGGAACTTGCCGCCGCGTCCAAGCTTTACGATCATGGCACTGCCGCACTTCGGGCACTTGTATTTCTCGTCAGCCTTTTCAAGCGTTGTCGCCTTATCAAGCTTCTGCTTTTCTTTCACTTGCTTCAGGAATGGAGTATAAAATTCAGACAAGACTTTTTTATACTTCAGCTCGCCATTGGCAATGTCATCGAGCTTGTCTTCCATCTCAGCGGTAAAGGTGTCGCTGATATAGTTCATGAAGTTCTGCTCAAGGAAGCTTGAAACAACTTCGCCGGTATCAGTTGGCTTGAGTGACCGGCCAAGCTTCTCAACATAGCCGCGGTCTTCAATCGTTTTCATAATAGACGCGTACGTTGAAGGGCGACCAATGCCGCGCGCTTCAAGCTCTTTCACGAGCCCTGCTTCTGAATAGCGATGCGGCGGCTCTGTCTGCTTGGCGATGTCTTCTATAGACAAGAGCTTCAATGGCTCGCCAGCGATGATTGCAGGAAGCTCAACGTCTTCGCCGCGAGCCGCTTCGTCGATGATAAACCAGCCCGGAAATAGCACTTGGCTGCCGGTAACAGTACAGTCGGGGATTGAGTCGCTCGCAACGTTGCCGATAACGCGCGTCTTCAATACTTTCGCATCAGCCATCTGCGACGCCATGGTGCGTTCCCAGATCAGACGATAGAGCTTCTTCTGCTCTTCGGTCATGCCCAAAGATTCCTTTTCAAAATGCGTCGGTCGAATTGCCTCGTGCGCTTCCTGCGCGTTTTTTGACTTGGTCTTGTAGGTGCGTGTCTCCAGGTATTCCTTGCCGAACTTTTTTATAACCAACGCGCTGATGCCAGCGATGGCTATGTCAGACAGTGTTGTTGAGTCAGTACGCATATAGGTAATATGTCCGGCTTCATAGAGCTTCTGCGCAACCTGCATAGTGCGGGCAGGAGAAAAGGCCAGGCGAGAACTGGCAGCCTGCTGCAATGTTGAGGTGGTGAAAGGAGCCTTCGGCGAGCGCTTCTGCTCGCTTTCCTTTACATCCTTAACAACCCACTCCTCTTTGTTTGCAATCGCGAGAATGCGATCAACTTCCTTTCGGTCTCGAGGCTCGTCAACGCAGGTCAGCAACAGCTTTGCCTTGCCCTTGGTCTGCACGTTTGCCTGCAATACCCAATAGTCTTCGGGAATAAATGCCTTGATTTCGCGCTCTCGCTCAACAAGAATGCGAAGGGCAGGAGACTGCACGCGGCCTGCTGAAAGGCCGTAGCGTACCTTTTGCCAGATAATGCCCGAGAGGTCATAGCCGACAAGACGGTCCAGCACGCGGCGCGCTTCCTGCGCCTGGCGCAGGTTGGTATCTACTTCGCGCGGGTGCGTCAATGCTTCCGTTACGGCTTCTTTCGTAATCTCGTTGAAGGTAACGCGCTTGATCGGTGCTTTTACTTTCTTGTCCTCGCGCAACAGTTCCTGAATGTGCCATGCAATGGCTTCTCCTTCTCGGTCCGGGTCGGGTGCCAGAATGATTTCCTTTGCTTTTTCTGCAAGCGCTTGCAGTTCGGCAACTACCTTATCTTTGCCCTTGCTGATCTCGTAGTGCGGAATGAAGCCGCCTTCAATATCGATGGCTTTCTTGTTCGATTTAGGCAGGTCGCGCACATGCCCGACAGAAGCGCGCACCGTGTATGCGCCTTCAAGATACTTTTCAATTGTTTTTGCCTTTGACGGCGACTCAACGATTAATAATTTCATATTTGTGTATGCAGTAGTACCACGCATAAATTTTTTTAGCAAATCATTCTATATATAGTATGTCTTTTTCTTTCAGTTCCAGGTTGAGTTCCTGCACGATATCCTGCGCAGACGTTATCGGCACTGCACCAAGCTTCAAGAGCTCATTCGTACCGAATGATGTTGCTGAATTTATTGGTCCAGGCACTGAGCCAACTGTCCTGTTATAGTCTGTCGCAAGGCGGGCAGTTATCAGGGTGCCTGACCTTTCTTCTGCTTCTATAATAATGGTCATAACTGAAATTCCTGCCAACAATCTGTTTCGTTGCGGGAATGTCCAGGGCATTCCTCTTTGGCCTGCATCAAATTCGCTTAGCAGTGCGCCGCCATTCTCTAGAATACGCACTGCAAGCCCTGCATGCCTGCGGGGATACAATGCAGCTTCATCTAATCCAGAGCCAGGAAGCGCCAGCGTCGGCAAGCCGACAGCAAGCGCAGCTTCATGCGCAACTGAATCAATGCCAAGCGCGAGGCCGGAGACAATGGTGACCCTGTAGTCTTTCAAGCCTTGTATTAATGACTCGCACGCCTCTTTGCCATAGTGCGTATGGTTTCGAGAGCCGACGAAGGTAATCAATATTGTGCCGGCAATTCTTTCAATGTTTCCCCTCATATGCAGCAGGCGTGGAGGGTGGGGGATTTCAAGAAGCTGAGGGAAATCGTTGGCTATATCAATAGGGTAAATGGGGAAATGGTCCATCAAAAAAGTATTGCATATTGAGTATCAAGAAAAACTAAATTAATTATCCTTATATATCTAAAGAAATATTGGTCAGACATTTAGCACGTGATAAAATATATCTTGCATGTTTATACCTAAAACGGAACGCATAAAAAAGCTTGCAGGCTTATTTCCTGATGAAATAGAAGAGCTTAAAAATATATTTAAAGACTCAACCCATGTTTATGTTGATTGGTCAAACGTGTTTCATTGGCAGGGAAAATTAGGATGGCACATACACCAGGGAAGACTTAAGCAACTCCTTGATTCTTTTGATACGATTAAAAGCGTTAAGATTTATATGGGTACCTTGGAAGGAAATCAAAAGTCAGAAGATAATTTGAAAGAGCTGGCTTCTTTTGGGTATGATATTAAAACAAAGCCAGTTAAGCTTATGAAAATGTCTATAAATACCTCCAGTATTCCTAGCAACTCAGCAGCATTGCTGGAAAATTTCATTAAGAAATGCCTGCTTTCAAAATTTAATTTATCAACAATTGAATATCTAAATAGTAAGCTTGCCGATTTAAACAAGCAGGGCATTACCTATATTGAGGATATGAAATGCAATTTTGATGTGGAAATCGGAAGAGACATGCTTCTTGATTTTGAAAGAAAGCATGCTGAAAACTTTGTACTGTGGAGTGGCGATAGCGACTTTACTGATCCCATAAGCCAGTTACTAGGTGATAATAAGACCGTGTACTTATTCGCTACTTCTCGTCGCGTATCGTACGAATTAAATGAAATTGGGTTGCCAATTTTTGATATTAAAAAGATAAAAGAATTCATTTGCTGGCCTAAAGAAATTCCTCAGAGCGTTAAGGATAAAATTGCTTAGTCAAAAAAGCCAAAAGGACTCCTTTCGGAGCCCTCAAGCAATAGATTTAGCGACCAGCTAAGGTCTATGCAAATAATATCACAGGACTACCTAATATGTCAAGTGTCAATAGGGTGTGTATAACTATCATGTTATTTGAGAATGTATTTAACATGATAGTTATTAATCAGTTTATAAAAACAATAAAATACGCTATAGTACAGACACTATGCTCGATATTAAATTCATCAAAGAAAACCCCGATATTATCAAGGCAGCGGTAGAGAAGAAGAACGTCTCGCTTGATATCGACGAATTGCTGGCAGTTGAAGAAAAGCGCCGAGAAGCCCTTTCTTCATACGAGGCGCTTCGCACCGAGCAGAATACCTTGTCTGACAAGATTCCTCAGGCAGCAGATGCGACAGAGCGCGCTGCGCTTATCGAAGCACTGAAGCCATTGAAAGAGCGCGTGCAGGAAGCTGAAGAGGCAGTGCGCGTCATCATGAAAGAATGGCAGGGGCTTATGCTGCAAGTGCCAAATATTCCCGACATGTCTGCGCCTATTGGTCCTGATGAGACATTCAGTACCGTGCAGAAGACCTGGGGCGAGACGCCAACATTTGCATTCGAGCCGAAAGACCATATTGAGATCATGCTTGGCCTTGATATTGCCGACTTTGAGCGCGGCGTAAAGGTACACGGCTTTCGCGGGTACTTCCTGAAAGGCGACGGCGTGCGATTATGCTTTGCCATCTGGAACTATGCTATGGAGTATTGGTCAAAGAAGGGATTCAATCCTGTCATGCCGCCGATGATCACCAAACGCGAGCCTCTTATGGGCTGCGGCTTCATTCCGCAGGGAGAGGCAGATATCTATAAGAACCAGGATGATACCTATCTTGTCGGTACGTCTGAGGTTGGATTGATGGGCATGTATATGGATGAAGTATTGCCGAGGGAGCAGCTGCCGATCAAGATGCTGGGCTTTTCTCCGTGCTACCGCCTTGAGGCGGGCAGCCATACCAGAGACGTGAAGGGGCTTATCCGCGTGCACGAGTTCTACAAGCTCGAGCAGGTGGTATTGTGCGAAGCGTCTCATGAAGAAAGCGTGAAGTGGCACGAGGCAATGAATGAAAGCACCGAGCAGTTTATCGAATCATTGGGCATTCCATACCACACCCTTAACGCCTCAACTGGCGACATGGGGCTTGGCAAGGTGAAGATGTATGACATTGAGCTGTGGGTACCTAAGGAGGGAACATACCGAGAGATTTCTTCTGCGTCATACTTTCATGATTTCCAGACTCGCCGTCTCGGCATCCGATATAAGGATGCAGAAGGCAAGCTTCGCTATGCGCACTCACTGAACTGCACTGCCATTCCAACGCCGCGCATCCTTGTTTCCTTGATTGAAAACTTCCAGGAGGCAGATGGCACTATCCGTATTCCGGAAGCATTGCGCCCGTACATGGGGGGGCAGGAATATATCGGCAAGTAGTATGTATGAGCGCAACTACCACAAGGCAGTCCTAAAGACTGAATCGAAGCCGGAGAAAAAAGGCACGCGCATCAATTGGAAATTGGTGATTGGCCTCTTTGTGCTCGCGGTATTGATTGTCGGCGCAGTCGTGCTTA
>JAZKAB010000002.1:0-40618 GCA_040389365.1 Patescibacteria group bacterium
TGGTCTTTAAAGCTATGTCTTATCATTTTGCTTTTTTCTGAATACTACGTTTTATTCTAATTCTGTCAATATCAAAGTTCCAGCGCCGGACCAGCCGGACAGCAAATGAAAAGCTCACTCATTAATTTGAGTGAGCTAGTCGACATTGGCGATAATTCGTTTCCGACAAGGATTATCTTATTCCGCATCCATTACAATCGCTATCTTTTATCTTGCTTGGTGATACTCAGTACCTTGGGCACCGCCCCACGCGTTGTTGCGGATGGTTCATTTGGTCCAATTACGCGCCAGGCATTGATAGGCCTCAATGCCTCTGTTGGATTAGTTGCAGACGGCGCATACGGTACTAAATCAAGGGCATATATAGTTGCCCATTTCTAACGTAGCTATACAAAAAACTTCCTTCAAATGCATCTTTTCGTATGCTACTATTGGTCTATGAAATACACCCAAAAAGGATTCATTTTGCCATTGATACTCATTGCCGCTGCGATCATCGCTGCCGGCACAACCGTATATGTTGTTAAGAAGCGAGAAGCTATAAAAGCGGTTCAGATGCCTGAACAGAAAGGGTTGGCTAGCAATACCAATGTTGCCGCTACTGGTTCTGTGAATACAGAGGCAGTTAACACTTCCCAGCCAGCTGTTGCGTCGACAATACCGCCTGCTACCGCGACCGCAGGCACGAGTGTTTCTGTTACTGCTAAAAATGTAATGGCGCTGGCTGCAGGAGATCCTCTGTACTGCACGAATGCCGCAAATGCTAATGCAACTGTATATATTAATAATGGCATGGTCCGTACTGATTTGGTAACCAGACTGAACGAAAAAAACGAAGTGGCTTCTATCTTGATAAAAGACGGCATGATTTATTCATGGAGAGGCACGCTAGGGCAGGCATTTCCGATCAAGGGACAGTCGCTCGGTTCGCTGATTGCTCAAAATACTGGTCAGTCTATGCAGTGCCATCCGTGGACCGCTGACCCAAGCAAATTTGCAATACCATCATCAGTGCAGTTTAGAAAAATGGATTCAATTACTATTCCAACAAATATTACTATGCCAACGATTCCAACTACGCCGGAAGAGCTAGAGAAGCAGCAGAACATCATAATGCCGACAATGTTTGCTCAATAAAGACTATCGACGTGCTTTTGCATAGAGCGACTCTTCTCTGAGAACTGATATAATTAAGTCATGATAAAAGCGATTGCCTTTGACTACGGAGGAGTAATAGAGATAAAAGAGGGCGACTTGATACAGGAAATAGTTGATTATCTGAATATTTCTAGAGAAGACTGGGAAAACGTCTATTATACATTCAACTATCTCACTAATACCGGCAAGAACACCTGGCCAGAAGTGGCGGCAATGGTTGCCGCTAAGCTTGAAGCGTCAGACATTCAAATTGCACGCATGCAGGAGATAATACAAAAGAGCAATGCGAACAGGAAGATAAACTCTGGACTGATAGGAATCATGAAGGACTTAAAGGGCAAGGGATATAAAATCGCATTGTTGAGCAATAATGGCGTTGCGCTAAGAAATCGTCTTGAAGATCAAGGCATACTCGACCTATTTGATGCGGTGATAATATCTGCCGAGGTTGGCTATCAGAAGCCATCGTCTGAAATTTTCGAAATCCTGTTCACGACACTGGGTGTTGATAGCGGCGAAGTGGTTTTCATAGATGATTCAAAAAAGTCACTGGAAGGAGCAGAAAGCATTGGCTATACTCCTCTCCTGTTTACATCAAATCAAAAGCTAGAGGAAGACTTGCTGAATGTATTGTAATTATATTGCAATGTTATAAAATAAAGACATGAATATAATACCAAAAAATACAATTTGCCTTTGGTTCGATAAAGATGCTGAAGCTGCCGCTACCTTTTACGCTTCAATCTTTCCGGACAGCAGGGTATCGAATGTTTTTTATGCGCCTAGTGATTTTCCTGGTGGGGAAAAGGGCGATGCGCTTACGGTAGAATTCTCAGTATGTGGAATTCCCTGCATTGGCCTCAATGACGGACCTGTCTTCAAGCAAAGCGAAGCATTCTCCTTTCAGATCGCAACAGACGATCAGGAAGAAACTGATCGCTATTGGAATGCAATAGTTGAAAATGGCGGACAGGAGAGCGATTGCGGATGGTGCAAGGATCGCTGGGGAGTATCATGGCAGATTACGCCCCGTACCCTTACCGAAGCGCTTGCAGTTGGCGGAGCAGAAGCAAAACGCGCTTTTGATGCCATGATGAAGATGAAAAAGATTGACGTTGCAGCTATTGAGGCTGCGAGAAAGGGGTAATTTCTCCATCATCTGCTACTGAAAATAGGTATTATATTAATAATGCTGAGTATTAAAAGCCATCTTGTCAGTGTATTATTACATCATGCATAAACGCGTGATCGCCATAGTATTTTTTATAGCCTATAGCGCCATACTGATAAAGGTAATGGTGCTGAAGGATGTGCCGCTTATCAGTATAGGAACGCTCATGCTGAATTTTGGAGGCACGGCGACAGGTCCGGCCAATTTCATGCCATTCAAGACCATTGCAAACTATCTTAACAGCAAGGGGCTGATTATTGCCGGCATTAACCTAATAGGAAACATTGTCTTGCTTCTGCCTATAGGGTTTCTTGCGCCACTTGCACATAAAAGCCTGACGTGGAAAAAGGCTCTCTTGCTTGCCTTAGGAGCTGGTCTTGCCATTGAGGCTTTGCAGGCAGTATTGCGTGTTGGCATATTTGATATCGATGACGTGATACTGAATGCGATTGGCGTCGCTATTGGCTACGGAATATTCATGCTTCTTGCATGGATAGCGCGCTCAATGAAGCCTGCTACGAGAACTGTTGCGGCAATCGTAGCGGCCATTGTCATTATTGGCGCTGTATTGTATGCGTGGCAGAAGCTGCCTATAAGAATCGGTGCGGCTGTTCGCGAGGGGCAGGCTGGCAATTTTAATACTGAAGGAGGCGATCTGTGCGGCGGGACAGGAGGTACCGGGCAAATCGTGAGCAAGGGAAATGACACTATAACTATAAGACGGGGAGATGGCGTCAATCAAGCCATCCCCCTTACCGGCAAGACGGTAATTAAAACATCTGCAGGCAGCGCGCCTCAGTCAGACTTGAAGATAGGCGATAGGGTAACAGTTGTCATTGATGACAGCGAGACAGCGTCTTTGGTGCTGGTGTGCACCGCGCCTCAGTTGAAAAAAAATAATTAAGCGCGATGCTTGTTTAAAGTATATACTCGTTAAGTATATAAAAACCCCTGCAGCAATGCAGGGGTAAAAGAAAGATTATTTTTTATAGAAAAACTCGCCATGCACGCTACGTATAGTTAGGCATGTATTTGCAGCAGAATGAACTCGGCCGATAATTTGAGCGTCAACGCCAAACGATTTGCTAATAGCAACAATCTTTGCTGCAGTGCTTTCGTCACAGTATAGCTCAAAGCGATGGCCCATGTTGAAGGTCTTGTACATGTTCTGCCAAGTCTCGTTGCTCTGATCCTGTATTATTGAAAACACAGGAGGAACAGGGAAAAGAGTATCCTTAACAATGTGCACTTTTTTTCCAAAGCCCATGCATTTTGTCTGGCCGCCGCCGCTGCAATGGATCATTGCATGAATGCTTTCCCTCGGAACAGTGCTTAAGATCGCCTTAACGATCGGGGCGTATGTTCTGGTAGGGGAAAGTACAAGCTTGCCGACAGTAGCTCGAGGCTTTATCGACAACTTCCCATCAACATAATACTGGCCCCGGTATGCCTTGTCTCCAAGGGCTTCTTCGTATGATTCAGGATAAAGCTCCCTGTAAGAAGGGTGAAAGACTGAATGCCTGGCCAACGTTAACCCGTTGCTGCCGATACCGCTATTGTATTCCTGTTCATACCGAGCTTTGCCAAAAGAGGCGAGGCCTACTATTACATCTCCCGGCAAGATATTGGTGCGAATAACATCTTTGCGCCGCATGCGTGCCTGCATGCTGGCATTAAGCGTCAGCGTTCTTACCAGGTCGTTTACATCTGCAGTTTCTCCGCCGCTATAGGTAATATCAATGCCGTGCCTCTTTTTAAGATCGATAAAGACTTCATTGGTCTTAACGATAATTGCCTCTATTATTTCATCTGGAATAGTAAAGCTGTTGCGGTCAATGTTCTGGGTGAACGTGAAGGGTCCGGTTGCGCCGACGCAGATCATGTCGTCAAGATTCATAACTATTGCATCTATTGCAAGGTTTGCAAGCGCGCTGATGTCTCCTGTCACTTTCCAGTACAGGTAGCCGAGTGAGGCTTTCGTGCCCACACCGTCAGCGTGAGCAATAAGGCAGTAATCGACATCTCCCGTTAGGTTGTCTGGAAAAATTCTGCAAAATGCACCTTCGAAAAGGCCCTTGTCGAGTGTGCGTATAGCCTTGTGCACTCCTTTTTTGTCAGAGGAAACGCCAAGGTTTCCGTATTGGCTGTTGTCTTTCATATATTATTTTTTTAAGTTGTTTGACCGAACATTACAATACCTTGATATGAATGTAAATAGGGGGAATATCCTGGTATACTAAAGATATGAAAAAATATTTGATTGCCGTAATCGCGCTATTTGCAGTCATTGCGGGCATGCTGTTGCTTGCCAACCGCCCTCAAAAGACAATGACTCCTCTTGTCATTCCTCCTGCAGCTGAAACTCCTGCGCCAATCGTCTTGCAAAAAGACGGCCTTAGCGTGGCTAAGTTTGGCGATAGTCCAGAAACAGTTATTGCAGCAATAACAAAAACATTAGGCGCGCCAACAAAAGATACTGGCATGACGAGTAGTTTCTCTGCATACGGCACGTGTCCGGGCAATGAGCTGCGCGGCGTAGAATGGAAAAACTTCTACGTACTGTTTGGCGATACGGTATTCGGAACTTATAAGTTCTTCCAGTATGGCTATAGCAGCAGCGATGCCAAGGGATTGCTTGCGTCTACATTGAAAACCGACAAGGGCGTAACGGTTGGCATGAGCCTTGCTGACGCGAAGAAGGCATACCCTAATGCAAGGGTGGGCGTATGGCTGCCAGGCCAGGACTCAATAACGTTTGAGGAGCGCTCAGCTAACAAGCGGGAATACCTTGGAGGCACCATTGTTGACGGCAAGCTGTACTGGCTAGGAGGCGGCGTGCTCTGCGGAGAATAATAGAAA
Source organism: Patescibacteria group bacterium (assembly GCA_040389365.1). GTDB lineage: Bacteria > Patescibacteriota > Minisyncoccia > Phycocordibacterales > UBA9973 > UBA4124. The sequence goes on from JAZKAB010000002.1 coordinate 5,189, forward strand.
TAAAAAAGGACCGGTTAGGCGGTCCTTTTAATCTGAAATACTTCGCTTGAATTAATTGTTATAACTTCGTCAAACCCATCTGTAAAAACACTTGCCGCACGTTCATGAAAGCTCCTATAGTCAAACTCGTAGAACCAAGCTGATATATATTCAGAATCGCTCTTCCGCTGAATCCATTCAGTGCAGATTTCTAATGGGGTAGTGAAATACCAGCAGACAACTTTATCAAAGCCTGTTTCGCGCAAAGCCTTTACGGTGTTCTTTCTTCCTAAGCCTGTTCTGTTCCAGAAATCAAGAATAGTCATGTCAGAGCGCTTAATGGCTTCTCTCAATGCATCCATTGCAGTGTCGCCAGTTTTCTGGTCCTCCATAAAGGTGCGGACAGTCGTAGTGCTTCCGTACAGCGATATAAGAATGTCATCTCTGGATACGATCTCTGTGCCAGGATACTGAAGAGCGAAATTGTTAACGTACGTAGTCTTGCCTGCGCCTCGCGGCCCGCAGGTTAAAATAACTGTCTTCATTCCGTATTTTTTTATTCATACTACATCATTTTTCCCAATTGTCTAATTGGAAAAACAGCAAAGAAAGGCATGCTATACTCTCCAGCATGCAACTCCTCAAAACATACCTTGCTCGATATTGGAAGCTCTGCCTGCTCGTGCTGTTGCTCGCCGCAGTCAACCAGATCTTTTCATTGCTTGACCCGCTTATTTTTCGTCATATTCTTGACGATTATGCCACTAAGCCAGACTTGTACACTCGCCATGAGTTCTTCTTTGGCGTCGGCAAGCTGCTTTTGATCGCCATTGGCGTAGTTTTCGTATCGCGCGTGGCGAAGAACTTTCAAGATTATTTTCTTAATAAGGTTACGCAAAAGTCTGGCGCCGACATGTACCAGGCGGGCATCAAGCACTCATTGGTATTGCCCTATGAAGTCTTTGAAGACCAGCGCAGCGGCGAAACCTTAGGCATTTTGCAGTCTGCTCGTGCCAATGCTGAGAAGTTTCTGAACCTGCTCATCAATATCGTCTTTATTTCAATCATTGGGTTCCTATTCGTTACTATCTACGCCGCAACGCTGCACTGGGCGATTGCTGTCGTATATGCGGCAACCATACCTGTTATTGGCGGCTTGAGCTATGCCCTCACCAAGAAGATCAAGAAGGTGCAGGACACTATCGTGCGAGAGACGACAGCGCTTGCAGGCTCAACGACAGAGTCGTTGCGCAATATTGAATTGGTGAAGAGTCTGGGGCTTGTCGATCAGGAAATCAATCGCCTTAATGCTACGACTGACAAGATCTTGGAGTTGGAGCTGAAGAAGCTGCGCTACATTCGCAGCATCAGCTTCATTCAGGGCACGCTGATCAACTTGCTGCGCAACGGTATCTTGCTGCTCTTGCTATACATGATCTTTGCACGCGTCATTACGTTCGGGCAGTTCTTCTCTTTGTGGATCTACTCATTCTATATCTTTGGACCCTTGCAGGAACTCGGCACCGTTATCGGCAGCTATCGCGAAGCGCAGTCTTCGCTTGAGCGATTCTCGGAAATCATGGCAATGCCTCGAGAGGCCGTACCGGCCGCGCCGGTACGCCTTGACCGGGTTACCGCATTGTCATTCAGCAAGGTCTCATTCTCATACAAGACCGCTACTACAAAAGCGCTCGACAATATCTCTTTCATTGTCAACAAGGGGCAGACCATTGCATTTGTGGGCCCGTCTGGATCCGGCAAGACCAGCCTAGTTAAGCTGTTGGTGGGCCTGTATACGCCAAGCGAAGGAACTATTTCATACAATAACATTGCGCTTGATGCCGTGCATCTTGACGACTTGCGCCAGCAGGTTGGCTTCGTAACGCAGGACACGCAGCTCTTTGCCGGCACGATCAAGGAAAACTTGCTGTTCGTGAATCCTGATGCAACTGACGAAGAGATACTGGCCGTATTGCACAAGGCGGCATGTCAGGGATTATTGGCTCGTGCAGAAAAGGGCATCGATACGGTGATCGGAGAAGGAGGCGTGAAGATTTCCGGCGGCGAGAAGCAGCGACTTTCCATTGCTCGCGCGCTATTGCGCAAGCCGTCAGTATTGGTTTTTGACGAGGCGACCTCAGCGCTTGATTCGCTGACTGAAGAAGAAATTACAAAAACCGTGCAGTCTGTTGCTGAGTCAAAGGAACATCTAACAATTCTGATTGCGCATCGCCTTTCAACGGTTATGCATGCGCATCAGATCTACGTATTGGAAAAGGGCGTTATCGCCGAAGTCGGCACCCATGACGAGCTTGTGCAGAAGAAGGGCTTGTATTACGCGATGTGGCGCCAGCAGGTTGGGGAGCGGGCATAAAAATACCCGCTTGTGCGGGTATTAGAAATCGTGATTAAGAAAGAAATGCTTCTGTGGGAATGCTTAATTCATACCAATTCATCATCGCGGTGATCCTTTCAAAGATTTCCTTGATAATTTCAGTATGCTCGCGCATTCCTTGAGGATACAATGAAATATTAACGCGGTACAAAGGCTCTTTTGCTTCAGCAATGAGCGAAGAGGGAAGAATCGAAAAGACGGCAATGGGGCATTCGTCTGTTTCTGCGGTTGCAGCATTCCATACGTATAGCGTCATCATAGGGTCTTCCGCTGATAGAGAGCTAACTATAACGCGCTGTCCCGAATAGAATACCCCTCGATACACATCTTTTTTCTTTTCCAGTGTGGTGAAGTTATAGCTGGCATCAGCGCTTTCTAGCTGCAGCATGAGCTGACCCATGAGCTTGTGAATCGTTTTCATCATATTTAGAGTTAAGTTGCATGATTGTTTGAAAACATAATATGATGAATAATCACTTTTGTCAATGATCGATACGCTGTACATGACCTACCAGTGTGGGATAATAAGGGCATGAATAAAAACATATTGTACGTGCTTATGCTGATCGCTATAAGCCTGCCCGTGACAGTATCGGCAGCCTGGGGCGACTATGACGGCGGTGCCGGCTTTGGCGGCCGCATGTCGCAATGGCGCAATAATCCTGCTACTAGCCAGATACAAAACAGCGTTTCTCAGCTCAGTCCTATTGCGGTTCAAGAGCTGCCAATCCCCGTACTGTTTGGCGTTGCAATAAAGAACCTGTATAGAAATTTTGGCGACCCTCGCGCCGGCCATACGCATGAAGGCTTGGATATCATGGCGGCAGAAGGGGTGCCGGTAGTGTCTCCAACTGACGCTGTTGTCGTGCATATCGGCTTTGATGCCGGAGCCGGAAACTTCGTTACCGTCGCTGCTCCAGGCTCAGAATCATTTGTCTTTATGCACTTGAGCAAGGTTGCGAATATCATTGAAGGTACCGTATTGAAGCCTGGCGACATTGTTGGCTATGTCGGGCACACCGGCAACGCTGTTGCAGAGTCGCCGCACTTGCACTTTGAACTGCACAACAATACCAATGTTGCTGTTGATCCGTTTCCTCGGCTGACAAAGGAATTTACGCTGCAGCAAAAGATACAGTTTTTGACGACTATCATTAACAACGATGCGGTTGGCCGCGATCCGTTGTCAGATTTGCTGGTGACAAAATTTCGTACTGATTTTGTAGCCGCAAAGGCGCAAGGCATAGCGTTGCCTCCGGCAATCGAAGCAGCTATGCTGCGCAATCCAGTATCGACTTCAACAGTTACTGGCAATTCAACCGGAACGCTCAAGCTTGGCTCTCGCGGTCCTGAAGTGGCAACTCTTCAGGCATACTTGATCAAGAAGAATATTGGCAGCGCATCGCGCGTTGTTGCCGACGGTTCCTTTGGCCCTATAACGAAGCAGGCCGTGATTGATTTTCAGGCAGCTGTAGGGCTTGTTGCAGATGGCGTGTATGGACCGAAGTCGAAGGCGTATGCCGTTTCTCATCCTTAGCTTGCAAAAATAAAACCCCATCAAATTGATGGGGAATAGCGTTACGCGCTTGCAGCAGCAAAATATTGTTTTAATGCGAATGCTTTCGCGTCCTGCTTGCTGCGGCCATCGTCAACTGCGGCCGCGCGGTTGTTGATGATAAGGTATGCAGCGTAGCACGTGCGATAATTGGTTGACTTGTTTTCCAGGGAAAATTTCGCATGGTGGCGGAATTTCTTGTAAAACTGCTCATGCAGCCGATGCTTTTCTTCGCTGGGAATAACCTCCTTGAAGGTACCTTCGTGAATTATCTTAAATAATTCAAGGGCATGGTACGAAATCTTCTTGAACTTAACCGACGGATGGGAAGTGCATTTTCGCAATTTTTCCGTAAGTTCAGGGCTGTCTACCACTTTAAAAAAATACCGGCCTCTCTGGCCTTGCATGCCGTGAGAATCGAGAAAGAATTCAATAGTGAGGCCATCACTGTTGCAATAGGCGAGCGGGGTTTTTTGGATTGCTACTATCATTATTAAAGGTTTTCTTTTACCATAGCATTTATTGCATGGCTGTCAATAAGCTATTGTTTTCAATACATTGGTATAATAAAAGCATGAAAAAAATTTACATTATATTCATTATCGTACTTGTTCTTGGCGTTACCTGGTTTGTCAGCATGCACCAGGCGCCAACTGACAGCGTTATTGTTCCCGCACCAGCAGCACAGGCACCGGTTGCTGCAAATCTGGGAGATAACATGTATACCAGCAAGACGCTCGGCTTTTCGGCACAGCTGCCGCAGGGCTACACTATCGACGAGTCGTATGAGTATGCGGTTAATCCAGAGCGCAGCATTGATGGCGTGAAATTCACTATTCCCGCGACAGTGGCAAAGGGAACCAACCTTTCAACAGACAGCTATGTCAGCGTAGAAAAGGTTCCAGGCACAAAGTCATGCACCGCAGACTATTTTCTTGATGGCAACAATACTGCAAGCAGTACCGTTGCCCACGGCGTAACGTATTCAGTCGCTAAGTCGTCAGGTGCTGGTGCTGGCAATCGCTATGACGAGACAGTATACGTATTGCCTCGCAACGATAAGTGTATTGCAGTACGATATTTTGTTCACTACACGGTTGTGCAGAACTATGACCCTGGCACTGTACAGGAATTCAATAGCGCAGCGCTGATGAATCAGTTCGACAGCATTCGTGATTCTGTAACGACAAGCTAGCAATACAAAAAGGCGCCGCATATGCGGCGCCTTTTTGTATTAGAAGTGCAATCGAATCAGCACAATGAAGATGCCAATCGCGATGAGGAAGAGCCCGAGGCCAACTGGAGATCCCCAGCTAAACCATGAGCCCCACATGCGCCAGTTGCGAATCGCTTCTCGGCCCATGTCTCGTTCTTCTAGAGACATACTGTCCCATTCATGTTTCTTTTCCATATATAAATAGAACTAGCTGATAATGTGCCGGATGCGTGGGTGTTGCAGGGTCTCGTATGCGCGTCGGCTGACGGGCGAGGGTGCTGCTGCAATGTGCTTGCCACAGCACTAGTCTAGCGGGTAGGGAGAGAAAGTCAATTATGGTAAAATAGCTTTATGAAATTAATCACACTAAATACCTGGGCTGGCCGCGAAAAGGAGGCGTTAACCGCTTTCCTTAACGAGCATATGTCCGATACGGATATTTTCTGCTTCCAGGAAATCTTCAATAACTATGACGGCTCAACGGGGGACTATATTAATCACGATGAGGGCAATTGCAATATTCTCCAGGAAATCACTGACCTGCTTGCAGATTTTGATCAGTACTTCTGCCCGATTGCAGAAAACGTATACGGCATCGCCATCTTCTTGAAAAAGGGCATCAACCTTATCGCCAGCGGCGAGGTCATGCTGTATGAGAATCCGAACTATGACCCCAATGACGAGACAAGCGATCATGACCGCAAGATGCAGTGGATGCACATTCAACATGGCAGGAAGGACGTAATGATCATGAATGTGCACGGGCACTGGGATGCGCGCGGGAAAGACGATACGCCTAATCGCATCGAGCAGTCAAAGCGCATTAATGATTTCATTGATTCTGCCGGCATGACGCCGAAGATTATGGTTGGGGATTTTAATTTGAATGCTCAGACCCAAAGCATCGCATTGCTGGAAAAGAACTTTACCAACCTGATCAGCAAGCATGGCATTGCTTCAACTCGCACCGTACTGTACAAGGGCGATGACAATCATTCTGACTACGTCTTCGTTTCGCCGGAAGTGCTGGTAGAAAAGTTTGAAGTTATGCCTGATATCGTGTCAGACCATGCGCCGCTCTATCTGCAATTTGACGTATTTTAAGAAATAAAAAAGCCCCGAAAGGGGCTTTTTGCTAAAGGCAATAATGGTATTATAGTCACATGTATTATGCCTATATTTTGCAGTGCAACGACGGCACGTATTATGTCGGCTCGACGAACGATATTGAGCGACGCGTGCACCATCACAATACCTCGAAAGCCGGCGCGCACTATACGAAGATTCGACGGCCCGTATCATTGGCATACAAGGAAGCGTGCGAAACCTATGCCGATGTGCGCAGAAGAGAGGGGGAATTGAAGCGCCTGACTAGGGCGCAGAAAACTGCGCTGATACATGCGAGTGGTAATATTGCAGCTGATGCGTCGTCTCTATAAATGTATGAAAAAATTGTCTTTTGTACTTATTGCAATTATAGGCCTTGCGGCAGTTCCTGCATTTGCAGAAACTATTGCAACGCCGTATGTTTCAACTGAACCCTGCATTTCTTTGACTGCAGGCATGCATCGAGGCGTGCGCGACGCTTCAACAGGCGGCCAGGTAACTAGGCTGCAGGCGTTTTTGAATAGCCGCGGGCTATTGAGCGTAGCTCCTACTGGATACTTCGGTCCTTTGACTGCACAAGCAGTTAAGGCATTCCAAAACGAAAATGGCTTGATTGCTGACGGCATTGTCGGTCCAGTTACCCGATCGCATGTATTTGCCAAGCAGTGCGGCGGAACTCCAATCTCTGCAGTTCCTGCAATCACTATGCTTTCTCCAACGCAGGGCAAGCAAGGCGATACGATCGTTATCTTAGGCCGAGGCTTTACCGCTGATACCATGGTGCATTTTGGTCCCGGAGGCATCACTCCCGTGATTAGCGGAAACGGTACTACGGCAACGTTTACCTTGCCGGGCTATATTGGCCAATACTGCAAGCCGAACATGGCGTGCATTATGATTGCGTATGGCCTTACAGCAGGCAACTACCAGCTCTCAGTTGAGAATGCGAATGGCATCAGCAATGCGGTGACATTTACCGTAACGGCAAATCCGATTAACTAATGCAAAAAAGCCCGGCTCTTGAAGCCGGGCTTTTTTGCTGCTTGTTATCTTGTTCCAGATCGTTATACTGAATATATATGACATTCAAAAGAGCAATATTTTACATCGTATTACTAATCATTATCGGTATTGTGGCATACAGTTATGTTACCAATGCCCCGAAAACAACCATCGTACCGGTTGTGCAGGAAGTCAAGACTGCTCCGGTTGTGACGGCAACGGCAGAGTATGCCTGTACGGAAGGGAAGACGATATCGGTTCAGTATACTGCTTCAAGCGCCATGCTTGCGCTTTCAGACGGCCGAAGCCTGGATCTTCCCCAATCAGCAAGTGCAGATGGCGCTCGCTATGCTAATGATACTGTTTCTTTTGTTACCAAGGGCGCCCAGGCATTCTTGCAGGAGAATGGCGACACGACATTTAGCAACTGTCTCACGGGCACGATGAATGAAGTCAGCGGCTTTAAGTCGTTTACCGATCGCGGCAATACGTTCTCGTTCTCATACCCAGGCGATCTTATTCTTGCAGGCGGCGATATCGGATACACTGCGCGATGGAAGGCGAATACTGACGATACGCTGGGCATGATGCTTGCGACGGTACAGACGCCGAAAGACTACATGCCGAATACCAATTTCGGAGAGGCAACATTTTCTGTCGGCACATCGAGCGACGAGAAGGCAGTAAAGGAGTGTCTTGTCGACACAAGCGGGCTTGGCGCAAAGAAATCAACGGTTACTATTAATGCAGTGCCGTATACCAAGCTGGTAACGACAGATGCTGGCGCAAGCAACCGGTATCAGACAACAAGCTACCGCGCTGTTCAGAACGGCCAGTGTTATGCAATCGAATACACCGTGCACTATGCGGTCCTTGATGCATATCCGGCTAGTTCGGGCATCAAGTCGTTTGACTCAAAGAAGATAACCGCAGTGCTCGAAGGCATCGCGCAGAGTTTCAAGTTCCTTCCGCAATAGCATATGAAAGAGCGGGTGGTATCAGTGCATGACAAGATGCAACAAGGCTATGAGTATGTATGCACTGCGCCAATAGGCAAGTCATTCGATCCTGCATTTACTCCTGACCTCACCCCGAAGGAAATGCTGGAGCTTGGAGTATTCGGCGGCAAGTACATGACAGACTGCCGGGATGAATTTCCTGCATCATGGTTTGCCCATGCAAAGCTGTCTCCCTTAAAGAGAGATCCGTCATTAAATTATTTTGAAATTGATGCGAGCCAGTCCCTGTCAGTATGGAGGAAAAAAGGCTGGATGTATGCTGGAGATCCTCGCGGCTGGTTTCAATGGTATTGCAGGTATTACATGGGACGCCGCATTCCACAGGAAGATGCGCGACAAATCAGGCGCTGGAAAATGATTCGCCGGCATATAGGGCAGCTAGTTGCGCACTGCCGTCCTGGAGACGAGCACTGCCGTCCGCGTCAGCGCCAGGCAGTGCTGCACTGGGCATATGACACGAGAAAGATATAGGGGATTTGCTCGACTGCAACAGCAATAGGTGGTATTTCGCAAAAGCGCGCTTCATTAAGAAGCGCGCTTTTGGTATACTTGGAGCATGAATGCAATACCACACGCCGACATTTTCTTCTTTGTCGCAACCATTGGCTTTATTATAATTTTTATTGTTATCGTTATTGCGCTGATCTATCTTATTAGCATTCTTAAAAGCATTCACCGCATTAGCGCGAAGATTGAAAAAGATATCGACAACATTGGAGACACTGCAAAGGAATTCGTGATGCAGCTATGGGACAGCACGATCTTTTCTTGGATTTTCGGCAAGAAGAAAAAGCGCAAGTCAGTTGAATAATAGCTTCCCATCGAAGCTCAGAGTGCTATACTTACTATATATCAGTATTAGTGCAAAAATTTTATGGCAAAACAAACAAAGAAAGATACAGGGTCATCAACCGGAACAGCAGTAGCGGTGGGCGCAGGAGTTATCGCACTTGCTGCAGCATCGTATTTCTTCTTCGGTCCTGAGGGAAAGAAGAACCGCAACAACCTTAAGGGCTGGATGGTTAAGATGAAAGGAGAAGTTATCGAAAAGATGGAAGACGCTAAGGATATGACCGAAGCGGCATACGAAAAGATCGTTGACGCAGTTGCAGCAAAGTATGCAAAGGCAGGCAAGGTATCTGAGGCTGAAATTCGCCTATTCGCCGGTATCCTGAAGGAGCAGTGGAAGGGGATCGTAAAGGCGCATAACAAGGCTGGCGCGGTAAAAAGCGCAGCGAAGAAGGTTGCCAGCGCTGTTAAGAAGGAAGTAAAGGGAACTCCAACCTCTGCTCGCGCTGCAGCATCTAAGAAAAAGGCTAAATAAGCGAGTTATATATGTTAGTAGACATTGCAATCCTCCTTCTTATCCTCTGGTTCCTTGGATTTATCGGCATTTATACGCTGGGAAACTACATTCACGTGCTCCTCATCATCGCCGTTATCCTTGTACTAGTGCGAGTGATTCGCGGAGAGCGGCCGCTATAGGAAAAATAATAAAAACCCCCCAACAATCAGTTGGGGGGTTTTGTTTTTTGTTGGTATAATAAATGCAATGAATTCATTCGTGCGCAAACACAAAGTATTCCTGCTCTCGATAGGCTTTCTTGTCGTGTTTGCAACCACTATTACGCTGGCTGTACCACCAAGCACTAAGTATAATCCTGGCGAGACGCTTGATCCTTCATGCGCGCCTGGTTCGAGCAATTGTTCCGTATTGATAAGTAGCGGCGGAGGAAGCTCGCAATGGGATGATGTCAGTGGCGGCATTAACTATGAGGGAGGAATGGTTGGCATCGGCACATCGACGCCTCAGAGCGCCCTTGATGTGAATGGAGAGGTGAGAGCAATGAATTTGAATGTTGTAGGTGTGGGTACAACGGTTGGTGCTCCAGCAAATCCTCAGGCTGATATTCAGTATGATCCTTTTGCCTATAGCTACGCTAATGATGGCCATGAGACTATTTATCGAGCGTATTCATACAAAACGATCGGAGGCGGCCGTGTCTATTCCGGCAGCTATGCGGAAGTTTCAGTCACTGATGACGGAAATAATGACCAATCATATGCAGTTTCGGTGTCCTGGGATGCAGCGTCTGGTGCAGACGGGTACCGCATACTGCGAAATGTTTATGGTAACGGATTTACGGGAGGGTATGACACAACGAGCACTTCTTTTGTTGATGGCAACGGCAGCATGTCGTTCAATAGCAGTTCAGCCGCCATTGCTGTGGCGCCCTCAGTAGGGTATTCGAACAGCAATACTATCAATGGTCACACGGATATTAATGCAGATCTGTATGTTAGCGGCAACATCACCTGCGGCGGCTCTTGCAATGGGCAATGGGACGACGTCACTGGCGGTATCAATTACTCAGCAGGAAAAGTTGGTATTGGTACTACTGCTCCATATGCAGCGTTAGATATTGCAGGCGACGGCTCGATCATCGCAGTAGGTCAATTTTTTGGAGGGGTTACTGTACCTGACCTCGGTTCTGGAACAAGAATGATGTGGATACCGAACAAGGCCGCATTCAGGGCGGGGAATGTTTCCGGAACTGACTGGGACGACGCGAACGTCGGAACCGAGTCCGTGGCCTTCGGCCAGGGCAAGGCTTCCGGTTCCCAGTCGTTCGCATTCGGATCCGGCGCGGTGGCCTCGCAGCAAAATGCTTTTGCGTTCGGGTACTCTTCCATAGCCACCGCGTCAAACGCCGTAGCGATCGGCCTTGACGTGACCGCTTCAGGCAATACCTCGACTGCCTTCGGCATTCAGACTGCCGCGTCGGCAAGCGTTGCGACCGCATTCGGCCAAAGCACTGCAGCTTCCGGAAGTACATCGACCGCCTTCGGCAACTCGACCGAAGCTTCGGGAACCACCTCGACCGCGTTCGGCAACGGCACTGTCGCTTCCGGGCTGGAAGCGGTCGCGTTCGGCAACGGCACTGTCGCGTCTGGGTTTATCTCGACAGCCTTCGGTCAAGCTACAATGGCTTCCGGTCAGAACTCGACCGCCTTCGGACTGGCTACGACGGCATCTCAGAACGCCTCGACCGCGTTCGGCAACACTACGACCGCGTCTGGCGTCTCGGCGACCGCTTTCGGCCAGGGCGCTGTCGCCTCAGGTTACGTCTCTGCGGCGTTTGGAAGCTCCACCCTGGCTTCCGGCAATACCTCGACCGCCTTTGGCAATGGCACTATTGCATCAGGATTTGCATCCGCCGCCTTCGGCAACGTCACGACCGCTGCTGCGTATGCCGTTACGGCGTTCGGCCGCTTCAACGTCGGCGGAGGCAGTTCGACGACATGGGTCGGCACCGACTCGCTGTTCGAGATCGGAAACGGTGTCGACATCAATACGAAGCGCAACGCCCTCACCGTCCTCAAGAACGGCAACGTCGGCATTACCGCTGCCGTCCCCGCGTACCTCCTTACCGTCGGGGACGCTACCGTCGCCGACGGCATCATCGGGCACTTCGAGACCGCGTCCGGTACCTGCGACATCGACCCGTCGGTTGTCGGGGGCGTCCTGTGCACTTCGGACATGAATGCAAAAAAGAACATCAGCGTGCTCGCCGACAATTCTCCATGGTCCTTCAATAACAACATAACTCCGGCCAATACTTCGGTGTTTGCAAAAGTGCTTGCGCTTACTCCCGTGCAGTACAGCTTCAAGACGGAAAGCGACAGCGAACTGAAGCATACCGGCTTCATTGCGCAGGAGGTCGAGCAGCTGTTCCCTGAGCTGGTCAACACGAACTCTCAGGGAAAGAAGACGGTCAACTATGTCGGACTTCTTCCATATGCGATTCAGGCAATTCAGGACATGAGCCTGAACGTAACTGACATTGGCAACCTCGACCGGGAAAACAGCTGGAGAAGCAGTTTGGCTGCATGGTTCGGCAATGCAAATAACGGTATTGTAAACTTTTTCAGCAAACAGGTGACAACTCCGACATTGTGTGTCGGTACTAACGACAACAAGACTTGTATCACGAAAACCCAGCTTGATAACCTGTTGCAAAATCAAGAAGGCGGCAGTACTACTGTCGTTTCTCCAGCACCAACAGCTCCTGCAGAAGAGGTAGTTCCGCAGATGGAAGAAGTGCCGTCTGCAGCTGAAACTCCTGTCGTTGTACCGGAAACGCCCCAGCCAGAGGCTGTCGCACCCATAGAGGCACCAGCGCCCGCACAGGAAACCGCCGAATAGTATCGTGGTAAAATAGGGTTATGAATGCCAAAAAGGCCGCCTTCGTAAAGACGGTAAAAGAATACTATGCATCCTCTGGTCGCCATGACTTGCCCTGGCGCCACACCGCTGATCCGTACAAGATTGCTGTTTCTGAAATTATGCTCCAGCAGACGCAGGTAGGCAGGGTTATTGAAAAGTACAGCGAATTTTTAAGGGCGTTTCCAACACTGCCGGCGCTGGCGCAAGCGCCCCTGCAGCAGGTACTCTTGCTCTGGAGCGGGCTGGGATACAACCGTCGTGCTCGCTTTCTGCAGCAGATGGCAGTTGCTATTGCTGCGGAACATAAAGGAATATTTCCAAAAGATTTTAATACATTATTAGCACTGCCAGGCATCGGCAACTATACTGCCGGCGCAATTTCGGCCTTTGCATACAATCAGCCACATGTAATCATTGAAACAAATATACGTACGGTATATCTGCACCATTTTTTCAAGGATTCGGCAGAGCGGGTGTCGGACAAGGAATTGTTGGAACTTATAAAAGAAACGCTGGATATGGATAATCCACGCGAATGGTATTGGGCATTGATGGATTATGGCAGTCATCTCAAGGCGCAAGGCATACAGATTCATCGCACGAGCAAGCAATACAAGAAGCAAAGCGCTTTCAAAGGGTCGGTACGAGAAGTGCGAGGGGGAATATTGAAAATAATAACAAAAGAGAAGGCAACTGCTGCTCAGCTGCAGAAAGCTCTATCATTTGAAAAAGAACGGATTGCAGAAGCGCTTAAGACGCTTATCAATGAGAAATTCATTCAAAAGAAGGGAATGTACTATAGCATCGCAGAATAGTATAATTGGTTCATGACGCATCGCTATCGACATATACGATACATAGTCCGCATGGTATTGATCGGGCTGGCGACTTCGCTTGCCGTTGTCGGCATTGTTGGGGCATTAGGATGGCAATATCGCGCGCAGATCGCTCAGGCGCTCCTTGCGACAGTTCCAAAGGCTGCAACGCCTATCGTGCCGCTTGCCCCTGTTCCTGCGGCGCCTATTATTGCCGCTGTGCAAACTCCTGCAATTGTTCCTGTCGCTGTGCCTCCCGCTACTATCTCAACAGCAGTTGCAACAGTTAACAAAAGCGTTGTTTCAATTGAAGTTGCGGCTCCTGTTGCCGCATATAGCGTTGCTGCAGACGGCACCATACAGCAAAGCACAATTATGAGAACGATTGGCGGCGGCAGCGGATTTTTCGTATCAAGCAACGGATTGGTTTTGACTAACAAGCATGTGGTCAGTACCGAGGGCGGCGTATATACCGTGGTAACAACGAAAGGCAATCGGTATCCAGCAACGGTTGTCGCGCAGGACCCTGCGCTTGACGTTGCGCTGCTTAAGGTTGCAACAATCAGCACTCCCGTTGTGTTTGGCGATTCAGACAAGCTGCAGCTGGGGCAAAGCGTTGTCGCGATCGGCTATGCGCTCGGACAGCTCACTAACACCGTTTCTGCCGGCATCATCTCAGGCCTCTCTCGATCTATCGTTGCAGGAGACTCTCGTGGCGGCGTAGAAAGCCTTGATAAGGTCATTCAGACCGATGCGGCAATCAATCCGGGAAACTCAGGCGGCCCATTGCTCACCCTTGAAGGCACTGTTATCGGCGTAAACGTAGCGAATGCGCAGGGCTCTCAAAGCATTGGCTTTGCATTGCCTATCAATGCAATAAAGTCATTTGTGAATAGAAACAAATAGCTATCGAATATCTGCCAGTCTGGTTGTATAGATTGCTCCTGCGAATAGAAACGCTCCCAGAACAATAAACAGCGTCATGTATGAAAAGAGGGAAATGATCGCCCAGCCAATAAGGGGCGCAATGATATAGGCGAGCGGATACATCATGCGGTATACGCTCACGACGCCCTCATCCTTGTCTGAGACCTGCTTGAAGAAGTATGTTTCTGCCAATACTTCAACCATGCAGATGCCGACGCGCGTACAGAACAGTATTGCAGCGTAGGTCATGATGGCATTGCTCCGCCATAGCCCGAATGCGATAGTGCTAATGCCGCCAATCAAGAATCCTGCAATCAGCAGCTTTTTTTCGCCGACCGAGTCAGCCCATCGCCCAACGGCATACTGCAGCAATACGAATGCAGTGAGCATTATAGAAAAGGCAATGCCTATGTCAGACCAATGAAAGCCTAATACAGTATGCAAGTACAATGGCGTAAACAGCGTCATCCAGACATAGAAAAACTGGAGCATAAAATTGATTGACAGCACGCGCCGCAATGACGGCACTGCTCGAATAGCATGCCAGGCAGCGATAGCGCTCGGCGTGCTGTATGGTCTGTCAGCGAACGCTCTTTGGCTGCGGATAATAACTCCCGCGCCGATGAAAAGAAGCGATGCAGCGGCAATATAGACGCTCTGGAGACCGTTTCGCTCAACGAGAAAGCCCGCAATAAGAGGCATGATGGCAATGGCGGTGCTAATTACGGTCAATGAGATGCCGCGAGTCTTTCCGATATTCTCGTTTTGAGAATAATGCGCAACAAAGAGGTCGTTGCAATACCAGAAGGTTTGGCTGAGCGCGTTGTATAGAATAAAGATAGCTACAAACCATAGCGTATTCGTTGTGCCTAAAAGCAGCAGCAAAACAGCCAGCATGATAAAAATGCTGGCTGTTGTCCGTACAAGCCCAATTGTCTGCACTATCTTCGGCAAGCAAAACAACAGCACGATCGATCCAGCTGCAGCCAATACGTAGAAGATGCTCACGTATTCGCTGCTGGCATAGGTCGACAGCACTGTTGAGTTGATGTACATCAGCACCGAAAGGTGCGCGAAGTACAGGAATGAAGTGAAGAGTATTGGCCGCAATGCTTTTCCCCTGGTGAGCATACGCTCTATTGTACTATGAAGACAATATAACCGGTAGGACAAGCGGGCGCTTTGCAGTCTGCTGCAACAGGTATTTCGATACCGTATCAGCGACAACGTTCTTGATCTGGTCGATGTTTGGCTGCGACTGGCCGCGAGTTTCCTGCTCGATAGTGCGCTTGATCAATGCGCGGGCATGGCGAACCAATTCCTGCGATTCCTTGAGGTATACGAATCCGCGAGAAATGATGTCAGGAGACTTTTTCAGAAGGCCTGTCTTGTTGTCCAAGAGCGCGACAACAACGAACATGCCGTCTTCTGCCAGCATCTGGCGATCTCGGATCACGACATTCTGCTCGTCGCCGACTGAGAAGCCGTCAACCATCATAGGAGAAGCCGGAGCCTTTTCCTTGCGCATGCTGATCTTCTGGCCGTCTGCTGAGATTTCAATGATTGAGCCGTTGTCAGGAACGATAATGTTTGACTCGGGAATGCCGAGCTCCATTACCAGGTCCTTGTGCTGCTGCAGGCGGTAGTGGTTGCCGTGAATAGGAATGAAGAACTTCTCCTGTACCTTGCGGTGCAGCCACTTGATGTCTTCCTTATTGCCGTGCCCTGTCGCATGCACGTACTCTTCGCCTGGCGTACGGTAGGTGATAACGCGAGTGCCCTGACGAGACAGTCCGTCCTTCATCTTTTCAACTTGTCGCTCGTTGCCGGGAACGATTGAAGAAGAAAGAATGACGGTGTCGCCCTTCTGCAGCGCGAACTTCTTGTCTGTCTTGTTAGCAGCGCGCATCAGTCCAGAGAATTCTTCTCCCTGTCCGCCTGTCGACAAAACGATCACCTTGTGCGGCGGATACTTGTCGAGGTTATCCATTGACTGGATAGTGTCTTTCTGCGGCTTCAAGAGCCCTGCCTGCATTGCAATCTCGATGTTGCTCTTCATAGAGCGGCCATTCACGAATACGTGCTTGCCGAGCATCTCAGCGATCTCGATGATCTTGATGAGGCGGGTGATTGTTGAAGAAAAGGCAGCGATGATGATGCGGTGCCCGCTTTCTCGGCGAAGAATGTTTTCTAGGCCCTGATATACCTTTGATTCAGGCAAAGAGAAACCCTCGTTCTCAATGTTTGTCGAGTCGGTAAAGAGCAGCAGCGTCTTCATCTTGTCAAAGATGCTGTATGCTTCCTCTTCCTCTTTGCTTACCACGCCGTCAATCTGGTCGAGCTTGTAGTCTCCAGGGTTAACAATGTTGCCGTGAGGGGTTTCAATAATGACGCCCATAGAGTCAGGAATCGTATGCGTAACGCCCCAGAACTTCACGCGCTGCGAGCCGATTGAAATAGTATCGTTGTTTTCAACAATAACGGTATTCATGGGCGGAAGGTGCGGGAATTCGCTCTGGCGCTTCTTCAGCATCAATACGGTCAGGTTGCGAGAATACACTGGCGGGTTGCCGATGCGTGACAATACCAATGGTACGCCGCCGATATGGTCAAGGTGTCCATGGGTAATGATCAGTGCGCGAATCTTGTCCTTGCGTTCTTCTAGATAGCGAGTGTTCGGGATCACATAGTCGATACCCGGCGTTGTTTCATTTGAGAATGACATGCCGGCATCGATCACGATGATGTCATCGCCGATTTCAATCGCGGTCATGTTCTTGCCGATTTCTTCCACGCCTCCAAGCGGGATTATGCGGATAACGCCTGCTTCAGGGTTGGGAATATGCGCAGTCTTTAGCTCTGCCTCTACAGGAGTGCCGTTAAGCTCTGGCTTTGGCCAAGCTGGACGTCGCTGACGATCGTGCGGTCGGCGCGCGCCGCCAAATGAGCGCTTCGGCTTGCCGTTTGCGCCAGGCGCAGGCTTCGGTACGAATGCTCTCTTAGGCTGTGGGTTTGTGTTTTTTGTTGGTTCCATAAAATTAATTAGTTGTTATCTTCTGCTATAAGCCATTTCCAGAGCTTGTCGGTATGTGCGTACCAGTCTGTGACGCTGCTGTACTCCATAAGGGGAGTTCTGAGCGTATCGGGAATAATGGTATGCGTACTGGTAGTAAAAACGTAGGGTAGTGATTCGGTATACAAGGGGATAGCAGCGGCGTAATTCGACAAAATCATATTGTCTGAACTGCGAGCCAGGAAGAGCGAGAATGTTCCGTTGGAAACATAGTGCTGAAATACTCCAGGGTCATACGCTCTGATTGAGACCGTAATGCCTTGCTGCTGGAGTTGCTGGGCAATTGATTGCGCAGCGAGCAGGAGGGAGGGATCGTCTTCTACTGCTAGTGAAAATCCGCCGATGCTTAGTTTCCTTGTAGTGGTAGCACTAGTACTGTTGCTTGCGATTGTATTCGCTGATGCTCCGTAGGGAGTACCATAACCGTGTTGTACTGTAGCAATTATAGCATTTTTGTCAATCAGTTGGCTAAGTTGCAGCACTGTTCCAGGATTTGCCAGCACAGAATCTTTTGATGATCGGTATATCGATACCGCTTGGGTTGTGGGGATTGAGGCAACCAGCAATCGCTGCTCAAGCTTCGCTCCAGCAAGGCCGTCCGGACTTACTGAGTATGAAAAGTCAACATCCTTGTCGTTCAGTGCGTCGACGAGGTCATTTTGGTTGGCATAGCTTTTCAATACTACGCTTTTTAGCATTGCAGGCTTCGCATAGTATTTGGTGTTGCGCTTCAATACGACTGCATCAGGCACGTCGTTGGTATAGGCAACAGAAGATACCTTGAACGGCCCAGCGCCGACTGCCTTGAAGTTCTGCTTGGCCGTTGCAAATGACTCGTCAGCAATATCTTTCCAGATATGCTCCGGCAAGATGCCGAAGGTGAGGTGCGACATGAATGTCGTATCGGGCGCGGGCAGGGTAAAGACAACGGTTGCCTCGTCAGGAGCTTCAACAGCGATATGCTGCCAGTATTCAGCGTCGCGGCTGATGGTACTGTTTTGCAGCTTCTGTACCGTAAAGGCAACGTCAGCGCTTGTCAGCGGCTTGCCGTCGTCAAAGCGAAGGTTTGGAAGCATGGTAATGGTAAAGACGGTGCCGTCAGGAGATACCGCATATTCTTTTGCCAGCATAGGGCTAAGGGTGTTGTCAGGCTCAAGCTTGAGAAGGCTGCCGTATACGAGCGCCACAAGGCGCTTGTCAGTACTCGTTGTTGCAAGTACTGGGTTAATGAAATGAGGCGCCCCAATAACTCCTTCGGTCAGCGTGCCGCCTCGAGCGGGCACTGTAACAAGAAAGCGGTTGTTAAATACTACAATCGTTATAAAAATAGCAGCGCATAATGCAAAGAAAATGCCGTAGACGGTAACGCCAAGGGCTGTCAGCGGTGCGCGCAAAATAGTGCGCAATGCTGAACGAGAAGGGAATTTTTTTGTAAGAAAAAAAGAGGAAAAAGACTCCATAATGGGGTCTCACCGTTTTAATACGCGCTAGCCGGCGATTGCGATGACCCAGATGCTGAGTGCTGCAAAGGCAACAGAGACAATGATCGTCAAGACAAACAAAAGGCGCTCAACGCCACGGCGAGTTTGAAAGAATGACATGCTGTCACCGAAGTTACTGCCTGTATCTCCGCTTGTTCTCTGGAGAAGAATAAGCACGATAAGGGCCACTGCGGCGATTAATTGAAGACTGTGTAGCGTTGCTGACATAGGTGAAACAGGTAGTACTATACCAGAAGAGGGGTACATATGCAATTTCAATGCAATAAAAGATCTATTGACATTTCTTATATAGTATGATATGTTATTTTCAGCAGTGTATCACTGAGCAGTGCTCGGTGCCTGCATAGTATGTACCTTATTTACCGTAAAAGAGAGAGAATCGTGGACCGAGGGTGGTCAAAAGAATCCTGCTATTTTTAACAAGACACGCATAGTGCGTCCCTTGAGCAGGAAGTTCGCAGCACGCTTGCTGCACAAATCTGCATTTGTTGAAGGAAGGACAAACACACCTAAAACAATTGCGGGCCATCACATGCCTTTTGTAGGAATAATCTCACATTCCTGGCATGAACAGGGCGGGCGCATTCAGCGCCTGCCGCGAAAACAATGAGTTCGTTAATTCGAGCCACTACATATATCACAGCCCGATCAGTAACATGGTCGGGCTTTATTGTTTGTTTTGAATGAAATATTAGCTATACTGCATGGGAACAAACAATTTTAAATTTAATAATTTGCATTATGAAAAAAAGTTTTCAAACCTCATGTTGCTGCTTAAGCAGCAACCTAAAAAGCGGCCGCGCCATGATGAGCATCATTGGCACAAAAATTACCCTGGTTTAATTGCAGAAACACTAAAAGAAAGTCCCGCGTGAACCGCGGGCTTTTTCAATGCTTAGATATCTGCTATGGTGTAAGGGAATTAAAACAATATCATTATGGAAAAATGTGGTGTGGGCAAAGGTTCTCCCCAAAAAGAACTGATTAAAAATTCAGGAAGCGTAAAAGGCTCCCCGCAAAAGGAGTCCGGAGAAACCAGAGGGGCAGGAAGAGACACCATGTTGTAATCTTCTCCTTCAATGTAAAAATCGCAAACAATAGTTTGCGATTTTTTTATTTGCTCAAGGATTCAATCAGCAGCTTGGCCTTGTCATCAGGATCGAGTGCCGGTATGCCGTCTTTTGAAAGGAGTATCGACGTAAAGGTGTTAGCAGTAGGAAGCTTGTTTTCAAATGTTTGCGTAAAGATGCCTGAGAGCGCAAGCGTGCCAGTTGTTGAAAGCTTGCCTTTGCCGCCAACGAAATTGCCGAGCGAGTAGGCGATAGTCTTGCCATTGTACGTTTCGATCTTGCGCAATACATGCGGTCCTGATCCTAGTACCAGGTCTGCCCCTGCATTGATTGCCGTGTAGGCAACTGACTGCACGTTGCCGCGATTCTCAGTGCCCATGTATTCTGTCGTGCCGGTAACCTTGGTCTTAGTGCTGCCCTCAGCGCCGCCATGGAAGATAACAACGACGATGTCGTTGTCCTTTTTCAGCGACTGCACAGTCTGGGCGATATAGGTATAGTCGGTAATAGTCTTTGCGGGCTCAGTGCTTGAAAGTCCCATAATGCCGATCTTCGTGCCGTTAACGGTGATGCTGGCAGTCTGCTTGTTCGGCGCGATATACGGAAGCCCTACGCGATCAAGCTCCGCTTCAGTGTCGGCAAGTCCGGTATCGCCGAAGTCGTATGAGTGGTTGTTGATAAGGCTGACGAAGTCAAAGCCTGCAGCCTTCAGCGTGTCTGCGAATGAATTGTCGCCCTGAAAGGCGTGGCACATGGTGCTGATGTATCTGCATTTTGAAAGGCGGCCTTCCTTGGCAAACGTTCCTTCAAGATTTCCCATCATCAGGTCAGGCTGCTCAAGCGTGTCGCTTACCGCATTCAGTACGGTAAGGTTGTAGCCGATATCGTTTGAAGGCACCATGTCGCCAACCCAGCCGATTGAGAGGGATGAAGGGATTGCTGCAGGCGTGTCAGTTGTTACCGGAACAACAGGCGCTGTTGCCGGAGCCATAGAAAAGTGCCAGACCGCATACGCGGCAGCAAGGCACACCAATACTAGAAGAATTTTCTTTATCATAATTACACCAATGCGTAGTCGATCAGCCGCTTGCTCAAGTCTGCCGCAGTTACCTTGATCCGTACGCGATCGCCAATACGAAACTCCTTTTTAGTGCTTTTGCCGACAATAGTCAAGGTCTTTTCATTGTATTCGAAATAGTCATGGCCAAGGTCTCGCATGCGCACCATGCCTTCGCAGCGCGTCTCCTTTTCTTCAACGAAGATGCCGTTCTTTGAAACGCCGGTAACGATGCCGTCGAATGTCTGGCCAATTCGGATTGTCATGTATTCAACCTGCTTGTACTTGATGCTTGCACGTTCCGCGTCAGCAGCCTCCTTTTCGCGCTGGGAAGAATGCTGAGAGATGTCGTCATAATAGTGCCATAGCTCCTTGGGGATGGTTTTGTGCTGCAGGTATTCGAACAATAGTCGGTGTACTACCAGGTCAGGATAGCGGCGGATAGGAGAAGTAAAGTGCGTGTAGTATTTGAATGCCAAGCCGTAGTGGCCGATATTCTTGGTTGAGTAAATTGCCTTCGCCATTGAGCGCACGATAGCAGTCTGCACGGTTTCTTTTTCTGGCTTGCCTTCAAGCGACTGCACGAGATCATTTAGCTGCTTAGAAGGAATGACGCCGTCATCGTTAACGGTGAGCTTGTAGCCGATGCGGTTCAGGAAGAGCTGCAGGTTCTCAACGCGCTCAGGATCTGGATGATCGTGCACGCGAAATACGAATACCTCTTCTGCATGCTTGTCATGCGTTGCAATATGTTCAGCAACCTTGCGGTTGGCCAAGAGCATGAGCTCCTCGATCATGTGGTGCGTTTCGCCGCGGGTCTTCTTGTATACGCCTATAGGGAAGCCCTTGTCATCGAGCTTGAACTTGATCTCTTCAGTCTCAAGAGAGATAGCTCCTTCTGCAAAGCGCTTCTTTTCAAGATCCTTGGAAATAGCCAATGCTGCCTGAAGTTCTTTCAGGTACGGGCCTTCCTTGTCATCAAGCACCTTCTGCGCGCTCTCATAGCTGAAGCGCTGGTCAGAAAAGATCACTGTCTTGCCATACCATTCGTCAACGATCTGAAATGAAGGGGTGATAGTGAAGACGGCAGAGAAGGTCAGCCGGTCAACGTGCGGGTTCAGGCTGCAAAGATCGTTTGAAAGCACTTCGGGAAGCATCGGGATGGTGCGGTCAACAAGATAGACTGACGTTGCACGCTCAGACGCTTCAGTATTGATTGCCATGCCGGGCTGCACATAGTGCGAGACGTCGGCAATGTGAATGCCCACTTCCGTATTGCCATTTTCTAGAAACTGCACGGAGATCGCGTCATCAAAGTCTTTCGCGTCTTCAGGGTCGATAGTGAAGGTGGTGATATCGCGGAAGTTGCGGCGGTTGGCTTTCTCTTCTTCGGTAATGCCGTGCGCGCTGATGTCTTCAGCCTCCTTGATAACTGCCGGAGGGTAGGTATTGTCAAAGCCCTTTTCCAATGCCAGCGAAAGCATTTCAGCATTGTTTTCCAGCGGCTTGCCGAGTACGCGCGTTACCTCGCCCTTAGGAGCCGCCATAGGATCGTTCCATTCATGAATGCGGCAGAATACCTTGTCGCCAGCCTTGGCGCCGTTGAGCTTGTCGTTGTCGATAACGATAGGAGTGTACATGCGTCCGTCATTTGACATGATGCAGTGCGCGCCGCCTTCAAGGCTTAATGTGCCGGCATAGCCAACCTTGGCACGGCGGGTAATTTCAACCACTTTGCCTTGCGGGTTCATGTCAGGCAGCATCAGGGTAATCATTGCCTTTACCGTGTCGCCATGAAACGCCTTGTTTAGGGCTTCGCGAGGCACTTCGATAGAAATGCCCAGATCCCGCACCTTTACATAGCCGATGCCTTTTGTTGAGATATTAATTTGTCCTTCATAGGTTCCGCCGGCTTTCGCTTCAGGGAGTGCGTCTTGCATATAGGAGATACTGTAGCATGAGTTAGGCAAAGCGCGAAGTATAATATTGACATCGTGAAGGCAGGTAGTATAGTTTTGAAAACAAAAAATATAATGTATAGCGAAACTAAAAAAAAGAGCAAGCCCGTGATTAAGGTCAAAGCATTTCTTCTTGTGAATGACGAAATGTTTAAGGGTATAGCCAGCCTATTTGGCACGCCAAAGAAAGGTGCCAGATTTGTTGCTACTGGCACTACGTTTACGTGCAAGAGTAATCCTGCGCAAAACGCACCGCTTATTGCCATTGCTGAGTATCTTCCAAACCAATCAGCGGTAACAAACACTGTGAGCAAGCTTGTTCAGGCCGGATTTATCCTTGTCGAAGCGCCTGAAAGGGAACACCTTATCAGCACCTATACGCCCGAACTGGCTCTCGCTGCAGAACTGCAGCACTGATCTCTGAAGCGTCAAAACCATTGGTTATTGACGCTTTTTCTTTTGTCTGCTACGATAAGCCCCACATGTTAAAGATTCGACTACAGCGCATTGGGCGCAAAAATGAAGCAGCATTTCGTCTAGTGGTGACGGATTCTAAAAACGGGCCTCAAAGCGGCAAGTTCTTGGAAATCCTAGGCTCATACACTATGAAGAGCAATGTTGTAACGCTTAAGAAGGAACGCATCACGCACTGGATTGCAAGCGGCGCTCAGGTTTCTGACACTGCCCACAACATGCTGGTAAAGCAGGGAGTGATCGAGGGACGCGCAAAGAACGTACTGTCACGAAAATCTCCGACAGTAGCTCGAAAAGACCTTAAGAAGAAATAATAAAAAGCCTCTTAAAAAGAGGCTTTTTATTTACGTTTTCTTTATTTTTGGGCTATACTCTATGCATACGTGCCGCTCGGTACATTTAGCAGTAATCACAATATACCTATGTCTGACAAAGAATTTCTTGAAATGCTTATTAAAGCTCTTGTTGATAATCCGGACGATGTCGTTATCGACCGTACTGTAGACGAAATGGGAGTGCTCCTGACCCTTTCTATTAACCAAGCCGATATGGGCAAGATTATCGGCCGCTCTGGCAATACCGCCAAGGCAATCCGCACCTTGCTTCGCGTTGTTGGCATGAAAAACAATGCTCGCGTCAACCTGAAGATCAACGAGCCTGCAGGCTACGAAAGACAGCCCGATGTGGCCAATCTTGACGATGCTATGGCTGACCTAAAAGACCTTTAAAATAAAGGATTTATAAACAAAAAGCACCCTTTTTAGGGTGCTTTTTGCTTGACTTTTGTGTTGTAATATGCTATTCTTAACCTAGAAATTCACCCATAAACCAATATAAATGAAAGCAGTATTGTTTGTTTTTGTTACCGTTCTTACGTCATTATTAATCAATGCATGCAGAGATGCATTTGAAAAATTCATTGAAAACGAAGAAAGAAAATTCAATCTTCGTGTCAGTACAAAAAGTATTGAAAGAGAGTCTTATAAGATTAGGGTTGTAAGCGCAATCGTCTACAGAGATCCTCTCGAGCCAAAATCACTACGAGCAAGAAATAAGAAATCAATTTCTTCCTTGCGAAAGTCGTCCCAACTATAGGACGGCTTTTTTTTTGACAAAATTTTCAATGCTGCTAAGGTTATGAAAATTTAAACAATGAAAAATATAGAAATTGCTAAGGATGCAGCTGAGCTATCTCAGCTGCTCGCAAGGGACGGTTGCGGGCTGTACACCTCAAGCCTCAGCGGGCTTTCGCTGCAAGCGCTGCAGCCAATCATCGATACATTTATGGATCTCATTAACCTTCCCAAGGAAGAAAGAGCAGAATGGGAAATTGATGCTGACGGGGAAGACAACCCCGATGACGGATTGGTTGAAAGGTTCGGCGGAGGCTACGACCATAAGTTCTTTTTCCACTTCAAGAGCATGGAAAGGATAATGCATACAATGAGCGGGAAGCAGTCGTATGCGAACCAGCGCGACAAATGGGACAAGTTTCTGATGGGCCTTGAAATGATACACGCTCGGCTCTGCCAAGACCTGCTTCAGGTCATTAGCGCTTTTGACGGCCTGTATCCTGGACATGACATGCTTGAGAAAATTAAGCAGCGGAACTATCAGACTCGCGGCATTATTCGACTGCTGTATTACAAGCCTGGGCATGCTGTTACTGCAAAGCCGCACTATGACCAAAGCCTGCTCACCGCGCATGTTGCAGAGAGCAGGCCCGGTTTGATAGTTGGCAAGGAAAATCATGAGGCGGGAATTGTGTATGTTCCTGACAACAGAAACATGCTTGTGTTTCCAGGTATTAAAGCCGACATTGCAACGGATAACGTAATGCAGGCAATGTACCACGTAGCGGTTGCCGACGAGACAAAGATTGATGAAGGCCGATGGGCTATCATATTCTTTTATAACTGCGAAGTGCCGTTTACGACGAAGGAGCTATCGGCCAAGATACAGGAAAAGCTCGCGAAAGCATAATGTGCGACAATGCCGACTAACAGTCGGCATTTTTTTATGCATTGACTTTGTCAGGCAGTTAGATTAAGTTGGGCAAAACAAATACGCTCACCTAATCTCAATTGTCATGTCATTTGTACAAGTACTTTCAGTAGTAGTCTGGATTCTTATTCTTACGCTTGGAACGCGCAGCCGCACTCTCAGGCGTGAAATGCAGCTTAAGGGGAAATTTCAGGCCCCAAAGCGTTTCCTGATATGTTTTCTGCTTCTGACGCTTTTCGCGGCAGCGGGAAATTTTCTTTTCATCGGAGCTCAATGGCTCTATACTGCATTCATTCACCCGATCCTCACTTTTAAATAAGCGAGGATTTTTTTGACTTTGTTCTGATTCCTTGTAGTATTGATCTTATGAAATTTCACTTCCTTACGCTTTTTCCAGAAATGATCAACAGCTATGTCACCGAGGCCATGCTGAAGCGCGCTGCTGAAAAGAAGCTTGTGTCTTTTGACGTGAAGAACATTCGCGACTATACGCTTAACAAGCATGGGAAGGTTGATGACCGGCCATATGGCGGCGGTCCAGGCATGGTGATGACGCCAGAGCCTATTCTGCGAGCGCATGCCAAGCTGAAGATGAAAGGGAAGAAGGCGAAGGTGGTAATGCTGTCTCCGTCAGGAAAGATGTTTGATAACGTGATGGCTGCAAAGTGGGCAAAGCAGTATAGCGATGTAGTATTTATCTGCGGCCGGTATGAAGGCGTTGATGACCGTGTGCGCAAGATTCTGAAGGCAGACGAGGTATCTATCGGGGACTTTGTCCTAACCGGAGGGGAATTGCCAGCGCTTGTCATGACTGACGCTATTGCGCGCCAGATTCCTGGCGTATTAGGCGCTAACGAGTCAGTTGAAGAGAGTCGTACTGCCAGCCCTCGGGTGTATACTCGCCCCGAGGTATTTGAGTTTCCAAAGGCTACAAAGATAATAAAAGGAAAGAAGTACAAGGTGCCGCCCGTATTGGTTTCTGGAGACCACAAGAAAATAGAGGAATGGCGCAAGACGCAGCAGAAATAGCTACTGCTGTTGACTTATATCATTTGTAGGGTAGTGTGTAAGCATATCGCTCTTTAAATTATGTAAAATGAAAAAAATAATTATGTATTTCCAATACGCTGTCATGGCTATGGCGGTTGGCGGAGCAGGCAGCAGCCTGTTTTATTTTGGCGGCTATTGCCCCGTAACATTTATTACTGAATCAATGATCGCGATGATGACCGCATCGCTGTATGTTGTTGCAGTAATAAAGACACCCTTTATGAGGTTCGAAAAATGGAGAAATGCAACTACTCACCTTGCGGGGTATATGTATCTCGCAACCTTGGCGCTGTTGGCATTGTTATGCAGCTGGGCAATTACCAATGCCCCTATTCCTTTAATGGAAATTGGTATTGCCGTAGGTATTTTTGGAATCCCATGGTCATTTCATAGCCTGTCTGCAGTGTTAGGAATAGTGCTCGCAGCCTGCTTGGTGTCATTTTACACAGGCTTTTTGCCCATAATTGATTTCTTAAGAAACTTAGCAATTAGCACTGGCATAATGCTTCTGATCTATTTCATCTTCTTTACTAAATGGGCAGATAGGGTTGCTGATATGCCAATAACGAAAATGTAGGTAGCTACTGAACCGCCGCTCTTAACCAGGGCGGCCTTTTTATTGACAAAAACCTATATTTTGCTATAGTTATTGCATTACAGATTGTGGAAGGGTTACGAGAGAAAAGCCTGTAAATTAGTAGCGATTTTATAGATAACGCCCACGGGAGGCTCCCGCGAGGCATTTTTGCGTTTTAGAACAACCATGAGTAAAGCAAAACCAACGGACCAGCGTCCAAAAAAATACTTTTCGAAATATAAAAAACCTCTTGTTGAGTTTCCTAACCTTATTCAGCACCAGCTTGATTCATTCAACTGGCTTGTTGAAAAGGGCTTGAAGGAAACCTTCAAGGAATTCACTCCTATTAATGACTACTCTGCAAAGAAGTTCCAGCTGGACTTCGTGTCATTCCACTTGGTGGAACCGAAGTTCGACGAGCACTACTGCAAAGAAAACAAACTCTCTCTCGAAACACAAATCAAGGCCCGCGTTAAGCTGACCAACAAGCAAACTGGTTCTGAAAAGGAGCAGGAAATTTTCATGGCCGACCTTCCGACTATGACTCCTCACGGAACATTCATCATCAATGGCGTTGAGCGTTCAATCATCCCGCAGCTTTCTCGCTCAAGCGGCGTATTCTTTACCGAACTTGAAGTGAAGGGCAAGCGATACTTTGGCGCGAAGATCATCCCGAACCGCGGCGTATGGATCGAAATCGAATCTGATCCTGACGGAACTGTGTATGTTCGTATCGACAAGAAGCGAAAATTCGCGGTAACTTCATTGTTGCGCGCACTTGGCCTAACGACTGACGAAGACATCAAGAAGCACTTCCCAGGCGAAGCTGCTCAGAAGATGATCGCGCACTCTCTTGAAAAGGATCTTGCAAAGACTCCTGGCGAGGCATTCGTAGAAATCTACCGAAAGCTCCGCGATGGCGACTTGGCTACAGCCGACAACGCTCGCGACTTCGTAAACAACCTCTTCTCAGAAGAGCGCTACGACCTTTCAGCGGTTGGACGTTTTCGCTTCAACACTCGCTTCGGTCTTGATATGGGCGACAAGGAAATGGAACGCAAGACATTGTCTGCTGCCGACCTTGCAATCATTGTTAACAATATCGTTGAGCTAAACACTACTCCCGGCTCTCATGCTGACGACATCGACAACTTGTCTTCACGCCGCGTGCGCTTCGTTGGCGAAATGCTCCAGCAGAAAATCTACGTTGGTCTTACTCAGATCAAGCGTAACGTGCAGGACCGCATGTCTACCATCGATGCGTCAAACGCACTGCCTATTCAGGTGGTGAACCAGCGCCCATTGCAGGCCCGCATCAAGGAATTTTTTACTACTAACCAGCTCTCTCAGTTCATGCAGCAGGAAAACGTCCTGTCAGAACTTGAAGAACTGCGCACCCTATCGGCGCTTGGTCCCGGCGGTTTGACCCGCGAGCGCGCAACGCTTGAAGTGCGCGACGTGCACCCATCTCACTACGGTCGCGTATGTCCTATTCAGACTCCTGAAGGTCCGAACATCGGTCTTATCCTTCGTCTGTCTATTTACGCTCGCGTAAACGCATTTGGCGTTATCGAAACTCCCTACGTAAAGGTAAAGAACGGCAAGATCACCGGCGATGTTGAATATCTAAACGCAGCTGAAGAAGAAAAGTGCACTATCGCACATGCAAGCACGAAGTATGACGACAAGGGCAACCTTCCAGAAGACGTTGAGGCTCGTATCCGCACCAGTCCTGGTATCGTAAAGAAGGAACTCGTTGACTATATCGACGTTGCGCCTAATCAGGCATTCTCAGTCGGTACTTCTATGATTCCGTTCGTTGAACACAACGACGCGAACCGCGCGCTCATGGGAAGTAACATGCAGCGACAGGCAGTGCCGCTGATCGCTCCAGAAGCGCCATTGGTTGCAACTGGCGTTGAGCAGGATGCTGCGCCATTCTCAGGCCGCCTTATCATGGCTGCAGAAGCAGGCGAAATCACCTACGTTGATGCTGCAAAGATCACGGTGAAGAATGAAAAGAACAAGGAGCATTCATACAACCTTGTGTCTTTCCAGCGCAATAACAACTTCAACGCGTTCCACCAGCGCCCCGTTGTCTCTCTTGGACAGATGGTGAAGAAAGGCGAATTGCTCGCTGACACTTCAACGACTGACCACGGTCAGATCGCACTCGGACACAACATGTTCGTTGCGTTTATGAGTTGGAACGGTGCAAACTTCGAAGACGCGATCATCCTTTCAGAGCGATTGATCAAGAACTCAAAGTTCACCTCTATCTATATTGCTGAATTCACTTCTATCGTGCGCGACACAAAGCTCGGGCCAGAGGTAACAACTCGCGACATTCCGAACGTTGGCGAGGCTCGTCTTAAGGATCTCGACGAAGACGGTATCATCCGTGTTGGTGCTGAAGTGAAGGAAGGCGACATTCTTGTCGGCAAGATCACTCCAAAGGGCGAAACAGAACTGACTCCTGAAGAGCGCTTGCTCCGCAGTATCTTTGCTGAAAAGGCTCGTGACGTTAAGGATACGTCTCTTAAGATGGATCACGGCAAGAAGGGCCGCATCATCCGCGTTAAGGTATTCTCACGCGATCAGGGTCACACATTGGAATCTGGCGTAATCAAGAAAATCGTGATTGAAGTTGCCCAGCTGCGTAATATCTCAGTCGGCGACAAGCTTGCGGGACGTCACGGTAACAAGGGTGTTATCTCAGTCGTGCTTCCGGAGGAAGACATGCCATACATGGCAGACGGTCGTCCCGTTGACGTTGTGCTAACGCCGCTCGGCGTGCCATCACGTATGAACCTCGGACAGATTCTCGAGCTTCACTTGGGTATGGCTGCGAACGAGCTTGGCTACCAGGCTATTGTTCCGCCATTCGCTGGCGCAACCGACGCTGAAATCAAGCAGGAGCTTGTAAAGGCAGGGCTTCCAGAAAATGGGCGCGTGCCATTGTTTGACGGCCGCACTGGCGACAAGTTCGAGCAGGACATTGCCGTTGGGTACATGTACATCTTGAAACTCCACCACATGGTTGAAGACAAGATCCACATGCGATCAATCGGGCCCTACAGTCTCATCACTCAGCAGCCGCTGGGAGGTAAGGCGCAAGGCGGAGGTCAGCGTTTCGGAGAAATGGAGGTGTGGGCATTGGAAGGATACGGCGCATCGCACACCCTTCGAGAAATGCTTACCATCAAGTCCGACGATATCAGAGGACGCGCGGCGACATTCGATTCGATCATCAAGAACGAGCCGATC
Source organism: Patescibacteria group bacterium (assembly GCA_040389365.1). GTDB lineage: Bacteria > Patescibacteriota > Minisyncoccia > Phycocordibacterales > UBA9973 > UBA4124. Next base: position 35,464 of record JAZKAB010000002.1, read on the forward strand.
GGAGAGCCGAACGTGCCAGCCTCATTCTCGGTCATGCTGAACTATCTGCGGGGCTTGTCACTCGATGTTGAGCTCAAGAACACTACGGTCGTACCATTCGAAGACACTACAGGCGAAATGACTAGCTAAAACTCCTCCAGTTAAATAAAAAACATTTATGAAAACACTCGATACAACAAACTTTGATCAAATCTCCCTGAAGCTCGCAAGCCCGGATCGCATCCGCGAATGGTCTTTCGGCGAAGTGACGAAGCCTGAAACAATCAACTATCGTACTGGACGCAGCGAACGCGGCGGCCTGTTCGACGAGCGCATCTTCGGTCCTGAAAAAGACTACGAATGTTACTGTGGGAAATACAAGCGCATTCGCTACGCAGGCATTGTCTGCGAAAAGTGCGGCGTTGAAGTAACGCAGTCAATCGTTCGACGTGACCGCATGGGCCACATCGAGCTTGCGTCTCCTGTAGCGCACATCTGGTTCCTGCGCGGCGTACCGTCACGCATGAGCATCTTGCTTAACGTGTCGCTTACCGACCTTGAAAAGGTTGTGTACTTTGCCGGCTACATCATTACCTCAGTGCACGAAGATGAGCGAGAGCGCATCGTTGCTGACCTTGATGCTGAGTTTAAGAACAAGCTGAAAGGCGCTGCTGACGAGGAGACTCGCGAGAAGCTTCGCACATTGCTGACAAACACTAAGAAAGAAATCCAGGAAATCCGCATCGGAAAGGTCTTGAACGAAATCTCATACCACCACTTCTCATTGAAGTACGGTTCTGCCTTTGAGGCAGGCGTTGGCGCAGAGCCAATCTACCAGCTGTTCAAGGACATGGATCTTCAGAAGGTGAAGGCAACAACTGAGAAGCTGTTGGAAAAGGCTGGCGCTGCAGAGCGCGAGAAGCTTAACAAGCGCATGTCATTGGTACGCGGCATGATCTATGCAAACATTCGTCCTGAATGGATGTTCCTGACCGTTATTCCGGTTATCCCTCCAGCAATCCGTCCTATGGTTGCATTGGAAGGCGGACGTCATGCAACGTCTGATATCAATGACTTGTACCGTCGCGTGATCAACCGAAACAACCGCTTGAAGAAGCTGAAAGAAATCGGTGCGCCAGACGTTATCTTGCGAAACGAAAAGCGTATTCTGCAGGAAGCTGTTGACGCGCTTATCGACAACTCAATTGCCGGACAGGATAGTCCAGCAATGAGTCAGGCACAGCGCCGCGCATTGAAGTCCCTTTCAGACAACCTGAAGTCTAAGCAAGGTCTGTTCCGTCAGAACTTGCTCGGAAAGCGCGTGGACTACTCAGCGCGTTCAGTTATTGTCGTTGGTCCTACCTTGAAGCTAAGCCAGTGCGGACTTCCAAAGCATATGGCATTGGAACTGTTCCGACCGTTCGTGATCTCAAAGATCATCGAGCAGGAACTTGCGTATAACATTCGCGGGGCGAACAAGCTCATCGAAGACGGTATTCCAGAAGTATGGGCTATTCTTGAAGAAGCGATCAAGGGCAAGTACGTGATGCTTAACCGCGCTCCTACCTTGCACCGACTTGGTATTCAGGCCTTCCAGCCAGTATTGGTTGAAGGCAATGCGATCAAGGTGCACCCATTGGTATGTCCTGCGTTCAACGCCGACTTCGACGGTGACCAGATGGGCGTATACCTTCCGTTGTCAGACCGTGCGCAGCACGAGGCTGCAACGCTGATTGCTGCTGACAAGAACATCCTGAAGCCTCAGAACGGGGAATCAATCGTGTCATCAAAAATGTTGGATATCGTATTGGGCTGTTACTGGATGACTACTGCTGTTGATGGAGAAAAGGGCGAAGGCATGTACTTCGCAAGTCCGAACGAGGCAATTACAACCAGCGACTTTGATGCTGTATCTATGCGCGCAAAAGTGTTCGTGCTTGGAACTCAGAAGGGCAAGTATGAAATGTTTGCAAACAAGCCGTTTGAAACGACTGTTGGACGACTATTGTTCAACGCTGTCTTGCCAAAGGACTTCCCATACATGAACGAAGACATGACTGGAAAGAAGATGGCTGCCGTTGTCGACTCTCTTATTGCAAAATATGGGATCGAAATGGTTGCGCCAATCCTTGACCGCATCAAGGACTTCGGATACAAGTACGCGACTCGCTCAGGTACGACTTGGGGTATTGATAACGTTATCGTGCCTGAAGAAAAGCCAGCGATCGTTGCCAAGTACCGATTGCTTGAAGCGGAAATCCGCTCTCAGTTCGAAGAAGGTCTTCTTTCAGAAGACGAGCGCTATGAGAAGGTTATCTCTAACTGGAACAAGGCGAAGAACGAAATCGAAAAGCTGCTTCCTGACACTATCGAAAAGCACGGCTCAGTGTATGACATGATCATCTCTGGCGCCCGCGGATCAATGAGTAATGTGACGCAGATGGCAGGTATGAAGGGTCTGATTCAGAACACCACTGGACGAACGATTGATTTCCCGATCATTCCTTCATTCAAGGAAGGTTTGTCTCCGATTGAGTACTTCATTACGACTCACGGTTCTCGTAAGGGTCTAGCCGACACTGCGCTTAATACCGCTCGTGCCGGATACCTGACTCGACGTCTCGTTGACGTTGCGCAGGACGTTGTTATTACCGAAGACGACTGCGGCACTAAGGGTTCAAAGATCATGACAGCAGAAATGATTTCTGGTCTTGAAATCCCTCTTGCCAAAAGCATTCGCGGCCGCGTTGTCGCAAAGGACATCGTAACCGAAGATGGTACGACATTGTTCAAGCGCGGTCACTTGCTTGGCAAGGACGACGTAGCGCTTGTCGAGGAGAAGGGCGTTAAGGAGGTGCACGTCCGCACTCCGATGGTCTGCAAGACAATCTACGGTATCTGCCGACAGTGTTACGGTCTCGACTTGGGACGTAACCACTTGGTAGATCGCGGCGAATCAGTCGGTATCGTTGCCGCTCAGGCGATTGGCGAGCCTGGTACGCAGCTAACGCTTCGTACTTTCCACGCCGGCGGTCTTGCTGGTGTCGACATCACGCAGGGTCTCCCTCGCGTTGAAGAAGTGTTCGAATGCCGAACCGTTAAGAATCCTGCATTGGTAAACAAGTACTCAGGTACTGTTGCCGAGATTAAGGAAGAAGACGGCCAGAAGACTATCACTGTCCTTTCTAACAAGGACGAGGAAGCGAAGAAGGATTCAGTCGAGTACATCGTCGGTCCTCGCCGCGTATGCATCGTGAAGGTTGGCCAGGAAGTCGTTAAGGGCGAGCTCCTGACAGACGGTTCTGCAAACGTTGACGAAGTGTACGAATTCGGCGGCCGCGAAGCAGCTGAAGACTACATCATTCGCGAAATCATCAAGGTGTATGAATTGCAGGGAGCATCTATTGCCCGCAAGCACTTGGAAATTATCGTTCGCCAGATGTTCTCTCGTCGCAAGGTGAAGGATGCCGGAGACACTTCATTCTCTCCAGGAGACACTATTGAAGCGACAGAAATGATGGAAGAAAATGCAAAGATGCGCGAGAAGGGGCTGAAGGAAGCAAAGGGTACATTGATCATCCTTGGTATTACTCAGACTGCCTTGAACGCAAAGAGCTGGATCTCAGCGGCGTCCTTCCAGAACACGAACCGTGTCTTGATTGCCAATGCCGTCAAGGGCGGCACTGATACGCTCCGCGGCTTGAAGGAAAACGTAACTGTGGGACGATTGATTCCTGCAGGTACTGGCTTCCGAGAGCGAAGCGCGCTTGATATCAACAATATTAAGCACGACGAAGAACAATAAGAATGGATAACAGGCTGTTTGAACAAATAAAGCAGCGCCTGCCTATTTCTGAAGTACTGTCGACCTATATTACGCTAGAACCATCCGGCACTCAGTTTAAGGCTCGATGTCCGTTTCATAATGAAAAGACTGCGTCGTTTTCGGTATCATCGGAACGCGGTCTTTTCTATTGTTTCGGCTGCGGGGCCAAGGGAGATATTTTCAACTTCGTTGAAATGTTCGAAGGGCTCGACAAGAAGGGCGCGCTTAAAGTATTGGCAGATCGTGCCGGTATCGTATTGACGGCACAGCATGAGAAGGTTGAAGCGACTGACAGCGTATACAAGGCGCTTGAGACCACTGCAGAAAAGTATCAGCAATACCTTATGCAGAACCCAGATGCATTGGCATATCTCAAGAACCGCGGCCTCAATGAAGAAACTATCAAGCAGTTCCGCATTGGCTACGCGCCAACTGAATGGCGCAACATAGCCGCAGCGATCGATGCGCAGAGCCAGGAATACTATGAGCGCGCAGGACTGATCAAGAAAACAGAAAAAGGATACTATGACCGCTTTCGCGGCCGTATCATGTTTCCGATGTCTGACAGCAGCGGCCGCATCGTCGCATTTTCCGGACGCATGTTTCCTGATACGCCGGAAGGCCCGAAGTATCTGAACAGCCCAGAAACCGAAGTGTTTCAGAAGTCGCGCATTCTTTTTGGCTTCGACAAGGCCAAGCTTGCTATCAAGAAGCATAACTTTGCCATTCTGGTTGAAGGGCAGATGGATCTTGTCTTGAGCCACCAGGCAGGATTCAAGAATACGGTGGCGACATCGGGCACGGCAGTGTCTGAGACGGTTGTAGGGGATGCGGGGGCGCAGTTGTCTGTCATGGCACGCCTCACGCCAAACCTCTTTCTTGCCTTTGACGGCGACAATGCCGGACAGAAGGCAATGGAGCGCGCCGCGCTCGTTGCCTTGTCATTGGGCATGAATCCGAAAGTGGTGGCATTGCCGGAAGGCGTTGATCCTGCTGACTTTGTGTCAAAAGAGGGAACTGACGCCTGGAAAGAATTGCTCAAGCGGGGGGAACATTTTATCTTGCATACTCTGCATGTTATACAGAAGACCGCGACCTCTGCATACCAGCTCAAGCAGGCATTGCGCACCAGGCTCTTCCCATTCTTGCAGCGCGTCTCCTCTGCCGTTGAGCGGCAGCTGTACATCAGCACCATTGCAGCGGAATCAAGCCTTGGCATCAAGGATGTCACTGACGATTTCAACGGCTACGCTGCCGAGTCTCGCCAAGAATCGCGAGAAGCAGTCACGCTGCCGGCACTCAAGCATGACATGCACGTGTCCCATCTCGAGCGCTTCGTTGCGCTTGTTG
>JAZKAB010000002.1:40628-47635 GCA_040389365.1 Patescibacteria group bacterium
AGCGGTGCTTGAAGCGTTTCGATTTGAAGACGCCGCAATCATAGTGCCAGAACTTAATGCGATGCAGAAAGAGCATGTCATCGCCCGCACCGAGCGAGAGTTCGCCACCGTTGACGAGGAGCATCGCACGCTTGTCGCCAATGAATTGGCGCAGACTATCATCGCGCAGTTCCTTGAGCAGCTCCGGTTTGAGTATGCGATGAAGATGAACGAAGCAAAGCAGCAGAAAGACGAGGAAAAAGAGCTGCAGTATCTTGCGCTCTTGCAAAAGCTCCATCAGCATCGTCACGCGCCGTGATGATGCGAGGGATTGACTTTTTCCCTTATTTCAATGATGATACGAATAGATTTTATGCCAACAAAAAAAACAGTTAAAGCACAACCGAAGAAAGTAGTTAAGAAGAGCGCACCAGCGCCGACAAAGAAGGTAGCAAAAAAAGTGGCACCAAAGAGTGCAGTCAAAAAAGCTCCAGCAAAGAAGGTAGCAGCGAAAGCTGCTCCAAAGAAGACAGTGAAAAAGGTTGTAGCGAAAGCTGCTGCTCCAAAGGCAAAGCCTAAGCCGATTACTATCCGCCACGCGGGCACTCCTCCTCGTCGCGAGAACAATTCAGAAAAGAAAACAAAGGAATTGGAATTGAAGTCCGAAGAGCTAATCAACAAGGGAAAGAAGCGCGGCTTCATCACCTATGACGAGATCCTGAAGACATTTCCTGACATCGAGAACAATATCATGTTCCTTGATGAGCTGTATGAGAAGTTCAGCGTTGCGGGCATCGATATTCTTGAAGGCGGAAACCTGCTTGATATCGACAGCAATGAAGACCTTTCAAAGTACGTGAAGGACAGCCACAGCTTCAGTTCCGTGCAGATGTACCTGAAAGACATCGGCCAATACCCATTGATCAATGCTGCTCAGGAAAAGGAATTTGCAAAGCGCATTGCTGCAGGAGACTTGGAGGCAAAGAACTTGCTCGCTCGCTCTAACCTGCGTCTGGTTGTGTCTATTGCCAAGAAGTACGCTAACCGTACGGCTGACCTGACACTTTTGGACTTGATCCAGGAAGGAAACATCGGCCTCTTCAAGGCGGTGGAAAAGTTCGACTATACTAAGGGCTTCAAGTTCTCAACCTATGCGACATGGTGGATTCGCCAGTCAATTACCCGAGCGCTTGCCGACCAGTCTCGAACGATCCGTATCCCGGTGCACATGGTTGAGACTATCTCAAAGTACAAGCAGGTGATGCGCCGCTTGGCGCAGGACTTGGGCCGCGATCCGATGCCGGAAGAAATTGCAATGGAAATGGGAATCGAAGTTGAGAAGGTGCACGTGATCGAGCAGATCAACCAGGAAACCCGCTCATTGGAATCTCCGATTGGCGATGACGAAGACAAGTCTACATTCGGCGAATTTATTGCTGATGACAAGATCTTGCGTCCTGACCAGGAATCAAGCCGTCGCATGCTGCAGGATGCTATCCGCGCAGTATTGGAAGAGCTGTCTCCGAAGGAGAAGCGAATCCTTGAAATGCGCTATGGCCTAATCGACGGCGTGCAGCACACGCTTGAGGAAGTTGGAAAGGAATTCGGCGTTACCCGCGAACGTATCCGACAGATCGAAGCGAAGGTGCACGAAAAGCTTCGTCAGAACGACCGCATTCAGCGACTTCGAAACTATTTCGACTAATATATCTATAGGCAAAAGCCCCGAGAGGGGCTTTTGACATTTATATACTAATATGGTATAGTGTTAAAAATTAACAACAATGAAAAAGAGACAATATTCAAGCTTAGAAGTTCGCCTTGCTTTAGCAATTTTAAAAAACCTTGCTAGCACTGTTGAGGCAGCATGTGCTGCGGATAATCGCGCGTCGCCTATTAAGTTTTCAATTCAAATCACCACGTTTGAAGATGAGAATCCAAAAAGAAGCGGGATACGTTTTAAAGGATCTGATGAAGTGCCTATATGCTCATTTTGGTTTAGCGCTTCAGAGATTAAGGATTTTATCCTGGTTGAAGCGGTCTTATTTGCTGAGGGTGAAGATGATCCAATCGCATCACTTACTATGATGCGGTCTGAATCTGCCTTTCATTACGATGCAGGCAGCGAAAAGCTTAACGATACTATTGAATGGGCTCCAAACGCAGACTTATCTTCAAAGTCATGGGAAAAAACACTAGCAAGATTTATTACTCTTGTAGAGTTTTCAGTTAATAACAACATTAACTACTCTATGCCCTGAAAAACAAAAAGCCCCGAGCATTCGGGGCTTTTCTTATTGCCAATTTATTTCATCAACGAATCAATTGTCTTCTTAACATCCTCAATCGAATATGCTCCCGGGATAATTGCCTGCTTGCCAGTCTTCAGGTTTGCCACAATGCTGAAGGGCGTTCCTTGTGCGCCGATTGAGCCAGCTTCTTCAATGCCGTTGTCGATAGCGGTTTTTGTCGCAGGATCTGCAAGGCAGGCCTTAAATTTTGCAGCATCAAGTCCTTGCTGCACTGCTACCGTTGAGAGAATCTCATTGCTCTTCGGATCAGGGTTGACGGTGATATTGATGATCGAGTCAATATAAGTATTAAATCCGTTTGATCCGCCAAGAATGCTTGCGCATTGCAGCGCAACTGCTTCATTGTATGCATTTGGATGCATAGCAAGCGGGAAGAAGCGGTATACCCATGCAACCTTGCCCTTATAGTCATCAACGATCTGCTGCAGGGTTGGATGGAACTTTACGCAGAACGGGCAGTCGCTGTCTGAATATTCGATAATGACGATTTCGGCTGTCGCAAGGTTGCCACGGATATGATTCTTGTCGCTTTCGCGCACTGTGGCGATGTCAGAAGATACAGCAGTTGGCGTAGCTGGCTGCTGTTCAGTGCCGGGAAGCGAGCCAGTACTCTTAGACGGGTGCATGATGATAACAAGCGCAATGACGATCATCGCAGCGCCGGTAATGATGGCAGCAGCGATGTTTGCAGGCTGTTTTGGGGCAGTAACTTCGGTTTTTTCTTGTGGTTCCATGGCTATAGTATATCCTACTTTGAGGCTAGAAAAAACAAGGCCATTGTGCTAGTATGCAATGATATATATGACTATTCCGGAGATTCTGACTTATACCGTGGTCTTTTTGGCCATGTACGTCCAACTCTTTCTTTTGGTGACGTATTTTGAGCACCGCAAGGAAATGAAGAAGCTCAAAAACGAGCCAATACCGGCTGTAGACCACTATCCCAAGGTGGCAATTATCGTCCCGTGCTGGAATGAGGAAAGCACCGTGCATGGCACTATTGCCTCTATTTTGGCGCTTGAATATCCCGAAGACCGACTGGAAGTTATTGCAGTTGATGACGGCAGCACCGACAAGACATGGGAGCACTTGCTGCAATACAAAGACCATCCTCGCGTGCGCATTTTCAAAAAGGAAAATGGCGGCAAGCATACGGCAATCAACTTCGGTATCGACAATACCGATGCTGACATTATCGGCGGCCTTGATGCCGACTCTTTCGTTGCCCCTGACGCGCTTATTCGCATGATTGGCATTTTTAATACCAACAAGGATGCATGGGCGGTAACGCCGTCGCTTGTCGTGCATAATCCAAAAAATCTTTTGCAGTATGCGCAGCGCGTCGAATATAACATGAGCACGTACAACAAGAAGATGCTCTCATTGCTTGGCGCCATCCACGTGACGCCCGGACCGTTCTCTCTGTTCCGCAGGGAAATGTTTGCCAAGATCGGCAAGTTCAAGAAAGCGCACAATACTGAAGATCAGGAGCTTGCGTACCGCATGCAGGAAAACCATCTTGAGATCGTGCACTCGGTTAACTCGTTCGTGTATACCTCTTCGCCAAACACTATCAAGAAGCTCTACGTGCAGCGCCTGCGATGGATTTACGGCTTCATTCAGAACACCATTGACTATCGTCGGCTGCTGTTTAAGAGAGAGTACTTGAACTTCTCATTCTTCACATTGCCATCAGGTATTATTTCAATCGTGGCGGTAGTGTACCTTGCCATCGTCTTCATGTATGACGCCATTATCTTCGTGATCAAGAAAGTGACGCAGTACAGCATTGCAGGATTCTCTCCAAGCAGTGCCGTGCATGTTAACTTTGACTGGTTCTATATCAACACCCAGACCGTTTCGTTCGTTACCGTTATCCTGTATCTCTTGCTCATGTTCTCAATTGTTATGGGCACGCGCTTGAACAAGCAGGGCAATGGCTTCCATTGGCACGTATTGGCATACATGCTGATCTACAGCGTGATTGCGCCATTCTGGCTTTTGAAGGCAGTTTGGAATACAATAGCACGACGAGGTCAGCCTAAATGGCGATAGTATATGAAGGGGTTTAAAAAATATTTTATCGTACTTATTATTACCGCAGCGGTCTTTACCATTGCCTGGTATCTCAGCATCTATTTCAACCAGCGCAAGATAGAAGAGATAAAGCAGGTGCAGACCAAGGTGACGACAGATATCCTGGCATCTGAAACGCAGTTTGACTTGCTGCAGGAAATGTCGTGCGAGAATACTGAGGCGACATACCTTTCAAGCGAAATTTCAGAGCTTGCAGACAAGATCTCATACGGCGAGCTGCACTTTAGCGACCAGACTGAGCTGTCACTGCTCAAGCAGCAGTATTCAGTATTGGAAGTGAAAGACTACCTGTTGACAAAGCGCGTCAGTGCTCGCTGCAAGGAAGACATTACAACTATCTTATATTTCTATGCTGACAAGGACAGCTGCGCAGACTGCGTCAGCCAGGGCTACGTGCTTGACGCATTGCGTTCGCAGTATCCCGGCATTCGCGTCTATTCATTCGATGCCCGACTCGACAGCTCGACTATCCGCGCGCTCTTGAGCATCTACAAGGTATCAGCCGCATTGCCGTCGATCGTGCTCAATGACAAGACGCACAATGGCTTTGTTTCGCTTGCAGATCTAAAGAAAATGCTCCCTGTCAGCGTGACTGCTCCGACTAAGCAGACTCCTGCAACCAGCGCGCTCAAGGTTAAAAGCCCAAGCACGAAGAGCGACTAGCATGAAGCGCATCAGCAGGGAGATGGTATGGCAAACGCTTCGCTTTATGTTTGTTGGCATAGTAAATACCGCAATTGATTTTGCGGTATTTAACGTCTTGGCTATGTATGTTATTGGCCTTGAAACATCCTGGACATACTTCGCCTGCAAGTCGCTGGCATTCATTGTCGCAATGATCAACAGCTTTTTGATGAATAGCCGCTTTACCTTCAAGCATCATGAGCACCGCTCGGGGGTATGGTGGCGGTTTGCGGCCATTACCGTTACGACCTTCGTCATCAGCAGCGTGCTCTCAACGCTCGTATTCCGCGCCCTGATCAACTATACTGATATCTCAGCCCTTATCGCCGGCAACGCCAGCGTGGTAGTGAGCGTATTCTTGGGCATGTGCATTAATTTTTTAGGATATAAGTATTTTGTCTTTCAGCATCATGAAGAAATTTTGTAAGGATCATATCGGCATTATCATTGTTGTGGTGCTCTTTTTGCTTGCGCATATTCCGCTGCTTATGTATAGCAACGGCATTTCATGGGATGGCGCAGTATACGTTGGCATGGCCAAGTATCTGTTTTCGCACGGCACCATTGGAGTCTGGGAAGCATTGCGCCCGGTTGGGTTGCCGATAGTGCTCGGCATGTTCTGGAAGCTTGGCGTTAATCCGTACATTGCAGGCACTGCGTGTAGCATGGTGATGAGCGTTGGAGTGCTGATTCTCGTATATGTAGTAGCAGAGAGAGTGCGCAAAGGCGCAGGCACTGTTGCCGCGCTATTGCTTGCTGCAAGCGCTGTGTTCCTCACATTCAGCAGCATTCCCGTTACCGATATCATTGCTTCATTCTTTGCGCTATTGTCTTTGATGCTGGTCTATACCGCAACAAAGAACAAGCACTATTTCATTGCAGGACTTGTTGCAGCGCTCGCGTTCTTGTTTCGCTTTCCGCAAGGCCTGACGCTTGTCGTTGGAGGCCTGGTAATCATTGCCAAGATGCTGGAAGAGAAAGGGAAGTGGCCTGCGAAGCTTGAGCGCATGATAGAGCGGGGCTTTTCATTCACCGGAGGGTTCTTCACGCTCGCGGTGCCGTTTCTTGTCGCTAACTATTATGTCTATGGCAATGCCTTCCTGCCATTCATTGAAGGCACGCAGGTGATCAAGCTGTATCCGAGCCTGTATCAGAAAGGACTCTTTTTCTATCCAATTGAGCTGCTAAAGCAGAACCCTTTGTATGTCCTTTTTGTATTGCCAATTGCCCTATACTGGAAAAAGTCATACCGACATCTCGCTGTCACCACCATGACATTTGCCATACTGATTATCGGCGGGTATTTCATGTATGAGGGGCATAAGGAAGCACGGTATATGCTGGCATTCTTGCCGTATATTGCGGTTCTGAGCGCGCTAGGGATTGCCTATGTCATAGAACGATACAAGATATCCTATATCGGATTCTATGGCGCATTTGGGATCGTAGCGTTTATGGCTGCTGCGCCGTTCTTGGTGCAAGGGCATAAGAATCCCGACATGGCGGCATTGCGCACGTTTAACATGCAATTGCAGCATGTCTCTTCAGGTCGCATGCTGACAACGTCTCCGGCGCTTCTGGCATATAGCGACGTTTCGATACAATACAATCTGTATTCAGACTGGAATGCAGCATTCAAGACATATAATGCATATCGCGCTGAAAGCGACTACGTGATGCTCAACAGCTGCAACCTTGAGCAAGGGTGCGCAGACAATGCGCAGTGCAGGGATAACAAAGAAAACCTCCTCGCTGCGCTTGAGAAGCAGGAGATTAAGCTGTATGAGGCAATGACACCGTCGCAATGTCAGCTGCTCTTGTACAAGATACGAAGATAAGAAAAAGCCCCTCATATGAGGGGCTTTTTCTATGGAGCCGGTTGTCAGACTTGAACTGACGACCTTCGCTTTACAAAAGCGTTGCTCTACCAACTGA
>JAZKAB010000003.1:0-4571 GCA_040389365.1 Patescibacteria group bacterium
TGTGCACGTTGACGCCATTGAATTGCTCGCGCAAAAAAGAGCGCTTGAGCTGTTTGGGCTCTCTGCTGACGAATGGTCAGTGAACGTGCAGTCGCTGTCAGGCTCCCCGGCAAACCTTGCCGTATATGCGGCGCTGGTACCGCAAGGCGGGAAGATTATGGGCCTCTCGCTTGACCATGGCGGGCATTTGACGCACGGGCACAAGGCATCGATGACGGGGAAATGGTGGCAGCAGGTGCCCTATGAGGTTGATAAGGAAACTGAAGTGCTTGACCATACCGCTATTCGAGATATTGCAATGAGAGAGAAGCCTGCCATGATCGTTGCGGGCTATACGGCATATTCGCGCATTATTGACTGGGATGCCTTTCGCGCCATTGCTGAAGAGTCAGGCGCATTGCTGCACGTTGATGCTTCTCATATCGCCGGCCTCATTGCCGGCGGCGTCTATCCCAGCCCGTTCCCGTTTGCCGATACAGTTGTTATGACAACGCACAAGACCTTGCGCGGGCCGCGCGGCGCCTTGATCTTTTCCCGCAAGGCGCTGTCGGCAAAGATCGACAAGGCAGTCTTTCCGGGTTTGCAGGGCGGTCCTCATATGAATACCATCGCAGGCATTGCTGTAGCGCTGCATGAGGCGGCACAGGCATCGTTTGGGGAGTATGCGGCACACGTGGTTGAGAATGCGCAGGCATTCGCTCAGGCGCTTGCAGACAAGGGCTGGCGCATCATATCAGGCGGCACCGACACTCATGTCTTTCTTGTCGATACCTGGCTGCACGGCGTTGCCGGAAAGGCGGCAAGCGACGCGCTTGAAAAAGAGGGAATTATCGTCAATAAGAATGCTATTCCTTTCGATACCCGCACGCCGGTAGATCCGTCTGGCATTCGCATTGGCACCGCTGCAGAGACAACGCGCGGCAAGACGCCAGAAGACATGCGCGCGCTGGCTGAAAGGATTGATAGCATTTTAAGAGGGCTGGAAGGCAATGATAATTAACGGCTCTATAATAAAAGAAGCAGTGCTTGAAGAACTTGCGGCACGGCCGCAAGAGACTCAGCTGCGCGTCTGCTTCGTGCAGTTTGGCCAAGACGCTGCGAGTACGAAGTTCGTTGGCATGAAAATGGCAGTGGCAAAGACGCTGGGCATTTATGCAGAGCATGTGCATTCAGACGCGGCTAATACCATTGATGCCTTGGCAGTATTGCAGGAAGCAATTGATGCTGACTATGACGGCATTGTCGTCCAGTTGCCGGTGCCTGAAGGCATTGACGCGACGACGCTGGTGAATATTTTGCCGGTTGAAAAGGATATAGACGTGCTTAGCACTGCAGCCTTGATGGCATTTGCCACAGGAAGCTCAGGGCGCATGCCGCCGGTTGCGGCAGCAGCTGAGCTTATCTTGACGATCTATAAGGTTTCCTTAGACAATAAGAAGATTGTTATTAGAGGCAAGGGCAAGCTTGTGGGAGAGACGGTCATGATGCTGCTCGATAGCAAGGGCGTGTCGTATATCGCTATAGATATCAATACCCCTGAAGAAGAGCAGCTTGCTCTATTGAAAGAGGCAGATGTTATTGTCTCAGGTATCGGCGTGCCGCATTCCCTTACCCCTGATATGGTAAAAGAAGGCGTTGTGCTCATTGATGCTGGCACGAGCGAGCAAACGGGCAAGCTTGTGGGAGACATTGATCCTGCCTGTGCAGAGAAAGCCTCGCTCTATACTCCTGTACCGGGAGGCGTTGGCCCGATTACTGTTGCCTGCCTGTTTAGAAACTTATTTTTATAATATAAAAGCCCTCTCGTTTGAGAGGGCTTTTATTATGCTTTCTTGAGCCAGATATAGAGGTCTTCAATTGCCTTGACTGCATCGCCTGCAGCGATGTTGTTTTGATGGTACAGGCCGTTGGTGCAGTCGCCTGCAGCCCAGATACCCAGCGTGCTGGTGCGCTGGTTGGTTGGGTCAACGACGATCTTGTTCTGCTCGTTGAGTGTCACCGTATCCTTTACGAGGTCAGTATTGGGGATCTGTCCGATCTCGACAAAGACTGCATTCACCGCCAGATTCTCGATGCTTTCGCTGCCATTGTTCTTATACTTCAGTCCTGAGACAAACATGTCGCCCGTTATTTCAGAGAGGGTGACGTTTGTGAGAATGGTGCTGTTCGGCAATGCGCGCACTTTTTCAACGGTGATTGGGTCAGCGCGAAATTCGTTGCTGCGGTGCAAGAGCGTTACGCGCGATGCGTATTCAGAGAGCTGCAATACTGCTTCAAGCGCAGCGTTGCCGCCGCCTAGTACTGCAACGGGCATGCCGGTAAATAGCGGGCCGTCGCATGTTGCGCAATACATGATACCCTTGTGCTCGAACTCTGCAGCGCCAGGCACTTCGACATGGCGATGGCGAGAGCCAGTCGCAACCAGCACGCTCTTGGCGGTAAAAGTTTCCTTGTCGGTTGAGACAGTAAATTCGTCGCTGTTTTTCGTAACTGAATTCGCGCGGCGGCCGATTGAAAGGGTGAGGGTGTTGCCATCCTTGGCATAGTATTCCAAGTGGTTCTTCAGGCTCTGCGCCAGATCTGGGCCGCTGATTTCAGGCGTGCCAATCCAGTTAAATATGGTATCTGAAACAGCAGACTGGCCGCCAATCTCTTCCGCGATAACAAGGGTATTTAGTCGCTTTCGAGCCGCATATACGGCTGCGGCAACGCCTGCCGGCGCGCCGCCAATAATGATGAGATCGTATGTCATGTGTTAATTATACTCCATGTGTCAAGAAAGGGAAAAATCGTAGCAAGCAATGGTTATTGACGAAGTCAATGAAAAGGAATACAGTAGCAAAAAACATTTTAAAAATAACATTATGTGTAAGAATTCAAAGAATGTTGCATTGCGTACCTCTTGGTACTATGAACCTGAATTGCTGGGTATGGCTCCCAAAGTTCTGCCTATCGCAAAAGTGGAAAATCTTATCATGCTCACGCGCGGGTCAGATTTCATGAATGGCTATTGGTATTGTGTCCCCAGTGAAATTAAGGGGGAAAATTATTACATCTATGCGCAGCCTTTTGTAAACCTGTTTATGAAAAAAATGCGAGCTTGCCGTTCATTATCTTGAAAAGACTGCCAAAAATGAACATTTTGTACCAGTTAAAGTTTTTGTGGAAACGCATCACACTACCCGTGCAAGGGTAAAAGCGGTTATTGAAAGCTGTTATGTTGCTCATGGCTCATTCTTTTACAGAATGATAGGTAGGCAACTGTATTTCTACCGAACGCTCCTCTTGCCGTTAACTAAGGCGTTGGTACCGCATGTCGAACATGAAATAATACACACAGGTTACCGGATTCTTCCAAAGCAAACCCTTGATCAAAGAGATAAAGCACCCTGTGCATTCTTTGATTAAGAATAAAAAAGCCCCGCATTATATGCGAGGCTTTTCTTTTTACACTATTTCTTGTTTCTTCGGAGAAAGGCTGGAATCGCGCCCCAGTCTTCTTCTTCGCCTGGCTCAGGCTCGATAACTTCAGGTTCAGTGCCGCGCATGTCAGCTTTCTGTACCATTGGCTTTACCAGCTCGCGCTCAGCTTGCGGCTGAGGGGCAGGCTGCTGTTGCTGCAAGGGAGCAGTATTCTGCTGAGACTCGTTGCGGGTGAAGAGCTGCTGCGCATTGCCGCCAAAGAGATTCTGTTTCTTTGAGGTGTCGGTAGGGAAGCCTGTTGCGATAACAGTGATCTTCATCTCGCCCTTCTTCATGCGGTCGTCAACAATGGTACCGATAATGACGCGGGCGTCCTTGTCGATAGATTCGGTGATAACCTTTGCTGAATCCTGGAATTCGGCCATGGTAAGGTCGTCGTTTGAAGAGATGGCGAAGAGTACGCCGCGAGCGCCGTTGATAGAGATATCAAGGAGTGGAGAGTTGATTGCCTGGATGGCTGCCTTTTCGGCGCGGCCTTCGCCTGACGCTGTACCTACGCCCATAAGCGCCGTACCGGCGTCTGTTAGAACCGACTTCATATCGGCGAAGTCGACGTTGATGATACCGGGAGAGGCAATTAGGTCAGAGATGCCTTCAACAGCCTGGCGAAGCACCTCGTCGCACTTCGCGAATGCATCCTTGAAGGTTGTATCCTTGCCCGCGATTGCTAGAAGGCGATCGTTCGGAATAACGATGATTGCGTCTACTTCAGCCTCAAGCTCTTCAATGCCGCGCTCAGCGATTTTCATGCGCTGGTTGCCTTCGAAGAAGAATGGCTTGGTAACGACTGCAACGGTCAGGATACCCTGTTCCTTTGCAGCGCGCGCTACAACTGGAGCAGCTCCTGTACCAGTACCGCCGCCCATTCCGCAGGCGATGAATACCATGTCGGCACCCTTTACTGCATCCTGGATCTCAGCCTTTGTCTCTTCAGCTGCGCGCATTCCCACTTCTGGGTTCATGCCGGCGCCAAGACCCTTGGTAAGGTTCTTTCCAAGGTGTATCTTCTTTTCTGCCGCTGACTTGTGCAGGTCCTGCACGTCAGTATTCATAACGATAAATTCAACAGAGCGGACGCGACCGCCGAT
>JAZKAB010000003.1:4581-74011 GCA_040389365.1 Patescibacteria group bacterium
CCGATCATGTGGTTGACGGCATTGCTGCCTGATCCTCCAACACCAATCACTTTGATTCGTGCCGCAGTTTCGATTTCTGGGGTTAATCTTGCCATATTTCACTCTCCCTTCCACGGGTTATTGCTATGGTGTGTATAGTACCACAAGCGATTAAAAGGGCAATAAACATTGACAGTACAAGGATATCGTAGTATTTTTTGATTAAACCACTTTATAAAACGCTATGAGTATCCATACTTGCTTCAATCAGTATAAAAATTGTGATGGCGCTCACGTAGGTCCTTCACAATATAAGCCAGTTGCCCCTAAGCCAAAGCATGTTGCATTGCGATGTGTTAATCCTGACAATGATGATCTGTACTTTGGTATCGTGCAGCAGGTGCATGCCTCTTCGTGCATTAACAATCCGTGTACCTGCTTTTCAACTATCAGGTAAAAACGTAAATACCCCTTTCGGGGTATTTTTTATGGAATCAGCTGCTTGAAGAATGCCTTAATGGTTTCGACGATACCGTCGCCATCGCCACCAGCGCTAAAGGTTCGTCGCTTAGACGTTGGGCCTGATTGCGGCTCGTCGTTGCCCACGGCAATGCTGTAGGCGACAAGCAGTCGATTGTCTTTTACCGGCCCCTTCGTGCCAGGAAAGTCGACATGCGCAACCTTCACCGGAATTCTCAAGAGCTGCTTGGCAACGTTCTCAACGAGCTGCATGCGACTGCCGCCGCCAACAATGATTGCGCCGGCTGGCAATAGGCCGCTTCTGCCAATCTTCTTGAAATACTTGTCGACAAGCTCAAAGATGTCTGACAGGCGAGCCTCGATGATCTCATCAAGCTTCTTCTTGGGAGTGTTCTGAAATGATACCGTGCCAAGCTTGATGCTCTCAGCTTCTTCAGGAGTGACGCGCAAGCCAAGGGCGATGTCTTTGGTTATATCAAGGGAGCCAAGTCCGAATACGAAAAGGGAAGTTAGAATATTATTTTCAAATACTGATACAGAAACAGTTTCAGCGCCGATATCAATCATGGCGCAGCCGAAGTTGCGCTGAAGGTCGGTTAAGAGGAGCTTCTGCGCGGCGATTGGAGTGGCGGTGAAGCCAGTGATGCGAATGCCGCTTTCCTGCGCCACGGCTAGCAAGTCGTCAAGATGCTGCTGGAAGCAGGTAATAAAAAGAGTCTTAACCTCAAGCTTGATGCCGTTGATGCCTTCTGGGCGCGCCGGCAGTTCCTTGCCATCCACTTTGAAAAGAATAGGGAAGGCGTGCAGGATTGCCTTGTTCTTGAGATCAAGGTGCGTTTCTGCATCTTGAATGGCCTTGTCGATATCAAGCTTGCTGATGATGCCGTCTGCGCGAGAGGCAACGCTCGTGCCAACTGCATATTCAGAGGCAATGCCAACGCCTCCAATGGCGATAGCGGCAGTTTTTATCTTTGCCCCCAATTCTTTTTCAACCTCATGCACTGCCTGCTTCAGGCTCGCTGCAACCTCGTCGCGGTTAGTGATATAGCCATGGCGCATGCCATGAGTTTCTACTGAGCTGCTGGCAGCGATTTTTGGAAGGCTGGTGCCGTCGTCTACGCATGCAACGACTCGCGTCATGGATGTTCCGATATCAATACCTATGCGTAACTGCTGCTTCATGTGTGGGATGTTTTATATTATTTAGTGAAAAGCGCGAGTAAGTCTCTCTCCTTACGCTCCATTGTACTCCCATGTTCGTATCCTTTCAAATGCAGCATGCTGTGGATGACAATAAAGAGCATATACGTGTCGTACGTCATGTCGAATTGCTTGTATTCTTTTCGCATTGCAGTTCGGCACAAAACGATTTCGCCGCTAGTATCAGAGAGCGGGAACGAGAGGGTGTTGGGAATATAATCCTTGTTGCGATGCGCGATGTTCAGGGCCTGCGCTTCGGCAGGAGCTACGAATCGAATCGACAGTTCGTATTTCTTGCCCAGGACCTTCTCCTTCAAAGCCAAAAACGGCACGCTTGGGAGCGTGCCGATGGTAGATACTGTCAACGTGTCAGTATCGAGTACTGCCATATTACATCTTTCCGAGCTTTTTCAATTTCTCGATTTCAACGCCTCGAGCAAGGCGCTTCACTTTTAGGTTCTTCTGAGCGAGCTTAGAAAGCGGGCGAACTGCATAGCGCTCTCCCTTAACCTTTGGGATAATTCCGCTTTCCTGCATCTTGCGAGAAAAACGTCGAATCACGCCTAGCGCGTTTTCTGTCCCGTTTCTTTTGATTTCTACATTAGTTATTGGCATGGGAGTGATAATAACACGGCTTTTGTTGGCGTGCAAGCATAATAAAAGCCACCATGAGGCGGCTCAGTAGCTTATTCCCAAATGCTTTTTATTCTAATATGTACCATTCCTGCCGATATGGTCACAAAGGAAATGCTAATAGACAAGCTGGCGGTCAGAAGCTGACAGGCTGCGGTGAGGAAGGTTGCTGAGGCAATCATGTCGTACTTCTCAAAATGCTTTTCGCGAATACGGATTTCTTGCGCCGGAATGTTTTCCGTCCGGTCGCCTTTATATTCATGGCTTTTGTAATTATCCATAACTTGCTCAGCCAATACCTGGCACAACGTTTGCCCGTTGAAAGTTTCAACCTCCAGGGCTGCAAATTGCTTAAGCTTTTTAGGAAACCTTTCTTCCATTATGGATGAAACGGCTTGCAGCAGCACTTTTTCTTTTATAGCTATTTCTTCAATAAATTTCAATAATGCGCTTGTTCGTTCTTGGTCAATACAGGATTGTCTTTTCATGTTGCATGGTTTTTCCACACACTACTACGCCACCCTTCTTTTTACAACCGCTCTGGATTCTCTTCGATAAGATACGGAAAGTGCAGCGATGTCAGGAAACCTGCCAGCCCAGGCCCTTCTTCTTCAATATAGGTCGGCACTGTCTTTATAATCCATGTCACCAATACCTTCATGCTGCCAATGCTGATGCGGCGCGCTGGCATCATGGTTGCCTCCATGTTTTTGAAATACTCTTGCACCTTTTCTATAACGCTGAGGCGATAGCCTTCGGGTACGGTTATGCTCACTTTTACAATGCTGCCGTAGGGCGGGTAGCCGATTTCCTGGCGCAGCAGCAGCTCGTCATGAATGATGGCGTTGATCTTCTGCGTCTCAAGCTGCTTGATCGTCGGAAAGTCAGCCTGTCGCGTGAAGAGCAATACGCCGTCAGAGACGCGCTCGTTGCATTCCATGACAATGCGCAGCATGTTTTCAGTCGTATACAGCGACGGCACTGACAGCAGGCGGTCGAAGAAGGGGAAGAGGCAGTAGTTAATATTCTTCAGGAATGGCAATACCTTGATGGTGCCAATAATTATTGAAAACTTCTGCTTCTCGCTGAGTGCGAGCAGCTGGGTAATACTGGCGCTGTCAGGGGTGAGGTCGTCATCGATAGTCGTTACAACGTCAGCGCCAACAAGCGCTGATACTGCATCTCGAATTGCTTCGGTGCCGATTGAGACAGGCGTAATGTTCCAGCTGCCGCAATAGCTGCAGGTGTGCGTAGGCGGCAGCGTGGCAGTGCAGTGCGTGCAGACGAAGTAGCGCTCCTCGGCGCCTTGGGCGTTTCTTCTATTTTTCAGGACCATTGGCAAGCCGCAGATTTCGCAGGTCACGATCGTGCCGCAGTCGCTGCAGCGCGACAGGGGAGCCACGCCCTTTCTGCTGGCATAGATATAGAGCCGCTTCTTTTTCTTCATCGCATGGCGAATAATCTCGATCACCTCAGTCGGCAAGACGCTGCGATACGGCTCTACGGGGACGACATGCAGCTTGTCGGGAATGAAGGTGCGCGGCAAATGCGTTTTCTTGGTGCGCTCCAGCGTTTCAAAGCGCGGGATAGTATCGCCCCAATAGATATGCAGCTTTGCTGCCTTGGCAAACGCGCCTAAGAATATGCGCAGGTCAGTCTTGAAGCGGTCGCTGGTCTTGTACAGGTTTGAGCTTTCATCCTCAACGATAACTTCGCCGATGTCATGCCGCGGCAAGACGCTGAAGCCTGGCGTCGCGAAGATGATAAGCGGCCGGTCGCTCTGCTTGATCAGCACGAATGCGCCGCGCAGATCGCGCTTCGTTGTCTTGCTGTGCACGATGACGGCATGCTTTGAGATGCCTTTTTCCAAGAGCGCATGCCATTGTTCCAGGTGCTTGATGGTTGGCGCAATGAAGAGCACGCTTTTCTTTGCGGCGAATGCGGTGCGTATAAGGCGCTTGTAGTTGTCGGAGCGCTCAAGCATGGTGCCGATAACAGCGTCTTCTTCATAGGAATTTTTTTCTATTGTCTGCTCTTCTGCCAGCGTCACGATCTTTTCTGGAGAAACGTATTCAAACAGGCTTTGCGGCATGACTGCAGCTGCAATGGCGCCGAGCGGGCTCAATGTCTTTGCCGCTGTTTCCTGCAGGCCGTCAATCACCGCGCCAAGCAGCGGCACGTAGCCAACGGTGCTGTGTATTTTCTTCAATGCAAACGATGCCTGCTTGATCGCCGCCTTGCCTTCGGTTAGGCTTTGGCATTGCGCGATGATGGCGTTGATTTTCTGCTTGCCAAACGGCACTGAGACAATGGTACCCGCGTCAAGCAGCTCCGCGCTGAAGTATGTCAGCGTATCGAACGGAAGGCCTCTGCTTATCGGGATAACAGTTGCTATATACATAAAGGCCACTATACTATAGTCATTCGCATGTGGAAACTTCCGGGCAACAAGAAAATAGGCATTGACCTTGGCACGGCCAATACATTGGTATTTATGGCTGGAAAAGGCATCGTATTGAACGAGCCGACAGTCGTTGCTGTTAACCGCACCACCCGCTCTATCGAGGCAATTGGCAATGATGCCAAAGACATGATCGGCAAGACGCCTGACTCAGTATCAGTGCATCGCCCGATGCAGGACGGTGCCATTGCAAACTACACCGTAACGTATGCCATGCTGCACCATTTCATCAGCAAGGCATTGGGCCGCACGTCATTGTTCAAGCCCGACGTGTTGGTATCAGTGCCCGTTGGCATAACCTCAACCGAGCGACGTGCAGTTATTGAGGCGACGATGAAAGCTGGCGCGCGCACTGCGATTATTGTGAAGGAGCCAATCTTGGCGGCGCTTGGCGCAGGCGTGCCGATCAACGAGCCGCGCGGCTGCATGATTATTGATAGCGGCGGCGGTACGACTGACGTTGCAGTTATTTCATTGGGCGGCATCATTGCCTCAACGTCGGTGAAGTGCGCGGGCAACAAGTTCGACCAGGCCATCATCGATTATATTCGCCATACCTATAACGTTGCCATTGGCGACCAGACTGCAGAGGAAATAAAGAAGACATTGTGCTCTGCATTGCCCGTATCTCCAGACGTGTCAGGCGACATCAAGGGTCGCGACATGGTGACAGGGTTGCCAAAGACGCTGACTATAACAACAAACGAATTGGTGAAGGCGATTCAGTATGAGCTTGAGATTATTATCAAGGCCATCAAGACGGTATTAGAAAACACGCCGCCAGAATTAGCCTCAGACATTATCGACTATGGCATTGTCATGACTGGAGGCACATCGAGCCTGGCTCATCTGCCAGAGCTCATCGAGCAGCAGACGGGCGTGAAGGTGCGCGTTGCTGACGATCCGCTGTATTGCGTGGTAAAGGGAACAGGCGTATTGCTCGGACACCTTGACGATTACAAGCGCTCAATTCTCGCAAAGCGATAGTATGAACATTGCAGCCATACATGAGCGCGCGCCGCAAAAGACATTCCTGGCCCAGGGCAATGAAGCAGCATTTGCTGCATTGATTGAAAGCGCAGCGGTGCAGTATCCGCTCACCAATGTCATTGCCGTCCCTCGCTTTACTATTGATCATGCCAAGACCATTGTTGCGTATATAAATGAAGGTACTGGGGAAGCGCGCCTCTTGCTGTGTTTCTTTTCAATATTCTCTCCTGATGCGGCTGAAGTGTTACTGAAGTCCTTGGAAGAGCCCGATATTGATACGACAGTCGTATTAATGACGCCGTATCCGTACCTGGTTCCTGCAACGATTCGATCTCGAACGATGCTGATACATACTGATGCTGTTGCGGTATCAGAAATTGCCAAGGGTATTTCTCGGGAAGGCATGCTGGCGCAGATCAAGGAAGAGTTTGCCAGCGATGCAGAAGAAGATGCAGCAACAAGACGGGCAAAGGCAGTACAGCTGCTCGACATGCTCGAAGCGCATGTTCGAACGACTCCTGCAAAGGCAGCAATTGTTTATAAGGCAAAAGACATGCTGTTCAAGGCGAACCTTCCGACAAAATACATTTTAGAATATGCAGCGAGCATGGTGCTATAAAAAAATAACCCCGAAAGGGATTATTGGTTTTTGAAGCTTTTATCAGCGATTTTTTTTATACAGCGGGCGCAGTTCTCCAGGGGGCTGTAATTTTTTCATATTGCTGCCGCAGGGAAGCAGTCGACCCTTTGTACATCTTAGCGCTTGTAAGATAAAAAGTGTCGCTTGTTTCGTATTTAGTATCAGCGCTTGCTTTTAGTACTAAAAAAACTGGCTCGGCCGAGATGCCTAGCGCTGCATCTACAAAAATCATATTCTCGTCAGTTTCTTCGATTGCCGGAACTCTTTCAAAAGATTGTATGGTGAAAGCAGTCCTGTCATCTCCAATAAAACAGATAATATAATTGCTGTTAAAGCATGCCGCTACATAGCAGCCTAGGGTTTTAGGAAGGCCCGTAACGTTAATTTCTTCTTTTTGCGCAAGGTGCTGTTCCATATTTTTTTTCTGCAATATAGGGTTTTTGGGAGCAAAAAGCAAACAAGCACCCATATGGTATACTGCACTCCTATGTACGATATACAACCTTTCAAACAAGAAGCTAAGCAGGCGCAGGAATGGCTTGCAAAAGAATATTCGCAAATCCATACCGGCCGTGCAGCGCCCGCACTGCTTGATGGCGTATCAGTTGAAGCATACGGCTCATTCCAGCCCTTGAAAAACGTTGCATCAACAACTATCGAAGACCCTAAGACGCTTCGCGTCGTGCCATGGGACAAGGGCCAGATCAAGGATATCGAGCGCGCACTGTATGCAGCTGACCTTAACTTCTCGATTGCCGTTGACGATGCCGGCATCCGCGTTATTATCCCGGCCCTCACTACAGAAACTCGCCAGAAGCTGGTAAAGATTGCAAAGGAGCGCCTTGAAGACGCCCGCATCACCATTCGCAAGGCACGCGAAGCGATGCTGAGCGATCTGAAAGATCAGAAGCTGCCAGAAGACATGATGCGCAACGCCAAAGACGACGTGCAAACGCAGGTTGACGGAGCCAATAGCGACCTGGAAGGCCTGTTTAATAAAAAGGAGGCAGAAATCCTCAGCTAGTCATGACTATCATTATCTTCATTCTCGTACTGCTCGTTACCGTCATTGCGCATGAATGGGGGCATTTCTACGTTGCTCGCAAGAGCGGCATGACTGTTGAAGAGTTCGGCTTCGGCATTCCGCCGCGCCTTTTCTCTTGGAAAAAAGGCGGGACAACGTATTCTATTAACGCGCTGCCGATTGGCGGGTTCGTAAAGATTGCGGGAGAGAATGGGTTTGAAGATCCAGCTATTGATGCAACGCCTAAAGACAAGCAGTTTGAATCAAAGCCATGGTACCTGAAGAGCGCAGTGCTTGTTGCGGGCGTAGTCTGCAATATTCTTCTTGCCATTGTCTTGTTTACCGTGGCGTATGCCATCGGCATGCCTGTTGCGATGGAAGGAGGCACGCCTACGGTTATCAACGTTGTATCAGGATCTCCGGCTGCAAAGAGCGGCCTTGAGGTTGGCGATGTTATTACGGGCGTTTCGGTCGGTTCAGCTGCCATTGCCGCTGCTCCAAGCACTGAGACCGTGCACGATGCCATTGTTGCCAATGACGGGAACGTGGTATTGAGCGTGAAGCGGGGGAATAAGGATGTTCCGTTTACCATTGTTCCTGAAGGTACGGGAAGCGCGCGCGTGATTGGCATCGCAATCGAGCCAGTATCGCAGCAGCGCCTGCCGCTCTTTAGGGCATTTACTGCTGCAGTGCAGCAGACCATCAGCATGGCTGGTCAGATCTTTAGTACACTGGGCAGTCTGATTGCTGGAATCTTTACCCCGAACAATACTGCAAGCGCGCTTGTGGGCCCTGTCGGGCTAGCAAAGGAGGTGGGAAGCGCTGCAAGCATTGGCTTTACATATCTCTTGGCGTTTACGGCTGCAATTTCAGTAAACCTGGCAGTATTGAACATTATGCCATTTCCAGCCCTTGATGGCGGGCGACTGGTAGTGGTGCTGCTCGAGGCGATTACCAAGCGAAAGTTTTCCCAGAAAACCGTTGGCATTATTCACGCAATCGGCTTTATCGTGCTTTTGGGCCTCATGGTATTTTTAACAGTAGGGGATGTGCGCAAGCTATTTTAATCCTGTCCCACTGCTCTTGACAAAAGTTTGACTTTTTTTATATCCATGATAAAGTATAGACTATATCAATAGTATAAACACACAGACACATGGCAACTATCAGTTTTAAACCTAAACAAGTCACAAAGCGCCTGCTCTCAAACCTGCAGGACCGCGCGCATGACATTATCGTCAACCGCTACGGGCTTGAAGACAATGCTGACTCGAAAACACTCGAGGCAATTGGCAAGAAATACGGCATCACTCGAGAGCGCGTTCGCCAGATCGAGAATGCTGCGCTTGCAGCAATCCGCAAGAGTGACAGCTTCAAGGCTGAGACCAAGGTATTTGGCGAGCTTCAGGAACTGGTAAAGGTGATGGGCAGCATGGTGCATGAAGACGACTTCCTTTCCTACGTGTCTAAGGACAAGGCAGTACAGAACCATATTCGCTTCTACATGGTGCTTGGCGAAGAATTCGAAAAGCTGAAAGAAGACGATCATTTCCAGACTCGCTGGACTGTTGACCAGGAATTGTCTGAAGTTATCCATGACGCACTGCACAAGGTATACAAGAGCCTTGATGACAAGGAGCTTCTTAGCGAAGATGACCTTGTGACTCGCTTCCTTGAAGAATTGAAGGGCGTAGCCGTTCAGTACAAGAACGAAGAGGTTGCTCGCCGATGGCTGAACATCTCAAAGAAAATTGGCGTTAACCCGCTTGGCGAATGGGGTCCGTCTGATTCTCAGAACATCAAGACTCGCGGCATTAAGGACTATGCCTTTCTTATGATGCGCAAGCACGGCTCTCCAATGCACTTCCGCGAAGTCGCAAAGGCTATCGTCGATACGTTCGGTCGCAAGACGCATGTTGCAACGACTCACAACGAGCTGATCAAGGATCCCCGCTTCGTGCTTGTTGGCCGCGGCTACTACGCGTTGTCAGAATGGGGCTACAAGCCTGGCGTTGTGCGCGACGTGATCAAGGAAATTCTTGTAAAGGAAGGCCCGCTTACCAAAGAAGACGTCGTTGACCGCGTATTGAAGGAGCGCTTCCTGAAGAAGAACACGATTCTGGTGAATCTTCAGAATGCAAAATACTTTACCAAGCTAGAAAACGGTACCTATACCGTTGCGAAGAAATAGCCTATGGCTGATGCTCCAGCAAGCGGCGGCGGTAGCGGATGGGGCGCGCTAGAGGTTATTCTCGCGCTCGTACTCGCTATTGGCCTTATCTCAACCCTTACTGGAAATCCTATAACGCCTATATTCGGACCGAGCAAGACAGGCAGCAGCGCTAAGAGCGCGGCTGCAACAAAAGGTACAGCCTATGGCTGTACTGTTGTCGTTTCTGAGCCTTCTCCAAAGGAAAAGATTGGCAGCGAGGTAAAAGTGTCAGGCACGATCAGTGCTTGCGCTGATGGAGGCAGCTCATTCCCGAAGACTATCTATGCGCAAGTCGTAGACAGCAAGGGTACCGTATTGTCAGTATTGACGCCATTGCCAATCTCAAAGAATTTCTTTGGCGAAGTGCGCTTTTCAGCAGCGGTGACGTTGTCAGGCATTGCGCGCTCATCGAATGCAACGCTTATCATCACCGGTCCGGCAACTGATACTGCAAAGTCTGCAAATATTCGCGTTGCAATTACCTTGAAGACGGGCATTGCCGCTCCTGCTCCTATCAATACTGATGCAAACTTTGTTCCTGCAGCAGGATACATGCCAACTGCAACTCCTACCCCTGCTCCTACGCAGCCGCAGCCCGTATACACTCCTCCTCAGCAGGTTTCTCCTGTTGAGCAGACGCCTCCTCCAAGCACTGGTTCTGGAAATGGCGGCGGTACCGGTACGACTTTTTAAACACTCAATGGTATACTATATGCCATGCAGCAAACCATTGCTCCCACATTCATTTCGCAACTGATCGGCGTTATCATTGCGCTCCCAATACTTTCATATCTTGCCTGGAACTTATGGATGTCATACATCCAGACGCTTTTCATAGACTCGCTTAAATGGACGCTGCTTGAAATCAAGCCGCCGAAAGAAGTCTTCAAGTCGCCGTTGGCGATGGAGCTGGTATTGAACTCGCTGTATCAGACCGGAGGTCATGGCAACTGGATGCAGAAATACTGGGGCGGGGCAGTGCGCAACTGGTTCTCGCTAGAAATTGTCTCTATAGAAGGGTCAATTCATTTTTATATTCGCACCGCAACAAAATTCAAGAGCATTATTCAGTCGCAGATCTATGCGCAGTATCCGCAGGCTGAGGTGACGGAAGTTGAAGACTATACTGCAGCAGTGCCTGACTTTACCAAAGACGGTCCTATTGGACTATGGGGTACGAAGCTCGTGCTTACCAAAGACGATCCGTATCCAATCAAGACCTATATTGACTTCGGTCTTGACCGTGCGGTCGGCTCGCTTGATGAAGAGCAGCGTATTGACCCTATAACCCCCATGCTTGAATTCATGGGCTCAATTGGCATAGGAGAGCAGATCTGGTTCCAGATCATCGTGCGTGCCGATACCAAGCGCTTTACCGTAACGAAGGGCGGCGTCGAAGAGAGCGGCAAAAGCTGGACCGACAAGGCCAAGGAGGTTATCAAGACATTCAATGACAGCCTGAATGAAAAGGATAAGGAGGGAAAGACGATTGCAACTCGTCGCGCAACAAGAGGCGAGCAGGGCGTCATCGAGGCGATCGAGCGCAATGCCAGCAAGTTCGGCTTTGATGCCGGCATTCGCACTATCTATATCACCAAGAAAGACAAGTTCGATGCAAATCGCATTGCCGGATTGACGGGCATGGTGCGCCAGTACAGCTCGAGCGATTTCAACAGCTTCAAGCCTGACGGCGCGACAGCGTTTGATTTCCCGTGGCAGGACATTACCGGCAGGAAGATCGTAAAGGCTAAGCAGGGCATTTTGGATGCATACAAGGCTCGTGCCTATTTCTATGGCGGCTTTGACCTTATCAAGCCTAAAAAGTATTTTACCTATCCAGAAAAATCTGGCGACAAGCCGTTCATTCTTTCAACAGAAGAGCTTGCAACCATGTTCCATCTTCCTGGTCGCGTGGCTGAAACGCCAAGCTTCGTACGCATTGAGGCAACTAAGGCTGAGCCTCCAGCAAACTTGCCAGTATAGTATGCGACCTTCTCTCCAGCGGGGCTTCATTCGAAGCGCGCTCCTAATATTAGCGCTCGGCACTGTGCTTTTCGTGAGCGCGTACAATGCATTCGTTGCTGCGCCGTCTGCATTTCCGGCACAGTATCATTTAACTGTCTCAAGCGGCGACAACGTGCGCACCATTTCAGAACAGCTGTCTAGCGACGACGCAATCAAGTCAAAGCGCGCGTTTGAAATACTGATGACAGCACTGGGCAGCGACAAGAGCGTGAGCGAGGGCGAGTATTCGTTCGAGCAGCCGACGTCTTTGATAGGCATTGCATTGCGGCTGTCAGGCAAGGAGTTTGGCACCATGAAGCAGAAGGTGACATTTCCTGAAGGGTATACGAATAAGGAAATGGCTGCTCGGCTTGCAGCAGTCTTTCCTGACTTTGATACCGCCGGCTTTCTTGCCCTTGCTGCAAAAGATCAGGGCATGCTCTTTCCTGATACGTATTCATTCTTCCCAACGCCGCGGCCAGAGACTGTCGTTACGGCAATGAAGAACAATTACGAAAAGAAGATTCTGCCAATCCGTCCTGAAATACAGGCAACAGGAAGAAGCGAGCAGTCAATTATTATTATGGCTTCAATTATAGAAAAAGAAGCGAAGGGCGTCGAAGACAGTCCTGTCATTGCCGGCATTCTCTGGAAGCGATTGCAGCAAGGCATGCTATTGCAGGTTGATGCAGCGCCGGTTACCTATGCAAAAAAAGGCTTGCCGGCTGACCCGATCGGCAATCCTGGCCTTCGCGCGATCACTGCCGTGCTTTATCCCACAAGCTCTTCTTTTGTCTACTATTTACACGATCGCACGGGCGCAATACACTATGCATCTACCTACGCGCAGCATGCGCAGAATATTAAGAAGTATTTACAATAACATGATCCTCTCACAAACACTTGCATTCGTAGACGTTGAAACAACCGGCCTTAACAGCGATATCGCTGAGATTATTGAGCTGGGCGTTGTATTGGCAAAGCTCAAAGACGGCGAGCTCGTTGTCGTTGACCAATTGGACGTGAAGATTCGCCCAGAGCATATAGAAACTGCAGAGCCTGCGGCATTGAGGGTTAATAACTACAACGAGGCCGACTGGCTGTTTGCGGTGTCATTGCAGGATGCAATGAAGACATTTGCCGACAAGACAGACGGGGCGGTGTTCGTGGCGCACAATGTCGTATTCGACTATGGCTTTATCGATCGCGCATTCAAGAATACGGGTGTTGAAAACCGCATGCACTATCACAAGCTCGATACGATTGCCATGGCATTTGGCATCCTGCACGACCAGGATGACATGAACAAGTTCTCCCTCAAGGCATTGTGCGAATACTATGGCATTGAGAACAAGAAGGCGCATTCAGCCTTTGCTGACGCCTATGCGACGTATGAGGTGTTCAAGAAGCTTTTGAAGCTGAAATAGCGTTGCATTTGACATTCCTATTTCTTACAGTATAGTAAGAAAAACATTTAAATACTTAGACAATGGTAAAAGGAAACTATAGAGTTATTTCAGTATTTTCGCGTTCCGAAAAGCTTTTTGACGACTATCCCTATCGGAAGTTTTATATGATTGACGAGGGGAACGTTGAAATAAGAGGCGTTGAAGAGTTTGCGCAGTATGTGGAGGCCGACTTCAGTGAGTTGTACTTTAGGAATCGCCTTATTCCCACTACTCGAAAGGTAGTCACTATTTCTCTTGATAAGGAAAGTAGCGATACCGGCATGCAACTGTATCAAGGAAGGGAAAGAGGCATCGATTCAGTTCCGGTGTATGATACTGTTCCTCGTAACATTGATTATGATGGTATAGTAGTAGACCTGATGCTATCTCGGTCTGGCCGGCATCGTCATGCAACTGAAAAATATCAGCCTCATGGGTTGGGAATCGTTGCATGGGCAGTCTTGCATAACATCCCTGTTGGGCTTGTGTATGAGGATGAGGGTAATGCGGATTTTAGAAGATCAAACTTCTGGATTGAATCAGTATTGGATACGCTCGCAACCCATTCCATGTGCTATGGCAATAGAATTCCTTCAGGAAACATTAATGATGTGTGCCGCGAAATGAGAGAGCTGCTTACGCAGCAATAAAGCCTTCGGGCTTTTTTTATTGTATGTTAGTATCCTGATGTGGAGAAGAAAAAGAAAATTTTTGTCGGGATCTCAGGCGGCGTAGACAGTTCAGTGTCTGCATATTTGCTGCAGCAGCAAGGGTATGACGTTCAGGGTATTTTCGTGAAGACATGGGCGCCAGACTGGGTGCCGTGCACATGGGTAGATGAAAAGAGGGATGCAATGCGCATTTGTGCGGCATTAGATATCCCTTTTCATTTTCTCGATGCGACAGAAGAATACAAGCATGGCGTCGCTGACTATATGATCAGCGAGTATCGCGCGGGCAGAACGCCCAACCCAGATGTCTTGTGCAACAAGATCATCAAGTTTGGGGCGATGTGGCAGTATGCCAAGGTGCAGGGTGCTGATGGTATCGCAACGGGGCACTATGCACAGGTACATGACCGAGTGCTGATAAAAGGCGCTGATGGGGCAAAAGATCAGGCGTATTTCTTATGGATGATAGAAAAGGAATTGTTGGGCCAGATTATCTTTCCGATTGGCCACCTGCAGAAGTCCGAGGTGCGTGCCATTGCAGAAAAGGCAGGGCTATTTACCGCAACAAAGAAAGACAGTCAGGGCATCTGCTTCTTGGGAGAAATCGACATGAAAGATTTTCTGCGGCACTATATTGATCAGAAGCCCGGCCCTGTATTGAATGAAGAAGGCAAGACGGTGGGCGAGCATGATGGCGTCTGGTTCTATACATTAGGAGAGCGCCACGGTTTCCGCATTACCGAGCACAATGTTCATAGGGAGCCGTGTTATATCGTCGGGAAAGACATAGAAAACAATACCCTTACGGTTGCGAAGGCAGCTCAAAAGACTGAGGCAAAAGAGGGAAGCATGACAGTGTCATTGCGAGACGTTAATTGGTTTAGCAATCCAGATATTTCCAAGAAATACACTGGCCAGATTAGATATCATGGGCAGCTGCTGCCAGTATCATTCGTTAATGACTACACTGTTGAGATATTTACTACAGAACAAATGCCATTAGGGCAGTCATTGGTTGTCTATGACGGAGATATTGTAATAGGAGGCGGTGTCATTGACTTTTTGGTTATTTAGTGATATAGTGTGCCAAATATTTAAAACTAAAGAACATGAAAAAATACTTATTTGTAGCAGCAATATTGCTGCTCATAAGCGGTACCTTTACAGGGTGCGCTTGCTATGGATATAACAGCAATGCCCACGGATATGAAATGTGGCCGCAAAACAATGGCCAATATTATTACCCGTACGCAACCCAGGCTGCAGCTGCTGCCGGATTGGGCGGCGGCTATTATCCGTCCCCACGGTATTAATAATGGCAGAGACCTTATTCAAATCGCACATCATTAGACAATGGTGTGCTTTTTTATTTCCTGCCCTCATGCGCTATACTGTCGGCATGACTGCAATATTGACGAACGTTATTTATGTAAAATTATTCATGGCAATGGTATTGGGCATGGTGCTCGGCGTTGAGCGCTTTGTCGCGCACAAGACGGCTGGCATGCGCACGTATACTCTGGTATCGCTTGGTGCCGCAATGTTCGTCATTATCTCGCAGATGGTAGCTGAGCTTTATAATATGCCCTATACCTTCCATCTTATTGCGGCTATTATCTCCGCAGCGGGCTTTCTGGGCGTTGGCTCGATCATTCGCAGCGACATGAAGGTTATCGGCATTACAACTGCAACCGGCCTTTGGGTTGCAACGGGCATAGGCATGGCCTGCGGCTTTGGGTTTTATGAGCTGGCGGCAATCGTTACGATGCTTACCATGTTTGCATTTATTGTGCTGTGGTTTGTCGAGCGACAGATCAACAAGCTGTCTATTATGAAAGAAGAGCATAACGTGCCGCTAGAGCCGGAGATGTAGTATGAAGAAAAGCACTGCACAATGGAAAAATGGCAAAGAGCTTTTGGCGTATCTAAATGAGGCATATAATGTGCTTCATACAGCATATGAAGACTTGTTTTGGACAAGCTATATGGGAGACCATAGCGTCAATGATGCAAAAGACAGGGCGCTTGAAGCGCGAGACGCATTTCGTACAAACGAAATACTCAAGAAGACAGTAGAGGAATTTATTCCTGCAAGCAAGGGTGAAATAAAAGAACGGCTTGAACACTGGAAGCTTTTCTTCTCGCTGTATCAGGTTCCTGAACAAGCTAAGGCGATAAAGCAGAAAGTAGATATGCTGGAAAGCTCATTAGGCAAGGTGCGCAGTACGCGCAAAGAGGGCTATATTGACCCTAAGACAAAGAAGTTCGTAAAGGCATCTGCAAATGCGCTCCGCAGCCTTATTGTTACCAGCGATACAGAGCCGATGCGAAAGGCTGCCTTTGAAGCCTTGGGTCAGTTAGGTGCTGACTGCATTGCAGACTATATCGTTCTTATCAACACGCTCAATGAGTTTGCCCGTGCATTAGGGTATGAAGACTTCTTCGCCTACAAGCTGAAGATAGAAGAAGATATGACAAAGAAAGAACTCTTTGCATTGTTTGACACGATTTATGACAAGACAAAGTATGCCTTTGAAGACATACGAGCGCTTGAAAAGAAAAGCATGCCTGGCCTTCGCAAGCCTTGGAACTATTCGCACATGCTTGCAGGTTCATTCGTAAAAGAGGAAGACCAGTATTTTCCCATTGAAGAAATGCTGCCTCGCTGGGGAAAGTCGTTTGCTGCCCTCGGCATCTCATTCCAGGGCTCATCTTTAGTGTTTGACTTGCTAGACAGGGAAGGGAAATACAACAATGGCTTTTGCCATTGGCCAGACTTGGTACAGTACAGGGATGCAAAGCGCATTCCAGGTCGTTCTCAGCTTACCTGCAATGTTGTACAAGGAATTCCTGGGGAATCGAGCCTTGGGTACTTAACGCTCTTTCATGAGGGCGGCCATGCTGCGCATATCCTTAGTTCAGAGATGAAGGATGCCTGCGTCAATCACGAGTACGCCCCAATGACCATGTCATGGGCTGAAACGCAAAGCATGTTTCTGGATACTATGTTCTCAAGCATAGATTGGCTTACAAGATATGCAAAAAATACAAAGGGAGAAGCATATCCTTTCGAGCTGTATAAGAAAAAGGTAACAGCATTGCAATTTCAGGCTCCATTGTATTTGATGCAAATTGTTCGAGTGTCTGCATTTGAACGAGAGCTGTATGAGGCAAAGAACTTAACCAAGGAAAAAGTTATTTCCATTGCGAAGAAAATAACCAAGAAGTATTTTGACTTTAGCGTAGACAGCTACAACATACTCGAGGTGCCGCACTTGTATTCATGGGAGAGCGCCTGCTCATATCATGGCTATGCGCTCGCAAAGCTTGGCCTTTCGCAATGGCGAGATTACTTCTATGACAAGTACGGATATATTGTTGATAATCCAAATGTTGGAAAGGAGATGAAAAAAGTGTGGAAATATGCAGGCTCAAAGACATTTCCTGAATTTATTAAGCTAGCGACTGGCAAGAAACTTTCAGCGCTGCCATATATTAAGAATGTCACGCGTTCAGTTGCCAAGACATTGAAGATTGCAGAAGAGCGCATTGCCATTACTGCAAAGAAGCCAATGAGCAAAAAGGCAATAGATCTAGATGCGAAGATTTCGCTTGTCCATGGCAAGGAAACAATTGCTACAAACAAGAAGTCGTTTGAAGATATGGCCAAGACCTACGCAGCATGGCTGCAAACCCAAAAGACAAAGTAAATGGATTATTTATAACTTTCTGATACAGTAACTATATGACAACCCCTGAAATCCGACAGCGATTCCTCGACTTCTTTGCCAAGCGCGGTCATGCAGCAGTGCCCAGCGCTTCTTTGGTGCCGAAGAATGATCCTTCAGTGCTTTTTAATACCGCAGGCATGCAGCCATTGGTGCCGTATTTGATGGGGCGACCGCATCCGTTAGGCAATCGCCTTGCAAGCAGCCAGAAGTGCGTGCGTACGGGAGATATTGAAGAAGTGGGTAACCATAAGAACCTGACGTTCTTCGAAATGCTCGGCAATTGGTCTCTCGGCGACTATTTCAAGGAAGAGGCGATCAAATGGAGCTTTGAGTTCTTAACCTCTAAGGAAGAAGGGCTTGGCCTTGATCCTGCTCGACTGTACGTAACGGTATTCGAAGGCGATGAGAATGCTCCCCGTGATATGGAAGCAGTTGAAATCTGGAAGAACTACATTCCTGAACATCGTATTTATTTCCTGCCCGCAAAGAATAACTGGTGGAGTCCGGGAGACAATGGCCCCTGCGGTCCTGACAGTGAGATGTTCTATGACGTAACGCCAGAGGGCTTGGGTGACATGACGCATGACGAATACGTGGCAGCAGACGATGTTGGCACGGTCGTTGAGATTTGGAATGACGTATTCATGCAGTATGAGAAGCAGGATGGCGTTGTTGTAGGCAAGCTGGCGCAGAAGAACGTTGATACGGGAAGCGGGCTTGAGCGCGTTGCTATGCTTTCTCAAGGCAAGACAAACGTGTATGAGGCCGACATGTTTGCGCCTGTCATGGCTATGATCAAGGATCACAGCGAGAACTACACTGAGCGTAATGCGCGCATTATCGCAGACCACCTTCGCTGCGCGCTATTTCTTATCGCTGATGGCGTGACGCCTTCTAACAAGGATCAGGGCTACATTCTGCGCCGCATCATTCGTCGTGCCGCATTGAAGATGAAGCTGATGAGTACTGACCCTGACATTGCGTATGCGATCCTCACTCACTACACTGACTTTTATGCTGAAGCATATCCTGAATTGCTGAAAGGAGACTTGCAGGCAGTATTCAAGACAGAAGAAGAAAAGTTTACCAAAACCTTGCAGAGCGGTCTTCGTGAGTTTGAAAAGGGCGTTGACCCGTTTATGCTGGCAACGACGTACGGCTTCCCAATTGAAATCACCGAAGAGCTCGCACTGGAAAAGTGCGTATCAATAGATCGCGATGCGTTTAACGCGCAAATGAAAGCGCACCAGGACGCATCTCGCGCTGGAGCTGCAGCAAAGTTTAAGGGCGGGCTTGCTGATACCGGAGAAAAGACAACGCAGCTGCACACTGCACACCACCTCTTGCTAGCAGCATTGCAAAAAGTATTAGGCAAGGAAGTGCATCAGCGCGGCAGCAATATCACCGAAGAGCGCTTGCGCATCGACTTTAGCTTTGATCGCAAGATGACTGATGAGGAAAAGGCGGCAGTTGAATTGCAGGTTAACGAATGGATCAATACTAACCACAAGGTATGCCGCAGAGAAATGCCCCGCGCAGAAGCGGAGCAGATTGGCGCAGAAATGGAGTTTGGCACCAAGTATCCTGATGTTGTCAGCGTATACATGATTGAAGACGCAGCTGGGAATGCTATCTCAAAAGAATTCTGTGGCGGCCCGCACGTTGAAGAGACTAAGGGCTTGGGAGTGTTTAAGATACAGAAGGAAGAAGCGGTGGCTGCAGGGATTCGAAGAATCAAGGCAACGCTTTCATAATTACGTAAAAAGCCCTCAGTTGAGGGCTTTTTACGTAATTGACTTAGAAGGATAATATGGGTACAGTGTTAAAAAAACGCACTATGAGTTACTTAGAAGACGTATACGAAAAGCTTCCTCAGGAAATTAAAGACGTTCTATTGTTTGAAGAAATGAAATATTTCATCTTTAATGGGCCTAAACCACTCGCCTGCATCAAAGAGTATATGGTTGCGCACCCTGAATTGGACAAAGACACTATGGCTGTTTGTACAATCCGCATGCTAAGAAACCTTGCTGTTGAAAGAGGCATTGCAACCGAGCAGGATTTGGAAAAAGGCCATGAAAGGGTCATTGATGATGTGCTAGGATGGCTTACGAAGCATGAATCAGAAATTGTCGCTGAGGTTGCGAAGAGAAAGATGATACAAGGTAATTAATAATTGACCCTGGAAAATATTCCAGGGTTTTTATGTATAAACTTTATCTATTCATTCGTATGCTGCTATACTATACGCATGTCTTCCAAAGCACGTGCGATTGCTGTCTTTGATATTAGTTCCAGTAGCGTAGGCGGCGCTCATGCGCTGATAGATGCAAGCGGCTCAGCTGCTGCAGTTACTTTTCTCGTGCAAGAACGACGCGATAGCGGGCTTGATGAAGAGCTTAACATCGAGCGCTTCGTTGAAGATAGCGCCAAGGCGCTTGAAGTGGTAATTGATCAGGTACGCACTGCAGACGTGCATCACCCTGAATATATCCAGGTGGTACTGAGCTCTCCGTGGTATACCTCGCTTACCCGCACTATTACTTACTCTAAAACGACTATCTTTACCTGCACCAAGCGACTCGTTGATTCCTTGATTGAAAAGGAGATCGCATTTCTGCTCAAGGATCCTGCGATAGCGGGCACTGCATTTGGCGACGGCTTCAAGGTTGCCGAGCAGCAACTGTCAAACGTTCTGCTTAATGGCTATGAGTCTAACGATCCGTATGGAAAAAAGGCACAGACACTCGAATTGACGCTTATGGTGACGCTGATTCCGGATATTGTAGCAGAGCGTTTTACCAGCATACTGCGCCGTAGCTATGGCGACCGCACTATAAACGTTACGACCGGCGTGCATGCTGCATTCGTGTCGCTGCGGGACAATGGCGGCATTGAAAGCCCCTGCGTCATTATCGATGTGGGCGAAGAGGTGACTGACGTTGCAGTGGTAAAGAATAACGGCCTGCAGTCACAGCATTCGTTCCCTATAGGAACATACGAGCTGTATCGCGCATTGGGCGCGGTAACGAAGAGCACTGCACAGGCACGAGCGCTCGTTGAGGGCTATCGCCTCAAGAAGCTTACGCCTTCAAACGTGCGCATTGTCGAGAAGGCACTGCAGGCATTTTCTCAGAAATGGATAGAAAGCTGCCGATCGGTCGTCGAAGCGGTGCATGACGGCATGCGCATGCCGTCGCAGTATTATATTTCTGCTGACCAGCGCTTTGAGGCAATCTTTCCGGCCCTTATCAGTACTGATGCATTTTTGCAACACGGTACAGTCTCGCAATCCATCAATGCTACCTTTATTACCGCAGCACAGTTGTCTGCAGGCATAAAGACTGCCAGCGCAGAACAGCCTGATGCGTCGCTTGCCATAGGAGCGCTTTTTAGCGAGCGCTTGCTATAATATTTATATGAAGCTGTACGACGTTATTCGCAAAGACCATAAGGAGAATGGCATTCCTGATCCTGAGCCGATGCCAGTATATGTGCCGCCTCCAGTACGGCACGACATTCCCGCGAAGCCTCTTTCCTCGTGGAGAAAAATAGCCGTTATGGCAGGGGCATTGCTGTTCATTGCGCTCTTGTATATTGGCGGCACGTATTTCGTGCATGCCAAAGTGACCATTACCGAGCGCCACATTCCATTCTCCCTTAACAATACGCAATTGGAGGTGATGAACGAGAAAAATGCCGATGCGGGCAGGCTGTCATTTCAAACTATGGTCGTAACCGACAAGGTAACGCGCCAGATATTTGGATCGGCTTTGACTACCAGCACCACCAAGGCTTCTGGAAAGATTGTCATTTTCAACCAGTACAGCACGAAGGCGCAGACGGTTAAGAGCGGTACGACGGTAACGGGAGCAAATGGGCAAAAGTATGTCATGCAGGCGACGGTAACGGTGCCAGGCTTTACTGGCACGGGCACTGCAAAGGCTGCAGGCTCTGCGTCTGTGGGCGTGGTGGCTGCAGGCATTGGTCCCGCATACAACACGACCGGCACGACATTTACCATTGCCGGCTGGACTGGTGCCAATGCCAAGGTGTTCTTTGCAAGCTCAGGTCCCATTACCGGCGGCAGCAATGGCGCAATGCATGCGCTGACCGAAGCTGACAAAAAGCAGGCAATACAGAACTTGCAAGCAGCGCTGCAGGAGAAGCTGGCACGCCAGACTCGGTCTCAGATTCCTGAGAACCTCGTTACGTTTCCTGACCTACAATTTACCTCGATTGATACTGGCAGCTTGGTATTGGAAGGCGATACCATTCAGTTCCCGGCAACGCTTGAGGGAACGATGGTGTCATACCTCATCCCGCGAGACCTGCTCGAGCGCGCTATTGCCAGCAAGGCCATTAGCGACCATGCATATCCGCACGTGACGATTCCTGACCTGGGAGCGGTCAAGATCGCGTCAGTATCGCCGTTGCCAACTAATCCGGCCAACATCCCCGAAAGCATTACCATTGCAGTATCAGGACAGGGAACGATCATTACCAAGGCCTCGCCGAGCGCTATCCAGCAGGCAGTATTGAGCATTAAGCGCAAGGCATTTACCCAGGCATTGTCTCGCTTTCCGGAGGTTGATACGGCCGAATACAGCCTGTATCCGTTCTGGGCGCCCTATTTCCCGTACAAGCCAAGCCGCATAACCGTTAAAGTCCAGTAAATGCTTGACCCGTTTAGCAAAGTTTAGTATAGTATCCCAGTCAATGTCAGCACCAGAAGAAACAGTTAAAGGCACCGTGAAGGAAGCGCTTCCAAACACTATGTTTAGAGTGCAAATTAACGGAGGAGACCTTATTATTGCGTACCTAGCAGGAAAAATGCGGTTGCACCGCATTAAAGTGCTTATAGGCGATACTGTAGAGGTGCTGTTGGATCCATATGGTGGAAAAGGACGTATTGTCAGAAGAGGATAGATAGTATATACTACTCCGGCTTGAACTTATATGAAGATAAAATCAACAGTCAAAAAAATGTGCGATAAGTGTAAGATTGTTAAACGCAATCGCCACTTGCTCGTGATTTGCGATAATCCTAAGCACAAACAGAAACAATAAAGATCAGAACATATGCGTATTTTAGGTATAAACATTCCAAATGAAAAGCGTCTTGATATCGGACTAACAATCCTGTTCGGTATCGGTCGCGCAACTGCAAACAAGGTGCTTCTTGATGCCGGCGTAACTCCAGACACTAAGCCTGAAGGACTTACTCTAGATCAGGAAAACACTATTCGAAAGAACATCGAAGACCGCACAATTGAAGGAAACCTTAAGCGTGAAATTTCAGCGAACGTAAAGCGCTTGAAAGACATTAAGGCATACCGCGGCGTACGTCATATGCGCAAATTACCAGTAAATGGCCAGCGCACCAAAACTAACTCTCGAACTGTTCGCGGAAACATTCGAAATACTATGGGAAGTGGCCGTCGTAAAGAAAGTAAAACATAATTAGTATGGGAAAGAAACGAATTGCAACTCAAGAAGGACAGTTGGTGGATGCTGACAAGCGCGGACGCGCTGTTGGACGTACTCCAAAGAAGAAGCTTACTACAGCTATACTAGCTATTGAGGCTACTTTTAATAATACAAAGGCCGTGGTAAGCGACACGAAGGGAAATATCCTTTTCTGGTCTTCATCAGGATCTCTAGGATTCAAGGGCGCAAAGAAGGGAACTCCGTTTGCGGCCTCAAAGGTTGGCGAAGTGCTTGCTGAAAAGGCAGTAACAGCTGGCATCAAGGAAGTGAACGTTATGGTAAAGGGTGTTGGATCAGGCCGCGAACCGTTGATTCGAGCATTCGTTGCCCCAGGTATCGAGCTATTATCAATCAAGGACAAGACTCCGGTACCGCACAACGGTCCGAAGGCGAAGAAGCCTCGAAGAGTTTAAACGTAAAAATATATGATTTTAGGAGCAAAATACAAAATGTGTCGCCGTCTAGGGGCTGGAGTGTTTGAGAAATGTCAGACACCGAAGTACCTATTGTCTGAGGCTAAGAAGTCTAAGGCTGTTAAGGGCAAGCGCCCTAAGGCACTTTCAGGATACGGCACCCAGCTTATTGAAAAGCAGAAGGTTCGGTTCTCATACGGCATTAGCGAAAAGCAGCTGTCTAACTACGTGATCCAGGCCAACCAGGTTAAGGGCATGCCCGTTACTGACAAGCTTTTCGAGCAGCTAGAAAACCGTCTTGATAACGTAGTATATCGCTTGGGCTTTGCGCACACTCGTCGCTTTGCTCGCCAGCTCGTTTCTCATGGCCACTTTACTGTTAATGGAAAGAAGACTACTATCCCGTCTCAGACCGTGCACATCGGCGACATCGTTGCGGTGCGCGAAGGATCTCGCAAGAGTCCAATATTTGCTGATTTTACAGCAAAGGTGAAGAACTACATTTGGCCAAAATGGCTGAAGTTTACCCCGGAATCACTTCAAGCTGAAGTGGTGTCAAAGCCAAAGAATGAAGAAGCATTTCTTCAGTTGGATACTGTTCTTGAGTTCTACAGTCGTTAATAGAACACAAAGTTGCACTAATTACAAAATAATGGTACTATATTTCACTATATGAGCGAGCAAAAAATCATTCTTCCATCAAAACCAAAAGCAGTACTAGAAGAGGGCAACAAGGGTGTCTTCGAAATTGACGGTCTAGTGCCTGGCTACGGCTACACACTGGGCAACTCACTACGACGCATCATTCTTTCTTCTCTTCCGGGAGCTGCTATTACAGCGGTGAAGATTGACGGCGTATCGCATGAATTTTCTACTATTGAAGGCGTTAAGGAGGATGTTATTACTCTTTTGCTTAACCTAAAGAATGTTCGCTTCCAGCTTATCGGCGACGAGCCAGTCAAGGTGTCATTTTCTGTAAAGGGACCTAAGATCGTTACTGCAGCTGATATCAACGCCAAGGGCGCGGTATCTATTTCTAATACTGACCAGTACATTTGCGAAATCACTGGCAAGGCTGCTATCAATGTTGAGCTAACAATCGAGCGCGGCCTCGGCTTCGTGCCTCGCGATGCTCATCACAAGCAGAAGGCTGATATCGGTACAATTTTCCTAGATGCAATTTTCTCTCCAATTCGTCGCGTGAGCTATGACGTAGAGGAAATGCGCGTAGGTGACAAGACTAACTTCAACCGTCTTCGTCTTACAATTGAAACTGATGGTACGCTTTCACCTCGTACAGCACTTGAAACATCAGTGAATACAATGATCGAGCAGCTTGCAGCTATTGTCTCTGTAGACAGTGGCAAGATCATTGCTGACATACAAGCTCAGACTGCAGCAAAGGCTCCTGCTATTGAATCAGGAGATTCAGAAGAAGAGACAGCCTCAAGTGATGAAGAATCAGTTGACGTTACTGACGTTCTAAAGAACCGAATTGACGGCATTGGCCTTTCAACTCGCACGCTTAATGCGCTTTCAGCGGCTAATATCCGCACTGTTGGTGGCATCGCGCGCAAGCGCGTTGACGACCTTCTAGAAATCGATGGCATTGGCGACAAGGGCATTACAGAAATCAAGGAGGCACTCGCTCAGTTTAACTTGTCTTTGAAGGACTAATACGGTATAAAGAATACTCGAACTAAGAAACTATTATGAGACACCACAACGCTAACAGAAAATTTGGCCGATCAAAG
This sequence comes from Patescibacteria group bacterium, assembly GCA_040389365.1. Lineage (GTDB taxonomy): Bacteria > Patescibacteriota > Minisyncoccia > Phycocordibacterales > UBA9973 > UBA4124. Next base: position 29,712 of record JAZKAB010000003.1, read on the forward strand.
AATCAGCGCAACGCACTTATCAAGGGATTGGAGGCATCTTTGGTGCAGCACGGTCGCATCATGACGACTGAGGCTAAGGCAAAGGAACTTCGCCCTCATATTGAAAAGCTTGTTACTAAGGCTAAGAACCCAACATTGGCAAACCGCCGCTTGCTGCTTTCAGGCTTTTATAACAATGAGGCAGTTGTATCTACATTGATCGACAGCATCGCTCCTCGCTTTGCAGATCGCAATGGCGGATACACTCGCATCATCAAGCTTGCAGCCCGCAAGGGAGACGCCGCAGCGATGGCAGTAATTGAATTCGTTTAATCATATGAACTACACTATTGACGCAACAGAAAAAACACTAGGACGCCTTGCTTCAGAAGCAGCAGCGCTTCTAATTGGAAAGAACAAGACTGACTTCGCCCGCAACGTGCTTTCAGGCAACACCGTGACTGTGGTTAACGCAGGCAAGCTTAAGGTTTCTGAAAAGAAGCTGAAGGAAAAGTTCTACACTCGCTACTCTGGCTATCCAGGCGGCTTGAAGGAGCTAAGCATGGCACATGTGGTTGAGAAGAAGGGATACAGCGAAGCGGTAACTATCGCTATCAAAGGCATGCTTCCAGACAACAAGCTTAAGAAAGGCATGATGAAGGCCCTTACAGTAACTGAATAATATTATGGCAACAACAACTAAGAAAACATACGTAGAGGCAATCGGACGACGCAAGACAGCAACAGCTCGCGTTCGCGTTACAGAAGCGGCTAAGGCCAGCTATGTAATTAACGACAAGGATCTTGCAACATATTTCCCAACGACTGAGCTGCAGAAGATCGTTACCGACCCATTCAAGATCACTGACAAGGCATACGCCGTATCAGTGCACGTGAAGGGAAGTGGTATTCACTCTCAGGCAGAAGCAGTTCGCCACGGTATCTCTCGCGTACTTGTGAAAGAAGATGAATCTGACAAGACAACCCTCAAGCAGGAAGGTTTCTTGAAGCGTGATCCTCGCTCAAAAGAACGACGAAAATTCGGTCTCAAGAAGGCTCGCAAGGCCCCACAGTGGTCAAAGCGATAAAGACAAACAGCATCCCGAAAGGGATGTTTTTGTTTTATGGAGAGGTATAGTAGAATCGTTGTAAAATTATGGAAAAGATCAGAGACCCCTACGCAAGGAACCAGGGGCCGCTTGTCCGCATACTCTATGCCTGTACCGAAGAGGAGTGCAGCGCTATCAAGATACGATACCAGCCACTTTCTGGCGAAAGGAATAAGGACTTTCGGCAATATTGCCCTGAATGCAGGATGATAACGCAGCACGTACAGCATATTCAGCTTCATTAGTACTGGAGCTTTTTATATTGACTTTTTTATATTGACACCACGCTTTTATGCTGTAGAGTTATGAAAACAATCTCTTTTACACTAAACCCTCAGTATCATGAAAAAGACACTCATTGCAGGACTTGTAACCCTGTTCGTATTTTGGGCACATGTATATATGCTCAATACCTTTAATCCAAAAATTGCTTCTGCAACGGCAAGCTTTAACGGCCTCGGAATGTTTGAACTCACACATGAAAAATCAGTAATCATGTTTGATAACGTGCACCCGCTGCCTTTTATCGGAGAGTGGCAAAAGTATCAAAGTGTTAGCTTTGTCTCAACGAGCAGCAATATCGCATTCAATATGGGTGACACTATTAGAAATGATGATGCCACGATGTATGCATTTTGCCTTGCGTTCCTGTTCAGTATTCTATTAGCCGCAGGGATCCTCCTATCCTGGTTTTTATCTAAAGGCAAGATAATAAGCAAGCAGTGCGACAGCAGGGATTTTGCACATCTTTATTATGTCGAGCTTGAGCTTGAAGCAGTGCTAAAAAGAAATCCTCTTTTGCGTGCCGAGCTTGCCTGGTTGCCTCTCTTGCTGGGCTTCATGTTTGTTCAGCCATGGATTTATGGAAACCAAAACTTTTGGCGTTCGTATGTAAGCTGGATATACATTTCAGGCATTATTGTCTACGGCATCCGAAGCCTGTTTCTGCATGCTTTGGTTAAAACCATTCAGAACTCGCGTGATCAGCACTCTGCTGATACTAAAGCCCTTTCCTAATAGGGGCTTTTTTTATGCCTGATTTTTTGTATAATCAATGATATGAAGGATAACGAATACGACGCAGTTGTGCAGTCAGACGAAATTGAGGCGCCCAAGGTTGGCACCGGAGCAGACTTGTCCGGAGACCATGACATGGTATTTGAAGCAAGTGACGAAGAGGGGGCTGCGCTTGGCAGCGCCAAGAAAGCTAATGACCTGAAAGAGAAGATCAAGGAACTGCAAAAAGAGAAGCAGGAATATCTTGATGGCTGGCAGCGTTCTCGCGCAGACTATGCAAACTTGCAGAAGACAACTGATGACGATCGCAAGCGCATGCGCGCACTGATCGAAGAAAACTTTATCGAAGACCTCCTGCCAACTATTGATAGCTTTTCAATGGCAATGAGCAACAAGGAAGCGTGGGAAAAGGTTGATGCGAACTGGCGCACCGGCGTTGAGTATATCTATCAGCAGCTGATGAATACGCTCAAGGAAAGAAACTTCAGCGTCTTTGGAGCTGCAGGGGAAACGTTTGATCCAACGTTGCATGAAGCGGTATCTGAAGTTGCGACTGAGGATGCAGCGCTTGAGCATAAAATTGCAGGCGTATTGCAGCAAGGGTACAAGATTGGAGACAATATCTTGCGGGCAGCGCGAGTGTCGGTGTATACGGTAAGATAATTATTTTATTAGCTGCGCAAACGCTTCTTCCGTCGCTTCGTCCAGCGTGTCAGTTACAAAGATCATGATCTCGGTCGAAAGGCCGAGGTCTTTCTTTATATTCATAAACAAATGCTCGAGCGGGTAGGGGGAAATCCAGACCGAGTTTTTTAATAGTATAAAGCCGGCTTTCTTAAGCAAGTATCGCAATCCGTCGCGCTCAGCCTTTCGGTCTTCAGGCAGGTCGAGCAGGATCACGCGCCACTTGCCATCCCAATTGATATCAAGCACTCCAGTATCGGTATCAAGCTTCAGGCTATGCGCTTTGCGCTTGCCTTCGCGCGTAAGGCGCGTATAGGCTTGCTGGCCTGAATGGTGCGTTTCGACTAATCCAGCCTCTTCTAGGCCCTTCAGAGAGCGCGTAAGGGCATATTTGCCGTCCCCCAGAGAGGTAATGGTTTCAGTCAGTTCAGCAATAGAAACAGCAGGTTTTGCGGTCAAAAAGGCCAGTATTTTCTTTGAATAGTTCTTTTTGCTTTCCATGCTTGCATACTAGCAAAGAATTGCTATACTATCAACATGTATTTCGCGACCACGAAATTTATGTAGAAATACTAAATTACTTGATTATTGGAATTGGAAATTATTAATTAGTTTTTTAAAGAGAATATGGCAAAAATAATTGGAATTGACCTTGGAACAACGAACTCAGCTGTCGCAATCATTGAAGGCGGACAGCCAAAAATTATAGAAAATATTGAAGGAGCGCGCACGACGCCTTCTATTGTTGCGCTTGGCAAGAATGGCGACATTCTGGTTGGCCTTTTGGCAAAGCGCCAGGCGGTGACAAATCCGCAGAACACTATCTACGGCATCAAGCGCTTTATGGGTCATCGTTATGACGATCCTGCAATGGAGAAGGTAATTAAGACCTCTCCGTTTAAGGTATCAAAAGGCACTGATGGCGGCGTATTGGTAAATCTTGGCGGCAAGGACTATCGTCCGGAAGAGGTGTCAGCAATGATCTTGCAGAAGATCAAGTCAGACGTGGAAGCGAAGCTTGGCGAGAAAATCACCGAAGCAATCATTACCGTGCCTGCATACTTTAACGATGCGCAGCGCAAGGCAACGAAGGATGCTGGTGCGATCGCTGGACTGGATGTGAAGCGCATCATTAACGAGCCAACTTCAGCTGCATTGGCATATGGGCTGAATACGAAGAAAGACGAAAAGATCGTAATCTTTGACCTTGGAGGCGGTACGTTCGACGTGTCAGTGCTCGAAGTATCTAACGACGTGATCGAGGTGAAGTCTACAGACGGCGACTCGATGATGGGCGGTCGCGATATTGATCTTAAGATCATGAACTGGATCGCAGGCGAATTCAAGAAGCAGTCGGGCATTGACGTTATGGGTGATCCGCTTGCATTGCAGCGTCTTGATGAGGCAGCGGAAAAGGCAAAGATTGAGCTTTCAACAACGCTTGAAACAGAAATCAATATCCCGTTCATCACCTCAACTGATGCAGGCCCACAGCACTTGCTGCTGAAGATTAGCCGCGCGCAGCTTGAAGAGCTAGCCAGCGAATTCGTTACCGCTTCTATTGATATTACCAAGCGCGCCCTTGATGCCTCAGGCTTCAAGATGGCTGACATCAACGAGGTTATTCTTGTTGGAGGCCAGACTCGCATGCCGAAGATTATCGAAGAGGTGAAGAAGCTGTTCGGCAAGGAGCCAAACCTTTCTATCAATCCTGATGAAGTGGTGGCGCTTGGCGCAGCCGTACAGGCTGGCGTCTTGCAGGGCGACGTGAAAGACGTGCTCTTGCTCGATGTTATCCCGCTATCGCTTGGTATCGAGACTATGGGCGGCGTTGCAACGAAGCTCGTAGAGCGCAACACGACAATCCCGTCATCAAAGTCGCAAGTATTCTCAACAGCGTCTGACAACCAGACCTCAGTCGATATTCATATCGTGCAGGGCGAGCGCCCTATGGTGGCTGACAACAAGTCGCTTGGGCACTTTAATCTTGATGGCATCCCGCCAGCACCGCGAGGCATGCCGCAGATCGAAGTTACCTTTGACGTTGATGCCAACGGTATCCTGAACGTGAAGGCTAAGGACAAGGCAAGCGGCAAGGAGCAGTCTATTCGTATCGAAGCGTCATCAGGCCTAACGCCAGAAGATATCGAGCGCATGAAGAAGGATGCAGAACTGCACGCAAAGGAAGACGAGGAGAAGAAAGCTGTCGCAGATATCAAGAATACTGCCGACATGACTATCTTCACCGCAGAAAAGTCTCTTCAGGATCACAAGGATGCATTGCCTGAAGAGTTGAAGACTTCAGTTACTGCAAAGATTGCAGAGCTTCGCACTGCCAAGGATGGCACTGACAAGGCAGCAATCGAGGCAAAGATCCATGAGCTTTCAGCAGAAATGCAGAAGATCGGAGAGCACATGAACAAGGCCAATGCAGAAGCCCAGCCATCCGAAGGAGCAGTTCCTGAAGGGGAAGTGAAGGATGCTGCTGCGGAGGAAACTCCGGAACAACCGGCTCAATAAGAGTATGAGAACAAAAACACCCTAGTAATAGGGTGTTTTTGTATTTGTTGACGCAATAGTGCATTAATGGTAATTTAATAAAAATTAAATCTTTAAATACTATGATGTACCTGCTGTATATGCCATTTATTGGCGTAATTTTTCTTCTCAAAACTATCTATCGGTTGATCTACTTGCTGCTATGGATAGTATGGAATTTTAAATTTCCTAAAAAGTTTTATTTTAGCCTTCACGATGAAGACGATGAGTATAAGTCGTATTACATAGTGCATTCTATTTGGGAAGCACTCAGCACGGTATTTATTGATTCAGATTCCTGGGGAGACGTATGTAACGAAACAGTGCGACAGCCAGAAGCATGCGATGCCGAGATCGGATTTATGTTCTAAATAATTGCAAACTATAAGCCCCTTATATATTATAAGGGGCTTTTTTATTTCCCATACTGTGCTATAGTATGCAGACTATGAACAAGAAACGAAAAATTGCTGCAAAAAAGAAGCGCAAGGCAGACGGAAAAACAGTGTCTCTCCGACACCGATAATACTAAAAGCCCCTCTTTATAGAGGGGCTTTTATATGCTATTATGGCCTTATGAGCAAAGACTATTATGAGATTTTGGGCGTCTCAAAGACTGCATCGAAAGATGAAATAAAGAAGGCCTTCCACAAGCTTGCCCATAAGCACCATCCGGACAAGAATGGCGGGGACGACAAGAAGTTCAAGGAGGCAAATGAGGCATACCAAGTGCTTTCTGATGACAGCAAGCGAGCGCAGTATGACCAGTTCGGTTCAGCCGGCCCAAGCATGGGCGGAGGCGGGCAAGGTGGCGGTTTCGAAGGCTTCGACTTTTCTCAATTCACCCAGGGCGGCTTCGACATGGGAGATATTTTTGGCGATCTGTTTGGCGGAGGCGGCCGACGCAGCCAGCGCGGCGCAGACTTGCAGACAAGCATTAGTCTTGATTTCAAAGACGCTGTCTTTGGCGTTGAAAAGGAAATTCGCATTACAAAACCTTCAGCCTGCAATACCTGTCACGGCAATGGTGCAGAGCCTGGCACTGAATTGCATACCTGCGACAACTGCAAGGGCAGCGGCGTGATCAAGACAGTGCAGCGTACCATCTTGGGCTCTATTGCAACAAATCAGGTCTGTCCTAAATGCGATGGCTCTGGAAAGATTCCAAAAGTTGCATGCCATACCTGCAAGGGCAAGGGTGTTGTTAACGAAGCGCGCACTATCAAAATATCAGTTCCGTCTGGCATTCAGAACGGAGAAACATTGCGATTGCATGAAATGGGCGAAGCGATGAAGGGCTCGCCCTCGGGCGACTTGTATGTGCGCATTCTCGTTGCGCCGCACAAGACAATCGTTCGGCAGCAGTATGATCTTGTTTCAAGCTTGAATATCAAGCTCACCGATGCATTGCTCGGAGCAGAGCATGTTGTTGAAACGCTTGACGGTCCGGTCAAGGCAACTATTCCTGCTGGTACAAAAGTCGGCGATACGGTAACATTGAAGCAGCACGGCGTGCCGCATGGTTCAAAGCGTGGCAACTTTATTATCAAACTAAACATAACTCTTCCAGAAAAGCTTTCAAAGCACGCAAAGGAAATGATTGAAGCGCTTAAGAAAGAGGGACTCTAATATGGCATCTATTGAAGAACTACGGTCTGACCGATTAAAAAAGAAAACGCTGCTTGAAGAAAAAGGCATCAACCCTTATCCTGCAGACACCGGCCGCACCGATACCATTGCTGCGTTTATTGCAGCCTTTGCCACCTACGAGTCGCAGAAAAATACTGTTGCATTGGCGGGACGCATCATGAGCAAGCGCGGGCAGGGCGGCATAACGTTCTGCGATCTGTATGACGGTACGGGACGAATACAGGCCTTTTTCAAGGCAGATGAGATGGATGCTGCAGCGTACGAGCTGTTTAACGATACTATTGATATCGGCGACTTTGTTACTATAACCGGCACGGCATACACAACGCAGCGCGGGGCTCAGAGCATTTTTGTCAGCGACTGGAAGATGCTAACAAAAAGCCTGCTGCCTATTCCTGACGCGCACTATGGCATGAAGGATGAAGAAGAGCGTTTCAGGAAGCGATACCTTGATATTCTGATGAATGAAGAGGTGAAGGATATTGTCTACAAGCGTTCTATTTTTTGGAATACGATTCGCCAGTACTTGCTTGAAAAGTCTTTTGTTGAAGTTGAGACGCCGATCCTAGAAAACACGACAGGCGGCGCTGATGCGCGCCCATTTATTACGCACCACAACGCGCTCGACATCGATGTCTTTCTTCGTATTTCAGCAGGAGAGCTATGGCAGAAGAAGCTGCTTGTGGCAGGCATTCCTCGCACCTTTGAAATTGGCAGAATTTTTCGAAATGAAGGCATTTCAAACGAGCACCTGCAGGATTATACGCAGCTTGAATACTACATGGCATACAGCGACTATGTTGAGGGTATGGAGATGACGAAAGAACTCTATTGCCTTATCGCGCAGAAGACATTCGGCAAGACAGTCTTTAGCATTCGCGGGTATGAGGTAGATTTTGACAAGGAATGGGAAATCTATGATTTCGTGAAAGTAATTGAAGACAATTACGGCATCAATGCGCTTGATACAACCCTTGAAGCCATTGAGGCAGCGCTTAAGAAGCACGACATCGCATACGATCCTAAGGGCATGAACGTTGAACGAGGCGTTGATCTTCTTTGGAAAAAAGTGCGCAAGACATTGTCTGGCCCAGGCTTCCTAATCAATGTGCCGGTATACCTTGAACCGCTTGCAAAGCGCAGTCGCACTAACGGCCAAACGGTGGAACGCTTTCAGGTTATTCTGGCTGGCAGCGAAATGGGCAAGGGCTTTAGCGAGCTCAATGATCCTGTTGACCAGCGCTCACGATTCGAGCATCAGCAGGCATTGCGCGATGCAGGGGACGACGAGGCGCAGATGGCCGATATGGAGTTCGTAGAGGCACTGGAGCACGGCATGCCGCCAGCATTCGGCTTTGGCCTCTCTGAGCGACTGTTTAGCTTCCTGATGGACAAGCCAGTGCGAGAAGCGCAGATTTTCCCGCTGATGCGACCAAAAAGCGAATAAATAAAAGCCCTTATCGGGCTTTTATTGTTTCTTGTGTTTTTCTTGATAGAGGAGGTGATATACTCTTTGTATGAAGAAGTTGAGCAAGACAACTAAGATGGAATCAGACATTGCAGAGATCAAAGGGCTCGTGTTGCACCTGGTTAAGAAGGTTGATGCTCATGATGCTAGATTTGACCGACTGGAAGAAAAACTAGACCTATCTGTTTCGGAGCTAGCCAAGGCAACCGCAAAGGGGTTTGAAGCCGTGGATATTCGCTTTGAGCGAGTTGAAAGCCGACTTGAAAAGGTTGAAAACAGATTAGAGAATGTAGAATCTGAAGTGAAGGGCATTCGATTTGAAATGAATGAAGGGTTTAAGCAAAACCGCCTTGAAATACTAGATGTGCTTGAAAACTATGTGCGCAAAGACGAGCTAAGCAAGCTTGTGCTCGGTTCGGCTTAGCTTATTGCAGCGTTGTTCCTGCTGCAGTATCAAGCACTTCATACCCTAATCCTTCAAGCTGCTTTCGCAGCTCGTCAGACTTCGCAAAGTCTTTTACTGAGCGAGCGTTATCGCGCGCTTCAACAAGCAGCTGCGCTTCGGGAGAGATAGAAAACTTCTGCACTGTGTCGAGATTCAATCCTAATACCGTATCAAAGCACAGGAGCGTAGCCCACGTGTCTTCTTCAGAAACAGCATTGTCTGCAAGCAGTTCCCATACGGTTGCCAATGCTTTGGCGGTATTTATATCTTCAGACAGGCCTTCTATAAAGGTCTTTTTATATGCCTCGTTGATGGTGCCGATTTCAGCATGGTGCGCGGCAAACTTCTCGAGCTTCTTAAGCTGCTGTGCGGCAACTTCCAAAGAGTCCCAGGTAAAGTTCAGGGGCTTTCGGTAGCTTGTTTGCATGAACATGAGGCGAGTCGCGAGCGGGTTGAACTTGCGCGCAGTTATGTCATCCAGCGTGTAGAAATTCTGCTTGCTCTTTGACATCTTTTCTCCCTCAACGTTCAGGAAGTCATGGTGTATCCAGTATCGTACGAACTGCTTGTGCGTTGCGCATTCGCTCTGCGCAATTTCGTTTTCATGATGTACGGGAATATGGTCAATGCCGCCTGTATGTATGTCGATAGTTTCTCCAAGATAGTGCATGGCCATGGCTGAACACTCAATATGCCAGCCGGGAAAGCCTTCGCCCCATGGGCTTGGCCAGTACATGGCATGGTCTACAAACTTGCCAACACGCTTGAACCACAGAGAGAAGTCTGCAGGGTTTTTCTTGTCAGGGTCGATCACAACCTCATCGCGTACTGCTGTTTCCTTGTCGCTGAGCTTTTGGCCTGAAAGCTCGCCGTAGTGTTCGTCTTTGGTGACGTCAAAATAGATTGCATGAGATGTTTCGTATGCAATGCCTTCTGCCAAGAGCTTCTCAACGAGCGCAATCATTTGCGGGATATGGTCAGTTGCCTTTGCTTCAATGACGGGCGGCAATACGTTAACAGCTGCCATGGTGTTGTGGAAATAGTCAGTATAGAACTGTGCCACACCCCATACGGTCTTTCCCTCGCTCTGCGCCTTCTTCTCAAACTTGTCGTCCCCGGTATCAGAGTCGTTGGTTAGGTGGCCTACGTCGGTGATATTCATGACATGCTGTACGTCATAGCCAATCAAGGCTAGTGTGCGGCGCACGATATCATCGCCAATGTACTTTCGCATATGGCCGATGTGCGTGTAGTCATAGACTGTCGGGCCGCAGGCATACATTGTCACCACCCCTTCTTGTAAGGGCGCAAATGCTTCTATAGATCGTGACTTGGTATTGTAGAGCTTCATATAAGGAGGGTTGAGATAGTGAGAAGGATAATAATGATACTGAGGATAATAAGCGATGTGAGACGAGCATTGTTCTTTGCCGTCAGGTGCGAGGCATTGGCGCGCTGCAGGGAATTGAGCAGCAGGTGCTCAGCTTCTATCTTGCTGCAGGCAACCTCATGCTCTGTACTGATGCGACCCGCAATGGCAAGAGCATCTTCTCCAAAGCATTGCATGCAGGCTGCGCTATATGCTGCAAGTATTGGCCGATGGGAGTCAATCGACTGCTTGAACGACAAGAGCGTGCGGTCTGTCTGAAAGATGCCCTTAAGCAGCTGTTCTGCATTGGTGTTGAGCAGCGCATGCTCAATGGTACGGACGCGATTGGAAATATGCGACAGGTCTTTGAGTGCGATGGCATAGACATGCTTCATAAGCTCGGCAAAGAGCATGGCACCATCTGTTGGGATCTGATGGTATTCCGGCTTCTCAACATGCTCAAACAGGCTGCCAAAGGCCTTTATAGCCTCTATGCTGCCAGCATGGGCCGTTATCAGGAACTTCCTGCCGACAATGACCGTTAAGGGGTGTACTGACACCATGGTGCCATTGCTGCTGATACGGGGAATAGGGAGGTGGATAGAAATGCAATGCTCATATGCTTCAACTGTTTTCAGGGGACTTTCTGAGAATAGTGCCTCTTCAATATGCTTGGCCAGGCCAAATTCTTCGCTCAAATGCAGCATTTCTTCCCGAGTTGGCGATTCGAGGTCAATCCAGGCAAGCCCGTGGTAGGTATAGCGGGAAATCATTGTAGGTAGTGTACCATTTTTCCATTCTTTATCTACCGGCTTGCAAAATATAGGGAAAAGGGTATACTATTGGCTCATAAATCTAAATCTATGGCAACAGCAAAAAAACCAACAAAATCAGTATCTGAAGACACATTCGCCGTTATCAAGACAGGCGGAAAGCAGTATCGCGTAGCGGTAGGCGACACGATCACTATCGAGAAGTTCAAGGACGAAAGCAAGAAGGGTGATACAGTATCTTTTGACGAAGTATTGCTCGTAGACGATGGTGCAATGACAAACATCGGTACGCCATTGCTTTCAGGCATTGTAGTTTCAGGAGAAGTTGTTGTCGTAGGACGCGCTCCAAAGGTAACCGTTATCAAGTATAAGCAGAAAAGCCGATACATGAAGAAGAACGGGCACCGACAGCCATACATCAAGGTGAAGATCACTGCGATTGCATAATAAAAAAAGACCCCTATGGGGTCTTTTTTTTTATTCTCGCTTTTTCAATGATGCTTCTAATGATGCAGGATCTGCATACTCGAGCTCGGCTCCAGTTGAAAGGCCTCGGCCTAGCGTGCTGATAACGATGGTTCCTTGAGCTGGAGCAAGCAGCTCGCGAAGCGCGCTGTCAGTATGCTCGCCGTTTGGAGTAATTGGAAAGGCCAGAATGATTTCTTCGATAGCAGATTCTTTTTGCATGCGGTCAATAAGTTTTTGAGCATTGGTGCCCTGAATAATATCTTTTTGCACGATTGGGATAAGACCCCCCAATACAAAGAAAAGACCGTTGTAGTCAGTCCTGCTAAAGCTTTCGATATCCTGGCTTTTTTCAACAACCAATACCTTGCCCTGGTCTCGATGCTCATCGCTGCAAATGCTGCACAGTCCTGGTACGCCTTCGAAAATGCGAAGACAACGGCTGCAGGTATTGGCATGGGCGCGTGCTGCAACAAGGGCACGAGAAAGGGAATCAACGTAGCCTTCTTGCTGGGTAAGGATGAAGTATGCGAAACGACGCGCTTGGCGGTCGCCAATACCCGGGAATTTCAAGAAGAGCTTTGCAAGACGATCAACTGAGTCATTCATAGATTAAAAATCGTCTAGAGAGGCAGCCTTTGCAGGAGGCATGTGCGCCTTGTCCATGTTAAGGAACGAGGTTGTCTTGCCGTCAAACATGAGCTGCACCATGCCAACTGCACCGTTTCGGTGCTTTTCGATAAGGATTTCGGTAATGTTGTCCTTCTCGTGCTGCTCCTTGTAGCGGTCTTCGCGGTGAATAAACATCACCAAGTCGGCGTCTTGCTCGATGGAACCAGAGTCTCGAAGGTCAGACAGGCGAGGGCGGCCGCCACGCGATTCAACCGCACGAGACAGCTGCGATAGCGCCAATACCGGCACATCAAGCTCGCGGGCCAGCTGCTTCAATGAGCGGGAGATTTCTGTCACCTGGTTAACCATGTTGTCATAGCTCTTGCTGGTAGTCATAAGCTGCAGATAGTCGATAACGATAAGGCCAAGGCCTTGCTCGCTCTTCAAGCGGCGCGCAACGGCACGCATCTTAACGATTGAGTTTCCGGCCTGGTCATCAATATAGATAGGCGCCTTTTGCAGGCGGCTGGCTGCTTCCTGAAGGGCCGTGAAGTGGCCTGGATTAAGGCCGTGACCAGTACGAATGCTCCAGGCATCAACGCGACTCTCAGCTGAGAGCATGCGCTGTACGAGCTGCTGGGCGCTCATTTCCAATGAGAAGATGCCGACAGGAATACCAGACAAGGCTACGTTTCGCGCCATATCAAGTGCAAATGTCGTCTTTCCCATAGAAGGTCGAGCGGCTAGGATAATAAGGTCAGACTTTTGCAGTCCGGCAGTCATAGCATCAAGGTCAGCATAGCCAGTTGGCACGCCACGAATCTCGCCCTGGTTTTCGCTCAGGCGAATAGTCTGCTCCATAGTCTCAATCAATGAAGACTTGATAGAGACGAAGGCATTTTTAACATTCATGCCTGAAGAGATGCGGAAAATGCTTTTCTCGGCAGTATCAAGAATGTCGGCAACTTCCATTTCGTTCTGGTCATAGGCAATTGTAGCAATGCTTTCTGAGGCATCGATAAGGGAACGAAGAATGTATTTCTTGTATACGATATCAGCATAGTGCTTGATATTGATGGTTGAAGGCACGTTGCCCATCAGTTCGTTCAGATAGGCATTGCCGCCGATCTCATCAAGGCATTTCTTCTCCTTCAGCTTGGCTGCAACAGACAATACGTCGATCGGCTCGTTTTTTAAAGACAGCTCGGTAATGGTCTTGTACAGGATGTGATGCTTTTTAGCATAAAACATTTCCGGAATAAGCAGGTCGACGATGTCATGGATGGCTGCAGGGCGCAGCATCAGCGCGCCAAGTACAGCCTGCTCGGCTTCTAGGTCGTGCGGGGGAATGCGAAGTGTCGCTGGTGCTCCAGGAGTCTTGTTCATTGGCTTTATTGTAGCACTAATACACTGCCAGAAAAAATAAGCAGTATTCCACCTCCGACCTTCCAAAAGCCCTTATATTTTGGTATGATATCCCCATGGAATCCCCAAAACCTCGCCTCGTGTCAGGCGTTAAGCCGACCGGCCGCATTCATGTTGGAAATTATTTTGGCGCTATCAAGCAGTTTATTGATATGCAGAACGACTATGACGCATTCGTCTTCTTGCCGAATTTGCATGCATTGACTGAAAACGTGCTGACAAAAGAGGAATTATTGGAACATACCAATAACGCTGTGTTGGACTATCTCGGCGCAGGCCTTGATCCCGAGAAGGTCACCTTCTTCAAGCAGTCAGACATTATGGCCCATGCAAACCTTGCATGGGTATTGGACTGTCTGGTGACGGTACCATATTTGATGCGCGCTCATGCGTATAAGGATGCAGAGGCGAAGGGCAAGGAAATAACTGCCGGAACGTTTATGTACCCGGTATTGATGGCAGCAGATATTCTTTTGTATGATGCAAATGTCGTGCCGGTTGGCAGCGACCAGAAGCAGCATGTTGAATATGCGCGCGATATCGCTATGAAGTTCAATCATCAGTATGGCGAGCACTTTGTTATTCCTGAGCCGTTGATTCAGGAGGCAACTGGCATCGTGCCGGGCGTTGACGGCCGCAAGATGTCAAAGAGTTATGGCAATACAATTCCATTGTTTGGCACTGACGAAGAAATCACCAAAGCAGTTATGACAGTAGTGACTGACTCTCGAGAAAGGAATGAAGTGAAGAATCCTGACGAGCTGGTGCTGTACCAGATTCATAAGCTATTTAATGCAGATCCTGAATTGCGCGACCAGTATACGCAAGGTCTAGGGTATGGCGATGCGAAGAAAATGCTAGCAGCAGACATTATCAAATATGTAACGCCAATGAGAGAGCGCCGCGCGCAGTTTGCTGCTAATCCGAAGCTGGTTGAGCAGATCTTGGTGCAGGGTGCATTCAAGGCCAATGACGCGGCAATGAAGAAGATCTTTGACGTGTACGAGGCGGTGGGGTTGACGCAATAATATGGAAGATGAAATAGAAGTTAACGATAATTTAAGAGATACTTTTTCAACCGCTAAAAGAGCGGTTGGTTTTGCATACAAGAATGAAAAAAGACTCGTAGTATTAACCTTTACATTCGCAATTATCTTAGCGGCTGTTGTCTATCTCCAGGCAACTTCATTTTCCAGTATTGTTAATGAAATAGTAAGGATTAAGGAAAATAACCTGGGTATAACCAGAGACCTTATCAATCAGGCTATTCTTCTTGGGGCAACTTTTCTTGTTCCAGCAATTTTGCAAAACTTACAGTCTCGGTTTGTAAACGAACTTTCAACAAGGCTAGGAACCCATATCGAAATGCTGCAAATTGATGCGTATTCGGCATTGGATATTGGAACTGTTGAAGGAACAGAATTTCAGACAAAGCTGCAGCGAGCAAGTAAGTGGGGAACAGGCTCAATTTGGAATGCAGCATATTATGTCCGAATGATCGCTGCAGATATCGCAGGCTTTGTTGCATCAGGTTTAGTGTTGTTTTTCATCAATCCATATCTTGTTATCTTGGCGATTGTCGGCGCGTTGCCGTACTATTTTGTTGAAAATATCTATTGCCTGAAGCTATTTCTTCTGTACCATACCCATACAGACGAGAGCCGCATTGGAGGAAATAGAATGCAGTTTTTTAAAGACCCAAAAAAGCTTGTTGAGATATTGCTTTTTAACATCAAAGGATTGTTTCGAAAGCAAATCAAGGATAATTACGAAATATATGATAACAGCGTTATTAAGGTAGGGCGTCAGCAGTCCCTTGCGACATTTGGAGCAGATTTTCTTCAGATGGCATGTCTTTTCGCCGCAATTATTTTTGTCACGGTTCAAACTATTAACGGCAATTTGCTCATCGGATCATTATTTCTAGCCTTTACCGCATACAGAGGGTTTGTAAGTACAAGCCAAGGATTCTTTCAGGATTTTTCAAAGCTAGAAGAGCAGTCACGCTATGCAAAGCGATGGTTTGATATTTTTGATATTAAGTCAAAAGTTGTTTCAAAGCCTAACGCTGTAAAGCCCGCATGGCTTGTACCGCCACGCATTGAGCTAGACAATGTGTCATTTGCCTATCCAGAAAGTGACAAGACAATTCTAAAGAATATTTCAATGACCATTGAAAGCGGAGAAAAGCTTGCAATTGTTGGGCAGAACGGTGCAGGAAAGACTACGCTTATTAAGCTTTTATGCAGAGTATATGAACCAACAGAGGGTGCAATTCTAATTGACGGCATTAACCTAAAAGACATCGACCTAGATTATTGGAGAGAATACCTCGGCGTGCTATTCCAAGATTTCTCTAATTACAATATGACTATTAGGGAGTCTATTGCAATTGCAAAGCCAGATGAGCCGATTGATGATGAAAAGGTAGTGCTTGCAGCAGAGATGACCGATGCTGACGAATTTATTAAAGAGTTTCCAAACAAATATAACCAGCTTGTATGGAAAGGATTTAAGGATGGCGTAGAGCTTTCAAAAGGTCAGTTTCAGCGCATGGCAGTGGCGCGTATCTTCTATAGAGATGCGGCAGTTTCAATTCTCGATGAGCCAACATCAGCGATCGATGCTGTTGCAGAGGAAAAAATATTTGACGTGCTTGAGAAGAAAATGGCGGGCAAGACTGTAGTGCTTATTTCTCACCGCTTTAGCACTGTTAAGAACGCTGACAAGATTGCGGTTATTGAGCATGGCGAATTGAAAGAAGTCGGGACCCATAAGTCCTTGATGGCCAAGAAAGGCAGATATGAAGAGCTTTTCAGCATGCAGGCTAACAAGTATTTAGAAACAGAAGCATAGGATTGTCTGTCATGCTGAACTTTAAAGAAGGTACAAAGAAAGGAGCGGTTAAGTATTGGCATGCATATGACGGTGATAAAAGAATAGGATATGCGTACATTATTGAAAGTCAGGATCCTAATTTGGGAAAATATTTTTTAATAAATGTGTTTATGAATAAAACAAGTCAGAGAAAGGGATACGGTTCTCAATTGTTCAGCCGCATAGCTATTCTTAGTGGTTTAAATATGCTGTATGCAAAAAGCAGCAAATCAAATACAGGATCTTATAAGGCTGCGTTAAAAGCAGGTTATAGTGAGATTATAAAGCACGCGTTTAAGCAGCGAGTGATGATATGGAAGAAAAACTAATACCTATGATTATAAAAAGGCTAGACAGTCTTGAAAAAATAGAGAATGTAATTGAACAGATGAAACCTGTTGCAACTTTCATGTCGAATCCAGTAATTATTGATAATTTCTTATGCTTAAAGATGGTGATATAAGAAGGAAATATTATTCTGCGGAACGTAATAATATTCAGCTGACCATACGTGATTTTTGCGACAAAGATACAGAAAAATTAGAATTATTTTGGAAGGAGTGGTCAGAGTATAAATCAACTACAAATGAAAAATTTGTCTCACATACTAAAAATGACCAACGCTTTTTTGATTGAAATTATTCAAATCATTTTTTTTGGAAAGTGTGCCTATGATGGTGACAAGCTGGTAGGGTACACAATTGGAATTAAGAGTGAAGACGGATTGTGCCTCGGTGCTTTTAATAAGTGTCTGCGTGGGTATACACAATTAGGATTACAGCTTTTTATAGAAAGAATTAAGCAGGCAAAAATGTTAGGTTTCAAAAGAATTTCTATTGCAATTGTCAACAATGATTTTAAGAAACAATTTAAGAAAAGCGGTGAATATATCCCGATATATGGATATGAACTATATAGAGATGATGATTTTAAAACGCTAAGTCCTAATGGCTATACGTCTGTATTGATAAGATAGAGCGATCGTCTTTTAATCAAGAATACACATATTTGATTTTATTTAAATATGTGCTATAATAATAAAAAATTAAAAGATGAATACAATAGAAATTATTAACAAAGCAGTTCTAACTGAACAGGTGCTTCTACATGGAAGCCCTAAGGTTATAGATGAAATTCATCCTCATTATGCTGATGATGAGATGGCAGTTTGCGCTACCCCTTACTCTGAAATCGCAATCTTCATGGCAATTATTAATTCATGCAGACCGGGTAATTGTGGTTTTAAATCCACCATTACATCGAAAAAATGTTTTGTGGAATTC
Organism: Patescibacteria group bacterium; assembly: GCA_040389365.1. Taxonomy (GTDB): domain Bacteria; phylum Patescibacteriota; class Minisyncoccia; order Phycocordibacterales; family UBA9973; genus UBA4124. Next base: position 47,406 of record JAZKAB010000003.1, read on the forward strand.
ATGATTTGCGACCGCATAATTGCTTCATTGCTTTCAAAAGAAGTGGTGGGGTATGTATATGCGCTTGATTCGCGTGGATTTAGCCTGTGGCGGGGATTTGAATACCGTTCATATGAGCCGCTATACTCGTTGCAAAGATTTACAGTCAAAAAGGAAAATCTTCCATTTTATCCAATTTTAGGACAGAACACTTATACTGTTACCCTGAAGAGAGAAATGGCAGCTATGTTTAACTAATTAAAAGCCCCTTGCAAAAGGGCTTTTTTTATTTCCCAATATCTAGTACTATACAAATACCAATGAACCAGCCGACACTGGGGAGGCGGGGAAGAAAATCCTTCGGGATCGTAGAACCTCACGGAAGCGCAAGCTTGGTGCACCGCATGCACAGAAAGAGTAAAAAGTAGGGTGGTACCGCGTTTCAGAAAAGAATCGCCCCTGCGAGCTTATTATTTATTTATAAGTTCGAAGAGGCGATTTTTGTCTTTTCGGCTCACACACCATGATACAAAGAACATACATAAAAGATATTCCAAGTCTTGCAGGACAAGAGGCAACTGTTGTTGGCTTTGCTCAGACTATTCGCGCACAAAGCAAAATTGCATTTTTGATCGTCCGCGACGTAACCGGCATTTTGCAGACTGTAATAACAATCGAGCAGCCTGAAGCCTTTGAGATCGCAAAGGAGCTTTCAACTGAATCGGTTGTGAAGGTAACAGGATTGGTAAAGGAGGCAAAGCAGGCGCCTGGCGGCTTTGAAATTGAAGTCACCAAGATGGAAGTGCTGTCAGTTGCAGATGCCATGCTGCCTATTCCAATCGTCGAGAAGAAGGGCGGGGAAGAAACAGAAGCGCCGATCCGATTTGATTATCGATGGCTCGACTTGCGCAAGCAGGACAAGCTGCAGATTTTCAAGGTTTGGACTGAGCTTGAAAAGGGCTTTCGCGAATATTGGGACAAGAACAACTTCCTAGAAATCTATACGCCTTCATTCATGTCAACGCCATCTGAAACAGGGGCTGAAGTGTTTGAGGTTAATTACTTTGACCGCAAGGCATACCTGGCGCAGTCACCGCAGTTCTACAAGCAGATGGCCATGGCTTCAGGCTTTGAAAAAGTATTTATTGCAGGGCCAGTATTTCGAGCTGAATTGTCATTTACCACTCGCCATCTTACCGAATTTACCGGCTGGGACTTCGAAATGTCATATATCGAATCGCACCATGACCTGATGGATGCAGAAGAGGCAATGATCATTTCTGGCTTCACCCGTCTTGCTGCAAAGTTTCCTGAATTGAACATTATCGTTCCTGCATCTCCGTTCCCTCGAATCACTATGGTTGAGGCGAAGAAGATTCTGGCAGAACGAGGCACGCCAAGCCCTGAAGAGCATGACTTGTCTCCTGAAGAAGAGCGCGCTATCAGCGAGTATGTGCAGGAAACATTCAATCATGAATTCGTCTTCATCACCGAATACCATGTATCGAAGAGCGCCTTCTATCACATGCGTACAGAAGATGGCCGCGGCAAGCGTGCCGACTTGCTGTACAAGGGCATTGAGGTGACAACGCTGGCTCAGCGCGAGCACCGCATCGATATCCTTGAAAAGCAGGCGCTTGAGAAGGGCATGTCGCTTGAGGCGTTGAAAGACTATCTGAACTTCTTCCGCTGGGGCTGCCCGCCGCACGGAGGAGCAGGCATTGGTCCTGGAAGATTCATTATGAAAATTCTTGACCTGCCAAACGTGCGCGAGGCAACATACTTGCCGCGCGACGTGAAGCGCTTGAATCCATAAGTTTGAGAAAAACGCCCAAGTCTGGGCGTTTTTCTTTTAATACTGTTCCAAAAAGGCTATAATTACGCCACATGGAAACTGAAACCGTATTTAAGGTTAAGCAGGAGGCATTTGAGGGGCCTGTTGAAGTGCTGCTTGAGCTGATTGAAAAGCGAAAGCTGTTCGTTAACGACGTATCGCTCGCTGCGGTAACTGACGACTTTATCCAGTACATGCAGGCAGTCGGCATGCAGGCGGGGGAGACAGCTAACTTTCTGGCGGTGGCCGCGACGCTTATTCTTATCAAAGCCAGGTCATTGCTACCCAATCTTGAGCTGACCCCTGAGGAAACTGAATCAATTACCAATCTTGAGCGCCGCGTAGCGCTGTATCAGGTTATTAGTCACATCTCAGCTGAGCTGATCAAAGGGTATGGCAAGAAAGTATCGTTTGAGGGCGTGCGTCGCTTAACGGGTGTTGTATTTGCTCCTGACGAAAAGCTGACGCTCGCAATGCTGCCGTCTCTTATTGGCGACATGCAGCGCCGCGTGCCCCCAGTTGAGCAAAAGAAGCCGGAGGCGCGCGTATACAAGACGATTTCAATCTCAGAAGTATTGAATACGCTGCAAGAGCGCATTGAGCGCGCTATGTCGACAAGCTTCAATGCTATTCGCGTTGCCTCGCCTGATATGGATGAACGCAGCCAGAAGGTCTACACTATCGTCTCATTTCTTGGTATGCTAGAGCTAGTTCGCCGGGGGCTTATTGCTGCAGAGCAAAACGAGCTGTTTGAAGACATTACGCTGCAGAAGAATGCTGATGCTGTCATTGATCAAAACGCCCCTGTGCCTGAAACACTGTATGAATAATTCACTACCCCAGACAATCGAAAGCATTCTTTTTGCAACAGCAGATGCGTACAGCATTGCGGCACTTGCAAAGCTTTTGAGCGTATCGAATGAAGAGATTGAGGCGGCAATAGAAATGCTGACGGCATCATTACAAGACCATGCCATGATGGTCGTGCGCCAGGGCGATACCGTTACGCTTGCGACTCGTCCTGAGCATAGCGCTATTCTTGAAACATTACGAAAGGAAGAATTGCAGAAAGACTTGAGCAAGGCCAGTGCAGAAACGCTTGCAGTTATCGTATACAAGCCTGGGGCAACCAAGGCAGAGATTGAGCTTGTGCGAGGCGTGAATGCGTCGTATTCATTGCGTGCATTGCAAATCAGAGGCCTTATCGAAACAAAGCCTGCAGGCAGAAGCGTTGGCTATTATCCAACGCTTGCACTGCTTGAGTCATATGGCGTATCAGAAGCTGCCGCGTTGCCACAGTATGCTGAGACAGTGCAAAAAATCGCTACGTTATTAGATCAGGCGTTAGAGCAATAGCATGTTAGACGCAGTTAAAATTTTTCTCCCAACGACACTGGTATTTATTATTGGCATACTTATTACGCCAACCCTTACCAGTATCATGTACAAGCGCAAGCTGTGGAAGAAGAACAATCGCGCTCAGGAGTCTGATATAACAAATAAGGATTTTGCAAACGTGCATGACGGCGCTGCAGAGATTGCAACGCCGCGCGTTGGCGGCGTCATTATCTGGCTGTCGGTATTGCTGTGTATTTCTGTGATGTGGGTTATTTCAAAAGCCTTTCCTTCTGACTTGTCGCAGAAGCTTGATTTCTTTAGCAAGAACCAGACATTGGTGCCATTGGCGGCATTGCTGTTAGGCTCATGGATTGGGCTGGCAGACGACTTGTTTCAGGTGAAGGGCACGATAGGAGACAGCTCAAGCGATGTCTTGAGCAATCGCTGGGTAAAAATTGGCATGATTGTAGCTATTGGCGTAACGGTGGGCGCATGGTTTTATTTCAAGCTGGGTGTCAGCGGCATTGTTATTCCTTTTACTCACACCATCTTCAGCTTTGGCTGGCTGTTTATTCCATTCTTTATTCTTATCCTGCTCGGCGTTTTTTCAACATCCGTGATTGACGGGCTTGATGGCCTGGCAGGCGGCGTGCTCGCAATCGTCTTTGCAGCCTATGCAGTTATCGGCGCAGTGCAGCACCAGGTTGATATTGCGGCCCTCTGCGGCGTTATCTCAGGGGGCATATTGGCCTTTCTGTGGTTCAATATTCCGCCTGCGCGGTTTTATATGGGAGAAACGGGCATGTTGGGCTTAACTGTTGTATTGACGGTTATTGCCTTTCTAACAAATACCGTATTGCTTTTGCCAATCATCGCACTGCCGCTCACTGCAACAACTGCCTCAGTTATTATTCAAATTGTCGGATACAAGTACTTCGGCCATCGTCGCGTATTCAAGATTGCGCCGCTGCATCATCATTTTCGCGCTATGGGCTGGTCAAAGGAAAAGGTTGTCATGCGATACTGGGTCGTATCGATCATTGCTGCAATTGTTGGCGTCGTATTAGTGATTCTGAGCCAATAGCATGGTTGTTGTAAAGCCCAAACAATTTGATACGTACTTTTTCGGCATTGTTATTCTTATTACCCTGATCGGCATATTTTCATTCGTGTCTGCATCGCTTGGCATCTTGGCGCAAAGCGAAACGAAATTTTACGGCGTATTGTTCGGCCAGATTGTGCTTGGCTTTATCGGCGGCCTCGGCGCATTGTGGCTGGCGACAAAGATCCCGTATCACTTCTGGCGCAACTATGCATTTTTCATATTTATCATGACGCTTATCGTCACGCTTGCGGTATTCATACCAGGCCTCGGCTTTTCGCACGGCGGCGCTCGCCGCTGGATTTCAGTGCTTGGCGTATCGTTTCAGCCCGCAGAAGTGTTGAAGCTTGGATTTGTAACCTATTTTGCAGCCTGGCTTGCCTGGACCAGCAAGAAGGAGCAGGAATTCAAGTACAAGCTCTTGCCGCTTATTATCATGCTCAGCCTTGTTGCAGGCGTACTGCTCTTGCAGCCTGATACCAAGAGCCTTGTGCTTATCACTGCAGCAGCCTGCAGCATGCTCTTTGTATCGGGGGTGTCATGGAAAAAGATCCTGGGCATTATCGGCGTTGGTCTTGTCGGCATTGTCATGCTGGCATTTGCGCGCCCATATTTGATGAATCGCATCAAGACGTATATAAACCCTTCGGCAGATTCGCGCGGATCTTCATACCAGCTGCAGCAAGGTCTTATCGCAATTGGCAGCGGCGGTATCTTTGGCCGAGGGCTGGGACAGAGCGTGCAGAAGTTTAACTATCTGCCTGAGCCTCAAGGCGACTCTATCTATGCCGTTATCGGAGAAGAGTTTGGCTTTATCGGCAGCGCACTGCTTGTTGTCCTGTATGTCTTTCTTTCTATCAGAGGGTTCAAAATTGCCATGCAGGCCAGAGACATGTTTGGCCAATACCTTGTTGTTGGCATTATTACGCTGCTGTTGGCGCAGTCGTTTCTAAATATGGCATCGCTTGTTGGCCTCTTTCCACTTACGGGAGTGCCGCTGGTATTTATCAGCCAAGGGGGAACCTCGCTTCTCATTGCACTGTTTGCTTCAGGCATGGTGTTGAACGTTTCGAGGTATCAGAAGAAATTGAAGGAGGAATAAAAGAACCCGCTACGTATGTAGCGGGATTTTTTAATGAACAATGCGAAACTCCGTAGGCTTTCGGATAGAAAATATCGTGAGGACGGCACTAAAGCTCATTGTTGCGGCAGGGTATAGCCATTCTTCAACACTCGTATCCTTAGCAGCAAGAAGCGAAAGGAGGCTGGCAACTATAAACATGCAATATACTTTTGTTGCGCCCGGATCCGGACTAATGAATGTATCCCTCATTAGAGGATACGCCGATATCACTACTGCAGCAGTACTGGCAATAGTAGTTGCATTGTCTCCCATGAAATACCATACTATCAGGCAGATGCAGACTCCAACAGCGGTCACTGTATCCGTTAGTCCCCACGAGATTTCTTTCTTCACAAAAAGCAAAATGCTCATGGCAAGGGAAGTAAATACGTAGATCCCCGAAAGATAGTAATTGCCGTGTTGATTTATGATGGCAATAGTGGTAATGACATCCAGCATGGTCCAGAGGATCCAGGTTGAGAAATTCTGCTTCAATCCTTTCCAGACAGCGATAAAGAGGGGAATATTGGCAACTAGGCCAACAATTGCACCGAGTATTTTGAGTTTTTCCATGTTAAATAATTTTTGATATTACATCATTTAAACGTTAAAAAGTCAACTCATATTGTGATTGCTGCTTAAAATAGCTACAATACATGCACTATGAAAATCCTATTGATTGGCGGGGGAACAGGCGGGCACTTCTATCCGCTCATTGCCATTGCTGAAGAGCTTAACCGAATCGCTGACGAAGAAAAGATTGCCAACTTCAAGCTCTATTTCATGTCTGATGCGCCATATAACACTAAAGAACTTGAAGAGCAGTTCATAACCTTTATTCCAATCACTGCCGGTAAGCTGCGCATCTATTTCTCATGGCAGAACTTTATCGACATCTTCAAGACTGCATTCGGCACTATTAGCGCGATCTTCAAGCTCTTTAGCCTGTACCCTGACGTTATCATCAGCAAGGGCGGCTATGCTGCCTTCCCAACGCTTGTTGCCGCACGTATCTTGCGTATTCCAGTCATTATTCACGAGTCAGATACCGTGCCAGGCCGCGTAAACAAATGGTCAGGCAAGTTTGCCCGACGCATTGCCTTGTCATATCCGGAAGCAGCAAGCTTCTTTGACCAGAAAAGAGTGGCGGTGACTGGTCAGCCAGTGCGCAAGTCGGTTGCCTTTGTCGCTACAGAGGGCGCCAAGGCATTCTTTGAGCTTGATTCAACTATTCCTACTATCGGCATTACCGGCGGCTCTCTCGGCTCAAAGATTATCAATGACAGCATTACAACTATAGCTTCTGAGCTCGTACAGCACTATCAGATTATTCATCAGACAGGCATCAAGAACTACGAAGAGGTAAAGACAGATGCTGCGGTATTGCTGGGTGACGATACCAAGCGAACTCGATATAAAATCTTTCCGTACTTTAACGACCTCCAGACAAAGATGTTCGGCGGCGCTTCAGACATTATCATTTCTCGCGCCGGCTCAGCGTTGTTTGAAATTGCAGCCTGGGGCAAGCCCTCAATCATTATTCCGGGCAGCGCGGCAATATTTCATGGCGATCACCAGCGCAAGAATGCCTATCATTATGCCCGCATTGGCGCATGCGTCGTGATTGAAGAGGCAAACCTCACTCCGTCAGTATTGAAGAGTGAAATCGACAACCTGCTGCAGCACAAAGACCATTACGACGCCATGGCAGCTCGCGCAAAGTCGTTTTATAACCCCGATGCGGCGCGCCTTATTGCCGCAGAAGCAATAACAATCTCTTTAGAACATGAGCAATAGTCCTGAACCAGCAAAAACGCCTAGTATTTTTTCAATATTGGCATCATATCGCGGAATAATTATCTTTTTGATTGTATTGACCCTTGCAGGCAATGCTATCACTATTGCCATTCCGCAGCTTGTTGCAACTGCAATCGACCAGTTTATTGCCGGCGCTTTCCAGTCGCAAAAGACGCTTATCGTATTTCTTGCGGCAGCAATTGGCATTTTTATCTTTACCTATATTCAAAGCATCGTACAAACCTATGCGTCTGAGCGCGTTGCGAGAGACATGCGCAACAAGGTTATGGCAAAGGTGTCGCAGCAGAACTTTTCGTACGTGCAGCAGACCAGCCCTTCAGTATTGCTTACTAACCTTACTTCAGACATAGACGCGCTAAAGACATTCGTTGCGCAGGCGGTGTCGTCAATGGTGTCATCGTTGTTTATCATCATTGGTGTTTCAGTACTGATGCTGATGATCGACTGGAAGCTGGCGCTTATGGTATTGGCAATTATCCCTATCATCGGCGGCGCATTCGGCTTCGTATTGGGCAAAGTGCGGCCGCTCTTCGGCGTTATCCAGTCCGTTATCGACCGCCTCAACAAGGTTATCAATGAAAGCATCCTGGGCGCAGCGTTAATACGCGTGCTGAACTCGCACAAGCAGGAATATGACAAGTTTATGGCTGTGAACAGCGATGCTCGCGATAACGGATACAAGATACTGTCATTCTTTGCCGCCCTTATCCCGCTCATTATTTTTATTGCCAACGCTGCAGTTGTCGTGGTGCTTATTGTCGGAGGCCGCGCAGTTATCAATGACGCTATGAGCATTGGAGACTTTACTGCATTCAATGCATATATCGCCATTCTTATTTTCCCGATCATTATGATCGGCTTCATGAGCACGATTATCGCTCGTGCGAGCGCCTCATACCAGCGCATCCATGCCGTACTGTCTGCGCCGCTTGCAGAAGAAAAGGGAACTGTCACTGCAGCCCTGACAGGCGCTATTACAGTGAGCGATATATCATTATTGTTTGGCGAAAAGGAAGCGCTTAAAAAGGTTTCTTTCAGCATCGCTCCAGGCACCAAGAATGCCATTATTGGCCCTACCGCGGCCGGCAAAACGCAATTGCTGTATGTTATGACCGGATTGCTGACTCCAGGTACAGGGACAGTGCAGTATGACGGACTGTCGCTTGAAGAATATGACCAGCATGCACTGCATGAGCAGATCGGCTTCGTCTTTCAGGATAGCGTTATCTTTAACACGTCAGTGAAGGAAAACATCGCATTCAGCACGACCGTGACTGACGAGTCATTGCAAAAGGCAATCGGCACAGCCGAACTTGGCAAGCTCATTGAATCGCTGCCGCATGGCTTGGAAGAGCTGATTTCAGAGCGCGGTACAAACCTCTCAGGAGGTCAGAAGCAGCGCATTATGCTTGCGCGCGCCTTAGCGCTCAATCCCCGTATCCTGTTTCTTGATGACTTTACCGCTCGCGTTGATACGCAGACGGAGCAGAGTATTCTTGCAAACGTGCAGAAGAACTACCCTGACCTGACACTTGTCTCAATTACGCAAAAGATTGCTGCAATAGAAGCATACGACAACATTATCGTTATCATGGAAGGCGAGCTGCTTGCGCAAGGGACGCATAAGGAGCTTATGCAGCGCTCTCCTGAATACGTCCAGATTTACCAGTCTCAGCAAAGTACCGAACACTATGAACTACAAGCTTGATACCTCAACCGAAAAGTCATCGCTCATCAAGGCGCTTAAGAAGCTGCTGCCGTATTTGAAGGGCGAGAACGCAAAGCTCGTTATTGCTTTTGCTGCCATTATTATCAATTCCGGCTTGCTGCTCTTGTCGCCATTGCTTGTTGGACAGGCCGTCAACAGATTTATATTGACCAAGCAGCCTGACGGCATGCTTGCGTACAGCGCGCTCATCATGGGCGTATTCGTGCTTGCGGCTGGCGCCAATTACATTCAGTCAAAGGTTATGGGAGGCGTGGGTCAGCGGTTGCTGTTTACGCTTCGCAATGCCATCTTTACCAAGCTGCAGAAGCTGCCAATTGCATTCTTCAATCAGAACAAGGCCGGAGACTTGATCTCTCGAATCAATAGCGATACTGACAATCTTAATAACTTCTTCTCGCAGTCGCTTATGCAGTTTATCGGAAACGTCTTTGTGATTATCGGCGCTACCGTGTTTATTCTTGCAATCAACCTCAAGCTAGGGCTTGCTGCTCTTGTTCCGCTTGTTGTTGTACTGGTTATTACCCGAGTGCTTTCTCCATGGATCAAGCGACGCAATGCCAAGAGCCTGCAGCAGGTTGGCAGCATGAGCGCTGAGATTCAGGAAAGCCTCGGCAATTTCAAGGCAATTGTCGCGTTCAACCGCAGAGACTATTTCCGAGAGAAATTTAGCGAAGCGAACCTTAGAAACTTCACTACGGCTATACGCGCAGGCTTCGCGAACAATATTTTTATTGCGCTCTATGGCTTTGCTGCGAGCGCAGCCCAGCTCATTGTATTGCTCTACGGCATTCACCTGATCGTTATCGGCAATTTCACTATCGGCTTCCTTATCAGCTACCTTTCATACGTGACGAGACTGTATGACCCGCTGAGGCAGATGGGAACGCTCTGGGCAACATTCCAGACAGCTATGGCAAGCCTTGACCGCATTACTGCCATCACGGCGCTTGAAAACGACATGCCGCAGCTTGAAGCGTCTTCTGAAGCAGCAATACCGACGCTGCTGTCATTCCAGCATGTTGGCTTTGCATACCCTGAAGGAAAAAAGGTGTTGCATGACATCTCTTTCTCGCTGCAGCCAGGCAAGACCTATGCATTGGTCGGCCCGACAGGCGGCGGCAAGACAACAACTGCTTCATTGATGGCGAGACTCTTTGATCCGACAGAAGGAACCATTACCTTTGAAGGAAAAGACATACGAACATTCTCTCCTGAAGAGCGAGTGCAGAAAATCGGCTTTATTCTGCAGGAACCATTCCTCTTTACCGGCACTGTTGGAGAAAATATTTTCTATGCTAATGATCGATATGCCACACAGACGCAGGAACAGTATGCTGCAGCGCTTGAGGCTGCCGGGCTTTCTGCGCTTGTTGCTCAGTTTGAAGAGGGACTGGCTACGCCCGTATCGCACAACGGAGAAAGCATCAGCCTCGGACAGCGACAGCTGATCGCATTCATGCGCGCCGTATTGCGCACCCCTGACATTATTATTCTAGACGAGGCAACTGCAAACATTGATACTGTCACCGAGCACTTGCTGCAGCAGGTTATCGACAAGCTGCCTGAAAAGACAACTCGCGTTATCATTGCGCACCGTCTCAACACCATTCAGAATGCTGATGAGATATTCTTTGTAAATGGCGGATCGGTAACTCCTGCTGGATCGCTTGATCATGCGATGGAGATGCTAATGCATGCAAAGAGAAGCAGTTAATCGCAATAGAAAAACACCCTGATGACCAGGGTGTTTTTTGTTCGGTATTTTATTTCCTTGAAAGAAAGCCGTATCGCTTTGAGTAGACAAAGGTTCCTGCAGCGCCTATAAAGAATACCTGCGCAGAATAATAGACCCAGAGCAGAAGACCGACAATTGATCCCGCAGCGCCATAGGCTGTCGTTGTCCCGAATGAGGCGATATACCAGGTAATGAGGAATTTCCCGATAAGAAACAGTGCAGAGGTTGCAAGTGCTCCCCAAAACAGCTCTTCCCTCGGCAGCTTGGTATTCGGCAGTATGCGATAGACGATGCCAAACAATAGCGTGCCGCCAGCAAGCGTAACTAATACATTGAAAGCTGCGAGCACTATGTCATTTTGCAATATGCCGGGGAGGGAGTAGTGGAAGAATGACATGAAGACGCTAAAGGCAACTACAAACAGAAACAGCAAGCCGAATAGTAAAATAAGAGAGAGTGCCAAAAGGCGATCTTTGATAAAATTAAGCAGCTTTATGCGAGTGCTTTCTTTTGGAACTCTGCCCGACGTATCCCAAAGCTCATCGAGGTCAGTATCAAGCTCTGCGAGCACGCCTAGCGCTGCAACAGTGAGCAGTATCCCGCCAATAATGGCTGTAAGAACGCCAGTATGGCTTCTATACGCGCTATTAATAAGCGTTTGAATAATAACCGCTAGGTTAGGGCCAACTGCCAAGCTTAGTGTCTTGCCAACAACCTGCGTTGTCGTCTGCTTGTCAAAGATGGTGCGCACGATTGCGATAAGCAGGATAAATAGGGGCGCAATTGAAAAGATCGTGTAGTACGAAATAGCGGCGCCCATGCGTGACGCTCGTTTCTTTTGCCAATGCGCAAAGGTGTCTCGTGCCAGAATCGCTATCTTACTCATTGTCCTTGCTGTCGCGGTCTCCTTCAAGCTCCTGCTGAAGCTCGTCTTTTGCGCCGTCTTGGCCTGCAAAGCTTTCTTCGCTCTGATCCTGCTCGATTGCGTCAAGCGGCTCGCCATCCTTGCCGTCAATCTGATCAAGATCCTCTAGATTTGCATATTCTGCGTTAGTATCAATCTCCTGATGCACAGGTGTCTTTTTTACGTTGTCGTCTTCATTCATATGCCTTCCTCAATTAATTGCTATACCTAAAGTATATACGAAAAGCCTAAAATATGCTTTACTGCTATATATGCATGATCACACAAACAGAGCCCTTATTATCCTAATGATCGTTATTATTATAATTGTCGCAATTATCCTCTTTGTACCACGAGGCTATTATTACTACCCAGCAAACATTGGCACGACTCGCGTACAGCGCACCGTGCCTGTTACGACAATACGCCCTGCAGTTATCGAGACTCATAGCTATACCACAACTCCCGTTACGACATACCAGCAGACAACGACAACTGAGACAACTAATACCTCATCTCAATAGCAGCAAGAAACACACTCATTCGATCTCGCTCAGCAAGCGCTATCTTAACCGCATGCTCAAGGGGAGCAATGAGATCCCAAAGAAAGGCTACGTCAGAAATGACCGTAGTCTTTTTTAATGCACTTTTAGCAAATGCGCAATGTGCAGCGATCAGAGCTGAGCAATGATCGATCTCATGCTGCCAAAAGAGCTCCTGCAGCTCCTGCTCGTCTTTTGCAAGATCGATTTGCCTTCCTTTTTTCCATGCACGAAGCATATGAGCGCTCACGCTGTTAAGAAATCCGTTCTGCAGATCAAGCAGCCAGTCATGCGCATCGTCATTGAGCTGGCGCGCGATGAGATAGTGGATGAAGAATTCTTGCAGTATGGCCGCGTCGCCACCCCGATGAGCCAGCATGCAGGCAAATAGTATTGGTATTGCATGGCCGAGCGACTTTTGCGCCAGTACCGCATAGTCGCCATAGTCAGGCAACGCTTCTGGAAGCACGAGTACATTATTCGCATTTTCTATACGGCACTGCTCATACTCCCAGGCAGTTGCTCCTGCAATGCCAGAAAGTATGTTTGAAAATAACCGCGTGTCGACCTGAAAAGAGGTGATAATTGTCTCTACCTTTCTAACGCAAAGTATTGCCAAAGGCAATAAGCCAACCGCATCTTCGCCATCGACAATGTCGTCGCATATGCCATAGCCGATCCAGCCCAGTACTCCAAGCGCAGAAAGAGAAATAGCATTTTCTTCAGGAAGAAGCTGGGATGAAAAGCGATAGGGCAGCAAGACTACGTCGGACATATCCAAGGCATTCATTGCGTTGTCTAACTGCTGTTGTATCGCAGGAGAAGAATCGCTAAAAAGCGCTGAACAGTGCTGCCGTACTGCAGTTATAAGGTGAGGGTCAGTCTGCTCTGTGTTCGAGTGTCCTGAATATTGTATGGTCTTTTCGTATAGCGCAAGCGCCTCAACACAGCATGCGCTTAGATGGGCACTGCAGCTGCTATGTACAGGGAATCCTTCTGCATACGATTCAATTATAAAGGGCGACTGAGGCCATTGCCCATCGACTGAAGAGTCGAGCAGGAATTGCACTCCTTCAGATACCTCAGTAGCTGAAACTCCCAGTCGCAACAGCGAAGATACAGCAAGCGCAGTACGCAGCGGCGTATCCCAATGACCGTTGCTGTTTCTTCTACCTACTATCTGCCTAACAAGCACATTCTTATCATGCCCCGCGTATGCTCTTGATATAAAATATAGTACGACAATAGGATCGTCATAATACTTAGATGCATGCGATTCGCTTAGGCATTGCTTCTCAATATATTTATCAAGTGTCTGCTGCTGAATTCCAAGCGACGCAAGCAGAAAAGCAATAGTGCTGTTAACAACCACATCGATATCATGCCACTCTGGCGACCGAGCATCGAGTATCCATGTTTGATATGGCCCGCCCGGCTTCTCCTCGTTGGCGATAAGCAATTGAGCCAGTCGTGCTAGATGCGTTTCAGTTACAAGCTCAGGCTGAAAGGAGTGAATAGCAAGCAGTGCAAGCGCCGTATCATCAAGATCGTCAGGGTACGGCACAGAGGCTTCTTCGTCAGAGCCCCTTTGCCAATAATTGCAGGAAGAGGCATTGCTGAGCTGAGACAAGAGAAACCGGGCAGCCTTGTCTCGCATAGCGCTGTCAGAAACTGCAGTGCAGATAAGACTTGTATAGAATGTTGTAGGTTTGCCCTGGTCGCTTAGGAACGAACCGTTGCCTTGCTGCTGGGAGGCAATAAAGCGTAGCGCATCATTGCGCACCCTGTTTATGCGTCGTGTTTGGTCTGTCATGGGTAGCGAGAAGAGGAATTCGGATGATAAATGTTGTGCCTTTATTCTCAGTACTAGTAACGGCAATAGATCCCTTGAAATAGCGCTCGATAATTTCTTTTGTCTGCGACAGGCCAATTCCAGTGCCCTTGCTGTAAGACTTGGTAGTGAAGAGCGGGTTGAAAATCGAGCCAATATGGTCTGGCGATATGCCGCAGCCATTGTCTCGAATGATAAGCACTATGCCATTTTTATTTGATGCTTTTCTTAACAAAATATTAACGATACTCGTGCGATTGTTATTCTCGCATGCATCAACTGCATTCATGAGCAAATTGAGCACTGTCTGATAGAACTTAAGCGCCGGGCCGTGCAGCTCAATTGCATCTTTGGCCTTGAATCGAAACTGTACCGATGCCTCTCGCGCCCTAAATTGCAGCATATCCATCGCATCGCGAATTTCTTTCTCAGGAGAGAAGACACTATGCGCGTCATCGCTTGCAATCTGCTTGCGCACTGACTGTATATGGTTTCCTAAGCGCTTGCTTGCTGCAACTGCCTTGCCAACATACTGCTGCACTTCTGGCAAATGTTCCGGTGAGCCTTCCAGGCGAGAAACGTTAATGACAACGACATTGAGCACATTCATCAGGTCATGAAATATGCCCGAAGAAAGCTTGCCGAATTCCGCAAAGCGGTACAGCTGCGAAACCTTGTCTTCCTGAGCCCCTTTCAATTCTCTGGTGCGCTCTTCAACTTTGATTTCCAACAAGTTTCTTTCTTCAAGCAGTGCCTTTTCTGAGGCGCGTGCCCGCTTGAGCGAACGCTCAATCTCTCTATTCGAAAGCCAGGAAACGCCAGTTATGACAAACAGCACGACTGAGAGCTCGAACGGATCGCTGATGCTTATCGGCGCATGCTTCCATGCTAATACTGGATTTATAACCGCATGCAGCTGAAGATACGTAATGCCGATAATTGAAAGCGCAATGACGGAAGCTGCCAGAAACGCAAAGCGAGTCGAGATCAGAATGCTCGATATGACAATAATCACAATGTAGCTGATAGTTACCAGCGGCAGCTCAACGCCCCAATGGATTGCGCCATAAGTCGTAAGCACAAAGTAGAAGAGGAGGAATATAAGGCCAGAAGTTTTGTAATAGCCCTTTCGGGACAGGAGCAGCAGGGAACCAAATACCAAAATAAACAGATTGAAGCTTATGAGAGATATGCCGTGGTAATGTGCGCCTTGCTTAATGGTATCTATTGCAATGATGCTGTGCAGGAAAAGCAGAAAGGGGATTATGCAGCACAGAATAGTGTTGAGAATAAACTCATACCGCTGCGTATCTTCATCAGATGATTTCGGCGCTATGAAAGCTGCATACATATACTCAATACTGCGCCCGAATAAGCTTTCGGAAAATGAGCGGAGTTTTCTTATTCTAGGGCGAGTATTCATTATAGGTAGCGAGCTGTTGCTATTCGTCTCCAGCCCACGGGGTAAAGGCGGACTGCTGGTAGGCGGCAGCTCTTATGGAGTCTGCGCTGCGCGCCGAAGGGTCAATGAGCATGCGCTCGATTGCTTTTTTCATACTGAAGAATGATACAGGCTGCGAGCTATTCGACAATAGCTCGAAGTCCAGTGTATACAAACGCATATCAATTGGAACCGAAGATTTTATCATTATTTCATCAAGTCTATCTTGTATCCTCTTCCTGCAACGCTATGAATAAGCTTGGTCTTGTCCTTATGCTCGATCTTCTTGCGCAGGTTCAGGATATGAGTCTCAATAGTATTAGAAAACGGATCCAAGTCAACATCCCAAATATGCTCCATCAGCATGCCTCTGGTAACGACAACGCCAGCGTGCTTCATAAGATATTCAAGCAGCGAAAATTCCTTGCGGGTAAGGTACACGGGAACGCCTGACCGAGATGCGGTTTGCCGAATGGTATCGAGCTCAAGATCGTCAAGCGTGAGAATTGACTGCTGCATCATAACCGGGCGCCGTACGACGGCCTGAATGCGGGCATAGATTTCGTCAAAGTACAGCGGCTTGGAGACATAATCATCGGCTCCAATAGTGAGCCCTCGAACCTTGTAGGGAACAGCGTCAGTAACAGATATCATTATGACTCTCGTATTCTTTCCGTTTTCCCTTATTTCTTCCAGTACTGAAAATCCGTTCATGTCAGGCAGGCCATAGTCAAGAAGGATAACATCATAGTCATTGGTCTTGGCAAGGTATACGCCTTTCTTTCCTGTGCCGACGCAGTCAACTGCAATGCCTTTTTCTAATAATCGCTCAGTTAGGAATAATTGCGTGTCTTTGTCGTCCTCGATAATCAGTATTCTCATATTGGTGTGCTCAAAGTATAAAATACTGAGCAAGAAAAATCGACATAAAACCGTGCATAACTAGCCTAAAACCTTTATCTTTTCTTGATTTGACAAATGAGCCAATATTTCATATTATTCGAAATGCTAATAGTTAGTTTAGCTAAGTAATATGAAGCAATCAAAAGAAACATTCGACATACAAGAATTTCAAGATTTGTTATATCTTTTCAAGAAGACCTTTAGCGCCCTGTATAAGAAGGAGACCAGCGGCCTGCACTGCTCGGCTTCGCATATGGAAATCATGCATTATATTGCCGAGCACGACTCAGCCAGCATGAAAGACTTGGCCGGATATCTTCGCATTACGCCGCCCTCAGTCACCACGCTCATTGATGCAATGGTTGAAAACGGCCTCGTGCGACGTGAAGCAGCTGCAGCAGACCGGCGCACCGTTCGCGTGTCGCTGACGCCGAAGGCAACCAGCACATACAAGCAGCTGCAAAAAAAGAAAACCATCTTGCTCGCTAAACTGCTAAAGAAAATAAGCACCGAACAGAAAGAACAGTTATCAGCAATTATCAAAGCACTCGTACAATAATATGAAACATTTTTTTACAACCCCAAAGACCGCCATTCCATTCGTTGCAGCAATTGCAATCATTATTGGCATTATCGGATTTCAAACGCTCGGCAAAGCCCCTGCAGTATCATTGCCTGACAACACTCAGACGCTTAACGGCACCGTCGTTACAAACTCTTCCGATGACGTATACGACCTCGCTTTTCCCAATGCAGGACGCGTCGCGTCAGTATCCGTGAAGGTTGGCGACCATGTTGCCAAGGGCGAAACGCTCGCTACGCTCGATGCAGGAGCTGCGCTTGGCGCAGTAACGCAGGCAAAAGGAGCGCTTGAGCTTGCCCAGGCGCAATATGCCTCTCAAGACGTGCAGTATGCCAATGCTAAGAAGCAGCAGGATGTACTGGTACAGAATGCATACCGCACGATGCTTTCAAGCGGACTGACTGCAACGCCGTCAGTTCAGGATGACAATCATCTTCCAGCAATTTCAGGAACGTATGCGTGCGGCAACGAAGGCAGCTACGAAGTATCGACCTATCCCTCTGGCGCAACTTCTGGCTTTTCATTTACCTATACAGGCCTTGAAAAAGGCGGCGGTCAGGTAACGTTCAGCACCCCTCAGCCGCTCGGCAGCTGCGGCCTCTTCATTCAGTTCGCGCAAGGCTTTGCTGGCGCGACCAAATGGACTGTCGCGATTCCAAACACCAAGTCGGCAAGCTACGTAACTAACAAGAATGCCTATGACCTTGCTGTATCAACCCGAGATCAGGTACTCAACCAGTATGCGGCTAACCTGGGAGAAAATTCAAACGCAAACACCGCCAAGGCGGCAGTTGCGAGCGCCCAGGGCGTATACCAGGCAGCGCTTGGAGCGTACAAGAACAATGTTATTGCTGCTCCAATCGGAGGCACGGTAACATTCATTGACGCAGACCTTAAGACCGGACAGTCAGTATTGGCAAACAAGGCAATTATTAGCATCTCAACAAAATAAATATGGAAGAATCAACAAAGAAAAGCGTATTTGCCCAACCGGGCGTTCAGGCCGTCACGGGAATGCTCGTTATCGCATTGCTGCTCGGCGGCGCATTGTATTGGAAGGCGCAATCAACGCATATAAGCATTGAAAAGTCAGTTATTACGGCACCGACTATTGCAATCGGCCCTCAGGCCGGAGGCATTCTTGCTGAAGTATACGTGCGCCCAGGCGATACAGTATCAGCAAGCCAGCAGGTTGCGCGCGTAGGATCTGAAGTATTGTCTGCAGCAGTTGCAGGCACTGTCATCAGCGTGCAGAACACGCCGGGACAGGTGGTGATGCCGGGAGCGGCAGTAGTAGCAATGATCGTACCGTCTGAGCTTCGAGTTGTCGGCACTATAGCCGAAGACAAGGGGCTGAGAGACATTGCAGTCGGGCAGCCCGTCTCCTTTACCGTCGACGCATTCGGCAGCACTGAGTACACTGGTATCGTTGACGAGGTAAGCCCAACGTCTGACGAGTCTGGCGTAGCATTCAGCATTTCAGACAAGCGCGAGGTCAAGAGCTTCGCCATCAAGGTGCGATTCGACACGGCTGCGCATCCTGAATTCAAGAACGGCATGTCAGCCAAGATGAACGTCTATATAAAATAATATGGAAGAAGGGGAGAAGACAGAAAAGAAGAGCAATCTCCGCTGGTGGATTCTGCTGACAGTTATTGTCGGCACGTTTCTTGGCCGTCTTGACCAGACCATCGTTAACCTGGCATTGCCCGATATCATTAATGACTTCGGCATTAGCGTAAGCGCAGCCGGCTGGATTGCGACGGCGTACATCCTCGCCAATGCAGTGTTCGTGCCTATCTGGGGCAAGCTGGGCGACACAATCGGCCGCAAGAAGGTATATATCTTAGGGTTCGGCATCTTCATTGTTGGCTCAGTGCTCGCAGGCTTTGCCTGGAACCTGCCGTCAATGATTGTTTTTCGAGTCATTCAGGCAATTGCCGGATCAGCAGACTATCCGACAGCCATGGCAATCTTGGCTGTTACGTTTCGAGAGGGAAAAGAACGCGCGCAAGCGCTCGGCATCTGGTCGAGCTCTTTTGCTGCGGCCAGCGTATTCGGCCCGCTCTTGGGCGGCCCATTGATCGACAGCTTTGGCTGGCGCTCAGTCTTTCTTATCAATCTGCCTGTCGGCATTATCGGCCTTCTTATGGCCATGCGCTTTATCAACGAATCACGTTCCGAAAAGAAGCCGGAGCACTTTGACTGGTGGGGGGCAGTAACATTAGGAGGCATGCTTTCTGCATTGGTGTTGGTATTAGACAAAGGGAGCGAATGGGGCTGGGTATCGGCAACGAGCATGCTCTGCTATTTCAGCATCGTCGTTCTGACTGCGCTCTTTATCCGCATCGAGCAGCGAGTGCCAGAACCTATCGTCGACCTGCGCTTCTTCAAGATTCCTGCATTCGTCAATACGCTGATAAACAATTTTGTGGTATTCATGGGCATGATGGGCGGGCTGTTCCTGCTGCCGGTATTTGCGCAGACGTTCCTCGGGTACAATGCAACGCAGACAGGCTATCTCTTTATGCCTATGGCTGCAGCCCTAATGCTTGCCGCGCCGATTGGCGGCGCCATGATGGGCAAAGTGCAGACGCGCTACGTTATCTTCGCAAGTACATTGGTTGCAGCGCTCGGACTGTTCCTGTTTTCATTCCTCGATCCGAAGTCTACCGCGCTTGATATCATGATTCCGCTGAGCATCATGGCCTTCGGCCTTGGCTTCGGCATGGCGCAGCGCACGAACGTTATCGCGTCAGTTGTCGATCCGCATGAAATCGGCATCGCGTCATCGATTTTAGCATTGGCGCGAAACGTTGCCGGAGCATTCGGCATCGCAGTGTTCGGCACTATTCTAACGAATCGTATTAGCCACAACATATTGAGCATCAACAGCTTCAGTATCTTGCGCAGCCACCTGCCGCTTGATATTCAAAAGTACATTGCGCTGGTTGAGCTCAAGGCGCAGATCAACGCGTACAATTACGTATTCGTTATCGCCAGCCTTATCGTTGCAATTGGCGCATTTGCCATCCTGAGCCTGAAGCTCAAGAACGAGCGAAGAGACGTGACGGTGCATGTAGAATAAGGCGGCTGATTGACAAAAAGCTCTTATAGAATAGTATTATTTTGAAATCCATATTAAACTGTTCATTATGATTGAAATTGTAGAAGAAACGATGCTTATGAAAAAGCATTGCACTGAAGAAGTGCAGGAAGAATTAAAAGATGTAGTCACCCCTCATGGGTGGACGCTGGAAAAGGCTATTCAGTCAGGAATTGATAATCCTGACTCAAGCATTGGCGTGTATGCAGGGGATCCTGAATCGTATGATCAGCTTGCACCGTTATTTGACCCTATTATTAAGGAGTACCACAAGTACGACATGAGCGGTCACAAAAGTGATTTTTCACTTGAAGGGCTGAGTGTTGAAAACCTGGATCCGGAAGGCAAGTATGTAGTATCTACGCGCATTCGCGTAGGAAGAAACTTTGCAAAGTTTGCTTTTCCTTCAGCTATTTCTACAGAAGACCGAGAGGCTTTGGAGAAAGAGATTGTTGCTGTTCTTGAACAGCTTCCAGGCGAGTTAAAAGGCCGTTACATTCCATTGGAAGGCATGTCTCCATCTGACACCGACCAAATGATCACGGATCATTTCTTGTTTAAGCAGGGAGATCGCTTCTTGGAAAGTGCGGGCGTTAATCGCGATTGGCCAAAAAATCGCGGTATCTTCTTTTCAGAAAACAAGAAATTTCTTGTATGGGTTTCTGAAGAAGATAGCATGCGCATCATTAGCATGCAGCAGGGTGCTGACATTGCAGAGGTATTCATGCGATTGAAGACAGCGCTTGATTTTATCAATGAGCACATTCAGTTTGCATTTGATTCAGTTCGAGGGTATTACACGACATGTCCTACCAATCTCGGAACTGCAATGAGAGCTTCAGTGCACATCAAGATTCCTAAGTTCTCTAACCGAGAGAACTTCAAGGCAATTTGCGGAACGCTCGGCTTGTCTATTCGCGGGATTCATGGAGAACATTCTGAATCAAGCGATGGCATTTACGACATTTCAAACAAGCGCCGTTTGGGCATTTCTGAAAGAGAAATTTACGAGCAGCTATACGCTGGCGTAAAGAAGCTTATTGAGATCGAATCTTCGCTGTAATTAAAAAAATAAAACCCGTCCTTAAAAGGCGGGTTTTTTATTTACACTAGCATGGGAACTATTCGATAGAGCTCTTCATAAAATGATAATTTTTCAAAATTAAGTATCTTGATGAACTCTTCCCACATGTGCTCAATGGCAAACTGAATATTCTTTTGCCGATAGCTATTCTTCCGGTCATGCTTAGTGCACTCAGCGGCTACGTCGGAACAGAACTTAAGGATATCAATGTAGCCTTCTTTCGGATTCCAAATTTTTGCATGCATAGAAATATCTACGGTAAACAGTTCGCCGAGCTTCAGAATATTAACCATAATATGGCCTGAGGCTACTATAAGCGGGTACTGCACATCGGGCAGTATGTCGTACAGGACTTTTTCTGATTCTGTAAGAAACTCATACATTTTTTGATATACCTGCAATAAACAATGCTTTGCGATAAAAATAGTTTTTTCCTCATCGCTGAGCTTCCCTAGCTGAGGGTAATGCTCTTCCGTAAACAAGTAATGAGTTGCAATATAGTCCTTTGCTTCTTCAAGAGTGTTGATATGCTCCATATTTATATTGTAATGATTTTCTTTAATCTATAGTATTTTAAAAGACTGTCAATAGTTTTCTAGTGATTATGTACGCTATACTCACCCTATGAAAGCAACAATCCAAACAACAAAAGGCCCTATTTTACTTGAATTATTCGACACCTTGGCACCTAACACTGCCGCTAACTTTGCCAAGCTTGCAAAAGAAGGCTTTTATGACGGGGTGAAATTCCACCGCGTTATCGAAGGCTTTATGATCCAGTGCGGCGATCCATTGACCAAAGACGATACTCAGAGCGGCATGTGGGGAACAGGAGGCCCTGGATACAAGTTTGAAGACGAGATTCATGCCGAAAACCATAACCTTGCAGGCACTATCGCAATGGCTAACTCGGGCCCAAACACGAACGGCAGCCAGTTTTTCATTAACACCAATGACAACCTGTTTCTTGATCCAAAGCATACCGTATTTGGGAAAGTAATCGATGGAATGGAAACAGTTACTGAAATCGAGCGCACCCAGACGACGCCTTCAGACCGGCCAGTTGAGCCAATCTCAATAGCGGGCATTGCAATAGAGGAATAATAAAAGGGCATACTTAAAAGTATGCCCTTTGTACGTACGGGGTCATTTTAATAATGCCCAAGCGAATTCTGGTTTTAACAGTATTGACATTAACGCCCATCGCCTCAGCAATCTCCTTGTCCCTCATGCCTTTATAGACGCGCAGGCTTAAAGAATCGCGAAAGACCGGATCGAGCTTGCGAATGCAGGCTGCCACATGCTCCTCGCGCTGCTTTTCCTGAAGCTGGAGCTCTGGATCAGTATCGCTCCATAATGCAGGATGCATCCAGGAGTCTTTCTCGAGATCCTCAACATTTAACCCTTGCTCGTGCATTTCTCTCCGCATGTTAATCGCGCGACGGTAATTGGTTCTCAAGATCCATCCGATAAATTTCCCCGACTCTTCATACGAGCCATTTTTAAGGGCTAAAAAGATAGCCACTAGGGTGTCTTGCGCAACGTCTTCTGCAAGCCTGCGGCATTTTACTACATTGAAGGCGCTAGCCTTTAGGATGCTGCAATACCGTTCTGAAATAACATTGAATGCGTTGTTGTCGCCAGAGCAAAACGCTCGGACAAGCTGGTCGTCGGTTAGGTTGCTTTTCATATGTTAATAGTTTTTCTTAAGCCTACTCCGCTGGAAAAGTAAGTCAAGAGGTATATACTTAGGGAATGAAAAAGCTTTGGTTCAAGCGCAAGACATACGGCTGGGGATGGACGCCCGCAACAGCAGAAGGCTGGCTTGTCTTGGCTATCTATATGGTAAGCCTACTACTGATACTGTATGTATTTAGAGCATATGGTCTTTCTTCTGTACTTACAACCATCTTATTCTTAACCCTTTCGGCTGGATTGATAGCTGTAACAGCTGTCACAGGAGAAAAGCCCCGCTGGCAATGGGGAAATAAAGGAAGGGAAGATTTTTAAGGCACGAAGCGTATAATAGAAAGATGCTCGAATCACCCATCATGCATCTTTCTGATGAAATGCTTGTCATTGAGGCCAAGAAAGATCAGCAGCACTTCGCGGTGCTGGTTGATCGCTATGTGCCCAAGCTGACGCACTATATACGCCGCCGCAGTGCTGCGACGCCGCATGATATTGATGATTTGCTGCAGAATATTTTTATAAAGGTGTGGCGCAATATCAATGAGTATGACACCTCGTTGCTATTTTCTTCGTGGATATACCGCATTGCGCATAATGAAATGATTGACTGGTACCGGCGAGAGAAGCGGCGCTCAACATTGTCGCTTGACGACGAGGCGCAGAACATCGTCTCGAAGCTCTTTGCAGAAGAAGACTTAGTCGCGCAATTTAGCAGCCAGGAGCAGAGAGCGCAAATCAAGGAAGCCCTGGGTACGCTCGACGACAAGTACAAGGAAATACTGCTGCTGCGATTCTTTGAAGACAAGTCGTACGAGGAGATAGGGGACATTCTCCGCATCCCGCCCGGCACGGTGGCAGTACGGATCAATCGCGCAAAGAAGCAATTACAAAAAAGCCTTACAGACTATGGAACACACTAATACAACTGAAAAGATTCTTTCTGCAATCGAAGACAAGCAGATTACCCCATTGCCGAAATGGTACTTTACCGCGCGCAACAGCGCGCTGTGGCTACCAGGCATTGTAACAACATTGTTGGGCGCCTATACCATCGCAGGCGTGCTGTATGGCATCCTGCATGCAGAATGGGACAATGGCATATACATAGAGCATGGCAACCCCTTGTTTCTTATCGCCGCTATCCCGTTGTTATGGGTTATCTCATTCGGCGTCTTCTGCGTCATGAGCACGACGCTCTTGCGCAAGACCAGCAGCGGCTATCGGCATACGACGCTGCAGTTATTGCTGGTGAGCGTGGCGAGCAGCATTCTGATCGGGCTATTGTTCTATACGATAACGCAAAACGAAGACGACAATAAGGTCAAGACATACTATCGCTATCCGACACAGCACCAGAGAGAATATTTCAACATTATTTTCCCGAAACCGGCTGAAAGAAATCCTGCTAGCCTTCGTATGAATTAATATGGAATGACCATACCGCTACGCAGCTGTCATTCCAAGAGCTTTATTAATTAATTTGAATGTCCTATGACCGTAGCAACGCGAAAGATCGTACTTTCGGGGCTGCTGGGTATTGTATCCGCAGGCGTGATTGCAACTACAGGGTATGCTGCACACGAGCCGCGATGGGTGCAGGAGATGAGCAGACCAGCGCTCCACGAAACGCTCGCCACAGCTATCGTAACCAATAACTACGATGCCTTTGAGAATGCGATTCGGGGCAAGCCTGGCGCGCTCTCTATAACACATGAACAATTTGACGCCCTGGTCGGCGCCTACGAGCTCTACGAGCAAGGAAGCAGCGACCAAGCGCAGCAACTCCTTGCGCATGCAGGAATAAAAGCACCTACAACTACATAACAACTGAATATTTATTAGCCTAATCTTAAAAACGACATCATCATCAACTCATACTCAATTCTTTCGTTCAAAAAATAAATATAAATGACAGTTTTCTCACAAAGGTCTCTCTGGTTATGGAGAGACTTTTGGTTTGCTAGCTACTTCTTCTTTTTTCCGTATGTCTTGCGCTTGATTGATTCGTAGAGGGAATAGAGAATCAGGCCTGCAAGCGTGATGAGCACAATATTGCGCACGACATTGATGCCGCTAATGATATTGGAGATGCTGTTATGAAAAAACCAACCCGCGCCGACAACGATTGGCACGTAAATGACAAGCGCGGCAAGCTCATAGGCCAAAAACGTTTTCCATGACACCTTTGTCTGGCCAGCAAAGAAAGGGCCGAGAAATCGCAACTGCACCAGAAAGCGGGAAAAGAAAATAACCTTCTTGATATTCTGCTCTAGCCACTCCTTTCGTTCTTCTAGCCGGTTCTTGAAGACCCTGTTATAAAACCCCTCAACATACCTGTTTCCTTTCTTGGAAAAATAATACAGGATGCAGTCGCTGGTCAGGAGGCCAAGCATAACGATCGGGATAACTATAAGGAGGTTATAGTCGGCAATATGGGCACCGTAGCCGATGATGACGAGCGAGATCTCTTCCGGCACCGGAACGACGACATTCGAAAGCAGGGAGAGAATGAAGATTCCACCATACGAAAGGCTGCTTAATTGCGCTATCAGTGCCGAGGTATCAGCCATTATTAGTCATTATACAAAATTATCAATCTTTTGGTATACTCTGCTTCTATGAAAAAACACACAATTTCTTATGTACATGCGCGCGAAATCCTAGACTCACGAGGAAACCCGACAGTCGAGGTTGATATCGAGCTTTCAAACGGCTCATTGGGCCGTGCAGCCGTGCCGTCAGGCGCCTCAACAGGCTCCCATGAGGCCCTGGAGCTTCGTGACGGCGACAAGAAGCGATACCTTGGAAAAGGAGTGCTGAAGGCTGTTGAGAACGTTAATACGGTGCTTAAGAAGAAGATTGTAAAGAAGTCATTCGACCAGGAAACGCTTGATATGGCGCTTATTGCCCTTGACGGTACCAGCACCAAGTCAGTATTGGGTGCAAATGCAATCTTGGCCGTTTCTATGGCATTCGCGCATGCGTCTGCCGAATGCGAAGGCTTGGCACTGTATGAATACTTCAATACGCTGACAAAGAAGAAGACCAAGATGAAGCTGCCGATGCCAATGATGAATGTCTTGAACGGCGGCCAGCATGCAACCATGTCTACCGACATGCAGGAATTCATGATCATGCCTCTCAGCGCTCCAACATTCTCAGAAGCGCTTCGCATGGGTGCTGAAGTCTTCCATCATCTTAAGAAGGTATTGGGCGAAAAGGGCTTCCCGACAACTGTCGGCGACGAGGGCGGCTTTGCCGTGCAGGTGAAGTCAAACGAAGAGGCGCTTGTATTGGTATCTGAAGCGATCAGGGCTGCAGGGTACAAGGTTGGCAAGGACTTTGCCTTTGCATTGGACGTTGCGGCAACTGAACTCTTCCATGAAGAGCGCTACGTATTGGAGCGCGACGGCTTGGAGCTTACAACAGCAGAAATGATCGCATACTATGGCGCATGGCTGAAGAAATACCCAATCGTTTCTATCGAAGACGCGTTGGCTGAAGACGACTGGAATGGCTATGTTGCCATGACCAAGAAGTTTGGCGGCAAGACCCAGCTGGTTGGCGACGACTTGTTCGTAACGAACACCGAGCGCCTGGCAAAGGGCATTGAGATCGGGGCAGGGAACAGCATTCTGGTGAAGGTTAACCAGATCGGTACCATCACAGAAACTGTTGCTGCCGTTGAAATGGCTCGACTTGCAGGATACACATCAATCATGTCACACCGCTCAGGCGAGACTGAAGACGTTACCATCGCGCACCTTGCCGTTGGGCTTGGCACAGGCCAGATCAAGACCGGCTCATTGTCTCGAACAGACCGCGTTGCGAAATACAACGAGCTGCTTCGCATCGAAGAAGA
>JAZKAB010000003.1:74021-84166 GCA_040389365.1 Patescibacteria group bacterium
GTGTTTGAAAATCCTTTCTTGAAGAAATAATAAAATATATAAAAGGCCCTCGAAAGAGGGCTTTTTATATTGACTTTTGTTTTAAATTATGTTATTTTGTTTAAAACAACCTTAAGCTAAAATCATGAAGAAATTTATCTTAGCAATTGCCGTAGCAACCTTTGTATTGATAGCTGATATTGCAGCTAATGCATCAAAGTACTCCGTCTCAACAAGCAGCACGCCGGGCGCGACTGCTGCAAAAAGCACTACGCTTGTAGCTCTTGAAAAGACTAAGTAAAAAGTATTAAACAGCCAGAATATCGGCTGTTTTTTTATTGCCCGTTTTTAGCTATAATAGGGCGCTATGAAAAAACAAGTTGCACTGATTATTTTAGACGGATGGGGACACCGTGAAGACGCGCTGCATAATGCGGTAGCTGCTGCCAAGACCCCTAATTTTGACAAGTACTGGAACCAATACCCGCATACGCTGCTTGAAGCCAGCGGCGAAGCCGTGGGCTTGCCTGAGGGGCAGGTAGGCAACAGCGAGATTGGGCATATGACCATTGGCGCAGGCCGCTCATTGGATACTGATCTCGTGCGCATTGGCAAGACAATTCGCGAAGATACATTCAAAGATCTAGGCGCGGTCAATGAGCTTTTTGCTCATGTAAAAAACCATGATTCAGCAATCCATGTTATGGGGCTGCTCGGTACAGGCGGCGTGCATGCGCACCATGGCCACCTTGTAGCATTTCTGCATGCCTGCAAGAAGGCCAATATGACCAAGGTATACCTGCATGTATTTACCGACGGCCGCGACACTGCGCCGCAGTCTGCAGCAACGTTTCTGAAGACGCTTGAAAGCGAGCTAGAGAGCATTGGCGTTGGCCGCATTGCAACAATGTCAGGCCGCTTCTATGCAATGGATCGAGACAGCAACTGGGATCGCTTGGCAAAAGCCGAAGACGCGCTGTTTGAAGGCAAAGGAAGCATGCATACGCTTAAGCCTTCGGAGGTTATGGAAAGCCTGCACAAGGAAGGCGTCTACGACGAGCGCATGGAACCGATCGTATTGACTGACGAAAACGGCACTGCATTTCCTATACAGCAGAACGATGGCGTGTTCTTCTTTAACTTTAGAGCAGATCGCGCACGCATGATGACTGAAAGCCTCTTGAAGCGCAAGGAGGAAATGAACCTCTTTATTGTCACTATGACCGAATACAGCAGCAAATATGGCGTGGCAGTGGCATTTCCGCCTGAGGTATTGCAGACAACGCTGGCACAGGAAGTGTCAGGCGCTGGCATGACGCAGGCGCACATTGCAGAGACTGAGAAGTTTCCGCATGCCACCTATTTCCTGAACGGCGGAAAGGAAGACCCGCATGCAGGCGAAGAGCATGTCTTGCTTGCGAGCAGGAAGGACGTGCAAACGCATGATTTGGCGCCGAAGATGCGCGCAGAAGGCATTGCCGACGAGGCAATCAAGCGCATCAAGGATGACGTGAACTTTATCTTTATTAATTTTGCCAACCCTGACATGGTTGGCCATACTGCCAACGTGCCCGCGCTTATCGAGGCGCTTGAGGAGACCGATCTCCAGCTTGGCCGCGTTATTGAAGCATTGAAAGAAAATGACGGCGCTGCCATCATAACTGCCGATCATGGCAACGCGGAAGTTAACTATGACGTTGAAGCAGATGTTGAGCATACTGCGCATACGCTTAACAAGGTGCCGTGCATTGTAACGATTGAGGGCGCAACGCTGCGAGACGGCGGCGACCTGACATGGCTGGCACCGACAGTGCTTAGCCTCTTGGCTATTCCAAAGCCAGAGAGCATGACAGGGCAGGAAATTGTCAGTACACTATAACCATACCAATAAGCGAGTCATTTAGATGAAAAAATTAACATGTGCTGAACTGGGAGGGTTGTGCGATACCGAAATCAAGGGCAACACTCCGGAAGAGATCATGATGGGCGTAGGCGAGCACTTGAAGGCAAGCGACGATCCAGCTCACAAGGAACTGTTTGAACGCGTAAGCAAGATCACCATGGAAGACCAGGAAGGCATTGACTGGGACAAGGGGGTGCGCGAAAAGTTCGCTGCTGCTCCAGACATGACGCAGGAAGAAATGGAGCTTGAAAGAGAGGTTCCGCTGATGTAAAAGAAAAACCGCCTAGGGCGGTTTTTTTATTCCATTATGTCGCTTGGGCGTATGCCGTTATGTCCTTGACCGTCGCAATAGCGAACGTAATCATCCTGGCTCAAGTCGCCAAGATGAAAGCCTTTTTCCTTAAGTTCGCGGACTCGTTGGTAATACTGCCCATAGGTTTCAGTGCCTATATTGGGCGCGGGATATTCAATGCCCTCAACGGTGGTAAAGGTGCGGTCTTTGTAAGACCCGTCTGCGTTTAAATTGTCTGACATGCGTATTCGTTTTTTTGACAATACTACCGTGCAGCAACGTTGTCAATGGCACAAAGTGTTTAGAAAATAGTAGGCAGTGGTATATACTTTGGCCATGACCATACTGCACAGCATCTTTTTCGGCATCATCGAAGGCATTACTGAATTTCTCCCGATCTCTTCAACCGGCCATCTTATCCTTGCCAGCCGCGTGCTGCACGTCCCTGAAACCTCGTTTACCACAAGCTTCGATATTATTATCCAGCTTGGCGCCATCCTGGCTGTCGTCGTGCTGTATTGGAAGCAGCTCTGGAAGCTTGAAACTATCAAGAAGCTCATCGTTGGCTTTGTTCCGACAGGCATTATCGGATTGCTGCTGTACAAGATTGCCAAGACTTATCTCTTAAGCAGCGCAGGGCTCGTTGCATGGGTATTGCTGATTGGCGGTATCGTCTTGATTGCATTTGAATACTGGTATGCCAGAAAAAATGAAGCAGATGCAACTGAGACTATTTCATACAAGCAAGCATTCCTCATCGGCATATTCCAGTCTCTGGCTATCGTGCCAGGCCTGTCGCGCTCTGCAGCGACAATTATCGGCGGCTTAAGCCTCGGAATCAAGCGCGAGACGATTGTCGAGTTCTCGTTCCTGTTGGCAGTGCCGACTATGCTGGCCGCTACCGTCCTTGATATATACAAGAATGCCAGCAGCTTCTCTGCAGACCAGGTCGGGGTATTGAGCATTGGCTTCCTTACTGCCTTTGCTGTCGCGCTGTGCAGCATCGTGCTCCTGCTTCGCTATATTCGAAAGCATAATTTTGTACCCTTTGGCATCTATCGAATCGCGATTGCTGTCGTATTCCTGCTATTTATTTTATAGCATTGACTTACGGCAGCCCGGCCTATAGAGTGTTGAAAAACAAAGGAATGGAAACACAACCCGCCAGCATAGACACGCAGCTATTGGCTGCACTCCGGACGAGGATTATTGACTGCGCATTTGCAGCAAACCTTACCCTTGAAAAAGACTACAAGCTTTCAGGCCTGCAGAAAAACAAAACATACTTTACGGTTGAGCTGCTTGAAGCTCAAAAGACAAAATTTGCTGCGTTTAAGAAATACCTTAACGCCTCCTCCGAGCACAAGCCGACCATCACAGGGGCGCCGCCCTCGTTCATCCGAATCGATTTCAAGAACGAGTACGAAGCGGGACTGGGAATAGCCAGGAAAGAGAAAAAGACTGTAAAAGTGAAGAAGTTTGCGTATGAAAAAAACGGTGTTAAGTACGAGAAAGACTATCTTCCTGAACCGCCTAAAATATTGCGTATAAAAGTATAGCTGCCGCAAGGGCAGTTTTTTATTGACTTTAGATACTTGTATATGTAAAGTGTGAAAAATTATCATTATGAAAATAAATGAAAGCCTAACTGTTCTTAGGGAATTTAGCCCGTGCACTAACAATAAAGATTCCGTGATTAGAATATTGGGGAACCTGACTACTTCCGACGGAAAAGGCAAGATTGCTCTTTCTGCCGAAACCATAGGGAGAAGCGGCTTAATCCTACCTAACACATACAGTAGCGAGGAAATTGAATGCGCCGCGCTTGTACGCGATGAAAACAACAAGAGTTACCTGGAACTGGCAGGGAAGAAGTATTATTACTCTCTTCTAAAAAGGATATCATGGTCATACCCGCGAGTAAGTTATTTTCTTTGGGATAACGGTACAACTGTTGGATATTATCTTGACTGCTATCAGACTAGCAAAGGACGGCTCCTCGATGCTGATTCGGCGTTGTTTGAAGGAGTTCCAAGTGCCGTATTGAATGAATTGCTACAGCAGTATCCAAAGTTGATACCAGGCTCGAAGCCTACACTATTGCATTCGCTTATTCCTTTAAGCCAAGCAGAGTTGTGTCTTGAGAGCGTATCGAACAATACTCATGTGTATCATTCAGATGCAAGAGGACACTTTACCCAAGGTGCCAACGCAGCAAAAGGAATGATCACGCAGTGCATGGCGATTCTCACTTCGTAACGTTTAATTACGCAGCCGACATTTTAGTCGGCTTTTTTTATTGCCTAGTTATCCACAGCATAATTGATAAAAATACTTGCATGTGAACAAACGTTCACCTATACTAAAGAGGTAGTTAACAGGGGTAATTTATTTAGAAAATATATGTCACAAAGCCAATACATCACAACACTAGAGCGTCAGATTAACAGCCTTAATCAGCGCATTGATCAGAAGATTATGAGCGGCCAGAAGTACCTGGATGAAGCTCGCAAGCACCGAATGCTGCTTCGCAAGATTCAAAGCCAGCGCGTCGAGCAGCGCAAGAGCATTATCAGCCGCATGTTCCCACTATTTGCATAACAAAAAAATATTATGAAAATCACACCATTCCAGCTAGCGCTTAAAAACGAACTAAGCCGCCTTGAGCAGCTTACATGCCAGACTGAGCAGTCTTCATTCCAGGCCATGCACTACAGCCGTCCTATAAAGAGCAAGAGTTTTCTGCTACAATTGTTTGGCTACCGCATAAGCTTCTAACATGAACACTGACTACAAGGAAAAGCTCATATCGTTCTATCAATCGCAGCGTCGCATGCCGACGTATACTGAAATGATGCAGCTTTTCGGCTTTAAGTCTAAGAATGCAGTCTACCGCGTTGTCGTAAAGCTTATTGCAGCCGGCCTTGTTACTAAAGACAAGCTCGGCAAGCTTATTCCAAGCACTACCTTCGATGACATCCCTCTGGTTGGCTACGTGAAAGCCGGCCTGCCTGCCCCTGGAGAGATGCTGACTGACAGCCTCAATATCGAAGAATACCTTGTACCTAAGAAAGCCTCTACCTACCTGTTTGAAGTTGATGGCGATTCAATGATCGAAGAGCATATTGCCGATGGCGACATGGTCATTGCAGAGCGTACGAATACCGCCAAAGATGGCGACATCGTTATTGCGCAAGTCGATGGCGAATTCACCATGAAATACCTGCGCAGCAAGAATAACAAACTCTGGCTTGAGCCCGCAAACAAGAACTACAAGCCGATCTATCCCGAATACGAGCTTGTCATCGTTGCAGTCGTTCGAGGAGTCATGCGCAAATATTAAAAGGCTGGAGCATGCTCCAGCCTTTTTAAGTTTCTCCTTTCTGTGATTGTTTATTTTTTCAAGCCATTCATACGCCCTTATAGCAAAAGCGCCTGCTTCCTTTCCGCAATATATCACCGACACTAGCAGTCCGAGACAAATGTTCTGCATCATGTTTTTCATATTGTAGCGTTTTATACAGCATACCCTTTTATAAGACAGGCTCAACAGCGTCCGTCTGCACATGCTTATACAACACTAGGCCAGCAACAATAGGTATCCAGAACGACAATACGCGGTACAGCAGGGTAACAATAAGCGCAGCCTGAAACGGCATGCCCATAGACGCATAGAAGAAGGTCATGGCGCCCTCATACACGAGCAACGCGCCTGGAGAGATAGGCAAGGCGGCAGCAACAAAGGTCAATAACAGGCCGAAGGCGATAACAAGGAATGAGACATGTACATGCAGGCCTTCAAGCAGCGCAAAGATGGTAAACGAGTCGGCGAAGAATACTGCCAGCTGGCACAACACTGCGCCCCAAGAAACTGTTTTGTATTTCAAGAAGATGCCCCATGGCCCCTTCGTGCCATAGTCTTGGAATATTTCTTCGTCAGACAGCCTTGCCTTCTTCAGCCGCTTGGCCAAAAACTTGATGCGTGAGAGCTTCGCAATTGCATACTGCAGCGTTTCTTGGTGACTGACGATTGTTATAACGGCTGCCAGGCCGCCATACAGCAGGAAGCCGAAGATGCAGACGTAATAGAAGACATTGGGCATGTGCTTGGCGACAGAGAGATACCAGGCAGGCAATATGAGCAGCAGCAGCCCAAGCGACACGTACAGTGCCAGGCAGTCCATGATGATAACAAAGAATGCCTTCTTGGCAGCAAGCCCCCGCTTGCGCATTTCTGAATAGAAGAAGCCGTTGCCGCCGAGCCCGCCGCTCGGCACGATCTGATTGATGAACATGATGACAATTGCGAGCTTGAAGAAGGCGGGGAGCGTAATGCTGGTCTTTTCCTTAACATTGTTCGTAACTGAATAATACAGCGTTGCCGTTGAGAGATAGGTCAGGACCTGCGCCGCAACCGCAGCAGCAATCCACCAGCCGTCTATTTGGCTGAAGAGCACGTGCACGTTCTTAAGCTCGGTAAAGTTGTGCACGACGAAATAGAATACGGCAGCGCAGAGCGCCATAAAGACAATGTTCGACCAGGAAAAGATCTTTTTGGGAAGCGTAAAGCCGCGGTATGCCATAACAGTCCCTATATGATACTACAAAAGCACTTTTCTTTTTTCATGCTATACTCATGACACTTTTAAAAAATATGTCAAAAGAAGCTACCATTGCACGGTTTGATGCCGTCTCATTCGAATACAGCGCCACGAAGCCCATCCTGGAAGAGGCGACTTTTTCAATACGCAAAGGCGCCAAGCTTACCCTTATGGGACAGAACGGCGCTGGCAAAAGTACTATCTTTAACCTGCTAACCGGCGTTTTCAGCCAGGAAGAAGGGGTGATCAATATCGTTAAAGGCACTACGATCGCAACTGCCCGCCAGGTTATCGCGCGAGATCAGATGGAATTGACCGTGCGGGAGTTCTTCCAGTCCCAGTTCAAGGAAAAGGTATACGACATAGACCCGAAGATTGACGCGGTATTGAAGGTGGTGAACCTTGATGTCAAAGACGTGCACGAAAAGCTGATCAAGAGCTTCTCAGGCGGCCAGCAGGCGCGCCTGTTGCTTGCATCAGCGCTTATTCAGGATCCAGACCTGTTGCTGCTCGACGAGCCGACCAACAACCTCGATACTGCCGGCATCGAGCATCTGACCAAGTTCCTTATTGACTACAAGAAAACCGTTCTGGTTATTTCCCATGACGCGGCCTTCCTCAATGCCTTTACCCAAGGCGTCCTGTATCTTGATATCTATACCCGCAAGGTTGAGCAGTATGTCGGAAACTATACTGACGTGGTACGCGACATATCGGTGCGTATCGAGAAGGAAAACATGAAGAATGCCATGCTGGCCAAGGAAATTCAGGCCAAGAAGGAAAAGGCCAACCAGTTTGCCTTCAAGGGAGGCCAGATGCGCCTTGTTGCCAAGCGCATGCGAGAAAAGGCCGAGGAGCTTGAAGAGGATATCGTTGACGTGCGCAAGGAAGACAAAACCATCAAGCCGTTTATCATTCCAACGCAGCACGACACTGTCGGCGAAATAATCAACATCACGTCATTCACTATTCTGAAAAATCATAAAGTCTCAGAACGCAAAGCCGCAATCTCCCTAAAAAAGAACCAGCACTTGCTGCTTCGCGGCCCCAACGGCATTGGCAAGAGCACGTTGCTTGAGTCTATCGCGCATGGCACCGCCAAAGGCTCTGCCATCGGCAAGGGCGTGCGCGTCGGATACTATCGCCAGGACTTCTCGACGCTTGATTTCAATGACACGGTGTATGAGTCGCTGAAGAAGGCAATGACCGCGTCTGGACTGCGCCCGAACGAAGAGCGCATGCGTTCCGTTGCCGCAAGCTTCCTGATAACTTCGGATGTTATCAACACCAAAGTGGGCAGCCTGTCAGAAGGGCAGAAAGGATTGGTTGCATTTGCAACGCTGGTGCTGATGGAGCCTGGCCTCTTGATTCTTGACGAGCCGACAAACCACATCAACTTCAGACACCTGCCGATCATTGCCAAGGCATTGAGCACATTTCCGGGAGCAATGATTCTGGTCTCGCACGTGCATGAATTCGTGCAGCAGATTCGCATTGACGAGGTATTGGATTTAGACAAGTAGCATGAATGAGTTTGACGTCATCGTTGTTGGAGGAGGTCCTGCTGGCATTATGGCCGCAGGCAGAGCTGCTGAACTAGGCAAAAAGGTATTGCTGCTTGAAAAGAACAAGAAGCTGGGAGAAAAGCTCAAGATCAGCGGCGGAGGTCGCTGCAATATTACCAACGCTGAAGAAGATACCCGGCTGTTTCTGAAGCACTATGGCGCTGCAGAGCAATTTTTATACTCCATATTCGCGCAATTCAGCAACAAGGATACGTTCAGCTTCTTTGAGAAGCGCGGATTGCCGCTTGTTGTTCAGGCACGCAAGCGGGCATTTCCGCATACCGAAAAATCAATAGACGTATTCAATACGCTTGAGCAGTACATGAAAGAGGGCAAGGTGTCGGTATTAACAAGCAGTCCTGCCGAGCGCATATTGGCTTCAGAAGGCCATATACAGGGCATCGTGTCAGGCAAGACAACCTATACGGCAAAGAGCTACATTCTCGCAACAGGAGGAGTATCGCATACCGAAACTGGCTCAACGGGAGACGGCTTCGGCTGGCTGAAAGCGTTGGGGCACAGCGTTGCCGCACCCACGCCGAGCATCGTACCGCTAGCCGTACGGGAGGGATGGGTAAAGGCGCTGTCGGGCACGTCGCTATCGTTTATGAAAATAACCTTCTATGCCGAAGGGAAGAAAAAGTTTTCAAAGACCGGCAAGCTCTTGTTTACGCACTTCGGCCTGTCAGGCCCGCTAATCTTGAACTCTGCCGTTATGGTTGGCGACATGCTGCAGGAGGGAATCGTCACCGCAAAGATAGACGCCTATCCAGATACTGACCATGGCGCATTGGAGCAGAAGATACTGGCGACATTTGAAAACAACAAGAACAAGATGCTCAAAAATATCATGGATGATATCGTGCCGCACGGCATGATCGATGCCATCTTTTCGCTCGTGCCAAGCATTCTTCCAGATACAAAGGTGCACAGCATCACCAAGGAGCAGCGCAAGCTGCTGGTTGATACCCTGAAGGCATTGCCGATGACTATTAGCGGGCTTATGGGGTTTGACAGGGCAGTGGTTGCAGACGGCGGCATACCGCTGACAGAAATGGACATGAAGACCATGCGCTCAAAACTCTATTCAAATCTTTTTATTACAGGAGACCTTTTGCACATCAGACGGCCTTCCGGGGGCTTCTCATTGCAGCTGTGCTGGACGACGGGATGGGTTGCGGGAGGGAATGCATAGGAAAAGATCGAATCCCAAACTGCCAGCAAAGAAAAAATCCTAGCAATATAAAATTGCTAGGATTTAAAATCAATTACAGCCGTAGTTAAGTTCCAATTCGGTCGGCTCTTGCTCAGGGCATTCAAACATCTCGATAATTTCGAGTGCGTCATGAGATATCTCATGACGATGATATGCAAGATAGTGCACAGCCAAAGTGTTCGTAATGAATCCACTGGGCAGCTTTAAGTCTTGCCCGCCACTAATTGCATTGCCGCACGAACAAGCAAATCCGCCCATAAAGCCGACGCCCCGTTGCCAAACTCCTGGATTAGCAGTTATAGAGCCTGTTTCAACGTAATGATGAAGTGACCATGTCATCTTTCTGGTTAGAGAGTCGATCAGGGGTTTTTCAGTGGGTGGCAGCTGTGGTTCAATGAACAGCAGCGCCTTATCGGTTGAGATGATCATGTTTTTTATTTTTTTCTCATACTACGTTTTATCGTGATTCTGTCAACAGCATGGTTCCAACGTCGTACAAGACAGCCAGCAAATAAAAAAGACGCCTCTCGGTATCTTTAATTAACTAAAGTGAATAGAGCATATTTGCATCAGTAGCTGATCTGTACTT
>JAZKAB010000004.1:0-25966 GCA_040389365.1 Patescibacteria group bacterium
CTTTCCCGAATCGAATTGTTTGTCTATGCCAGCAACACCGCAGCGGTTCATTTGTACCAGCAGTTTGGATTTGAAGTCGAAGGACGCCGACGGCGGGCAGTGCGCCAGAACGGGCAATTCATCGACGACTTGATCATGGCTCGATTACTTTGATCGCACTCCCCATGAGACTCACGATTCCGGCCCCTCCGCCGCGTCTCCAGGTGCTCCGCTGCCACCCGTCTGGCCGGAGCCCCAAAGTTGCCGAGTTTCCACCTCTAGGCATGGCGACTCGGCAACTTTTCCAGCCAGGCTCCCGGCGGCCTTGGCCTTGGCCGGGGAGCCGGGAAGGGGACTTCTGGTTAAGAAGTAGGCTTGACGGCGGGGTTTTTTGGCTAAGGTGGTTGCCTATGAAACTTCTCTCTTTGCTGATGGCGCTGGTGTGCGGTGTGAATGGGACAGTGCAGGCGGCGAACTTTGATGCGCAGGCGGTGTTTGGTTCTCCGACCGGGCACGATGTGGATGCAGCGGTGAAGCGCGGGACCAAGGCGAAGAAGGTGGTTTTGTTCACCTATGATCCGAAGGAAGGCGGGAGTTATCCCGGGTCTGACATCACGGCGTTCATGGAGCTTCTGGATACGAAGAAACTGGTGAAGGATAACTTCATTGTGGTGG
Source organism: Patescibacteria group bacterium (assembly GCA_040389365.1). GTDB lineage: Bacteria > Patescibacteriota > Minisyncoccia > Phycocordibacterales > UBA9973 > UBA4124. The sequence goes on from JAZKAB010000004.1 coordinate 655, forward strand.
TGCTGGAGCGCGGGCACAAGGACCTGGACCGGTATGTGAGCCCGGGAGCCAAGGAAAAAGCGTATTATGCGCTGATCAATTCAGAAGGGAAGACGGTCAAGACGGAGATGGTTTATCGCAACCCGGATGTTGGCCTGAAGACGGTGAAGGAATGGGTGGCGATGCCCTGAGTTCTTGTACGCGAGCTTGTGAGATGATGTCGTAATCAAGCGCTCTGCTGCCAGCCGGTTTGGCGAGAGCCAAAAAAGTTGCCGAGTTTCCACCTCTAGGGATGGCAACTTGGCAACTTTTTCAGCCAGCGTCCCGGCGGCCTTGGCCGGCGAACCGGAAAGGGATTGCACGTTCACGCTCCATTCGTCCGCCGACAACCCGAACAATGCCAATGCGCGCTCCTGCGCCAGCTTTTCGATGCTATCTATGTGCGCATTGCCGCCATAGTATCGCGCGCCAGGATAGCCTTCGGCATACTTGTTAGTTAAGGTGCTGCCGAGCGCTTCAAGCACGTCTAGAGAAGCATAGTTTTCAGAGGCGATAAGGTTGACAGCGCTTTCTTGACGCTTCGCCTCTTGCTGGAGCAACAATGATACTTCTGTGTCTTTCATATAAAAACTCTCGCTAGCGCGGAAATGCGCTCAGCAATTCGTCTGACTGATAAAATAATGTGCCGAGCTCGCCAAACGAATACTTATTGCCGCCAAGCGTTATGGTTGAGCCAGCAACCTGCGGTCTTGCATTCGGATGCGACGCGCCAAAGCCGATATTGAAGAGCGTCACCGTCACGTCAGGACGATTCGATACGTCGAAGCCTGACGCCTTCCATTGCGCCTCGATTTCTTTTATAAACAGCGCCGTATAAAGATATGAATAATAGTGGTCATGCTCGTCTGTCAGACGGTTATACAGCTCTGTATCATGGTTGCTGCCTTCAGGATATGCGATAAGGGCAGCGATGCTAGCGCCAGGATAAAAAGGCGATGCAGAATCATTAGCATACGCTTCTATCTGGGTTGCCGTATCCTGCTTGATGCCTGATACGCCAAGCGAGAACTTTGAAAGGGATGACAGGATTTTCAAAGGCTCAAAGTATTTCTTGAAGCTTTCGCGATTGGCAGTGAAATAGCGCAGCTGCTCTGGCACTACTGCCGATACGATCATGCGTGACGGCACGCCCGTCTGTGCAGAAACCTTGTCGATAGCGGCAGCGTCTTTCTTCAATGCGCTGTTAAGCACTGACCATTCAACCGTATCGCTCCAATCGCATGTCTCAGGCGCTATGCCCTTAACCGCAGAACAGGTACTGGTTTTTTCAGCCTGCGGAATAAGCCCTAGGGAAAGATTGCGCGAGATGCTTGAGCCCTTAACATTTAACAGCCCGTATTGCATGGCAATGAATACTCCGGCAAAGGCCAGGCCGATGAGCATAAAAAGAGTGCCGACAATGGCAAGATAGCGAGGTATTGAAACAGTGCGGCGCAGCCATGCAAAAGGAGAGAATTTCATGCACACACTATACCGCGCAAGCACGGTTGGGGCAAACAAAAGAAAAAACCCCTTAACGTAAAGGAAAAGGGGTTTAATATATAATATATAAACTATATATAGACATTCATGTATCAGGTAAAACCCGGAACATAGAATGATAATGAGCTGGAAAGAACAAAAAGAATGGTACCGGCAAACTTTTTTTTGAAAAACTCGAGAAAAGTTTGCTAGTGATGGAACTGGAGGAATCTATAAACGAATGAAATTCGCTATAGAAATCTCACAGAACCAAGCCACGCTTTGTATGTAAATGAATGAATCACTTACAACATGAGTATAGGGCATAAGACCATTTTTGTCAATACCATACGCTTCCCTATTCTTTTGACAAAACAAGAATAATTTGCATAATAAAGAAAAAAGCAACATGGCAAAAACATTGGACACCGTCGTCTGCCCTACCTGCAAAAAGAGCATTGACCAAATCCCCCGAAATGCATTGCAGCACCTATGGTCATATATCATTAAGCATATAAACCGTCATTCACGATGGCTACGCTTCGAATGCACGTACTGCCGTCAAAAGCACTTTCTTCACATTAAGATCTACTAACGCCTATGAACAACATACCCAATATGTTGTTTTTTTATTGCCGCTCTATAATTGTATCTTTATTTGCACCTATAGCCTTTTCAAGCGTAGCGACTGAGACGGTTGTTGCCGCAGCATCCTTTGGGAGATTTTTCCATGGAGCAGTCTTGCCAAAGCCGTACTGCCCGAAGACAATAACTGGGGTACCGTAGTGCACGACAGCCTGCTCGTCATCCGACAATACCCACTGGTCTGCCCAGTTGTATACCCATTCTGCGTCAACGCCAAACATGCGCACGCATGAGTGGCTGGCCGGATAGCCAGGCATCTCGTATTGGTGCATGCCAATTCCCTCCTTGTTATCAAGGTTGAAATTCCATTTCAATATCCATTCGTCGCTAAAGCTGCTGTGCACTTCCTTGCCTTTCCAGTTCGTAAAATACAGCTTGCTGGGCGTTTGCGTAGACTGCTTGCCCGAACTCACCCCGCCCCATCGTACCAATGCGCCCGATTCGTATATGCCAAATGCCTGCACTGCCTGCGATATCAGCATCAGCTTCGGTATATCATTGGCAATCTCTAGTCGAGCAGGAAACGGCGACAATGCCGCCGCGCCGTCAAAGCTGTTGGGAATAACCAGTACTGCGCCCTTTTTTATTAGTCTGGCATCAATGCGATTGATTTCCAATACCATTTGCACGTTTGCGGAGCCGACTAATTCAGCAAGCTCTTTTGCAGGAGTTGCAGTGGTCATGGCGGCAGTGTGATACATTTCGCCTTGAATAGGCGCTGCAGCAACTGGTGCTGCGCCTGAAGTTTGCGCTGTAGGCTGAGTTGCAACCGGAACAGGGGCAGAAGCTTTTTCTTTCGGCTTCTTATAAATAAGTGTAGCTGCAATAGCAAGCACAACAATGAATGATGATGCTATTGCAATAGTTTTCTTTTGTGTTTTCGAGATAGTCATGAGCTTGTAGTATAGCGTACGAAGTATATTGACAAATATAAATTTTTATGTTAATAAACTTAATAACGCTCTTTGAGCAGTTGGAGTATGACTAGAGATTCTTACGGAATTTGTAGCCATGCTCTTAACAAAAAAACAATGAAAAAGACAATTATCGCTATCATTTCCTTAGCCATGGCAGCGCTCAGCTGCAATTCCCCTTCGCCTGATAATGGTGCAGCAAAAGCGCGCTCAAAGCCAAGCATCGATACAGTTCATTCCGCAAAAACGCAGGAGCAATACGACTCAATAAATAGAGTGCGGGTGCAAAAGTTGTTTCCGGATCGCGTATCGTATCGGCAGTATAATGCCCAAGGATGGAAGCCCGTACTGTGGGCAGAATCGCCTGAATCGTTAGAAAAAGTTTTAGGATATGCGCTTCAGACAAAAGCACGCTCGAAAAGGCTTATTAGCATTGCCATGGTTCTTGATGATTCCAGGCCTTCAAATGGCAATATAGACTGGATTGCCTGCAAGCAATACTATAGCTATATTGGAAAAGCAGCAGACACTGATTTGCTGCTTGCGAATAACGATACCATTTTTATTGGAAGCTATATGCCTATCGCGACAGAAGAAGGTGCCTATTACCTATATTTCTATGGTACTGCTTACGAAAAAAATAGTACAGCGTGTAAAAGCTATAACTTACACAAACCGCTCAGCAGAGCGGCTTTTTATTTGTGACCCCAGGGGAAGGAATTGGAACCGTCTTGTATACAGCATAAGGGTATTTAGCGAAATTCATTGACTTTATTGATAATATGTGCTATTATAGTTAAAATTCTTTAAACCTTTAAACATCATAAAATGAAACAGTTATTGAAACCAGTTGCATTGTTTTTCCTTTTTCACGGTAAAAAAATGATCAGCCTTGCCTGTGTATTGTTCGGGGCAACCTTCGCCCTTTTCCTGTACCGCCATATCGGCAGACCTTTTTCTGGAGACGCCATGGTTACCGCCTTCTACCTGAAAGCTGTACTGTGGATATTCGCAGGCATTGTCCTCACGCTACACTCACAAATGCACGAAAATAGGGTGCGTGAAATCATTGCAGAATTAAGAAGTTACAAAAGGACATGGTTTTTAATCACTGATCCTGATAACGAAAAAAGGTTTTCAATATATCCGATAAAACGAGACAGGATCCTAAAAACCCTTCCTCGCAATGTGGACGAGTGGCAAATGCTTTCGGACGAGCACTTAAAAAGCTTAGCAGCAGATCCAAATTGCAAAAATGGAAAATATACCCGTTTCCTGCTGGCATTTTATTGAAAAGAAAAAACTCTACTATCCGTCATATTTTATTTATGACGGATTTTTATTTTGTGACCCACTGTATGTGGTTATGGAACCCGATGTTTGAGAATATACGAGACTTAAGCCTTATTTCTAATAGTTTTAGTAAAATAAGTATACCCTTCTGATATGTATTGAATTAGGCCTTGCATAAAAAATATAAATCAGTATAGTAACGAAGCAAATCTTCTTTTCGCGAGGGATTTCACTTTACCCATCCAGTGCTTGCAACGCTGGGTGGTTTTTTTATTTTTATCCCAACTTAGAACCATTTATGACAGTCTTGTCAGGTACAGCCAAAACAACATCCCCACTCTCTCGGTAAAAACCGGTCGTTAGAACCTCAGACTCGTAAGGACCAATCTTCTTTATAGGAAAGTTTATAACACAGACAATCTGCTTTCCTACTAAATCTTCTTTTGTATACAAAGTAGTTATCTGGGCACTTGATCTTTTGATACCAAACTCCCCCAAATCAATGAGTAGCCTGTATGCAGACTTCTTCGCCTCAGGAAAATCATCGACCTGGACAATTGTGCCGACTCTCAATTCTACCTTTTCAAATTCATTCCAAGTTATTGTTTCCATTTCCATATTATATCGCAAATAAATACCCACCCAAACAAATTGGAAGGTTTTGTAAGCTTCTCGTGTGTACACGAACTGGTGACCCAAGGGGGAAAGAATTGGAACCGCCTCGTATACAGCATAAGGATGTTTAGCGAAATTGATTGACTTTTAACAAATAATGTGCTATTATATAGACATAGAAAGTTCTTTAATAGTTTTGATATTAAGTCATATTTTGAGGGTTTCCCTACCAACCAACTGTTTGGTTTGTGCGGTAACTTTCAAAATATTCAAACCTTAAAATCAAATACATGAACTCAGATCAATCAAACACAATCGCCCTGCCTACCGAACTTGAAATAGGAGGTCTAATGAAAAAAGACCTGATTAAAAAAGTACTGGATGCCGGCTTTAAGATCGAGCGCAATACACTCGATTTTATCTACCAACACAATTTTCCCTGCGCATATCAAAAGAAAACCCTGCGACTGGCATACAAAACTACAGTCGAAATGGGCTTAGGCGAAGAGCCAACATATGCGGAGGTAAAGGAGTGGGTTATGAAAAACGGAGCACTGTGCGACATAGACTTGGCCCTTTGGCTAAGATTGGCGTACGTTGACCAGCCGTTAGCCGAATGGGTTGCAGTAATGTCGGAACCTGTTCCGGAAAAGCATGACCACGATCCGTGCACCCTGCACGTCATCAATTCAAAGAATGACGGTAACCAAATTTCCTATTGCTACTTTCGGCCTCATCACCAAATGAGAGCCGGCAGAATCTTTTGCTATTTGGAAAAATAGATCGCTGCTACTCATCACTACAAGCCGCCGGATATATATCTGGTGGCTTTTTTATTTAGTGACCCAAGGGGGAAGGAATTGGAACCGCCTCGTATACAGCATAAGGGTATTTAGCGAAATGTATTGACTTTTTTAAAATAAAAGGTAAAGTAATAAAAACTTCACTTAAAGCATTTAAAAATGAATACAGAAATCAACAATCCGCCCACATTGGGATTAACCACAGAACAAAGAGAGATTTTCTCCAATTTTCACCAAGTAATAGAAAACTGGAAGACGTTCCTAAATGACCTTGGGTTTGCAGCAGAATCCATTAACAACTACGAGCTAAAAGAAGGATGCTCCATCTACGACTGGTTCACCCTATCAAACGGCATCACCGTGATTGATCATCAGCCTCAAAGTGCTGTAAATGACAATGTTCTCATTGTCTCTGCCAGTTATGCCAGCGCCGCTCAGTTTTTAGCGAGCAAGTTTTTCCCTGCAGGTTTTGATGAAGAAGAGTTGCCTTGTTACATTGAGGCCGTTTTCTTTACCGACGACAAAGCAGAAATAATCCTACGGGGCGACGAGGGAGAGCCATTATTTGATCAATCATTCTACTTTATTGAAAAATTTACTGGAACCTGGGACGAAGTTGCCCACACCCTTATTGCGATCAAGAGCGATATGGCTGAAAACCTAACACGGTCAGATCCACCAGCAATTGAAAAGTAAAGAAATTTTTACCCTATCAAGCAACCTTAATTGGTTGCTTTTTTATTTATGAGCTTACAGTCAAATCTACTGACTTTTTTAAATAAAGTGTTAATATCTACCTATGTCAAACATATCATGGGTTTTCGATGGAATAGGGACATCTATATTTACTTTTGTGATGGGGTTAATTTTTGGAGGTACTGCTGGGTATAAGCTTGCAATCAATAAAAAAACTATTAGTCAGAAGCAAGAAGCTGGTGATAATTCTAATCAAAGTCAAATTGGAGTAATTAAAAATGACAGGTAAACAAAAGCAAAGCGCAGGTGATAACTCTCAACTTTTTCAAGCCGAAACGGTTGTTATTGGAATTGACGAAAAAAGAGTTCGTGAAATTGTTAATGAAAAACTAGACATTGCCCTACAAGAATTTACGGTTGAGGCAACCACTCTCGCAAAGCAACGTAGCAGTAAATTTAATCAAACCCTGATAAAAAGAATGGTTAAAGAAAATGCATTGTCTGCTTTTTCTGATCCTTCATTCCAAATTTTACTCATTGAGGCACAGAAGCGTGCTGCTTCGACTGAAAGAGAGCCAGATTATGACCTACTTTCAGAATTAATGTTTCATCGATTTAAAAAAGGTTCAAATAGAAACATACGCGCTGGTATTTCGAGGGCAGTTGAAATTGTTGAACAAATTTCAGACGAAGCCTTGCTGGGAATAACTGTTTTTCATTCAGTTACATATTTTGTCCCTGCTGCCGGTGATATGGCAAAAGGATTAGAAACATTAGATAGCTTATTCGGTAAGATTATTTATAGTGATTTGCCTGAAGGTAATGAATGGCTTGACCATTTAGACATACTAGATGCGGTAAGAATTTCATCTCTTGGGGGTATGAAATTATTGGAAGACTATTGGTATGAGCAATTTGATGGTTATACAAAAAATGGAATTGAGGAAGGCTCCGAAAAACATAACGAGGCAAATGATTTATTAAAAAAGGCTGGACTTGGTGAAAATAGCCTAGTAAAAAACACCTTTAATGAAAAATATATTAAACTTCAAGTACTGAACAAAGGGAAGATAGCTGATTTGTCTATAACAAATGTTTTACAAAGCCGCCCAATTACTGAGGATGAAAAAAACGCTCTAGAGAATGTATATGATTTATATGACGGCAACAAAATGACAGTAGCAAATTTTGTTGAAGAAATAGAAAAATTCCCAAATCTTAAAAAACTTCGCGAATGGTGGAATAAGCTAAATACTCAATTAATCCAGATTACTTCTGTCGGCAAAGTATTGGCTCATTCAAACGCTCAAAGAGTTGATAGCACCCTGCCGCCCCTTGACTAGCAATTAATTAAATAAACTTATTCAACAGCTCGCAGTATTCCTTCTGGATATCATTTTCAATCCAGCTTGAATCAAGAGGTTTAATCACTCCTTCGTTCCATATGATGTCCTTACACTTTTCAAAGTAAAAGCAGTCTGGGGTTGCAATGAAAAGCATTGCCTGCTTCCACTTGTCTTGAATGCTCTCTGCAATCTCAAGCATTTCCTTCTGGTTGAGATTCTTTCGATACTTAACTTCCACTAGATAGACTTCGCTAGTTGGGTGCAAAATGACAGCAAAGTCTGGAGCATTTCTTACATTCTCGAGCAGTCCGTAATTCTTAGATTCTTTGGCGTACTGCATAATCTCTGGAACTATATTTTCATAGCCAAAAGGTATAACGGTGAACTTTCCAGACTCTTGGAACATTCTGCTAAAAATCTGTTCGCAGACACGACCTTTTATAAGTTGCTCAGAAAATTGTATCGATGTTTGTTTATTCATTGTATTTAAATTAGAACGCAAAAAGCCCACCACATGGGTGACAGCTTGCACTGTCCATGTCCGTTTCCAGACACGACCGGCTAAGGTAGCCCCATATGATGGGTTCTTTATTCCTTAGCCGGATTTTTCACCATACCCTTGATTGCTCAAGGGGTTAGGTTACTTCTATTTAGTTGTGGAGATATTTTAGCACAGATCCCGCAGGCCGGCTGACGGTCGACCGCAATACGGGGTCCCCGTACCGTCTCGCAGAGCGGTATGGGGTTGCGGGGACGGCATGCGGGATTTGACACACGGTGCAAATCTGATGTGTATAGCTTTTGCCTATTGACTTTTTCGGAAAAAATGGCTACACTCTGCGAAGTGTTTTCAGAGATGTTAAACACGAGTGGAGTGATGATACATATATAGATCTTTTTTCAACTGGTTCCGCCAGTTTTTTATTTTTTTAGATAAGTAAGGTCGCTCCCAAAACAACACAAAAGAAGAAGCACAGAAACAACAGCCCCAAGACAGCAATGTCTCGGGGTTTTTTTGCGTCTGGGTCAGGGATAAGGACGCGCTTGCGCCTCGGGCGCGAAGCGTCCGTGACTTGATAGTTTACTAATAACTGCTTCAACAAAGTGATTATTAACTAATTCCTTCACTAATATGGGTTACAAAAAGATAGTCCAAAGTGGAAACCTTATCGAAGTCTATGAGTACGAAAAAGACATTAACCGCAAAGCAATCCAAAAAGCGCACGATACCAAATTCAGGAACGAGCAGCTCAGAAAGCGACACCATATCGAAAGAGCTCCCCGAACTGGCGTTGTACGTCCTGATAATGCTCGTAAGAGAAAAAAGTCGTTCATACGTCTTGTCAGGGCTAACCTTGTCGGAGAAACAGCACCTGTATTTCTTACTCTCACAATGTATGAAGTACGGCCTTTACGAGACGCGTGGCTCGCTTTCCGAGAGTTCAATCAGAGACTTAGAAGAAATGAGGGCAAAAATCTACGATACATTGCAGTCCCTGAATTTCAGAGACGCGGAGCAGTCCACTATCACGTTCTAATCTGGGGTCTTAATGATGAGCAAATCAAAAAAGAACCAGAGCTACGTTACTATCAAAGCCTTTGGCAGAGGGGGTTTGTTGATTGTCTATCAACCGACGGATCTCCTAAGCTCGCTGGTTACCTCGGGAAATACTTGTCCAAAGCGCTGCTCGATGCACGCCTATCAGGACAAAGGTCATATATGGCTTCTCAGTCTGCACTGCGACCAGTGTCACTCCCGTTTGAAGCGGCATTTGAGCACTCTCAAGAGGCGTTTGGAATAGACCTCGAAAATGACACTCCTATAAAGGAGATGGTTTTTCAGCATAAGTGGCTTGGAGATTGCCACTACAGAATCTTCGACATAACAGAAAATAAAAATGATCTCCCTTGAAGAACTAAGAAAAATAGAACCGCGTTTCAAGGAAATGCCAGACGAAGAACTGATGAAGATCAGGCATTCTTTGTATTCGTTGGGACAACTATCGCTCGAGTCCTTCTTGGAGAAGAAAACCGGTTCCAAGTTTCCCCTTAGGGTATATGGACTGGAAAATGACGATGTGACAGAGTAACCCCAATGCAAGAGACAGATTCTAAAAACGGAATAATCTACGTTCGTGTTTCCTCGCACGAGCAGATAGAAGGAACAAGCCTTGAGTCCCAAGAGCGTCTTTGTCGCGAGTACGCCAAGCGCGAAGGCATAACTGTACTGCATACGTTTATTGAAAGAGGAGAATCCGCAAAGACCGCAGACAGAACTGAATTCATGAAAGCCATCAGTTTCTGCTCGGAAAAGAAGAACAAAATGGATCATTTCATCGTATACAAGATAGACCGCTTCTCAAGAAACCAAACAGACTACGCCATTGTAAAACAGAAGCTAAAGAAGTATGGTACTGAGATCAGGTCAGTGTCAGAGAAGATAGACGACACACCCTCTGGTAAACTCATGGAAATAATGCTGTCAGGATTCGCAGAATTCGATAATAACGTCCGGACCGAACGAAGCGTCGGCGGTATGAAAGAGCGTATAAAGCAAGGCATTTGGGTATGGCAGGCTCCGTTGGGCTACCATCGTCCTTTCAAGGGCTCCAATCTCGCTCCAGACCCCGCATATGCCCCCCTTTATACGCCTTGCCTTCGAGGAGTACGCGAAAGGCACTCATACCTACGAATCACTGGCTACTTACCTAAACAGTCAGGGCTTTGTCACCAAGCAAGGAAACTCGGTGAGTCTTCAGCTTGTCGAGAAGATACTGAAGAATCCTCTGTACTATGGAATCATCAGAATTTGGGACACAGAAACCAAGGGTGCTTTTGAGCCGCTCATTGATGAGAACCTTTTTTATCTGTGCCAGCCAAACAGCAAGACCAGTCGCAACACTCCGCACAAGAAAGTGAACCATGATTTTCCTCTTCGCAAGATCAGTATCTGCGCTGATTGTGGAGAACCACTTACTGGGAGTCACTCAACGGGTCGCATGAAAAAGAAATATGCATACTATCATCATCACACCACGCAGAAATGTCAGAGCAGTAAGTCAATCCCGAAGGAGCACTTTGAGCAGCTCTTTGTGGAATTTTTAAATGAGATAACTCCTAGCCCTGAATACGAGAAGGTGTTTAAGGCAATTGTGATTGATATATGGAAAAGCAACTGCAAGAATTTTAATAATCAGAATCAGGAATTGAGAAAAGAGATTGAAAATCTCGAAGCCAGAAAGCAGCGAGTGTTTGAACTGCATCAGTCAGACACATATACAGACAATGAATTTCTTGTGCAGAAAAACATTCTCTCAAAAAAGATTGCTGAAAAGGAATCATTGATACATGAAAGCCGTACCGAGGAATTTAATATGGAAGAGGCTCTTGAGTACTGCTTTGGCTTTGTAAGAAACACTGCAAAGACATGGCTCGATCTCGAGAAAGAACCCGAGAAAAGATTACGGTTCCAAAAATTAATATTTGAAGAAAATATAGAATTTTCTGGAGAGAAATTTGGAACCACCAAATTAACTCCTATTTACAGCGTGTATCAGGAATACTTGCGTGATCCTTCAACAATGGTGACCCTACGGGGAATCGAACCCCGATTAACGGCTTGAAAAGCCGGCGTCCTAACCGTTAGACGATAGGGCCATGCGCTGCCTAAGCAATGCCACCGTATTATAAATAAAAATAAGAAAAAGTAAACCGGCTTATTATAAGCCGGTTTTGAATCTATGCCACGTTTTCTATGTAAGGATCTGTATCAATATACACATACAGCTCGTCGCAGCCTGGCGCCTGAGCGGTAATGACCTTTCTTATCGCATACGGAATCCTTTCTGACTCAATATCATCAGAAAAAGCACTATTTATCCGCCCTTCAAACTCAACTGCTTCGACCTCCTTTTTGATAAGAGAAAGCTGTGCAGGCTCAACACAAAGCATTAGGTGGAAATAGTTTTTGCTATTCAGCCATTCTGCCAAGGCATTCAGTGCCGCGACAGTGAGCTGCTGCTCGGAGAAGCTGGGGTGATACTCCTTGGTGTATACCTTGATTGCATACAGAGAAAAGTTATGGAGAATGTACGTTGGAATAGTCGCTACATACCCTGCGGTAACGGAGAGTGCATGGTCGATTTCCGGATACTTCTGCTTGTCCCCTTCGGTAACATCAGAAAGGCTGAAGGCGATAACGGTAAGGTTTTTCATATGTGATTATTTTCTGCATTTTGCTCTTTTAATCAGCTTTGTCAAACAGCTATTGCCGATTTGCGATTTTACATAAAGGACGTACTATATATCCGTAACCGCGCGCGGTTAGCTCAGATGGTTAGAGCGCAGCATTGACATTGCTGAGGTCACAGGTTCGATTCCTGTATCGCGCACAAATTTAAAAAGAAAAGCCGCTTAATACAAAGCGGCTTTTCATGAAAATAATTACAAACTAAATAACCCTCCACGCAAGGCTAAGCTTGGTAGCAAGAGAAAATCGTGTTTTAAAGATATCTCTTACCATAGCAAGTCTTGTTTGCTTTGGCGCGGACAATGCAGCGTAATGAATAGACGGTTTGATCAATTTGCACTTAACAAGCAATTCAAGCGCCTTAAGATCGGTAATACTACCAGAATCTATAGTAAGCGTGTGCATATGCTTTTTGGTTTCGTGATCAACTCCTTCCTTAACTTCGCCAACAGCCATACCGTAATGATAGTAGCCATATTCGAGTGCGCCGAGAGGTATTCCTTTAAGGTAAAACTTATCGGTAACGCGATAGCAAAGGCTTGCGATTTTAGGCGGCCATCCATTCGGATCTATGGCATTTGTATCGTAGGCATATATTCCGGACTCTTCCCAGAACCGTATGCCGCGAAATGCATCTAAACCATGTGGATTTTTTTCGATCTCTTTTTCAAGATCTTCAGGAATGTTGAAGTAAATTTTCATGATGATAATTTTAAATTGTGACAGAACATATATAAAATGATGATTATAATTCTGATGTAATAATAACATATTTTATGCTATTTGTCAATTAATCATTACGATTAATGCCTGATATATTCCCTTCTTATTTGTATAGTTCTATTACAGTTAAGGTAATACTGGGGGTTCTTGAGGGGTGGAAAGCCCCTTAAATTAAAGCCTTTCCTCCAATTTCCTGCATATGTTCATATTATCAAAAGCTGTATTCCACTTTATGACTATATCCTGCAGGGTGTTCCATTCCAGACTGCTATTGTGCACAAATAAAAAAGCTGTTAATTACTTAACAGCTTCAAGGCATCCGATGCGTTTGCATTCCCATTGAATTCCTCCCAAAATAGACTGTGCAGACTGCATAACAGCAACATCCTGTCCTTTTGTTATAAATTTTACGAAGGCAAGAATACCATCCTTGCATCGAGCTTGGAGCATAGCTCTTATGACAATATCGGATTTACCCTCAATTTGATTGCTTACGATGGATACGGCTTCACCCTTTTGTTCTTCCTCTTTAATCAAAACATTAGCCTTTTTTAAAAGTAATTCTTCCTGTTCTTCAGTAAAGATAAAGACTGTCTTAACGAGCTCAAGATTATCTAGTCTGCCTGTCAACTCAAATTTTTTCATATTAACTTTTTCATTATATTGCCCTATTCAGAGCTTTTGTCAATTCTATCTTCCTAAATACCTTATTCCATTTCACGACCATATATTGAAGGGTGTTCCATTCCGGGCATATATCGCCTGCAAAATAAAAACCCCGGCGTTATAGCCAGGGCCTTGTCAGTTTATTATAACTGACTAAATAAACAGCATGGTTGCTGCCGAGAGCACTGTAGCAACTGCACTCTGCCATAAAAGTTTAACCCGTTGGTTTTTTCTTTTATCAAAAGCTTCAATTGATTTAATATGTCGCTTTGGCCACATCAGGCCGCTGTTGGTATCAACCTTTGTTTCCTGCGGTTGCATAGTAATTATCAAAACTACTAATATTGCGTCGGTAAGAACGGCGGCAACAAGTACTATCAGCATTACAATTTTCATGACTATTATGGTTTTTGATTGTGACCGCAATCTTCGGAAAAGACTCTGGTCACAACCTAAAACTCTGAAAAGAACTATATTTATATACTAGCACGTTTTATATAAAAAGTCAATAGATTGCTATAGCGCATAAAAAAAGGGTTCGCGCAAAACAAACCCTTTGAACCTACAAACTATTTAGCATAATTAAAACCTTTCTCTCAGCAAGAAGAATCTCGATATACAGCTTTTCTGGCAAGGAAGTATTGGGAGACTCGATGCCAACATCGTGATAAAGAAAACTTCCCTTTGTTGATAGCAAGGCTTGCTGGATTTCTACCGACTGCCTTATTTTCTCCCGAATAAATGCAGCAATTAATAGGCGGTGGGGCTGGGAATTGTAGGGAATTTTCTCGCCTAACCAATACACAAACCGCTCTTCGCCTTCTTTTATCTTTTTGGTAATTTTCCTTCCCGCCTTCAGTGCATCCATGCCGCTCATCATAAATATAGCCTCTCTTTCTACTGCGTCTTCATATTTGATTCCCTGCAATGGAGCTTCTGCGCATTTGAATGAATATCCTTGGTAAGAAAACGGTGTGTAAGCCAGATTGCTTAATATCTTTGCTACTGGGTCTGATGAACCTGAGGTAATATTAATTCTTTTCATTTCTATTTTTTTCTTACATTACCTTATTTATTGATAATGTCAATTTCCTATCATTGAAAACTTTATTCCATTTCACGACCATATCCTGCAAGGTGTTCCATTTCAGACTATTGCCCTTGTATCCTTATCCTTTTTATTTTGCATGTGTCGATTAAAAAAGCCCCTATGCGGGGCTTTGTTCGGTAATGGCAAGGTATTCAAACCCCTTCCCTATTTCGGCGCGTCGCCGGTCGAGGCCTTTTTCTCTAAACTGCTTCAGCAGAACGCCAGACAGATCGCTTGTTTTTAATTCAACCCCATAGACTTTGTTGCAGTGAGTGGCTATCTCGAGAATCTTGCGCGGCGTGGCAAAATAATCAGTATCAAGAAGCAGCTGCACGGCCTTGGTTGAGCCTGGCTTCTTGCGCGTGCCTGTATGAGCGCCTTCCGCAGGCTTTTGCTGAGTGTCGCTGGAGAGCAGAGCCAACAGCATATCAATAACTCTCAGCTGCACTGCTTCTGACTTAAACAGGTTTACAGTTTCAGCTAGCTCTTTCAGCTGTGACTTGCGGGCTTCTAAACTATTTTTCATCGCTATATATTTTTGAAACAATATATTATTTTGTCAATGCGTGAAAAAAATCACTCCTGTATCGAGTGATTTACTGCAACTACCTTTAAATTATTGTATATCTCCTTGCACAGCGCTCGTGCGGTCTCCATTCTTGCCCCGGCAAGGTCCTTTACGCCCGGGCAATTATCCCCTGCAGCATCAGGAAACGGCTCAAAGCCTGCAGGCGGCGCAACAAGCTTGTTGCACATCAATACAAGGCCCTGACTCACCAAGTGCCTGCAGCAGGCTGCGCCTTGCTCAAGCTTGCAAACCTTATGATGAAAGGCCTTGTCTTTTATATTTTCCATATATTTTTTATCTAGCGTATATCGACAGGAGCGTTAAGTCAAACAAATGAAATGTGTCAACTTTGACTTTTGAGGCTGTTCGGGCACAATAGAGAAAAACCGAAGCACATGGAAAAAATGGTAATCATAGGTATTATCGGTGCTGACGGCACTGGTAAGACACGACTGGCAAAATGTCTCGCTCAAAAGCATAATGCCAAACTATACTCAGTTCACGAGCACCTTCTTGGCCTCTTCTTTAGCAAGCATGATCGCGAGCAGCTTGACCGCGCAGAGTTTACGGAGTTTTCGAACACGCTGCGAAAAGAAAGCAATGATCCTGCTATCGCTATTAGAAGCACTGTTGAAGGCATCTTAAAGAAAAACCGCCCCGGCGTATATATTATTGAGTCCCTGTTTTGCCCTGGCGAAATAGACTATCTCAAGGAAGCCTGCAGCGGCAAGGCGGAACTCATACTTATTGGCATCCTGATGCATTCAGAAAATCGCGTCAAGAGAATAGACAAAAATAAGGCATTTAAAAAAGTTAATGCCCTCAATGTCGCTATTCTTTCTACCAGCGAATGGAGCAAATGGACGGACTGGTCTGAGAAAAACTTCTGGAACATTAGCGTAGACGAATGCCTCGCACGAATTCCTGAAAGCAACCTATTTCAAAACGAAGGAAAAATCAGCGGCTTTATTGATGAAGTCGAAAAGATTTTAGTATGGTAGCCCCTCTCCCCGCATTATGTGCGGGGTTTTTATATAAAAAAAGACACCAAGGTGTCTTTAGGGGGTTTATTTTTTCTTGCCGGTAAGAATGCCGACAAAATCAATAATGATCTTGCCCGCTATTTCTGAAACTCTTGGATACGCAGCGGCATTGTATGCCGAGGTGAAGCCGTTATTTAATGATGGCTCTCTATTGAGAATTAATACATTAAAATCTGAAACAGTCTTTGCTGGCATTATCTTTGCTTTTCTTTCAACAACCTTCACGTCGTCATAGTCTTCAAAAAACGCAATTACATCTGCAAGTATGTCCCTCTTTTGCTGGGAAGCGGGTCCGTATATTGTTAAGATTTTCATATTAATATTTTTTCCTACATTACCACACTTTCAAAAAATAGCAATAAAAAAATCCCCGCTACGTATAGGAGGATTTAAATGTCGCAGCGCAGTTACGCTGACTGCTGAGATGAGCCTCTTTCTTTGTTTCGGCTTATCAGTTTTTCATGC
This sequence comes from Patescibacteria group bacterium, assembly GCA_040389365.1. Taxonomy (GTDB): domain Bacteria; phylum Patescibacteriota; class Minisyncoccia; order Phycocordibacterales; family UBA9973; genus UBA4124. The sequence goes on from JAZKAB010000004.1 coordinate 17,271, forward strand.
TGCTCATTTATGCGATTAGCATGATGGTTAATTTTCGGCTTTGCTCCGCGCAATGCGGTTGAAACCTCTTTTTCTTGCTGCTGCACCGTTTTTTGGATTGCAGCTTTTGTCTCTTCGCTTAACGTACTCACAAGGTTCATATATTTTGGTTTATTTCCTAGTATAATAACACAATTTTCAAAACAATCAATCTGATGCTATAGTATTGCCATGAAGCTTTTAGCCATAGAAACCAGCTGCGACGAGACCGGCATTAGCATCCTGTCTCAAGCAGATCATATAACCCTTGGAGGCAATGCCCTTGCCTCCCAGATCGCCCTGCATGCCCAGTATGGCGGCGTATTCCCTGCAATGGCTAAGCGCGCGCACGCCGAGAAAATCGTACCCCTTATCAAAGAAGCACTAGGCCAAGCAGGCCTTCTGATTGAAGAAAACAGCACCTTGGGCACTGTCTCGCTCGATCATATTAAAAGCATCTGCACGCACGAAGCAGAGCTGGTAACCCAGCTTGAAGTATTTTTCAATACGTATAAAAAGCCTGAGCTCGACTATATCGCTGTAACTGTTGGACCGGGCTTGGAGCCAGCGCTGTGGGTTGGGATCAATACTGCCAAGGTATTGGCAACAGTCTGGAACATTCCGGTCATTCCTGTTAACCATATGGAAGGGCATGTGGTGACCGCGGCAATTGAGCGGCTTGACGACAATACATTTGCATTCAAAGACCTGCCTTTCCCGCTCTTGGCACTCTTAGTATCCGGCGGGCATACGGAACTCGTTTTAACCAAGCACTTTGGCGACTATCAAAAGATCGGCCAGACGCGCGACGACGCAGTCGGCGAAGCCTTCGACAAGGTTGCCCGCATGCTTGGCTTGCCATATCCTGGCGGCCCTGCAGTATCAAAGCTGGCAAAGGAATTCAGGGCATTAAACACTCCTAATACATTTGAGCTGCCTCGCCCCATGCTGCACTCGCAAGACTATGACTTCTCTTTCTCAGGACTAAAGACTGCAATGCTGTACATGATTCGAGACCTGACAGAACAGAATACGAGAGAGATAGCTGACGAAGAAAAAATAACGCTTGCTGCTGCCTTTGAAGATGCGGCAATAGAAGTGCTTATAAAAAAGACACTGAGAGCTGCAGATGAATTTCATACCCAAACAATCGTTGTTGGCGGGGGCGTAGCGGGCAATGGCTTTCTGCGAGACCAGCTCATCGCCTTGATTGCAAAAAAGCTTCCGGGCGTCTCTGTGCTATTCCCTGAACCATGGCTGGCAACAGACAATGCGGTGATGATTGGACTGGCTGCCTGCGCGCGAGTGCTAAACGGCTCAATGCAGACGCAGGATGCCCTGACACTGAAGGCAAACGGCAACCTGTCGTTGGATAAATAATCATATAGAAAAGAAATAAAAAAAGTGTTATATTCATTATATGAATCCCGATATCCCCGAGAAGTTTTTAAAGCCGTACAACCCTGTTGAAGAAGAGTCTTCTATATACAAGCAATGGGAAGAATCGGGCTACTTTACCCCTGAAAACATGATCAAGGATGGCTTGACCAAGCCGGACGCGGAGCCGTTTACCATCATACTCCCTCCGCCAAACGTCACTGGCGTATTGCATATGGGCCATGCCATGATGCTCACCGTCGAAGACATCCTTATCCGATACAAGCGCATGAGCGGCTTTCGCACGCTCTGGCTGCCCGGCACCGACCATGCAGCTATTGCAACACAGTCTAAGGTTGAGAAGGAAATTCAGAAAAAAGAAGGCAAGAACCGCTTTGACCTTGGCCGCGAAGAGCTCTTGAAGCGCGTGAATGCATACGCCCAGCAAAGCCATGACACCATCGTCAATCAGATGAAGGTGATGGGCGCATCATGCGACTGGACGCGCGAAGCCTTTACGCTCGACGAAGCGCGCACGAAGGCAGTTCGCACTGTCTTCAAGAAGATGTATGACGACGGCATTATCTATCGCGGACACCGAATCGTGAACTGGGATACAAAAGGCCAGACAACTATCTCTGATGACGAGATCGTGTACGAGGAGGAAAAGACCAAGTTCTACTATTTCAAGTACGGCCCTTTTGTTATCGGCACTGCCCGCCCTGAAACTAAGTTCGGCGACAAGTATGTTGTCGTGCATCCGGAAGACGAGCGCTATGCGCAGTATGAGCATGGTCAGAAAATGACCGTTGAATGGATTAACGGCCCGATTGAAACGACCGTGATCAAGGATGGGATGATTGATAAGGAGTTTGGTACTGGCGCAATGACTATTACGCCATGGCACTCAGTGGCTGACTTTGAAGTGGCGCAGAAATACAATCTCGACAAGGAACAGATTATCGACAAGTACGGCAAGCTCCTCCCTATCGCGGGCGACTTTGCCGGCATGAAAATCAAGGATGCGCGCGAAAAGATCGTTGAGCGCCTAAAAGAAAAAGGGTTGTTCGTAAAGGAAGAAGACTACGTGCACAACATCGCTACTGCAGAGCGCACCGGAGGCGTTATCGAGCCGCAGGTCATGCTGCAGTGGTTTATTGACGTTAACAAGCCGTTTACGCTTGAGCATTCAACTATCGATACCATTCCAAGCGGCTCAGAAACGACGCTAAAGGAAATCATGCGCGCCTCAGTTGGCACTGGCCAGATCAATATAATCCCTGACTACTTTACCAAGACTTATTTCCATTGGATCGACAACCTGCGCGACTGGTGCATTAGCCGCCAGATCTGGTATGGGCACCGAATTCCTGTCTGGTATAAGGGAGACGAAATATACAGCGGCGTAGATGCGCCTGAAGGCGAAGGCTGGGAGCAGGACGAAGACACGCTTGATACGTGGTTCTCTTCTGGCATGTGGACGTTTTCAACCCTTGGCTGGCCTGAGCAGACAGAAGACCTAAAGATCTATCACCCGACCAGCGTGCTCGAAACAGGCCCTGACATTCTCTTCTTCTGGATTGCCCGCATGATTCTGATGACTGGCTACGCATTGGGCGATATTCCGTTCAGCACCATATACCTGCACGGCTTGGTGCGCGATGCCAAGGGCCAGAAAATGTCTAAGTCATTAGGCAATGCAATGGACCCGCTAGACATTGCTGCAAAATACGGCACTGACGCAGGCCGCATTGCGCTCATCGTTGGTACCACGCCTGGCACTGACAGCAAGATCTCGGAAGAAAAGATCAAGGGCTACAAGCTCTTTGCCAACAAGCTCTGGAATGTGGCACGCTTCGTGCTTTCAAACAACACTGCGGCAAGTATAGATGCGCCGTATACAGAAGCAGACCAGGCAGTATTGAATGAATGGAATGTCACCGTTGCCTCAATTACCAAAGACATCGATGACTACAAGCTGCACGTTGCAGCCGAGTCTATCTATCACTTCATCTGGGATACGTTTGCCAACGGTATTCTTGAGGACAGCAAGCCGTTGCTTGCAAGCGAAGATATGACAATAGCACTGTCTCGACAGAGACTATTGCTTGCGCTTCTAACCGAATCAATTACGGTATTGCACCCTTTCATGCCCTTCGTTACCGAATGCATCTGGCAGCAACTGCCTGCAACCGAAGGCCTTCTAATGACTCGCCCATGGCCGACCAGCTAATTCATTCTGGCCCGATATTCGCCTTGGTTGTCGGCTTCGTGCCTTCAATAATATGGCTGATATTCTGGATCAATGTCGACAAAGACCATCATGAGCCATTCGGTTTGCTGTTGATGTGCTTTATTATGGGCGGGGTAAGCGTATTGCTCGCTACTTTCCTGCAAAACGCTCTCAAAGGCATTATTACCGACCCTCATACCCAAGTTATTGCCTGGGCAGTCATTGAGGAATTTCTGAAATTCGGGGTCTTTTATTTTCTCGCCTTCAAGAGTGCCTTTGACGATGAGCCCCTTGAGCCGGCAATCTACCTTATTGTCGTTGCGCTCGGCTTTGCTGCAGTTGAAAACGTATTTTACGTATTCCAGCCGCATATCATTTCCAATACCACTGCCATTCTCCTGACAGGCACGCTGCGCTTCTTCGGCTCAACCCTCTTGCACACTATTGCGAGCTGCTTTGTCGGCATCGTCATCGGCCTCATGCCGCGTCGCGTGCCACTTATCCCATTTATTCTCGGCTTAAGCGGCGCGATATTCTTGCATGCAACCTTTAACTTCTTTATACTTAAGAACGATACCGCAAGCCTGTTGCAAATCTATGGCTACTTGTGGATCGCCGCTATTATCAGTCACATAATTCTTGAAAAGCTCCGTCGAATACCATCGAATATTCAGGCTCCCGGAGCAACAGCACTATCATCATGAAAAAGCGATCATTTTTTGTACGACTGGCCGGCAATCTTCGCTTTAACGAGAATGAAGAGGACTTTGAAGACGAAGAGGTAGCGCAGCCCAAGGAAAAGAAGGCCGCTCCTGCGCCAATGCGCACGCAGCTTCCAGACCAGCGCCGAGAGCTTCCTATCAGCCCAGCATTCCTGCATGACGAAGAAGAGGAGGCTCGCCCTGTGCTTAGGCATCAGGAACCGGAAGAAGAAATCGGGCAGCTGCCCGTTGACGTCTACGAGACGCCAAAGGAAGTTATCATCCAAACCCTTATTGCCGGAGTGCTCCCTGAGCACCTCACTATCAACATAACCCGCGACATTGTCTCTATTTCAGGCAAGCGGGAGGAAAACAAGGCAATCACCCAAGACAGCTACCATATCCAGGAACTGTACTGGGGCTCGTTTGAGCGAGTGATTGACCTGCCTGTCGAGGTTGAGATCGACAATGCAGAAGCAATCGAGCGGCACGGCCTCCTTATGATCAAGCTGCCGAAGCTTGATAAGGGACGAAAGGCGTCGCTGAAGATCAAGTCTATATAAAAATAAAAAAGCCATGCTCCGAGGAGCATGGCTTTTGCATTAAGGCCTTGTTAGTACGGTAAAAATGTTTTCAGGCTTCCAGTATGATCCAACAGCAAGCACGTCTGAAAACTGCACTTGCTCTATTGCTGCAACATATGAAGCAATAGAAATTATATCTCCATGGCATAGAATATTGCTTGACGCTTCCTTCAGGATACCAAGGCCGTTCTCATCATTCATGATGGCATTAGCAAGCTTGTTCTGCTTAGCCTTGTTGAAAAGATCTTCTTTTTCGCCAAGTGTAAGAATGACCGTGTTCACAATCTCTTCAATGCATTCAAGTCCTGCAACTGCAAGCGAAGCGCATTCAATATGGAGGTGATAAAACTGAATATAGTGCCCATAGCTTGCATTAATAGCATATGTCCAACCTTTCTCCTGCCGAACTATAGTATCAAGCTCATCCTTTACCATGCGACAGAAAATTTCCAAGGCATTTTGCTTTAGGATAATTGGCAGCCGGAGATGGCTTTCGTACGCGCCATTAACAGCAGGGTTATTTAATCCCATATAATCGCTGATACAAACGTCCTTACGGTTCATTGCAAGCGGGGGAAACGCAATGGTAGGTTCAAATACAGTACGATCCCCCGTCTTATGGTCGCCAAAATGACTCTTTGAGAAAAACTCAACGAGCTGCTCAAGCGAATACGCCCCCACCCCAACAATAGACATGTTTTGCGGGGTGTAGTGCGTATCATAAAACTCCTGCAAATCTGCTTGCGTTATCGCAGCAATGGTCGCAGGTGTCCCAAGCCTATCAAGACACCTCCCGACAAGCATGCCGCCAAAAAGCGTTTGATGCGTATGCATCATGAGTTCATACTTTGATGCCAGCGGATACTTTTTATTGTATTCGTTAACAATAACGTTTCTTTCCAGCTCAATTCTTTGCTCAAGCACTTCATGCAGTAGCATATTAGAAAAGTATTCCAATGACCGCGTCAGTACAGCGTCTTCTGCAGGTATAAAGAATCGGTATTCAGTATACCAATACCCTGTTGCACCAAGCATGACACCGCCGCCCTTTTCGTTGAAATAGTCTTCCAGCGCATCGCACGGTATAAGCGCATTATGAGAAATTAGATGCTCAACAAAATGAGCAGTTCCTTCCTTTCCAGCCGGATCTTGCACCCCTCCGCTATGCACCATAAAAGACATCCGTTGCCATGGTACTGCCATTTGCAGCGCATAGATTGTAAGCCCGTTTTTAAGCTTAACAGATTCGAATTGACCATAAAGATCCTGTATCATAATTTCCTCCCTTTTAAGTTTTTAAATTTTAATCAAAATATAACTATTGCGACTCAATGTCAATAGCGTAGAAGAAATGAGGCAGAGAAAATCCCTCACTGCTGAGGGATTTTCTTATATGTGCTTGGGACCAGATTTGAACTGGTGACATCTCCCTCTTCAGGGGAGCGCTCTACCAACTGAGCTACCCAAGCAATTAGCGCCCTTATTTTATACCGCAAAAACAGCCTAAAAGCAACAACTATTGCGCCGCTTTCTTGCTCTCCTGATATTGCTTCAGAAGCTCCATAACAGTGCTTGTTGTCGAAGGAGTCTCCGTGGTACCAGAACTGCTGCCAAGGCCGTATGCTGCCCCAAATTGGGCAATATACGGCTTAATGGCATAGAAGGAGGCAATGGCGAGGATGACAATGACAAGCCAGTATAGAAGCTTGAAGTACCCTGCCCGCTTCTGGGCAGCGCGCATGCTAGAAAGCATGCGGCTATTATCCCCTACCATTTTTTCTATTCTTGCCAGGCGGTCATTAAGCTCTTGGTCCATAATAGCAATTATTCTGATTGCGCTGCGGGAGCTTCAGCCGGCGCAGGCTCAGCTACTGGAAGAGCGGGCTCAGCTGGAGCAATAGGCGCTTCTTCTTCGACATCAGGCTCCGCATCTTCAGCAGGAGGGCTTGTTACCGTTGCTTGCCCTCCCTGGTTGGCATTCATGCTCTGCTGCAGCTGAATCAGGTTCTTCAGCTGGTCTTGCGTTAGACAGGTGTCATTCAAGCACAATTCCTTTGTCGTCACCTTACTCACTACAGCCTCTCCCCGCTCTGCAATGCCGGACAGGAATATTGCTATGTTTTGCGCGAGCGTCGGGTCGCTAAATGTAGGAATTGCCTTTAAGGTAACATCCATCTCCTTGATGGCCTGCACGGTATACGGCACCAATCCTACGTAGTTCATGCTCTTGCGTCCCTGCGCGTTCGTGGTGACAAGATCGGGAAACAGTTGCTCCACTTCCTGGGCGATGAAGCCAGTATGCTTTGTTTCAGTATCGTTTTCTGTATTGAAATTGTATTGTACTGGAGTAAGCGCGATGATCTTGGCAAAGACAGTGCTATTGTCAGCGGTTACATTGCTATTGAATGACCACGCAGAATTGTCTGAAAGCAGGGTAATGTTCTTCTTGGCATTCATGTCAGAAGTACAAACAATACCGCCAGTATTGGTTGGATCAAGATCGCATGAACCAGCATCGTTTTCAAAATGAGCGATAATGCCGGCATTAAGAGTTGAATCGTACGTCGCGCTGCCTACAGAAAGCAATGTGCCAGGGGTAGGAGTGTAGATGCCGACGTTGCCGTTCTTGAGGACGGTAATTGCATTGGAAACAGGGCCTCCGAACGGATCAGTATTTCCTATTTCAAACAAAGAATCTGTAGCAACCCAATTATTTGGATCGCCGCCGCCAACATTGCCATGCCCCAAGGCAGTACTCATAAATGAATCGGCTTTGGTGTAGTCTCCAAGTGCAAGCGCCTCTCTACCTGCAGCCTGTGCACCATACCCTAATACAATTGAAAAATTATTAAGAGCAGATACTCCGTTACCTATAGCAATCGAATAATCTCCTGACGCTATTGTATTAGAACCTATTGCTGTTGAATATTGAGCAGACGCCACTGATTGATACCCCATTGCCATCGCACTTACCGCTGAGGCTTCAGCAGAGCTTCCAAGTGCAACCGTAGAACTACTTGATGCTATTGTATTAATTCCAAACGCAATAGAAAATTGCCCAACATTAGCACTATCCCACTGGGTACCGAATACTGTTCCGGCACGAAATGCACCCTGAGAAGGGATCCACATCATTCTTGATCCTACGCCCAGGTCGGGCACACTTATACCAGCTCCGTAAGACCCTCCTGCGATAATGGCCCCGTCGCCCTCTATATCAAGCGCTGCTATGGGGCTTGGAGTGCCGATGCCGACCTTGCCGTTCTTGAGCACTGTGAAGGCATTTGCCCGATTGCTTTCATTTGCACCATTTCCAATCTCAAAAAGCGGATCTGTGCTGACCAAGACAGAAGGATTGCCTCCGCCGACGTTATAGGCGCCTATTGCGAAAGAGTTCCAACTTGTCGCAATAGTAGAATCGCCAAACGCAGCAGCGTTATAACCAAGGGCCTGTGTATTATTGCCAAAAGCAGCAGCGGTAGATCCATGTGCAAGCGTGCCATAACCAAAAGCGACCGATTCGGCCCCATTTGCGATTGTAGACCGGCCAAAAGCGGTTGCATCCTGAGCGGAAGCAGTAGTCAATAAACCGAAAGCGGTAGACATAGCAGCTGAAGCTGTAGTGTTGCTGCCAAAAGCGGTTGCATCCTGATTGGAAGCAGTAGTGGAAGAACCGAAAGCGGTTGCAGCCTCGCCTGTTGCGACAGTAGAATCGCCAAAGGCTGAGGCTGCGTAGCCCGAAGAAAAAGTGCCTATACCAAATGCTATGGAATAGTCACCTAG
>JAZKAB010000004.1:25976-33578 GCA_040389365.1 Patescibacteria group bacterium
CCGCTATTCCACTCATCACTGTTTGCATGTCCAGCCCTAAATGCACCTTTACTCGGCACCCATATCATACGAGTACCCGCACCAAGGTCTGCTGGCGTTGCCGTTCCGCTGCCAAACGTTCCTGAAGCTATAAGACTATCAGAAAGCGTAGTAATACCGCCAATAGAAGCTGCGCCACTAATTATTGTGTTGCCAGAAATTGCTGTGTCGCCACTAATTATTGTGTTGCCAGAAATTGTTAATGCGCCATTAATTGAATTAGTATTTGTATATGTTGTAGAAGGCGTGACTATGAGATCAGATGAATTTCCCAAAAACGACATGCTATTATCACCATCAACAAAAGAACTACTGGTGGTATCGTATCCATCCTGAAATCCATTGCCAAAAATATTTCGCAATACACGGTAGCCGTCAGCATCTGATACTGAATCCCAAGAAACATTTATTGCATAAGTCTGATCGTTATTTGCATTGTCTGTAACAGCCACCTCGGCATAACTTCCAGAATAAATACGACTACTGCCTACTATTTTATATGAATAAATACGGTAAATGGTCTCATGGCCATCATTACTATAATTATAAGCAGAGGGATCATATTGAATGATTGCCTGAGCATTTGTTGGAGTATCTACAACACCATTAACTCCGACAATATTCAAACTGCTTGCCTTGATCTCCCCATTCACATCAAGCGCACTCTGTGGTGTCGTTGTTCCAATCCCTACCATACCCGCAGCATAATTAATTCCCCCGGCTACATCATCCCATTGCGAGGAGCCTCCGCTTGCTATGAGTACAGAACAGTTTGTTGAGCCTGGCGCGCACGCAGGATCGAGCGTCTCGCCCGCACTGTATTTTGTACCGGGCGGAACGGCCAGCGTCACGCTGAAAGAAAACAGCACTAAAAAGCCAATTGATAGTAAGAAGTTTTTATTACCCTTCAAAAAGCGAGATGTTCTAATCATATATAAATTATATCAACAAGTTCTCATTTCAACTACTTAATTTGCGCTGTGGAAAAGCATTCGAGCAGCTATTTTTTTTATCTTGTGCCCTTGGTAGGAATCGAACCTACAATTACTCCTTAGGACGGAGCAGTTATATCCATTTAACTACAAGAGCAGACTGCCTTATGCAGCCATTGGCATCTGTCCAATGCCGAGCAATTCGGCAACGCGGTCTTCCTGGAAGCCAACCATCGCAGTATCGCCAACGACAATAACGGGCACGCCAAGCTGGTGCGTCATGTCAATCATTTCCTGGCGTCGCGCCATGTCGGTTCCAACGTTATATTCTTTATATGATACGTTATTGGCCTTGAAAAACTCCTTGGCCATATTGCAATAGTGACAGGTTGTCGTTGTGTATATTGTTACTTCTTTCATATATATAGTGTATCACACCGGTCAAGCGGCCTATTCTGCATCCTTGCGAATACCCAAGCCGCGCAGCACTGTGTCCCACCAATGCCCGACAACGGAGCGCTTTTCAGCCTCTGCATCAACTGTCTGCTCGGGAGTTATGACGATAATCTGCTCTCCTGGCTTGATATAGTTATACCGCTCTCGCAGCGACTCTTCAGTACCCTCAGGAGTTGCGAGATAGGCATTGGTTGTTGTAAGGGCAGTGCGCTTCTCTGCCAGGCGCGCCTGGTCTTCTGTTAATTCCTGGCTTCGCGCCTTCAAGGCAAAGTACTTCTGCGCGAGACCGATGACTGACGTCAGCAGCAGAAAAAACACAACGAGCGCAATCGCGCTGCCCAGGATGCGCTTGGGCGCAATGGCGTAATGGCTGGATTGTGGAAATTGCTTTTTTGCCATAGCGTGGTAGCATAGTGCGTATGCTATTCAATCATAACAGAAAAAAGACAGATTTGGCGTGGAAGATATTTTCAGTCATCATGATTGCCGGAATGCTCATGATTTCCCTGCTTCCGCTCTTTCGCTAGTCTGACTGCTTCATTACCTTTATAAAGACATCATGCGGGATGTTGACGTTCGCGTTCTCCCGCATTTTCTTTTTGCCCTTTTTCTGCTTGCCCAAGAGCTTGAGCTTTCGAGAATAGTCGCCGCCATACATGTGCTGCGTCACATCCTTGCGAAAGGCCTTCATCGTGCGAGACGCAATGATGCGGCCAAAGGCCTTGGCCTGAATCTTCATCTCAACCTGCTGTCGCGGCATGAGCTTTTCTAGGCGCTCTACGAACTCTTCTCCTTCTTCCAGCGCGCGGCGTCGAGAGACAATGCGCGTGAATGCCGGCTGCGGCTCGTCGCCGATAATAAGGTCGAGGCGGACAACGTCGGCTTCTTTCAGTTCCCCTTCCTTGTATGCAATTGAGGCGTATCCTGACGTAATGCTCTTAAGCCCGTCAAAGAAGCCGCGCATCAGCTCGCGCAAGGGCATCACCGCTCCCATCTTTACGCGGTCGTCGCCAAACTGCTCCAGCTCGTCAACGGTCGCCTCATGCTCATACATAAAGGGCATCAGCGTGCTGACATACCGCTCAGGTGTGATGATAGAAACGGCAACCCACGGCTCGTACACCTTGAGCAGGGTTCCGTCATCCGGAAACAGGTGCGGAGAATACACGACAACGCGCTCATGCTTGCGAGTCTCAACCTCATAGGTAATAGACGGCATGGTAACAATCAGCTCTAGATTGAACTCTCGTCGCAGGCGCTCAGTGATGATTTCCAAGTGCAGCATGCCTAAGAAGCCGCAGCGATAGCCGCGGCCAAGCGAGCCTGACACTTCTTCTTCGAAGGTAAAAGCCGAATCGGAAAGGCGAAGCCTTCCTAGCGCCATGCGCAGCTCGTCAAAGTCATCCTGGCTTTCAGGATAGATTGATGCCCAGACAACGGGGCGAGGCTGGCTGTACCCTGGCAATGGCTGGCCCGGATTCTTCTGCGACACGATCGTGTCTCCAACAGAGGCAATGCCGGGCTGCTTGATGCCGGTAACGATATAGCCGATCGTTCCAGCTTCAAGCGCCTCCTGCGGCGTTGCTTCAGGCGCAAAGATCCCAACTTCCAATGCCTGGAACTGCTGCGTGCTGGCAGCGAATGACAGCGTGTCGCCCTTGGCAATGCGGCCGCCAAACATGCGCACGAAGACAATGACGCCCTTGTGGTTCGAATAGCTGAAGTCAAAAACCAGTGCCTGCGTCTTTGTCGCGACTTCTTCAGCCTTCGGCGCAGGAATGCGCTCAATGATTGCGGCAAGCAATTCCTTCACCCCTTCTCCTGTCTTTCCGGATACTTTCAATACTTCGTCTTCGTGACAGCCAATCAGCGCGCAGATTTCAAGCGTTGTCTCTTCGATGCGAGACAATGGCGAGTCAACTTTCGTCAGGCATGGGATAATCACCAGCCCTGACTCTCGCGCCATGGCAAGCGTTGTCAGCGTCTGGGCCTGCACGCCTTGCGTTGAGTCGACAAGAAGCAAAGATCCCTCAACGGCTTTCAATGCGCGCGATACTTCGTATGAAAAGTCAATATGCCCTGGCGTATCGATAAGGTTAAGCATATATTCCGTGCCATCAAGCTTGTGCGACATCCGCACCGGCTGCATCTTGATAGTAATGCCGCGCTCGCGCTCAAGCTCCATATTATCAAGCACCTGGTCGCGCATCTTGCGCGCTTCAATCGTACCGGTTATTTCCAGCATGCGGTCGGCAAGCGTGCTCTTGCCATGGTCGATATGGGCAATAATGCTGAAATTTCTGATGTTTTTCAGTTCCATGTGGGATGACTATACCATAAAGAAGCCGCTGGAAAAACCTTCATGCGTATCGCATTCTGGCCAAAGCGCTATGCGGCTTAGGGGCGTGCTAGAGCTCCTGCTCTTCCTGCACGATAATAGGCTTCTGCTTCCAGAAGCGAGAGCGCGCGGTTTCGATAAAGAAAAGAATGTCTTCGTTGCGAAGCGCTCGCAAGACAATGCCGTATATTGCCAGACCGCTTGCTGCAGCAACCCCTGCTTGCACCAATACACCGAAGAAATGATTCTGCTCTACGCCGTTCCCCGCCAAGACCAATATGCCATACGCTGTTGCAGCTGCAATGATGCCTGCCGCCGTTATATGCGCAAGCGTTCGGGACAGCGTATTGTTTTCTGCCTTGGTACCGCTCATCTTCTTGTGGAATCTTGCCCATAGCAATATTGCATTAAGCGTTTGGCCTAATGAGAAGCCAAGCGGCAGCAATACGACCGTACTGCCCTCCGTGCCGTCAATGCGCAGCAGGCTGTTAAGGAAGTTATGAAAAAATACGCTGTACCGATAGAGGAACAATAGTCCGACAACTGAGCCGAGCGTCACGAATACTGAAAAGATATTAACCAGGAGCGGCGTCTTGGTATTGCCGGTGGCATAAAATGCCCGCACAAGCAGCAATACCATGCACTGCGCCGCAATAGATATCGCGAACAATGCAACTGATGCAGCCACAAGGCGCGTATCGTTCCATGAGAACACTCCGGCACCCAAGAGCAATCGCACGATATGCGCGCGCAAGACGATGATCAAAAATGACGCGGGGACACACAGGAAGAAAATGCTTCGCGTTGTTCGATACAGTACGTTAAGCATCTCTTTCTTGTCGCCTTCGGCAAAGAGGCGCGTCATGGTCGGAAACGCAGCAACGGCATACGACACGCCGATAATCAAGAGCGGCGTATTTTCAATGTTGTATGAAAACTGAAAAATGGAAATAGAGCCCGCTGCGAGCAATGAAGCAATGGCGCCGATAACGATAAAGGTAATATTGGTAAGCGAAGAGCCCAGCGTTCGAGGCAGCGACAGCAGCATAACCTGCTTGATTGCCTTCCAGTCAACGCCCAGGCTGAGCTTCGGGAACTTGCCAAGCTTGATGAGCGTCGGCAGCTGCACGCAAAAGTACAGCACCGCTCCCAATGCAACGCCCAAGACAACGCCGAGCATGCCGAACAGCGGCCGGAATACCAGAATGCCGACCAGAATGCCGAGATTGTAAAACAAAGGCGCAATGGCAAAGGCAAAGAATTTCTTCTGCACCTGCGCAAAGGAACTCAGCAGGCTTGAAAGGCCAAAGAGAAATGTCTGCGCAAGAATGATGCGAGAATACAACACGACGCTTGCAAGCTCTGCCGGCGCAAAGCCTGGCGCGACAAGCTTCGTAAGCCATGGCATTATCGCAATCAGGACAAGCGACAAGGCTGTCATTCCTCCGACATAGACTGTAAATATACTGTTGAGAAAACGCTTCAGCGCATTAGGATGCCCTTCGGCTTTTTCCTGCTCAATATACTGCGCAATAAACGGTATCAATACCGTTACCGAGAAAAGAATGCCGAATGAGTTATAGACAAAATCCGGAATGCGAAACGCCGCATAGTACGTATCGAGGCTAGCAGAAGGCCCGATCAATGACGCAAGCAGCCGATCTCGCAGCAAGCCGAAAATTTGGGATAGAAAGGAAAAAACAGCAAGAACCAGGGCGGCCTGGTTCATGGTAAAAAGATCTCGATTCAAGAATTTGAATATTTTAGAGACCATATCTATTACTATCTCTTGGTAGTCGTCTTTGTTGGAGCTGTATCCGCTGGAGCTGCGGGAGTTTCAATTGCAGCAGGAGCGTTCTGAATGCGCTTGATCTGCTCATCAACGCCTTGCACTCCAGGGAATTTCTGCCTGAAGTCTTCCAATGCGGCAACTGCCTGCGCCTTTTGTCCGCTCAATTCAAGCACGCTAATGTACTGCAAATAGTTATTAGGAGTATTAGGTGTTAGGTCTCGTGCACGGGCATATGCCTGAACTGCTGCAGCGTAATTCTTTAGCTGCACGTTAGCCTGGCCAAGCAGCAGGTATCCCTGATCGTCAAATGGAGCAAACTGCGTATACTGCGTCATCTCCTTCACTGCCGCATTGGTATCCCCGCCTGCCTGCTCGATCTGCGCCTTCAGCACGTATGCATCAAGATAGTCCTGCTTCAATGCCAAGGCCTGGGCAATGTAGTTCAGCGCTGCTCCCGTATCCTGCTTTGTCAGCGCCAACTGCGCCTGATTCAAAAGAAATACTGGATTTACAGGATTGCGCTTTTGCGCCTCATCAGCTGCAGTCTTTGCATTATCAAATGCCTGCGTATTCTGAGTGCTTGCAACAAGCTGGTATACCTGACTCAGTGTCAGCCAGTTGTTCGCGCTGCCGGGATCCCATGCAACTGCGCCTTGCGCGCTCTGCTCTGCCTGAGAGAAGAACGTTTGCAGCTGGCTCTTGTCAGGATTTTGCTGGCGGGCGGCATTGTTGAACTGATTGGTGAAGAGCGCAGTGCGAGTTCTCCAGTATATGTCGTTGGGAGACAAGGCAATTGCCTTGTCCAGGCGAGATTGCGCCGTATAGATATCTTGCGCTGCAATAGCGCGGTTGTAATAGATAATACTTGCGAAGCGGTTGCCGCTGAAGTATACCGCTGAGAAGCCTGCCATAGCGGCCAATACGATTGCCAGGATAGCGAAGAAGCTCAGGCGAGGATCTTTCAAGTAGTTATACGATGTCATTTGGATGCGGCCAACCATAATCGACACGCCAAGCAGCAATCCAAGATACATGAAGCCAAAGCCGATCAGTACGAAGCCTGGAGATGCAAAGAAGATAAGGCAGGCAAAGGCAACGAGCATAATCACTGCCGTCACCGCAATGAAGCGGCTGAAGCGGTCTGGAAACTGGTAGCTAAAGAGCTTGAAGCCGTGCACGATAACAATACCGAGCAATGCTACAAGAAAGATCAGCGGAATGATGCCGTTAGTTGTCAGCAATGACTGGATGAAGCTGTAGCCGGTATCAAATGACGTATTCCAGAATACCGTGCCATTGATTGCTGCAGGGTGGTACATATTCCATACGTCGGCATAGCGCCCTGCGCCTGCGCCAAAGAGCGGGTCATGGGAAAGCGCTGCGCGCATAACATGCGTCGTCGTGCTAAATGAGGGGCGAATGTCGGTAAATGACACGCCGGCGAATTGCGCAATGCTTGCGCCAATTGAGCCGCTGCTCAGGAAGAAGAACAGCCCAACAAGCAGCGAGATAAATGAGACCAATGGAAAGCGCTGGGGCGTTTCGTTGACTTCTTCCGATTCTCCGCCCTGGCCAGCAAAGAGCTTTGAGAGCGAGCGCTCAACTGAAGACTTGTATACGAATACGAGCAGCGCAGAAAC
Organism: Patescibacteria group bacterium; assembly: GCA_040389365.1. GTDB lineage: Bacteria > Patescibacteriota > Minisyncoccia > Phycocordibacterales > UBA9973 > UBA4124. The sequence continues at coordinate 33,174 of JAZKAB010000004.1, forward strand.
GATAGTAATAATCCACGCTGCCTTGAAGTTCAAGAATACCAATACGCCAAGCGACAATACGATTGCAACAAAAGAGAGAATCTTGAAAAAGCCCTTTGGCATAAGCACTTCGAACATAAGAAGGGCGAGAAGGAAAGTAAAGATAACAAAGTATGCAAAATCAACCCATGACCCTACCAATGTGCCCTGCGTTGAAACGTGCGCCAAGTATGTCGACACGAAATGCGTCTTCTGCGTTACGTACAAGATAACCTGTAGGAAGATTGTCAGCACTGAGCCTGCAAACGCAGCCAGGAACAGCTGCACCAGGCGACGCTGGTCTCGAGCAAACAGTGCTACAAGAAATGTAAACAGTCCCACGACTAAGATTGTCGCGAACGAGTCAATAGCAAAGCCGCGACCCCA
>JAZKAB010000004.1:33588-56940 GCA_040389365.1 Patescibacteria group bacterium
GCCGGTATTCTGAGACGTCAGCGCGCTCACCAGGCTAAACAATACCCAGCCGCCCAATGCCAAGAATGCCCAGTGTCGAGGAACTTTGAATGACCCTTCAAGGAATTGTCCGATCAGCCAGAATGAGAATGCCAGAAACACCCCGATGTATAGCACCACCGCCTTGGTTGCCCCCAAGCCGCTTAGCGTCGCGGGAAGAAAGAAGAATGGCAGAAGCACGCAGAGTCCAGTAATGATACTAAAAGAAATAAGGTTAAATCGGCGAATGGTGTTTTGATACATAATGCACTTATAATACTCTATTTTATGCAGCTTAAAAAGCCCTATGCTGCGACAATGTTGATAACCCGACCAGGAACGACAATAATTTTTCGCACTGTCAGTCCGGACAGGAACTCTTGGATGCGCGGCAGCGCCAATGCAGCAGCTTCAAGCGACTCTTTTGTCGCGTCTGCAGCAACAGTTATTTCTGCGCGCACCTTGCCATTTACCTGCACGCCAATGGTTACTTCGTCTTCTATAAGCAGTTTCGGGTTGTGCTTAGGCCATGAAGAGCGATGAATGCTTCCCTTCTGTCCCGATGCATTCCATAGCTCGTCAGCGATATGCGGCGCGAACGGCGCAAGCAGCTGCAAGAACAGCGCAAAGTCTTTTGTGCTCACCTTTCCCTTCTCCATTTCATTAAGGCAGATCATCAGTGCTGACACCGACGTATTGAACGCGAACTGCGCAATGTCTTCTGTCACCTTCTTGATCGTCTTGTGAATGCTTTTCTGCACCGATTTATCCGAAGCCTTCTCATCAAGCTTCTGCGCCAAGCGCCATACGCGCTCAATGAATCGGCGAGAGCCGATAATGCCTTCAGTGCTCCACGGCAAGTGCGAATCGAACGGTCCAAGGAACATTTCAAACAAGCGCAGCGAATCAGCGCCGTACAATTTCACGACTTCATCAGGGTTAACAATATTGCCCCAACGCTTTGACATCTTGCGACCATCTGCCCCGCCAATCATGCCCTGATTGCGCAATGCCTTAAACGGCTCCTTTGTTGGAACAAAGCCCATATCATATAAGAACTTGTGCCAGAAGCGGCTGTACAGCAAGTGCCCTGTCGCATGCTCTGCCCCGCCGACATACATGTCGACATCGCGCCAATAGTCTACGGCCTTTTCAGACGCAAACGCCTTGCTGTTTGTTGGATCCATATAGCGCAGGAAATACCATGACGATCCCGCCCAGCCTGGCATCGTATTAGTTTCGTATCCTTCTTTCACCCAGCTCTTCACTCCCGCCAGCGGCGACTCGCCGTTTCCTGAAGGCGCGTATGAAGCAACCTTAGGCAATACCAAAGGCAGCTGCTTTTCCTTCATTGCAACAATCAAGCCATTCGCTGCATGCTGCAGCGGAATCGGCTCTCCCCAATATCGCTGTCGCGCAAAGATCGCGTCGCGCATCTTGTATTTTGTTACAGCCTTGCCGCCGACAAGCTTTGTTACCGCTGCTCGTGCTGCCGCAGAATCAAGCCCGTCAAAATCCCCAGAGTGCACGAGAATTCCTTCTTGAGAAGATGCGCCCTCATCAAACGCCCGCTTCCATATCAGCTGCATGTCTCCTACCCATGAAAGATAGGTTTCCATTTCATTCTTTGAAACCCAAACGATGTCATGGATTTCTTTCTCGCTCTCGGCAGTTTCAACCTGATCCCCGTTTTTCAATTGAAATACTACCGGATGAAAATGCGCCCAGCGGTTCTCTTCCTTCACGGCATGATAAAACTGCGCATGCACGGTACCGGAAACTTCCTTCACCATCTCTGCAGAGGTATAGCCAGTCTCTTCTACGATTTCCCGCGCTGCAGCATCTGCTGCGCTTTCTCCTGTCTCAATGCCGCCAATGACAAATCCTCTCCAGTCTGTTTTTTTCCATTTCAAGCAAAGGTATGTATCGTCTTTCCAATGCTTTATAACCGCAACTGCTGCATGGCGCTTCTTGAATGGCAATGATTCCTTTACGCCATCCTTGTCTCCGGTCTTCTTAAACAGCGGCTCTACAACCTCTCTAATAGGCAAACCATATTTCCTTGCAAACGCATAGTCGCGCTCATCATGCGCAGGAACTGCCATAACGGCACCCGTACCGTATGACGCAAGCACATAGTCGGCAATCCATACCGGCACCGCTTCTCCGTTGGCAGGATTGATAGCCACCAGCCCCTTCAGCTGCACGCCGGTCTTTTCCTTATCAGTGCTCATGCGCTCTGTATCATCCTTTTGAGCAACCTTCTGTATATATGCCGAAACTTCCTTCCAGTTTGAGATAGCATTCTGCCATTCCTGCACGAGCGCGTGCTCGGGAGCAATAACCATGTACGTTACGCCAAATAGCGTATCGGCGCGCGTGGTGAAGACAGATACTGATGCAATAGATTCCTTGTCGTCGCTTTCAGCCTGAATGTCAAATGGAATCTCGCTTCCTTCGCTCTTGCCAATCCAGTTCTTCTGAATCTCCTTGATATTGCTTGGCCAGTCTAAGGGTTCAAGATCAGCTGCAAGGCGGTCAGCGTATGCGGTGATGCGCATAAACCATTGGCGCATGGCTTTCTTTATAACAGGAAAGCCGCCGCGCTCTGAAACAGGACCAGTTGGACTGTCGACAATCTCATCGTTGGCCAATACCGTACCCAGCTCCTCGCACCAGTTCACCTCTGCAAACCCTTCATATGCAAGACGGTATCGCATCAACAGCTCTTGCTGCTCCATTGCAGAAAAGGCCTGCCATTCCTTGGCAGAAAAAAGAGGAGTGTTGGCATCCGTAACGGCAGCAACGCTCTTGTTGCCGCTCTTTTCAAAGATACTAATAAGCTCGGCTATTGTTCGAGCCTTATTCTTCTTCGAGTCATACCATGCGTCATACAGCTTCAGGAAAATCCACTGCGTCCATTTATAGTATTCAGGACGGTGCGTTGAGACCTCTCGATCCCAGTCGTATGAGAAGCCGATAATCTCAAGCTGCTTCTTGTATTGCGCGACCAGCTTGTCGGTAAATGGCCCAGGGTGCTTCTTGGTCTGAATCGCATACTGCTCGGCCGGAAGGCCGAACGAGTCAAAGCCCATCGGGTGCAATACGTTGAAGCCTTCCATGCGCTTCATGCGGGCATACACGTCGCTGCCGATATAGCCGCGGGGATGCCCCACATGCAAGCCTGCGCCTGAAGGATACGGGAACATGTCCAGCACGTACATTTTCTTCTTTTTAGTGCCCTTCTCCGTCTGGTATGTCTTGGCTGCATCCCATTCTTTCTGCCATTTCTTCTCTATCTTGAGATGGTTATAGAGCGTTCCTTTTGAGGCCTTCATATATAGTCATTTTTCCATAAAAAAGCCTTTCAAGCAAATGAAAGGCTTTTTAGAGAATTATGAGAATTTCTTTATCGCAGTCCAGATCAGCGCGCCCAGCGCGACTGCCAGAATGGCAACGCGCACGATATTGTTTGCGTCTGCCCAATATCGCATAGAAGCAATAATAAGCGACAAGACGCCACCCCATGAAAGCGCGATCGAGAGAAGCTCCTGCTTGATGCGCGACGCGATCACGATGCTCAATACGCCCACTACAACAAGGAAGATGAAAATGGTGCGATTGTACGCCTTCTGCGCAGCCTCATACTCTATCTGCTTGGTATAGCTGCTGTCGCAATACCCATGATAGGCAGTTACTGGCTCTGAATTTTTTAGAATCTGCTGCTCATTCCATTGCCCGCCCTGCGCAATGCAGTCTGCCTGGTTGGCTATTTCAGATACTACCTGCTCCCGAGGAAAGAAGTCTTGATATGCGGGAGAAGGGTAGACGAGTGAAAATGCATAATTAAAGAAAAGGTTCATAACAATAACGATTGCAGCAATCAATGACCATCGCAATACTCCTGACGTGTGTTTGTGTTGTTCCATGCGCATAGTATAGCAAATAAAAAAGCCGCTCGTATGAGCGGCTTGTATTTAAGGCCAGACAATTTTATTAACCAAATCGATAGTTATGCGATACCAGTTATGATTAATTGCAAAATAAACCGTCTCGTCATCCTTGCGCACCAATTTGAATGCCGTGCCCCTTTGAAGCTGAGCAGAGTACAGTTTCACCTTTACCCAACCTGTACCCAGGGGCTGGAAATCGGTGTGATAGAAATAAAGATACAGGTCAAGCAATCCGTCTTGAAAAAACGAAATGATCCCGTTACTAAAAAAGCACCAGTTATTCGACTCAGTGAAATAGACACCTTCTGGCAATCTGCCCTTTTGCAGAAAAAATACCTTGTCACCATAAGAACTCTTAGGAATAAAAATAACGGGATATTTTTCAGTAGACGGATAGTTAAACTCGCTTATTGGCCTCCAATCATAATTTTTGCCCAAGCGAACATCGGGATAGCGAGATTTTGAGAAAAACAGCACCTTACATGTTTTATGGTCAATGCTATAAATAGACGACTCATCAGAAAACAAGGTACTGTCCGAAACAATAGCAGGCTGATACGTACTAGGATCGCTCCATGCCGGAAAGTGAATCGGCGCAATAGACCCGTTAGAAGCAAATACTCCGGGAGATTCATTCCTTAGAAACGCAAGATTAAAACCTCCATTCCTATTTCTCCCCTCTACATATACTCCGTATTTGCATAGGCGCAACCTATCTAAATGTTCGAATTGCCATCTAGTAAACCTGTCTTCTATGTATCCAATATGCCGCTTATTCCATTTTCCCGTTTCTCCATACAATACCGACGCCTGCCATACGTGTGAACCATGTATGAAAAACAATCCCTGACTGTCTATAACAAGGGCGCGATGAGAATCATAGTGGATTTCTTTAAATGCTCCGTTGCTATACAACGCGTAGTGGTAATTTCCATACCCGTCTCCATTATCCTGCAGTATCTCATACACGAGCCCCTCGCGATCTTCGCTAAAGACGATCGTTGGATTCATGATGCTGTTCCGCAGGTTAAAGGATTTGGGGTACATCTCTTGCAGTTTTGACATCAACTCGCTAAGAGTTGGCGTAATGCGATGCTCTTCCAAAGCTATCGTCTTTTTTGATTCGTTGTCCTTATTCATTTTTTAATGGGTTTAATTCCCGCACACTCTACCCCTCTCCCTCAAATTGTCAACATAACACCGCCTTTCAGGCGGTGTTATTTCTTCTCAACTATGTTCTTAACGAATTCCTGCAGCGTCGCTCCAACAGATTCCAGCGCAATCAGGAACGGCGCATTCTTCGTTAAATGCGGATGCGTATCCAGCTCGATAAACCAGGGCTTGCCGCGATTGTCGACAATGAATTCTGACTGAGAATAATCCTTGGCGCCAAAGTGCACATGCAGCTTCTTTGCCAGTTCTGCCAGCACGCCGCGCTCGCCGGCGGTAAAGCCGCCATGCAACCGCGCATAGTCCTCGTCGCCATTCCGGACTTCGTGCTCAAGCGTGCCTCGCGATGCAGACTGCACTTCAATCACAGGCAGCACGTACTGCGCTTCGTCTCTGAAGCCATCAATCACGCCAACTGCCGCCTCCCTGCCGTAAATATACTGTTCGGCGATAAACGGTTCAGCATTTGAAATGCACTCGTCAACGAATTGGGACAGCTCAAGCGGCGTAAAGGCAAAGAACGTGCGCACTGAGCCGCCGCCAGACAGCGGCTTCAATACCCATGGCGGCGCCATGGTCTTGTATATGCGCTGAGAGACTTCGGATACCGACTCGCCCCCTTCAGGAATAATAAGTATTGAGACAGGAGTGCTGATGCCAAGGGCAGCAACCTCTTCCTTTGCTGATTGCTTGTTGTATGCGCGCTGCGCTGACTCGCTTTCTGCTCCTGTATACGGGATGCCATACTGGTCAAGCAATGCCTGCACCTGGCCGTCTTCGCCAAAATGGCCATGCAGCGCATTCCATACAATATCAACCTGTTCCTTGGCGCTGTCGAGATCAGCCGGTATGCCCTTTATATGCAATACACCTTCCTTGTCGAGCAGCATGTCTACCGCTTCAAGCCCTGCGTCATGCAATGCGCGCTGCACGTTCGCTCCTGTCTTGAGGGAAATAGAATATTCAGGACTTACGCCTCCTCGCAAAATGCCGACTCGTTTCATGCGCTTAGTATAGCAAATATTTTTTTAAAACAGCGCCTTCTTTCTGCGGTCTTTGTGGAATGTCAGGGCAAAGCGATGCGCTTCGCTGTTTGCCAGCAAGATTGCAAACTTGTTGCTTTCAACTATTTCCTTTGGTCCGGCAATTGCCTTCGGGCGATGGCGGTCGTCTTTGGTAACGGCAATGACAGGAATATCAAGCTGCAATTCTTTCAGCACGTCAGTTGCTGCATTGACCTGAATTGCATTGCCATCCACCACAATAGCGTGCGGGTACGTCCACTCAGTATGCGCCAGGCGCCGTACCAATATTTCCCTTAAAGCTCCAGCGTCATTGGCCTTGTCAAAGCCGCGAACAATAAACTTTCGGTACTCGCTCTTATTGCTGGCAGCGTTCTCAACGACTGTCATCACGCCAACCATCTGCTTTCCAGACAAGTGCGCGATATCATACGCTTCCAAGCGGAACGACTCTTCGCCATTCGCCCTTTCAAGATCGCGCTTGATAAGGGAGACGTCTTGTATGTGCTCTAGGGCAAACGCCTTCTGCTTGAGAATCTCTGCCTCTTCAAACTTTTCAGCCTTTGCTGCAGCGATCATCTCTTTCTTCAAGCCCTTGATTAGGGACTGGAGCTTTCCTTGCAAAATCAGCTTAATGCGGCCAACGTTCTGGCGATACACCTTAGCAGCTTCGGTATTGGAAACGTCTGGCGCCAAGGCAATCTGCCGATAAAACGCTTCCTTGTCTTTCTGCGCGCTGGCGCGATCGCGAAACGGAAAGATGCGGCGAATGATCTTTAATGCTTCGCGAATGGCAGGACCGCTGGGAAAAGGCCCAAACACGACATCATACTTCGTGTTGTTTAATCCTAATCGCGGCAAGGTGACGGTCTTGGTACGGCTATCAATATCTTTCTGTCGCACCAGAATAACGCGTGGAAAATCTTCCTTAGTTATAGCAACAATATTGAAGCTTTTATCATCCTTTTCCTTGGTGTTGTAATAGGGCTTGTATTTCTTAATCAGGTTTGCCTCAAGAATGAGCGCTTCCAATACAGTATGCGTTGGCTCATAGGCAATTGTCTCGGTCTTGAATACCATATCGACGATATGCGAGCCCCGGGTCTTGATAACATCGGGAGCAAAGTATGAGCGTACGCGGTCGCGCAGCGAAGTTGCCTTTCCAATATAAAGGATTTCCCTGCCATCCATTGTTCCCCCGCTCATCTTGAGAGCTCCAAGCCAAAAATATACTCCGGGTTCTGCAGGAAGTGCTAGATTGTCTAACTCTTGACGAATCATAATATAAGGGTATTATAACATAAAACAGTATTAATTTAAAACTTAATTATAATGGAATACCATTCACCAGAAGAAGACGACCAGCACACTCCTGACCAGGAGAGGGCACAGGAACATCTTGCCGATGCGCAAGACGCCTCCAACGAAAGCACATTGGGTGTGCTTAACGCTGAAAAGGAAGTAATTGAAGCAAACATTGATTCCGAAGAGCAGCGCCAGGAGGAGCAAGAAGACGAGGAGTAGCATGCTCCAAGCAAAAACAGGGAATTTCCCTGTTTTTTTATTTCTATTTATTGTCTTCGTACTTTGACGTGTCAACGTAGCCGTCGTATGTCTTTACATTGCCATTATTGACGACTACGCTAAAGTTCTTGCCTTTTATTGGGATATTCACTTTTGTTTGGTAGTACGTTGTCGTTTCCCCTCGTGGAATTGGAATGCTCATCATGCGCATTCCAGCAATGCCGTCAGGCTTGGAAATAGTTGGCATCCACTGCTGCTGGTCCGCAGCAACGCTTATTTTCTTTTTGTTAGCGGCTTGTTCCATAAATTTTCGGTATTGGATAAAGAAGTTTTGTACCTTATTTACCATTTCATCATCAATATTGCTGCCGGTTTCTTTATTATATTTTTCCATCAAGCGGTGCGCGACTGCGCTTCTGTCCAGCTCTTTGTTGCTAAGGTTTTCCTTCTTTACTTCAGCCAAATACCAATTACGATACTGGTCCCATTCAGCTTTTACCGAATCAGAAAGCTCGAAATCTCTTGAGCTCAACACCTCTTTCTTTATACCGTCTTTGTCAGCATTCATTTTCTGCTGCGCCCTTGCTTCCTTTGAAGGCAGCAGGCTCATCAATGTAATGCCGGCAACGGTTGCGGCTTTCTTCAGCCAGCCCATTGAACCGTCTTTCGCAGATTCTTTCTGCGGTATAGCATACACCGTCTCGCCAGGATTCAATACCGTCTCTTGCTGGGCCCGAAGCGGCGTCATTTCAAGCACTGACTGCCGCGTTTGCTGAATCTGCGCTGCAGTCTTTTGCGCTTCGCGCTCAGACTCGCTCATTGCTTCCTCAAACTTGGCGTTATAGTCTTCAAGCTTCTCTTGGCGTGCTTTTGCCTCTTCTTCTGACCGAGCTTCTTCTAAGATTGGTTCCTTTTCTAATTCCATATGCCTAGAGTATAGCAGTTATGGCATGTTTCGCACAGCATCGATCAGCTCCTGCCAGATCTCTTCCCCGGTCTTGCCATGATTGAAAATAGCATCTTCCGACAGCAGATAATACTCTTCCGCCTTCTGCATTGCCCAGGCAAATGCTCCGGAATCTTCGAGTATTCTTTCAAGCTTTCGCTCTTCATCTTCTGACCATTCCAAGCCAATATAGGTTTCAAATGCCTCTTGGGCGGCAGACGGAGCGAGGTTTCTCATATACCATGTCAAATGAGTCTGCACCCCAGCGCGTACGTCTTGGCTCCAGTCGCGAATGTCGTCTTCGATCTGAAATGCCATTCCTAAGCTTATCGCATACTCTTCAGCAAACAATTCCTTTGACTCATCGGCAACTGCCAATGCCATGCCCATATAGAGCGGATGAAAGAACGAATAGCGGGCGCTCTTGAGCTCGATCTTCTTTTCAATAGATTCCTTGGTCTGATCGATAGCAACAGCAGACAATACGTCGAGCAATTGCCCCAGTATCACATCTGAAACAGCAGCGCGAAATATGTCGCCCGCCTCGTCAATCGTATAGGGCTCGACAAGATTCATGGCATCGAGGCACTCGTATGCCCACGACAACACAAGATCGCCTGCCAGTATCGCAACTGCGTGCCCAACCGTCTCGTCGTCATACACCTCCTCAATATGCCGCTCTATGGTTGGCAGCGCATGCCGATCAGCAGCGCCGTCTATTGCGTCATCATGTATGAGGCAAAAGAGATGCAGCAGCTCGACTGCAGCATAGAGAAGAAAAATATCTTCTTCCCCGCCCTCTGTCACATAGCCGACATGAGTCAGGTATGGGCGAAACCGCTTGCCATGTTCAGTCATGCTTGAGAGATACGCCAGCAGTGATCTCACTGCCTCGTCCCTGCCTGCCATACCAAGCTCGTCGCACGTCTCTTCTAATAATTCTGCATACCGTACGTTAAACCAATCTTGAAATTCTTTTATTGTCATCATGCGCTCAGTATAGAAAACCAAGCATCAAGAAGCGGGCAAGAAAAGATAAATAAAATATCTGCTCGAGGCAGATATGTTATTTCAGTATTTTTTTCAGATAGGTTCCGGTATGCGAATGCTTGTTGTTAGCCACATCTTCAGGCGTACCCTTGGCAACCACCTTCCCGCCATGCACGCCGCCTTCTGGGCCAAAGTCGATCAGCCAGTCTGCCGCCTTCACCAGGTCAAGGTTGTGCTCGATAACGACAACGGTATTGCCCTTGGCAACGAGACGGTTCAGCACTCCAATAAGGTTCTTCACGTCGTCATAGTGCAAGCCGACAGTCGGCTCGTCCAATAGATAAATTGTTTTCTCCAAATATGGTCGGTACAGCTCAGACGCGATCTTTACGCGCTGCGCCTCGCCGCCTGACAAGGTAGTTGCGCTCTGCCCGAGCTTCACGTAGCCCAAGCCAACGTCTGACAATGTCTTCAATCGGTCATAGAGCGCAGGAATTTCTCCGAAGAATTCCAATGCCTCTTCAACGGTTAGCTGCAAGACGTCGTAAATGCTTTTCTTCTTGTACTTCACCACCAGCGTCTCCTTGTCAAAGCGCTTGCCGCCGCAGACATCGCACGTTACGTACACTGTTGGCAAGAAGTGCATTTCAACGGCAATCTCGCCATTTCCTTCGCAGGCCTCGCAGCGACCCCCCTTCACGTTAAACGAGAAGCGGTTGATCTTCCAGCCTCGAAGCTTCGCTTCGTCAGTTGCAGCAAAAAGGTCGCGAATGTGTGTAAAGGCGCCAGTATAGGTTGCAATGTTTGAGCGCGGCGTGCGGCCGATTGCAGACTGGTCGATAAGAATCGCGCGCGCCAGGTATTCGCTGCCGCTAAATGACGCGCAGTTAAATATTTTGGCACTGCGATGCTTGCGCTCGAAGCGTGCCTGCAGGTTGCTGTACAGCACGTCATACAGGAAGGTGCTTTTTCCTGAACCGGATACGCCGGTAATGCAGACCATTCGGCCAAGCGGCACTTCGATATTCTGATTATGCAAATTGTGCAAGTTGGCCCCAACGATCTTCAGCGAGCCCTTGTCTTCGCTGCGGCGCTTTTCAGGGACTTCGATCTCCTCTTCCTTGCGCAGGTATGCCAAGGTGCGAGACCCAGACGGATTAGTCTTGGCCTTCAATAGGCCATCAAGATAGCCTGACACGACAACGTTGCCGCCATGCACGCCGGCCTTTGGTCCAATATCAATAATATAGTCAGAGGCATAGATAGTGTCTTCGTCATGCTCAACGACAAGAATGGTATTGCCGATATCTCGCAGGTCTTCAAGCGTGCGAATCAAGCGCTCATTGTCTCTCTGGTGCAAGCCGATTGTCGGCTCGTCCAATACATACAATGCGCCAACCAGCCGAGAGCCGAGCTGTGACGCAAGGCGAATGCGCTGCGCCTCGCCGCCTGAAAGCGTATTGGCTGTTCGATTGAGTGCCAAGTATTCAAGCCCGACGTTTAGCAAGAAATTCAATCGGTCTTCGATTTCCTTGGTAACAGCAAGGGCAACTTCCTTGTCTTTGGCAGACAGCTTAAGGGTAACAAAAAAGTTAAATGCTTCTTCGACAGACATAGAAGTAAGATCAACGACATTGATGCCGTGCACCGTACCGTCTTTCTTTGAAGTTGTTTCTCCTAAAAATACGTTTAGCGCCTCAGGGCGAAGTCGCTTGCCATGACACGTATCACAGGGCTCAGTACCGCCAAAGAACTTGGTACCGATACCGTTACAGGTCGGGCATGCGCCGTAGGGGCTATTGAATGAAAATAGTCGAGGTTCAATTTCAGGAAATGAAAAGCCATCATTCGGACACGCAAACTTGCTTGAAAGCAAGAATTCCTGCAGCAAGTCTGTCTCCATTGAAAAGTCAGGTGATGTGCCAAACGCAACCAATACCAAGCCGTCTGCCTCAAGCAATGCGCGCTCAACGGCTTCAGACAAGCGCAGCTCTGCATCACGAGGAGTATCCTTGAATTCATGCACTGCCAGCTCATCTACCAATACTTCGATAGTATGCGGCGTTGTCTTGTTCATTTCGATCTTCTCGCGCAGGCTCTTGATCTGGCCATCAACGCGCACCGTTGAATAGCCGCGGCCCAGCAAGTCGTACAGCAGCTGATAGTATTCGCCCTTGCGGCCGCGCACAACCGGCGCATAGATCTGAATGCGCGTGTCATTCCACGCTACGCCCATAACCTCCTTGTTCTTTGCCTTTGAAAAATCCTTCAGCTTGTTCAGGATAAAGCCATTGATCTCTTCCATTGAGAGCTTCTGAATCAGCGTGCCACAGACCGGGCAGTATGCCTTGCCGACGCGCGCATACAGCACGCGAAGATAGTCATAGATTTCGGTAATAGTTGCAACTGTCGAGCGAGGATTGTTCGATCGAGATTTCTGATCGATAGAGATGGCCGGAGAGAGCCCGGTGATCTCGTCAACGTCAGGCTTAGGCATCTGATTAAGGAACTGTCGCGCATACGAAGACAGCGACTCAACGTATCGGCGTTGGCCTTCTGCAAATATCGTATCGAATGCAAGAGAACTCTTTCCTGATCCAGACATGCCGGTAATAGCTACCATCGCATTGCGGGGCATTTCAACAGAAATATTCTTCAGGTTATGGGTTCTCGCACCCTTCACGACAATCTTGTCGGCTGCGAGCTCAGCTTTTCTCTTTCCTTTTTCCACAGACCAATTATAACACAAAAGCGCTCCGTTGGCGACGTATGCTATCATACTGTATATGAACATTCGTCACATTGACCGTACCCTTATTGCCTTCTTTCGCCGCATTAGCATCCCGCTCGCCCGTATTGCCCTCTTCGTTATCTTTTTCTGGTTCGGTCTTATAAAGGTACTGGGCCTCTCTCCTGCAACCTCGCTTGTCTTCGCCCTGCATCAGCAGACCATTTCCTTTATTCCCTTTCACGCATTCTTCATTGCGTTTGCCTTGTTCGAATGCCTTATCGGCTTACTCTTCCTTATTAAGGGCGCAGAGCGCATTGTTATACCGCTTCTCCTTGTTCATATGGTTACAACCATCCTGCCGCTTGTCTTTCTGCCTCATATGGTCTGGACTGCATGGTTCGTACCAACACTTGAAGGCCAATATATTATAAAAAACCTGGCGCTGATTGCTGCGGGCATTGCAATTGCAGCACACCTTCATCCTTTAAAAGAAAGCAGGCAATAAAAATAGCTGTCATATCGACAGCTATGCATTTCACTCTTCCAATTCTCCCGATTCAACAATTTTTTCTGCCTCATCTATAAGCTGCAGCCTGTTCGCATCAGCCTTGTTTTCACCCCTTCTTTTCATCAGCCATTCTATGCGAAGAAAGCCAAGCGTATCCTTCGAAAGAAAAATCTTTCTGTGAAGCAGCAGGAAGCATAGCGCAAAGCCAATGCCCGAAAGCAGGAAATGGTAATTTCCAATATGCAAAAGATGTCCAAGCACTGCTCCAAAAATAACGAATAGCAGAAGTACAGCCCCCCATTTGAAGAAGAGCGCATGGCGCTGCTTCCGTATTCCCCACTCTTTTGAATATTTCAAAAGCTTTGCAATCACCCTCATTTCCTTAACTGTCATGTTTTTTCTTAACTCTACGCTATTTGTTGACATTGTCAACGAGTAGTTGTATTGTATTGGAAACTTAAAAAACTATAAGTATGAAGACAGTATTAATCATGGCGAACGCCAAAGATTTTAAAGCAAATTATGCAAGCCTTTTTTCGGCTAATGAACACAGCGTGGCACTCCTTAACGCAACCATTTTTGAAGATGCGGTGATGCAGCTAAAGAAAAACCCTGACACTGCAATCATTGTGTTTGCCTGCTGTCCAACAAAAGACAGCGCGCCTGAATGTGCTGCGCTTGCAAAAAGGCTTAAAAATTTTGGCTTTACCGGCGAAATGGTGGTTGTGATCAACCCTGAGCTTGAAGGGGCCCGCGAATTCAGGACCACCATGATTGCGGCAGGCTGTGGCACGTGCAGCAAAGAAAGAGCTGCGGGTGAAATAGCGCGCTTGCTAACAAAAAGAGCCATTGCTGCGTAGCAGCAAAAGAGCCCCAGAACGGGGCTCTTTTTTTTATGGGTTGATATAGGTTCTCTCTCTCAAGACCTTGATCTCGTCTCGCAAGATCGCGGCAGTCTCGAAGTCCAATAGCTTCACCGATTCCTTCATTTCTGTCTCCTTCATTGCGATAAGCTTTTCGATTGGGTTCTTCTTCCCTCTTTTGCCCTTGCCATCTTTTTCCAGCTGAGCAAACAATGCAATATCAAGCGCAAGCTCGGCATTCACCGCCTTGCTATGGTCGCTTTCCATGCCCTGCGTGATATCAAGAATCTTTTTCTGAATCGTCATTGGCGTAATGCCATGCTCCTTGTTGTATGCCAGCTGAATGTTGCGGCGTCGAGTTGTCTCGTTGATCGCCCGCTCCATCGATCCTGTCATGTTGTCGGCATAGAGAATAACGCGGCCGTTTGAGTTTCGAGCAGCGCGGCCAATAGTCTGAATCAATGACACTTCGCTGCGCAGGAAGCCCTCCTTGTCAGCATCCAGAATGCCGATCAGGGTAACCTCCGGCATATCCAACCCTTCACGAAGCAGGTTAACGCCGATTAGGATATCGAATTCACCTTTTCGGAACTGGGTAATGATCTTGATGCGGTCAATCGTCTTGATGTCGCTGTGAATATACGCAACCTTGATCTTCTTTTCCTTTACATAATCTGTCAGGTCTTCAGCCATGCGCTTGGTCAGCGTGGTCACGAGCACTCGCCCGCCCTTGGCTATTTCCTTTTCTGCCTCAACGATCAAGTCATGCACCTGGCCCAAATACTCACCGCTCTCAAGAATCGGCTTAACCTCAACCAACGGATCAACAAGTCCGGTAGGGCGAATGATCTGCTCAACGGTATTGTTTGAATGCTCTGCCTCATATTTGCCCGGTGTCGCTGATACGAAAATAGTGTTGCCGATGCGTGCCTTGAATTCTTCAAACTTCAATGGGCGGTTGTCTTTGGCACTCGGAAGGCGGAAGCCGAATTCAACAAGCGTCTGCTTTCGAGACGCATCGCCGGCATACATGCCCTGCAGCTGCGGCAATGATACATGGCTCTCGTCGATAAAGAGCATGAAGTCGGGACTGCCGTCTGGCTTGTGCGGGAAGTATGACAGCAATGTCTCTGGCGGCTCGCCGGCCATCTTGCCAGACATGTGTCGAGAATAGTTCTCAATGCCTGAGCAGTATCCCATTTCGCGAATCATCGCAATGTCATAGGTTGTGCGGCGCTTGATACGCTCTGCTTCCAAGAGCTTGCCTTCTATTTCAAAATGCTTGAGCTGCTCGTTGAGCTCGTGCTGTATATCCTTAATTGCCCGATCCTTTTCGTCTTCGTTGGTAATGAAGTGCTTGGCCGGGAAAATATAGACAAAGTCTTCTTCCTTGATGATGCGCGCCGATACGGGATCAATTTTCAATATGCTCTTTACGGTCGTTCCTGAAAATTCAATCATGTACTGGATCGTGTCTGACACTGGCATGATCTCAACTTTGTTGCCGAGCGCTCGGAACTGACCTGATGACAGGTCTGCATTCGTGCGGGTGAAGTGAATGCTTACCAGTCGCTCCATTGCCTCAGTACGAGACAGTGTCATGCCCTTTTCAATCTTGAAATTCTTCTTTTCATATTCGACAGGAGACCCCAGACCGTAGATACAAGAAACTGAAGCGACGATAATCACGTCTTTTCGGGTTAAGAGCGACTGTGTCGTCGCATGGCGAAGACGATCAATCTCCTTGTTGATCTGCGCATCCTTTTCGATAAAAGTGTCAGTCACTGGCATGTATGCCTCAGGCTGGTAGTAGTCGTAGTACGACACAAAATAGTGCACGGCATTGTTTGGAAAGAATTCAGCAAACTCTGATGCCAGCTGCGCTGCCAATGTCTTGTTGTGCGCAATAACAAGGGTTGGCTTCTGTATTTCCTTGATAATATTGGCCATGGTAAAGGTCTTTCCCGTACCCGTTGCGCCAAGCATGGTCTGGAACTGCTCGCCCTTTTTCAGCCCTTCTAATAAGCCCTTTATGGCTTTTGGCTGGTCGCCCGCTGGCTGATAGTGATCTGATAGCTCAAACTTCATACTTCTATTATATAGAAGGGGTCAAGTATTGACCATAACCTTTTTATTGACAATTCATTAATAAATTGTAATATAAGAAAAAACATTAAAATGATGCAAGATCTACTTACGGAAGAAAAGGTTGATATATTTATTAATCCTTTTCTGACCATTGACCCTAAAATTATTTTAGGGGTTCAAAAGGTTATGGACGGCAAAGCAGCAAGCCCCGAAGATAATATTATTATTCCCGAGTATAATTTTGGAATTATTTCAAAAGAGCTGGGTGGAGAAAAAGTTATCGTATGGAACCGCTGGAACAGCCATACCTCTATTGAAGGGCCTATAATTACCGACATACTTCAGCCTGGCATATGGGAAGAAGTATTCCTATGGGACAGAGGATCGCTTCGTCTGGAATATGACAGTGGTGGCTCTGATTGCCTGTTTTTAATTGTCGGCTATGATTCAGGCTGCGATGTTACCAACATTGCCCAATCAAAAAAGTTTATTAAAGAAATAATGCGCTTTCTTGGAAAAACTTTCAGGAAGATTATTGACGGGTTTATCATGCTCAGGTACGAACAACTCTACGATTCCTCACTAAGGATACAGCGAAAACCTCAGGCTCACCTTAAAAGAAGCGACTATCCAACACAGCAGACCCAATAAAGGTCTGCTTTTTTATTTTTTATAATATCTTTCTATAAAGCTCTTTTTGTATTCCATAAACGTCTCATCGAGCAAGCTTTCTCGAATCTTCTCAACAAGCCTTAGAATAAAATGAAGATTATGAATAGACCCTAGCGTTGCTGCAGCCATTTCATCCCCCCTATATAGATGCGCTAAATACGCACGAGTATGGTGCGTGCAGGTATAGCAGGTACAGCCTTCTTCTAATGGTACAAACTGATCAACAAACTTTGCATTGCGAATATTTATTCTGCCATCAGCCGTATGCAGCGTGCCGTGTCGCGCCATGCGCGTTGGCGCGATGCAGTCGAACAAGTCACAACCCGCCTCTACCGCATTAAACAAATCCAACGGCTCCCCTATGCCCAACAAGTGTCGAGGCTTGTCTTCGGGCAATAAGGCATTAACCCAGCCAACAGCAGTACCGATGTCATCTTTGGTAAACGAGCCGCCAATGCCAAAGCCGTCAAAGGGCAATGCGCCAATCGTTCTGGCCGCCTCTTCGCGAAGCTCCTGAAAACGCCCGCCCTGAACAACACCAAACAGCGACTGCTGCTTTTCAGTATCAAGCGCTTCATGTCGCTCAAGGCTTCGCTTTGCCCATTCGTATGTTCGAGCGAGTGACTTCTTCTGATATTCATACGGAGCCGAAGGGCTCGTGCATTCGTCAAAGGCAAAGATCATATCTGCTCCTAATTTCCACTGCGCCTCCATTGAAGACTCGGGGGTAAAGAGATGCTTGCTGCCATCAAGGTGCGACTTGAACATCACGCCTTCATCGGTCACCTTTGCCAGCTGCCCTGCAGTTGCAGAAACATTCGACACTTCGTCTCCTGTAGCAACCTTGCTCACATTATTTCCAAATGCTGCACCTAGCGAAAATGCCTGAAAGCCGCCCGAGTCAGTCATGGTTGGGCCATGCCAATCCATAAACGGACCGAAGCCGCCTGCCTTCTCGACAATATCTGCGCCCGGCTGCAGATAGAGGTGATACGTGTTTGCCAATACCACTTGCGCGCCGAGGCTTCGAATCTGCTCTGAAGTTAACGCCTTAACGGTTGCCTTTGTACCCACAACGACAAAAGCCGGCGTCTTGATGACGCCATTTTTAGTTTCAATTTCTCCCGCGCGCGCAAGCGTGCCTTCGAGCTTCTTTTGTATAGTAAATTTGAGCATTAGTACCTTGGTTATATCATAACAATGAAAGTTACGACACTATATAAATAAAAAAACATCTTATACAAGATGCTTTTCAGACTACTTAACGATCACCCACTTCAATGCCTGCAGATTCACCGGTGCCTTTGCCAGCAATCGCTGGAACGGATCGCGGGGGTCGGTAATGATCTTTTCAACTGTCGCAAGCGTTGCGGGCACTGTTGACTGCAAGGCAACAGTCGCGCCAACAGTAAACGGCACATCGCGAGGCAATCGCACCTCATACTCTCCCCCGCCTCTGCCGACAAGCGTTACCGCAACGTCGCTGCCAACTGCCGTACCAGAAATCTCTCTGCCTGGCGCGCTATACAGCTGCACCGTTGCGGTGTGCGCGGTTGTAGTTGTAACGGTACCAAGCGCAACGCTACCAAATGCATACACAACCATATCTGCCTGAAGGCCTTCAGCTTGTCCCGCATCAATCAGCATCGTGTCATAGAAGCTGCGGTTAGGCATGGTGAGCACATGCGCAAGGGTACCCTTGATAGTTTCAGGCCGATTAAGCTCTGCTTTTAATGCCATGTTTTCAGTATCAACCTGCTGCAATGTTGAAAGGTGCGCATCATATGATGCGAGCGTCGTTTCCATTGCATTGACCTTGTTAATCAATGCGCGGCGAGACAGGAGCTCATTGTTGAGCGTGTCAGTGTATAAAATAGGTACCTTGTTTGCAGCCGGCTTTATAAAAATAGTGGCGAGCGCAATAACAATGCCAAGTGCCAGCAACACGGCAACGATACGCAGCCAGAGCGGCAGCATGCTCCAAAAGTTATTCTTTTTAATTTGTGAATTATAGCGAGGCATGTTCTTCTATTGAAATTAGCGCGCTCTTATACAGGTCAAAGTCCTGCAGGATAATTCCCGTGCCGCGCGCAACTGCAGACAGCGGGTCTTCAGCAATAAGAATAGGCAGCTGCAGTTCTTCCTGCAAGAGCAATGCCAAGCCGCGAAGGTT
Organism: Patescibacteria group bacterium; assembly: GCA_040389365.1. Taxonomy (GTDB): domain Bacteria; phylum Patescibacteriota; class Minisyncoccia; order Phycocordibacterales; family UBA9973; genus UBA4124. The sequence goes on from JAZKAB010000004.1 coordinate 52,247, forward strand.
TGCACCCCCACCCGTCAATACAATGCCCGTCTGCAAAATGTCAGATACCATTTCTGGCGGCGCTGTTTCCAATACCTCTCTAATGCCTGCAAGCAACAACGATACAGTGCGCGCAAACGCTTCGCGCACGTCGCCGTCAGTCACCATCAACGCCTTTGGCAATCCTGACACAAGATCGCGGCCGCGCACTTCCATTTCCATATAGTCAGTCTCAAGCGCTGAACCAAGCTCAAGCTTGACGCTCTCTGCGGTTCGCTCGCCAACAAGCAGCTTGAACTCATCGCGAAGATAGTCGATAACGCGTGCATCGAAATGATCTCCGGCAACGCGCAGGTTCAACGAGCGCACAATGCCGCCAAGCGCGATAAGCGCAATGTCTGTGGTACCGCCGCCAATATCAACGATGAATGAGGCCTGCGAAGACAATACCGGCAAGCGTACCCCAATAGCCGCAGCCATCGCTTCTTCAACCAAATACACTTCTCGCGCGCCTGCATCAATGCCCGCATCATAGACTGCGCGCATTTCAACGTTCGTTATGCCAGACGGCACGCCAATGACAACGCGAGGACGGAAGAATTTCTTCGACAGCTTTTCAACCTTGCGGATAAAGTATGCCAGCATTTCTTCTGCCATTTCAAAGTCTGATACAACCCCCTCTGAAAGCGGTCGCACGATCTTGATATGCTCGGGCGTCTTGCCCCACATCTCCTTAGCCTCGCGGCCAATCGCAACGATCTGTCCGGTCTTTTGGTTAACTGCAACGATAGAGGGCTCGTTGATAACAATACCTTGCCCCTTTACATAGACGAGCGTATTGGCAGTACCGAGGTCGATACCGATATCATTTGAAAAGCGCTGGTAGAAATTCTTGAACATATTATGCAGCAAGCTGCTGAATGAGTGATTCGATTGAGAGTACGGTTGATTCAGACGAATCGCGCTTCTTGTATTCAACGCCGCCCTGAGCGATAGAGCGCTCTGAAATAACGATGCGGTGCGGCATGCCAAGCAAGTCGCTGTCAGCAAACTTTTCTCCGGCACTTAGTCCGATGCGGTCATCAAACAATACTTCGATGTTGTTTTTTAACAGCGCGCTGTATATTGCCTCTGCTTCAGACGCAACCTTGTCTCCAAGAGAAAGCAGGTGCACCTTAAACGGCGCAACGGCTTCAGGCCATACGATTCCCTTTTCGTCAGCAAACTTTTCAACAATCACGCCCATAGCGCGGGTAATGCCAACGCCATATGAGCCAAGGTGTACATACTGCTTTTCTCCAGCCTCATTCATGAATGCAAAATCCATCTCCTCGCTTTTTTGCGTCCCGAAATTAAAGATGTTTCCAACCTCTGCAGTCTTCACCATTTCCAGCTCTTCACGCTTGATGCCCAGCTGTTCAAGGCTTTCGTCATTTAGCACTTCCTCATTGATCGCAATATTCTTTTCGCGATGCAAATATACAACGTCTTCTCCCGCTTCGCAGATAGTCTGGAATTCATGACTGAATTTGGTAAAGGCACCGCCGCTTGCAAACGTCACATACGTGTCCTTTCCAATGCCAAGGCGAGTGTAGATTTTCATGTATGCATCCATAGTTGCCGCATAGAATGCATCATGCTGCACTGCATCAATGCTGCATGAGTACATGTCTTTCATAACGAACTCACGCCCGCGCATAATACCACTTTTCGCGCGAAGCTCGTTGCGAAGCTTGGTCTGAAACTGATAGACATTGATTGGAAGATCCTTGTAGCTTGAAAGAAACTGCTTCATCATTTCAATGATCGCTTCTTCGTGTGACCATCCGAATCCAACCTCTGTACCGTCTTTTAGCTGAGACTTGAACCATACATCAACCACATCGTCATCCCATCGCCCTGTCTCTTCCCATGTGCTCTTCTTTTGAAGACTGCTCATGATAAGTTCCTGGCCGCCGATTGCATCCATCTCTTCTCGAACGATCTGCTTAATTTTTTCTAGCACGCGAAATCCCAGTGGGGTGTAGGCATACACTCCTGCCATGATCTTATATACATATCCTGCACGGATTAATAGCTGTGCATTCTTTGAAACCTCATCTGCGGGGTTTTCCTTCTTCGTTTTCGTGAAAAGCTGTGTCTGTCTCATAAATCCCTTATATAGTGGCATAAAAAAGAAAATAAAAAAAGCCTCTGAATGATTCAGAGGCTTTCAATCTTCTTACCGCGATGCGATCTTGGTTTTGAGGACTTCGCCGCTTGGGATGAATACTTCATCACCCTTAACCTGGCCGGTATAAGGGCATTCGATAACAGTCGCTTTCCTGCCAGGCTGCTGAATGGTGAGGTTAGCTGTTGCATACTCCAGGTCTGCAGTCCCGGGCCTGAACATTGCTAAGTTTTTTAGATCCCGCTCAATTTCAGCGGGGGTACTGTTGATAAAGGTTGTTGGCTCGACATGCACTGATTCTCCTGCGGAAGCATCAATAGTCCTTAGTACTGTTACGCTAACCTCTTTTACAATCCCAGTTTCTGGCAATTCCTGGGGGGTATTGCGAGAGAGGAACGCTACAGACATTAAAGTAATGACAACAAAAATTGCGAATTTTACAGGTGTTTTCATCGTATAGTTTTTTAAGTTTGTTTTGCATTAAAATACCATGTTTTAATAGAATGGTCAACATAAAAAGCTCTTAGGTAGTTCTAAGAGCCTTGTTTAATTATTTAGGTTAATTACTCCACAATGCCTGAACCGTCGATATTAGGCGATTCTTTAGAGGGTGGTTTTTTTGAGTCATCAATAAAATCAGTAAAACTAACTAATAGTGTCATGAACCCTGCTGCCATTACTGTGAGTGAATAAAATTGCATTTTATTTATTGCGAATGCTATGGACATTAAAGCGAAGAAAATTGCGCATACGTGTAAATCTTTCATATTTATTGTTTTTAAGGTTTTTGAACTCTGTTTTGATCCTTTAAAATTATAGCACATTTTATATAAAAAGTCAATGCCTCTCTCTTGTCAAAAACCCTTATGAATGCTATATTTACGACTCGTCATTTGGGCGAAATTATTCAGTTATCAAGGCTTGTGCGGCTCGAAACCGCAATACAAGCCTGCTACAGATTGTTATGAAAACTATTAACTCACAAGACCTCATGGAGGCAGGCGTACACTACGGGTATTCTCGTACTCGTCGCCACCCTACTAATAGCGCCTTGATCTACGGAACAAAGGACAAGGTAGACATTATCAACCTCGACAAGACAATCCCTCAGATTGAAGCTGCGGCTAATTTCCTGCAGGGGCTTGGCGCATCAGGCAAGACCGTATTGTTCGTTGGCGTTAAGCCAGAATCACGCAATTCAGTTATTGAGATTGCTAACCTGTTGAAGCAGCCATACGTTACAGAACGATGGATCGGCGGCATCCTTACCAACTTCGCTGAAATCAAGCACCGCATCCAGAAGCTTGAGGACCTGCGCGAAAAGCGCACTTCAGGGGAACTACTGAAGTTCACGAAGAAGGAACAGCTGCTTATCGACCGCGAAATGGAGCGCCTAACAAAGTACTTCGGCGGTCTTGTTGGCGTATCAAAGCTTCCTGACGCTATCGTTATCGTTGACCAGAAAAAAGAGCACATCGCTGCTGCTGAAGCTCGCAAGAGCAATATTCCAATAGTTGCAATCGGAAACACTGACTGTTCTATCCGCGGCATTGACTACCCTATCACCGCAAACGACAGTTCTGCTTCTTCTATTTCAACAATTCTTGGTATACTGAAAGACGCATATCAGGGCTAACGTGAGCGCACGCGACGCGTGCCCATGCTTATTTATAAATTCTAATTCATACCCACATGATCACAACCGAACAAGTAAAGGAACTACGAGACAAGACAGGCATTTCTGTCATGCAGTGCCGCAAGGCGCTTGAGGAAGCGAACGGCGATATGGAAAAGGCGCTTATCATCCTTCAGAAGAAAGGCGGAGAAGCTGCTGCAAAGAAGTCAGACCGCTCAGCGGCTGACGGTATTGTTGTAATGCGCACTGACAACAAGCGCGTTCTCACCCTCGTGCTTAACTGCGAGACAGACTTCGTTGCAAAGAACGAAGACTTCATCAACCTTGCAAACGCCCTTGCTGACCTTGCATGGTCAGACGGCGTCGCAAAGATGCAGGAAGCAGCTCCTGACATGATCAGCGCGGTGGTATTGAAGACTGGAGAAAACATCCAGATCGGCGGCGTAGAAGAATTGAGCGGCGAGGTGGTTAACGGCTATACGCACTTTGACAGCAAGTCAGCTGCTATCGTTGCCCTTACAGGCGGCACGCCAGAAGTTGCAAAGGATATCGCAATGCATGTTGCGGCTATGAAGCCGACATTCCTTTCAAGCAGCGACATCTCAGAAGAAAACCGCGCCAACGTGAAGTCTGTGATGGAAGCTGAAGTTGCCGCGCAAAGCGAAGGCAAGTCTCAGGAAATCAAGGACAAGATGCTTGAAGGCAAGATCAATGGCTTCTTTGCAGAACAGACACTGCTTAACCAGTCATTCTTCAAGGCACCTGAAAAGACTATCGAGCAGTACGCAAAGGACAACGGCGCGGTCGTGCAGAAATTCATGCTCTACACCGTTTAATACCGCACTGAATGATTGCCATTCTTCTTGCTATCATTGCCGTACTTGTTGTCGCGCTTTGGATAAGCACGAT
>JAZKAB010000004.1:56950-57411 GCA_040389365.1 Patescibacteria group bacterium
GATCTTGGCAGAAAGAACAAGGCACAGAACACAAGACGATCAAGAAAGGCGACGTCATCCATGCCTGGAACAAAGCGGCGCGCCTTGCGCGTCGCAGCTGGTATGTCGGATTGCGCTATAGCAAGCAAGCGCGCCTCTGGGGCAACAAGCGAGCCGTCAGCGCATTCATGAGCGTATTCCCCCGCTCCAAGGCTGCATTTGTCGAGCAAGACATGCTGACAGGCCTCGAGCATGGCGCCTCGTCATACTTCCTGGCAACGCTTTCAAAGCCGACAAAAAAGCCTCGCGCGAAAGCTGCCCCTCGCAAGAAAAAGCTGATGGAAATTGTTCCCGAAAATCATTTGTCAGAAGAATAAAAATCTGTTATCCTAGTCGAGTATTCACCTAGGATACGTGCCGGTTTAGCTCAGTTGGTAGAGCAACGCTTTTGTAAAGCGAAGGTCGTCAGTTCAAGTCTGACA
>JAZKAB010000005.1:0-19662 GCA_040389365.1 Patescibacteria group bacterium
GAGTGATCGTGTCATAAAAAGAAGCTCGATTTGAGCTCCACTATCTTATCAGATTGTGACTCAATGTCAAATTAAATCCCTTAGTATAAAAATAGCCGGGCGATTTTAGGCAAAAAGATGACGCATCCGACCAAAACCGCCCCCATAACTGCCAGCAATACCGCCCCAGCAGCCACATCCTTCGTGTCACGGGCATAAGGGTGGTATTCAGGACTGGTGAGGTCAATATCGATTTCAATGGCCGTGTTGAATGACTCAGCGACGAATACGCCTGTTGCTGCCAGTATCAATACGGCCCATTCAACTCCAGCAATGTGAAAGTGAATGCCTAATGCGCCAACTGCAGCAGCCGCTATAAGCTGAATCCAGAAATTATGCTGCGTTTTCAGGATTATACCCATGCCCCGCACCGCATACCGGAAGCTTCGAGCGCGGGCAATAATTGAGAAGCGCTTCTTTTCCGATATATGCTTTGGCGCGTGATTCATATGCAAGCAGTATAGCAAATAAAAAGCCCCTCGTTGTGCGCGAAGGGCTGAGTTTTAGAATGCATAGGATGTTCCGAACTGCATTTTGCTGGAATAAGGGTTCCGCGCGCCATAGGCAATATCGAAGCGAATCTTGTCGAGCCGAAGGCCGATGCCTGCGGTTATGCCGCTGTATCCAGAATGAATTCCAGAATCTAGCAGTCCGCCTAGGCGAAATACTAATGATTTTTCAATAGTATCGTTAAACGGCCGCGTAAGTTGCACGCCGATTCCTGCCGTATAGCGGGAACCGGGATGAAACATGCCGTATGACAAAGATTGATATGAGGCATATCCTGCAGCGTCGTTTGGCGTATTAGGCGCCAAGCTCTTATGCAGATCCAGCAACACGTCTATCTGCTGCTTCTCAGCAGTAGTCCAGGTATACGATGCGCCGCCGCCAATGTCGATCGGCAGAAAGACTTTCGTCTTCTGCCCGCCATCAAAGCCGAACACCATGGGCAACCCGAAGTTTTTCAGCGCTACGCCGAATGCGAAGCCGTTACGGTCTTCATCTTTGCCGTTATAGGCAAATGATACATCCCCTTCCAGCGCGGAAGGGCTGTCTTCTTGGTAGTGGCCATCCTTGAATGTCTGAGTCGTATACGAAATGTTTACAAAGCGAGCCACAAAGGAAAACGTAAGCCTGGGATTGCCGGGAAACGCTTGCACGAATCCGAACTCAGGAATAAGCGTTCTGAAATTGCTTCCAGAAACGATGCCGATAGCCTGCGAGTCTGACTTGATATACCGCACGGACGCATATAGGCCATAGCTATTTTCAGACTTGGCATCAGCGTGGCTAAATGCGGCCGTATACATGCTGCCTTGGTTCAAGCTCCTGAAACTTGCGCCGAACATGGTCATGCTCGGCACTTCGCCATTGTTAATCACCCATAGGGTTTTTGCCGGATTGACGGTGCCGCTATTGGCATCAGCTTCTCCTGCAAAATTCGTATTACCCCTGCCCGCAGACGAAACGTCTGATACAAGGTTTACCACTGACAGTGGCAGGTTGGTGGACTGAGCCCCTGCCATAGCAGGAACAATCAGCAGTATCGCTGCAACAACCAGTTGCAGAAATACAGGAATAGGCTGTCTTTTCATCTATATTCTTCTTTTAGTGATTTAAAGGTATTTTAAAGAAATAATAAGTATTTTTTCAATTTTGTCAAGGCGATAGCCATGCAAACAAAAATCCCCTCTTTCGAGGAGATTAATGCATCTATTATCGAGTGCCGTTCTTGCGGCGAGCGATAACGTTGTCGTTTGAGTACTTCTTCGGTGTACGAGTGCGCACGCCGTATGCCTGCTTGCCGTGTCGAGTCTTTGGACCGCGACGCAAACCGATACCCTGGCGTCCTTCACCACCGCCGTGCGGGTGGTCTACAGGGTTCATAGCCGTACCGCGAACAGTAGGCTTGATACCTCGCCATCGTGAGCGACCTGCCTTACCGTACTTAACAAGCTTGTGCTCGTCGTTCGATACTTCGCCGATCGTTGCCCAGCAAAGGTCTGACACGCGTCGGATTTCCGTTGAAGGCATCTTCAGCTGAGTGTAGCCGTCGTTCTGCGCAATGATCTGAGCGAATGCTCCGGCACTGCGTACAAGCTTTGCGCCTGCTTCCGCCTTAAGCTCGATGTTGTATACAAATGTTCCAGAAGGAATGTTCTTAAGAGGAAGGCGGTTGCCGATTTCAATCGGAGCGTTTTCGCCCACTACGAATGTTGACCCTACAGTTACGTTCTTAGGAAGCAATACATAGCGCTTTTCGCCATCCTTGTATACTGCTACGCCAATGAAGCCTGAACGGTTTGGATCGTATTCAACAGTTGCGATCTTCGCTGGAATGTCTTTCTTGTTGTACAAGAAGTCTACCAAGCGGTATGCGCGCTTGTTTCCGCCTCCCTTGTGGGTTGCAGTGATGCGACCAGTGTTGTTGCGTCCGCCTGAGCGCTTTGACCCTACAGTCAAAGACTTCAATGGCTTGCTTTCGGTAAGCACCTTGCGATAGTCGATAGTAACGGTGTTGCGACGTGACTTAGTTGTTGGTTTGTATGTTTTCATTGCCATATAATAACTCGTTAGATTATATCAATCGTAGTTCCTTTTGGAAGGAATACATACGCTTTCTTGCTAAATCCAGTACTGCCGATGCGACCACCTCGAACGCGGCGCTTTGGCAATACGTTTACAGTGTTTACCTTGATCGGAGTCTGCTTGTACTGAGCCTTGAACGCCTTCGCGATCTCAGACTTAGTAACGCCTACTGCTACGTTGAACAGGTAAATGCTGAACTGCGCATTGTTTGCAGCCTTTTCAGTAATGCGAGCGCTCTTCAGGATTGAAGGTACTACTACTGCTTTCTCTTCTGTTGTTGTCTTCTTTGTTGCCATATAAAAACTCTTATTGAAGCTTAGCCTCAAGCATCGCTACTGCATTAGCGGGGTCGACTACTACCACGTGATGGAATGACATTGCTACCAGCGCATTCAGGCCGTTAACTGTTACTACAGTTACCCCTGGAAGGTTAGCAAAGCTCTTCTCTATCACTTCGTTTGGTTCTGGCAATACCATCAACAATGTTGTTGGCTTCTTTGATCCAAGCTTTTCAAAGCCTTCGATCTTAGAAAATGTGCTCAATACTGAGCTAGCATCCTTTGTCTTCATTGCATCGAATGCAAGCGAGTCAACAAGCAATACTGCGCTGTCAGCAAACTTGCGTGAAAGTACTGTAAATAGTGCCTTTACGCGCATCTTCTTGTTGATCTTCTGAGAATAGTCCTTGTCATTGCGGGGACCGAAAGTGATACCGCCGCCTGTCCAGATTGGAGAGCGGTTTGAACCATGACGTGAGCGTCCTGTTCCCTTCTGCTTCCACGGCTTCTTGCCGCCACCTGATACTTCGCTGCGATCCTTTGTGTGTGCAGTGCCAGCACGCTTGTTAGCCTGCATAGCCACTACTACCTGGTGCACAAGGTCTGCGTTCCAAGAAAGGCCGAATACCTTTTCAGGCAAGGCGAATGTTCCTGCTGCTGTACCTTTCTGGTTGTATAGAGGTACGCTTAGGTTTACTGCTGGTGCAGCTGCTTTAGTAGCGCGAGGTTTTTTTGTTACTGTTGTCTTTTCCATATATAAACTCTTAGCCTACGATACTAATAACGGTACCGCGACGACCTGGTACTGCTCCACTAATGTAGAGAAGGTTGTTTTCTGCATCTACTGCAACGATCTTTAGGCCCTTAACGGTAACCTTGTCACTACCCATGCGTCCTGCCATGCGCATACCCTTAGGCACGTGCGTACGAAGACCGCCACCGATAGAGCCTGGCTCGCGTTCTGAGTGCTTCTGACCGTGAGTGCGAGGACCTCCCTTAAAGTTGTAGCGCTTAACTACACCCTGAAAACCCTTACCCTTTGAGATGCCTGAAACAGTTACTGCGTCTCCCTTTTCGAAAGACTCAACTGTTAGCGTATCTCCGATAGCAGCTTCTGGAGCTGCTTCTGTACGGAATTCCTGTACTTCCTTGTATCCCTTGCCAGCAAACTGCCCAAGCTGAGCCTTTGCAACGCGAGATTCCTTCTGCTCTAGCGTACCAACCTGAACGGCTGTATAGCCATCCTTGTCGATAGTGCGAATGCCAGTTACCACGTTAGGCATAGCCTTCACGATAGTTACAGGCGACACTTTTCCGCTCTCATCAAAGAGCTGTGTCATATTTACTTTTGTTCCTAATATATATTTCATTTTATTGTTTGTTCGTACCCCTGACGATTAGGTCGAAAGGCATTGGACCACTTAAATTAACAAGTCCCAGGATTATACACGAGATTGCTTTTTGTGCAACATTTGACACTATTCCCCCGTTGAAATACACTTAAAGGGTAATTTTTGGGAATACCCACGATCCCGCAAGGGAAAAATTTATGAGTAAAGGCGGAGAAATCCGCTTTTTACTTTTGCAAAGTCATTAGCCGTCACTTCTCCCATTTTTTCATACAATCTGCGGGAGCTCAGTATTCTCACCTGGGCCAGGTTCGCGCAAATCTTTTGGTTTTTGAAATCAAAAGATATATACCAAGACCCCTCTTTAGCCTGGGTAGAAAGTGGGATCGCCAAAAAGCTTTCTTTGCTTAGCTTCTTGTATATCAATACTGGTCGAGAAAATACCGCACCTTTTCCTCCTATTTCGACTCCTATGTTTTCTCCTACAACTGACCACCAAACTTCTAGTTCTTTGAAATACGCCTGGTTCTCTATCTGCTCGTCAAACTTTTGCTTGACCTTCATCCATTCTGAAAATCTTTTAACCATGTGATAACATTATCATTACTGGATAAATTCCAGATAAAGAAAACAAAAAGAGCCCCTTTCGGGGCTCTTTTTGCGATTACATCATCTTCACGTCGATATCAACGCCAGAAGGCATAGATAGGTTTGTGAGAGATTCGATGACCTTCGAAGAAGGATTTTCAATATCTATAAGACGCTTGTGCACGCGCATCTCGAACTGTTCACGTGAGTTCTTGTAAATGAACGGTGATCGGTTTACGGTGTACTTCTTGATCTCAGTCGGAAGAGGAATAGGTCCTCGAACAACTGCATCGTAGCGAACGGCAGTATCAATGATCTGCTTCACAGAAGCGTCAAGAATCTTGTTTTCGTATGCACGAACGCGGATTCGGAGCATTGACTGAACTTCGTCCTTCTTAGTAGTTTTCTTAGCGGTTGTTTTTGTTGTTGCCATATAGATTTTGCTTAAAGAGCTTTGTTTCTTAGTGTAACTTCAGAATTATGCAATAACTTTAGTAACAACGCCTGCACCAACTGTTCGGCCACCTTCACGGATAGCGAAACGCATCTGGTCTTCGATAGCTACCGGTACCACAAGCTTAACAGTGATCTTCACTGTGTCTCCTGGCATAACCATTTCTGTTCCCGCAGGAAGCGTAACTTCGCCAGTAACGTCAGTTGTACGGATGTAGAACTGAGGCTTGTAGCCGTTTACGAAAGGAGTGTGACGACCGCCTTCTTCTTTCTTCAATACGTAGATCTCGCCTTCGAAGTCTGTGTGAGGCTTCACTGAACCTGCCTTAGCAAGCACCTGACCTCGAGTTAGGTCTTCTTTCTTAACACCGCGAAGCAAGATACCTGCGTTGTCTCCAGCAAAACCTTCAGTTAGGTTCTTGTTGAACATTTCGATACCAGTAACAGTAGTAACTGCTGTATCCTTGATACCAACGATTTCGATTGATTCACCAACCTTCACAACACCACGCTCGATACGGCCTGTAACAACAGTTCCGCGACCTTCAATAGAGAAGATGTCTTCGATAGGCATTAGGAATGGCTTGTCGATATCTCGTTCTGGAAGTGGGAAGTATGTATCTAGAGCGTTTGTAAGATCAAGGATCTTCTGAGCCCATGGATCTTCCATTGAAGTAGCTTCAAGACCCTTTAGGGCTGAACCACGAATAACTGGACACTGGGTGTCAAAGCCCTGCTTGCCAAGGATTTCGCGGATTTCTTCTTCCACCAATTCGATCATGTCCATATCGTCAACCATGTCGCACTTGTTGAGGAATACGATGATTTTTGGCACACCAACCTGCTTTGCAAGAAGGATGTGCTCGCGAGTCTGAGGCATAGCACCGTCAGTAGCAGCAACCACAAGCACTGCACCGTCCATCTGAGCGGCACCAGTAATCATGTTCTTGATGTAGTCAGCGTGACCTGGAGCATCAATGTGCGCGTAGTGACGAGCGTTAGTTGAGTATTCGTTGTGGGAAATGTTGATAGTAATACCACGTGCCTTTTCTTCAGGCGCGCCGTCGATATCACTAACAGCCTTCATTTTAACAGTTTGTCCTGACATGTTTAGAACATGGAGGATAGCCGCAGTAAGGGTAGTCTTCCCGTGGTCAACGTGACCAATGGTACCTACGTTTACGTGTGGCTTTGAGCGATCAAAGTCTTGAGTAGCCATAATAATGTACTTTAAGATTAAATAATAAGATTACAAACAAAAACAACGCGAAATGCGATTGTGCCTTATCATAGCTCCCATAGACCCTATTTGTCAACACGTATGCTGCCCTATTTGCCTTGAGAGATAATGCGTGGTAGAACTAGCGAAATTCATTAAACGTAACAATATGGACCTTAAGCAAATTGGCGAGGAAATCGCCCTTCACCAACTCAAAATTGGCGCAATTAAACTTCAGCCTGAAAACCCCTTTACCTGGGCATCCGGCTGGAAAAGCCCTATTTATAATGACAATAGGCGATTGTTGTTCTTTCCGGAAATGATTGACCTTGTCGTTGACGGATTCCGCGATATTATGGCGGACCGAGATCTAAACAATGTAGACAAGCTAATTATTGCAGGAACGGCAACAGCAGGCATACCGCACGGAGCCATGCTCGCCTATTCAACCAGTTCCTCATTCGTGTATGTTCGGGAAAAACAGAAAGAACATGGCATGGGAAATCAGATTGAAGGCATTGATCCTGGTGAAGATTTCGGAGGAGAAGAGGTGCTTCTTATCGAAGACCTTATCTCAACCGGAGGAAGTAGTGCTGCTACAGTAGCCGCATTGAGAAAAAGAGGCGGGAAAGTAAGCGACTGCTTTTGTATCTTCGATTATGGATTTCCAAAAGCAGTCCAGATGTTTAATGGTGAAATACCCTTTAGGAATGAGGAAACGCTACTGGAACCTTGCATTGTTAGCTCCTTGCTCACCTATCCTGTTCTTCTTGAAGTTGCAATTACCCATGGTTTTGTAGACAAAGGCCAGGAAGAATTCCTGCTTTCCTGGTATAAAGACCCGGAAAGTTGGAGCAATGCCTGGAAAGCAGAGCATCCTGAGTAATTAAAAAGCCGGAACGATATTCGTTCCGGCTTATTTTTATAGTCCGTTAGCGCTTTGCTGCTTTCGATTAAGTATTGTCGTTTTAATGATATCCGCAATATGGTCTGCATCAGCTCGCTTCAGACCCTGCAGCGATATGCCTGACGGATTGGTCGTGTTTGCAGTACCTCTGCCAAACCCTCTGCTTACAGCCATACCGGACTGCGTTGCATCCATGATTACCACCTTTGCAAACCCGAACAGTCGTTCAACAAAGTTTTGAGAAACTGATACGTCCTGGATTGAAGCGTACGGCATATGCTTTTCCTGGATCGAAATCACCCCTTCCTTGTAATAAATAAAGTGCTCCTTGAAGTCGAAGGCATAGTTGTTTCTCCACAGGATCAGGCTGACGATGTTCCAGATAAACAATAGCGCGTAGATACCGAAGTATGCCAATACTCCCCCGTCGGCAGAGCCGTCTGAAGATGAGAACAGGAATGCGTAAAAAATAACAATAGCAACGCTCCACAAGATTCGAGAAATAAGGGTAACGGCAAACCAGGTTGAGCTTAGGGGATATACCTTGCTTGAGAGCTCAGCACTAGACGTAAAAACTGCAGGGGCTGGCGCAGCAGGCTCGTTGCTTGCCAGCGCAGCGCTGCCGTTTTGAATTGATGAAAGGAAAAAGTTTTTCAGCCCTTCAGCTGCTTCCTTGCTGACACCGTCAATGTGCGCCTCAATGCCTGAAGACGCCGTAGCACTCGCAATGTGCACGTCATATATGCCGAGAATTCTATCCAGAATGTCCTGATCCACGTACACGTCCTGTATCTTCTGATACTGCACGTGAATTTCGCTCGGTGCCAATACGCCTTTTTTGATAGTGATAAAGTTCTGGTCTGCAGAATAGTAATATTCTCTGATATAAGCGGTGAGATACCATATATACAGAAGCGCGATAATCACCGTTGCGGCAAGCACCAGCGCAATGCCGTTTGACGATGACGCCATCTGCTCATTATTCAAGGCAAGAATAGCGAACACTCCCCCTCCCAACGCTATTCCTCCGAGAAGAATAGGCACGAGATTTGAAATGAATTTCTTCCAGAACTTGGTATTTTTCTGAAGCGGAAACTGTGCCTGTAACGGTATTGATTGTGGATTCATATGCATAACTATATACCACCTCCCATATTCCACAAAGCAAAAGCCCCTCTTCCGAGGGGCTTTTGCTTTGCCTGTTACTTTCTCGCTTCAGCAATTGCTGTTGCAACGTTTGATGGAACGATATCGTAACGAATGAATTCCATAGTGAAGCTTGCGCGACCTTCAGTCATTGAGCGCAAGGTTGTCATGTAGCCGAACATTTCTGATAGCGGCACGACAGCCTTAACAGCCTGACTCAGACCACGGTTCTCCATGCCTTCGATAAGGCCGCGGCGTGATGACAATGATCCAGTTACGTCGCCCATGAACTTGTCAGGAGTGATAACTTCAACCTGCATCATCGGCTCTAGGATAACCGGCTTCGCAGCGCGAGCAGCATCCTGAATTGCCATTGAAGCGGCAATCTTGAAGGCCATTTCGTTTGAGTCGACATCGTGGTATGAACCGTCGTACAGCTCAACGGAAACGTTTTCCATCTTGAAGCCTGCAACGATACCGCGATCAAGACCTTCCTTCAGACCCTTTTCAATAGGCGGGATGAATTCCTGAGGGATGGCGCCTCCCTTGATAGTGTTGATGAACTCGAATCCTCCAGTGCGCTTTACGTTCTTTGGAAGGTCGTTGATATCAACAGTCTGATCCATCGGCTTGATCTTGATCTTCACGTGACCGTAGTTACCCTTACCACCAGACTGCTTGATGTACTTCCCTTCTGCTTCTGCAGAACCGGTAATTGTTTCGCGGTATGCAACCTGCGGCTTGCCCACGTTTGCCTCAACGTTGAATTCTCGCTTCATGCGGTCAACGATGATTTCAAGGTGCAGTTCTCCCATACCGGCAATGATTGTCTCTTCTGTCTCGGGATCGGTTGAAACCTTGAATGTCGGGTCTTCGTCTGAAAGACGACTAAGCGCAAGTCCCATCTTTTCCTGGTCTGCCTTTGTCTTCGGTTCAATGCGAAGGTTGATCACCGGCTCAGGGAACTTGATACGGTCAAGCATGATTGGCTTTGCTTCGTCGGTAAGAGTATCAGAAGTCTTTGTTTCCTTAAGGCCAACAGCAGCGGCAATTTCTCCGGCGAAGATCTTCTTCACTTCTTCGCGCTGGTCAGCCTGCATGCGAACGATACGTCCGATGCGCTCCTTGCTGCGCGTGCGAGGGTTATAGATGTATGAGCCTGCTTCCAGCGTACCTGAATACACGCGGAAGAATACGAGCTGACCAACGAACGGGTCAGACATAGACTTGAAGGCAAGCGCTGAGAACGGCTCGTCATCGCTTGGCTTTCGCTCTAGGTGCAGCTCTTCATCCTGAGGATCAGTACCTGAAACTGGCGGAATGTCAGTTGGCGCTGGAAGATAGTCGACAACGGCATCAAGCACCAGCTGCACGCCCTTGTTCTTCAGTGCAGAACCGGCATACACGGGAAAGATTTCATTTGCAATAACTGCCTTGCGCAATAGCGCCTTCAGCACTTCAAGCGATGGTTCCTTGCCGTCAAGGTATTCGTTCATAACAACCTCGTCATTTTCAACGATGCGCTCGATAAGCTCTGCGCGGTACTTTGTCGCGTCAGCCATCATGTTTTCAGGAATATCCTTTTCGATAACCTTGTTGCCCATGTCGCCTTCGAAATAGTATGCCTTCATCTTTAGAAGATCAACAACGCCTTCGTGGTTTTCTTCTAGGCCGATAGGAAGCTGGGCGCGAACCGCCTTCTTTGAAAGACGATCCTGAATAGTCTTGTATGAGTGCTCGAATGATGCACCGGTACGGTCAAGCTTGTTCACAAAACAGATACGGGGAACGTTAGCCTCGTCAGCATAGCGCCAGTTAGTTTCTGACTGCGGCTCTACGCCGGCAACGCCGTCGAATACCACAACGGCACCGTCAAGCACTCGAAGCGAGCGCTTCACTTCAACCGTGAAGTCGATGTGGCCCGGGGTGTCGATAATGTTAAAGCGGAAGCGCTTGTTCTTGTCGCCATTGTAATAGGTCGGGATCCAGGTACAGCTCACCGCAGCTGCAGTGATGGTGATGCCACGCTCTCGCTCCTGCTCCATCCAGTCAGTCGTGGTCTCACCTTCGTGAACCTCGCCGATCTTGTGGCTCATGCCGGTATAGAAGAGCACGCGCTCTGATGTAGTCGTCTTACCCGCGTCAATATGCGCGATAATACCGAAGTTTCGTACTTTTTCGATGGGAAATTCTCGTTCCATAATAATGCTCTGTTTTGTGTTTTTTAACTTAATTAATACATCCGCCATTCGGGCGGAAACGTCCCCATACTATAGAGCCAAAGGCTCCTTTTTGCAATACATATTGAATAATAAAAAAGCCCCCTCGCACTTGCTGCTTGGGGACATTAACCTAAACCTTATCACAATAAGTATGAGCGAACACCCACACCAGTAATAGACCTATATCATAACCGATAATGAAAATAAGTCAAGAAAGTAAAAATCCGGCATGCGCCTCGCGCGCATGCCGGATTACATCTACCTATGAAAACAGCCCTTTGAGAAGGGTATCTGATGAAAGCATACTCCTTTTACGGGCATACGCAACAGAAAATCCCCCTTTCGGGGGATAGTCTTTAGCGAGCCAAGTGAGCAAAAGCCTTGTTAGATTCAGCCATCTTGTGGATGTCTTTCTTCTTCTTTACGGCGTTTCCTTCTCCCTTTGCAGCAAGTGCAAGCTCGTCAGCCAATGCTACGGCTGTCTTCACTCCCTTGCGAGAGCGGGTTGCATCGATGATCCATCGGATAGCAAGCGCGTTGCGGCGTTCTGTGCGAACCTCATGAGGAACCTGGTAGTTTGCTCCACCTACGCGGCGAGAGCGAACTTCAACAAGCGGGCCTGCATTCTTGATGGCATTCTCGAATACTTCGATAGCGTCTTCAACGGTGCTGTCCTTTTCCTTGATGATATCAAGCGCGCCGTACACGATAGTGCGTGCCGTGTTCTTCTTCCCATCTTGCATGATAGAGTTGATGAACTTTTCAAGGCGCTCTGAACCGAACTTGATGTCTGGCTTTACAATATTTCGATTTGTTACTTTTCTACGCATAATTATTTCTTAGCCTTAGGAAGCTTAGTTCCGTACAATGAGCGACTCTTGCGACGCTTTTCAATACCCTGGGTATCAAGCACGCCACGAACGATGTGGTATCGCACTCCGATCAAGTCTTTCACGCGACCTCCGCGAATCATTACTACTGAGTGTTCCTGAAGGTTGTGTCCCTCGCCTGGAATGTACGCAGTTACCTGGTCTCCGTTGGTAAGGCGAATACGAGCAATCTTTCGAACCGCTGAGTTCGGCTTCTTTGGAGTGGTAGTAGTAACCTTTGTACATACGCCGCGCTTGAATGGAGACGGGTAAAATACTGGTTTGTTATGAATATGGTTCATGCCACGTGAAAGCGCCACCGCCTTTGTTTTGCGGGTAACGTTCTTTCGTGGTGTTTTGATTAGCTGGTTAAACGTAGCCATGTCCCGCTATGCTACTACATTGCAGAAAAAAAGACAAGTAGAAATGCTGCAACTCTTCATTTTTTGCCTCCCTGCTATAGCGGCACCGCAATTCCGGTCAAAAATGAGAAGATCTTGAACGCTACTGGCGCCACTGCATTCCAGCCAAATACTATAAAAAGAATCAATAACGGCAAGCTATACTGCTCAATGGTGCGCATAAAAGGGACAGTGCGAGCGGGCAATACCGAGCTCAGAAATCTAAAGCCATCCAGCGGTGCCAACGGGATGCTGTTAAATAGTGCCAAAATAACATTTATCAGCACAATAATGCTTGCCCCGTCTATAAGGGCAATGGTAGCAACGTGAAATGCCAACGAAAGGCGAATAACCAGCCCAAAGAAGATAGCAATAGCTATATTGACCACAATTCCGGCAATTGACACCTTTGCTTCGCTTTTTCTGCCATTCTTGAGATTTTCAACCGTATATGGCACAGGCTTGGCCCAGCCAACGAGAAAATTGGTGCCGGAAAGGATAAGAATAAAGGGCAGTATCACTGATCCCAGCCAGTCTATATGCTTCAAGGGGTTAAGCGTAATGCGGCCCAAATTTCTCGCAGTCGGGTCCCCTTCCTGCTCAGCCACAAGGCCGTGCGCAACTTCATGAACGATAATAGAAAAGATAAGGACGACAAAATAGAATATAGAGGTTGCAGTTATCATAGTGTTCAATAGTATAGCACTTGAACGAGGGATCTTGCACAATAAAAAGCCTTATGGTACCATGCGGACACTATGGCAAAAGCATGTGCAATCACACAAAAGACGTCTCAGGTAGGAGGCAAGTATGCGAACCGCACTCGTGCGACTGTATTTACCCCGACTGGCAACCACCGCAAGTATGCAAACCTTCAGAAGAAGCGAGTATACGTGCCTGAAATCGACAAAACCCTTGTTTTAACAGTATCGACCAAAGGAATGCGCACTATCCTAAAGAATGGCGCATACAATGCGCTTCGTACCGCTGGCGTACTGAAATAAGGAAAAAATAGAAAAAGCGCTTCTCGATCGAGAAGCGCTTTTTTTGTTATGCGGCCAGCAACATTCTGGGCGGCGTATACCGGGGTATGGTGCTAATCCTTATTCTATTTCGCTTTTTGAAGAAATGGTTATATTCGCTGAACGAAGCCGTAAAAGAAGGATTGGCGGGGTCAATATAGGGATGATCGACTCCTTTTTCCTGGCGTACGTATGAGAGCGCTCTTTGAGCAGCTGCTGATACCGTGGTAGTTCTTTTCATATGCTATTAGATTAGATTTCCCCTAGTGTATGCCTAAACAAGAATTGTGCAAACTTTTATTTATATAGCTGGCTATGGGTACTTACGTACAGGAAAGTACAAGTACCGTTTTCAATCTTATATATCGCTCTCACATCGCCAGATATGTTTATGCTACGGCAGCCTTCATACGGATAGTGTAGTTCATGATTATTCAATTTCTGGCTAAATGCATCGTGCGCAAACAACTCAATTCTCTCACTAAGCCTAACCTGCAGGGCATTCGAAAGACGTTCTTGCTGTTTCAAGAATTTTCTATGAAATAGTATGTTCATAATTTATGACTTATACGCCCTTAGGTATGCAATTGCATCTTTTGCATTATCGAACTTCGGGGAAAGATTTTTTCCTTCTTTTGTATCTTTTAAGATCTTGTCGAGTTCTTTCGCAGTTTTCGCATTTACCACATACGGCGCAGAGAAAGTAACCTCTTTTTCTGCAATAAATGTCTTCAGGTAGTTAACGATAACTGTTGAAAGCGGCAGCCCTAAGCTTGCAGCCGTTGCCTGGGCTTTTTCTTTTGTATCCTTGTCTAGTTTTATCAGCATAGTAGTGATCATATACCAAAGTATATATATTGGTATAAGTATGTCAATTATTATTTTAATAAAAAGCCCACGAATGGGCTTTAGCGCCTGCTTAGCGCCAGAATGTCTGCCAGCATCTCTGCCCGCACGTGCAGCTTCAAATGCTGCTCATACTCTGCAAGCGTCATTTCACGATCACAAAGCGCGCACTTGATTAGCACTGCTGAGATTGGTGTAATTGTGTAAGCTGAATAGGGTTCCATACAATGTTTTATTCATTGTACTCATGAGACCTCAAGCCAGCCTGAAGAAAAAATCAATAACTATTCAACGCTCTGCCATTGCCATGGGGCACTGCCGTCAGTATAGAATTCAACAGTTCCCTTCTGCTGCGTGCTCACCCAAGGAATCACGGCAGCATCAAGCCTACCCAATACGTCAGCATTAGGATGCCCATATTTGTTATCAACTCCAGCCGACACTAGCCCTAGCGTTGGCGCAACAGCTTTCAAGTATTCTGCAGAAGAAGAATACTTCGAGCCATGATGCCCGAGTTTCAGAAGGTCGGCATGCAGCTCGAGCGGTTCTGCCTTAACCAAAAAGCTTTCAACTGATGACGGAGAATCGCCGGTAAAGAGAATTGAGCGCGAGCCAACATTCAGCCTGCCGACAACCGATGCTTCGTTCGTTTTCCACATGCTCGTGTCCCTGTCAGGAAACAGAACGGTAAAAGTAGCGTTCGGCGCAAGCGACACCATCATGCCATGGCGAACATAGTATGCAGGAATACCCTCAGCCAACACCTGCTTATACATGTCAGTATAAGTTTTTGTATCAGTGCCAACATCGGCGGTGAGAAACATGCCGACGCGATAGCGCTGAAACACATACTGCAAGCCGCCAATATGGTCTGCATCAGGATGCGTTGCCAATACAACGTCTATCGTATCGTCGCCTGACGGCAATACTTTCGAAAGCTCAGAAAGTATCGTTGTATCAAGACCGCCGTCAATCAGCATCTTTCGCCCATCATCAGCAACAATGAGAAAGCTGTCTCCCTGCCCGATATTGAGCATGTAGACATGCGTCTTGCCATCCAGCACTGGAGGCTGAAGAAGGTATGCTGCGCTCCCTAATACGCTCAAAAGGAGAAATAGTGCCGCGCGTATGCGCGCTCTGGTAATCATGTATAATCAGTATATTGCAAATAGATAAATAAACCTTAAAGAATATGTATACAGAAAAACAATTTTCTATCCCTTCCCTTACAGGCATTAGCGAAAGAACTATCGAAGAGCACCTTAAGCTCTATGCTGGGTACGTAAAGCACGCCAACTTGATCAATGACCATATCAAGGAGCTTTCTGCAGATGCAGAAAAATACACGTATGAGATCAATGAGCTGCAGCGCCGCTTTGCATTTGAATGGGGCGGCATGCGCAACCACGAAGTGTATTTCGCGCTCTTGGAAGGAGGCACGAATACAGAAGCGCCGACACTGAAAGCTGCCATTGAACAGCAGTGGGGATCAGTTGAGGCATGGCTTGCTCGCTTTCAGTCTATCGCGATGACTCGCGGCATCGGCTGGGCAATGCTCTATCTTGATACCACAACCGGCGGCCTGGTGAACGGCTGGGTTGACGAGCAGCATCTCGGACAGCTCGTTGGATGCGTGCCAGTGATCGCGCTTGATATGTGGGAACACTCCTTCGTTGCCGACTATCAGCCATCGGGCAAGAAACAGTATGTCACCGACTTTCTGGCCCAGATGAATTGGAGCGTTGCAGAAAAGCAGTTCGCTGCTCACGCCAAAAACTCATAAGCTCTTTTCGGAATACTATTCCCAACAGCAGGCTATATATCGCAAGCACGCCCCGCCCCGAAAGAGGCGGGGCGTGCAGCTGAGGCAGCTTGTCTAATACTTTCAATATGCCCACGATACAGTTCCCGATGAACGATGCAGCGACACCCATTATCTTTGCCGCAGGCGCAATCCATGAAACAGCCAATACTGCTGCTCCCAACAGCATCAATGCGGGCACGCCCCAATTCATGACAATGTTTGCAAAGGGCGCGGCAACTGGCTGCAGCCCGGAAAAATACATCGTATGCGGCAGCATGAATAGCGGCATAGCAATTGCCAGCACAACGAGTGATCGAATGCCGTATTTCTCGGGCAAGAAATTAAACAACGGCTCAACCTTCGACACCATGGCAACCATGAAAAACGTTGCAAGCACTGAAAGATGAAATCCGGGGTCAACATACACCGTTTCAGGAGAATAGAAAAAGAATAGCGCTATTGAAATAGTGAGCGCGCGAAGGGGTACATAGCCGCGCTTGGCCATGCCGCCGCCAATAGAAATAATGCCCATGATTCCTGATCGTACTGCCGCCACCCCGGCGCCGCTGACAAGCACGATCAATACAATGCCAAAACCCGTTAACGCTGACCGTATATGAAACGGCAATGGCTTAAGAATAATACTGAGGAATATAGCGAGCAGCGTGATATTCTCTCCTGACAACACCAGCACATGCAGCACTCCTGTTGTCTTGAAGAGAGTTTCTATTTCTTCGGGAATGCTGCCCTTATACCCAACCAGCATGCCTGACACAATACCGTCGACTGGAAATGCAATATGTTTCGAATACAGCGCTGCAATAGAAAATCTTAATTTTGTAGCTATTCGTACGAGCGAAGGATTTCCTGCTGCAATGGGAATAACTGTTGCTGGAGAGACAATGCCGGCAATACCTTTTGATTGCAGATAGCCGTCATAGCCAAAGAGGCGGCCAGTATCGGTTACAAAATCTTCTGGCCGACTTACCGTACCCTGCACATCAACCGTATCTCCTGGCAATGCTGCTGCCTGGCCTCGCACTGTCGCCTGCACTGATTTCTTATACTTGCTATCCTTCACCACTAACACGGTCTTATCGAGCCTTCGGTCAACGCTTTGTACTACGCCAGAAATATCGCGCACAGCAAAAAATTCTTGCGCTGTCTTTGTCTCATGAAATTTCACCACCAACCCTCCGAGACAAAGCGTCGCCCCGAGCAGCACTCCTCTTAGCAGCGCAGCCCGCGTTAAAAAAGTTATAAAGAAAAAAGCGCTCGTGAGAGCGCTGATTCCGCAGAGTGCAACAAGTCCGACATGCAGGCGATATGCTAATCCGCCGAGCAATAATAAAATAGCGAGCAGCTCTATCATAAGAGGCTTTGCAGCGTATAGTCTTGCATTAGTTCTGTTTCTTCTTCTTTTGAAAATACTTTCTTGTACTTTGCTCCCTTCGTTCCCTTCACGCGATTCTCGCACGCTGCCCAGGTCTTGTCTGCATGCACTACGCCATCTACCATTGAAACGTATGAGTATGCGGCCCCTGTTGCTTTCTTTGATTTTGCGGGTGCTGTCTTCATCTTCTCGTCATATCCCTGTGCAGCTAAAAAAGTTTCATATTCCTGCACTGTTCCTGAAAACAACGTTTGCGCATTTCCCAGTGCCGCATTCACTGCAAGCTCATCGCAGCGCTCGTTATACAAGTCTCCCGAGTGCCCCTTCACCTTTTCCAATGTCAGCCTGCTGCCATATTCCTTCATCAGCTTCAGCAAGTTCTGCCATTGCGCCTTGTTCTCAACGGGCGTCTTCGCGCTGGTGATCCAGCCATTGCGCTCCCAGCCCTTGGCCCATTTTGTCATGCCGTTAATAACGTACATCGAGTCGCTCAAGACTGTCACCAGCCCTTTCCACGCAAGAGCACCGCTGTCAGCAAGCACTGCCTCAACAGCGGCCAGTTCCATCTGATTATTCGTCGCAAGCTTGCTGCTGCCAGCAATTTCCATTGCCATATCTCCCGCTAGTACGATTGCCGCCCAGCCGCCAAGACCAGGATTGCCGCGTGATGCGCCGTCAGTATAGATTCGTAGTGCTGTATTCATGCGCACAGTATACCCTATACTATTTCCTTGATGCGAATGCGCACCCCACCCCTCCAGCCAGCCTCCAATACGCCCATAATGCTGATAGCCATGCCAGCTTCGCAGCGCGCAACGAATGCGTCATCAACGAAAAAGGTAAATGCGACAGCAGTTCCGGTACTGTCTGATACCGTGCATTCAATATGCTCTTTAGCCTTGCCAAATTTCTTTACGCTCTCAATCGTTACGTGTTCAAACAAAAATACCGGTTCTGGATTGCCAACGCCGAATGGCGCAAATGCCCGCACTGCCGCCAAGTGCCGCGTTGTCGCGCACGAAAGCGGCAATGACAGCGACTGTTCTTTTTGCAAAACCTCTTCCTCTACAACTTCAAGACCGGCAAGACAGTCATTCAATGACTGCTCGAAAAAGTGCACCTTCTCTTTCAATACAGCAAACCCTCCAGCAGCGGCATGGCCTCCTGAATGCAGCAGCATGCCCTCAGGCAGGCCCTGCATGAGCACAGCTGCATGATGCGTCGCAATCATGCGGCATGAGCCCTTGAGCGTGCCATCGCCTCCCTCGCCCCATACAAAGAAGCTCTTGCCGTATGTTTCCTGCAGCTTTCCGGCAACAAGACCCAATACTGCGGGGCGCCAGGACAAGTCGCCTATAACGACAATGTCGGGCAAGTCTCGCGCTGCCAGGCGCGCATGCGCGTCCTTCACAATTCTCGCCACCATCAATTTTCTCTCGTCATTGATGCTCGTCAGCTCTCGCATCAATTCCATAGCTCTCGTTCGGTCAGTCGTAGAGAGCAATTCAAACGCCAAGAGCGGGCTAGCCATGCGAGAGGCGGCATTAAGCCGAGGGGCGACGGTAAAGGTCAAGTCGGTTTCGGTTAGACGCATCATGTCGATGCTGTTTGCAGCAAACAGCGCCTGCAGGCCGATTCGTCGCGTCTTGCCCATAACCTTCATGCCATAGTGCACCAGCGTTCTGTTTTCTCCTGTCAGCGGCACCATGTCAGAAAGCGTTGCAAAGCCCGCCATATCCAACAGCCACTTCTCCCAGCCTTCAGGCACCTTGTATGTTTCGCCGTATTTTGCCAAAAAACCGCGCACCAGCATGAATGCCACCGCCGCCCCACAAAGGTTCTTTTCCGGGTACGATCCAACTGCCGGGTGAATAACGGCAAAGCCCGCTGGCAAAAGCTCAAGCGGCGCGTGATGGTCGGTGACAATGGTATCGATACCGCGCGACTGCGCGTCGGCAACTTCTGCCAGTGCAGTGATGCCGACATCAACGGTAATCATAAGCGACACGCCAAGTGCCTGCAGCTCGTCAATGCCGTACGTATTTACGCCATACCCCTGCATGTGCCGGTCAGGAATATAGACATGCACGCGCTCCATAACACCCAATGCCTTGAATAGGTCAACCAGTACAACAGCGCCAGGAATCCCATCGCAGTCATAGTCGGCATAAATGCCGATATGCTCCTTCCTTTCAAGCGCAAGCTGAATGCGAGACACCGCCTTCTCCATGTCTCTAAAGAGCATAGGATTGCCCAGCGCGTATTCAGGCTCAAGAAATTCCTTCTCCCCTTCGGCTGATAGATTCAATCGTTCTAGAAGCAGTGCTTTCAATTCTGCCGGAGTCGGCGCAGTTGGTTGCATAGACGCGATTGTACCATATACTGAATACTATGAACGATACAATATTCGGCAAAATTATAAGAAAAGAGGTTCCTGCAGCGGTTGTGTATGAAAATCAGGAATTTCTCTGCTTCATGGACATCAATCCTGCAGCAAAGGGACACGTGCTGCTTATTCCAAAAGAGCAGTATGACTG
>JAZKAB010000005.1:19672-50564 GCA_040389365.1 Patescibacteria group bacterium
CTGGATGCAGGATGCGCCTGACGCGCTTATTGCAAGTATTTTTATAAAAGCCAAGGAGCTTATGCTGGTATTAAAAAACGCACTTGCGTGCGACTATGTGCAGCTGGCGGTTGTTGGAAACGAGGTGCCGCATTTCCATATACACCTTATCCCTCGCATGATTGATGACAATATTCACGGGCCTCTTCTGAAATATGCTGAAGGCGAAATGAATGAGATTGCTGAAAAGATTATTCAGCAGCTGGCGTTTCAGGAGGCGTAACTGGTTCTGAAGGAGTTTCAACAGGCGCTTCTGGTGCCGGCTCTTCAACAACATGTTCTGCTGGTGCAACCTCTTCAGGAACAGCAGGAGCTGCAGGCGCCGATGAAGATGAACTGTTATTCTGCACCATCTGCAAGAACTGCGCTTGATCTACGCACACTGTGCCAACGCACAACTGGTCAGTTGTAACCTTTTTTGAGAAGATGTTCTGAATGCCGTTTGTCGTGCTGCCGAGCCATGAAACAAGTGCTGTTCTCCAGTTGTTGGCGCGATCAAGATTGCCAATGTCGGTAATATTCATATTCATATCCTTGATTGCCTGAACGGTATACGGAATAAGACCAGTATAGTTAAGGGTCTTTTTGCCGGCCGCATTCGTATCAACAAGATCAGGGAATAGGCGCTCAACATCCTGCGCGATAAAGCCGGTATGCTTTTGAGTGCCGTCGGCTTCTGCCGTGAAATTATACTGCACGGGCTGCAGCGCGATAACCCTATCAAACATGCTTTGATTATTAATAGAGATATTAGTATTGAAATTCCAAGGCGAATTGTCAGAAAGATTGCTAATGTTCTTCTTTGCATTCATGTCAGAAGTACATGAAAGGCCGCCAACGTTTGTCGGATCAAGATCACAGGTACCGGCTGCAGTTTCAAAGTGCGCAATCACTCCTGATGCAACAGATGACCGACCGACGGTCAGCAGCGAAGCAGCTGCAAGGCCTGAGCCGATGCCAAAATGCCCGTCAGCACCAAGGAAAGCCTGTTGCGTGTTTGCTGTATAAAACGTTACATAGCTTGCGGTAGTGTCTTGGTTGTATGCGCTGAAGATTCTCATCTCGCCCGAGTTAACACCGGGACGCATGAAGCCGCCGCCATTGTCGCCATTCCCTGCGCTGATAGTAATGCTGTTGTTTGGCTGACTCAAGGTAATGTAATGCTGGTATGGAGAATATGCGGCAGCCGGGATATTTACGCCCATTGAGCTTGGTGAGCCGTTCGTTGTAGCCACGCCGACTACAAAGTTTCCGGTTGGAATGTTTGTAGTGCTCATGGTAGTTTTTCCATTCTTAAGAATGCTAAACGCATTCGATTCTGTGCCAACGCCCGTACCGATGCCAATTTCGAACAACGGATCCGTTGCCACCCACGTAGTAGGGTTTCCTCCCCCAACGTTATAGCGGCCCAAAGCAACGCTCGCTAAAGAACCTGCGGTCGTATTGAAGCCAAATGCCGTAGCATTCTGCCCTACAGCAGTAGTATCCCTACCGAATGCTGTGGAATAGCTTCCTACATTAATGCTATCCCACTGCGTTCCACTTACTGTGCCAAATCGAAACGCGCTCTTTGAAGGAATCCATTGCATCCTTGTTCCTGCGCCGAGGTCTGGAACTGCAATGCCCGAGCCAAATGTTCCTGTCGCGACAATTGCCCCATCCCCCGCAATATCAAGCGCAGCCTGCGGCGTCGTTGTACCAATGCCCACCTTGCCCCCTGCATAATTGATGCCGCCGGTCACGTCATCCCATTGCGACGAGCTTACAAGCACAGAACAGTTGGTGCCTCCCGGCGCGCACGCTGGATCAAGCGTCTCTCCTGCATTGTATTTAGTACCAGGCGGAACGGCCAGCGTTACGCTGAAAGAAAACAGCACTAAAAAGCCAATTGATAGTGCAAATGTCTTATGAGCGCGAATGCCTTTCCAAATCCCCTTCATGTCTTCTGATTATACCATGCATTAAAATAAAAAACCCAACATCATGTTGGATTTTTTATTTATTTCAGTGCAGCAATGCCTACAAGCGTGCCTCTTGCAAGATATTCAAGCGTTGCGCCTCCTCCTGTTGATACAAACAAGCGCTTTGAGTCATTGTCTTTAACAATTTTCTCAACAACAGCGCCCGTATCGCCGCCGCCAATGACAGTGAAGGCTTTTGAGGCAACGCACGCCTTGGCAAGCGCGGTCGTTGCCTTTATGAATCCTTTTTCATACCATCCTGTCGGACCGTTCCAGACAATAACTTTTGCTTTGCTGATCTTTTCAGCAATAAGCTCAGTGCTGCGCGGCCCGATATCAACGATAACGTCATTGGCCTCAACCTCATCGGGGCCAACGGTCACTTTCTTGCCGTCTCGCAATACGAGACAGTCAGTTGGCAGCAACAGGTTAGGGTTCTTCAGCAATGCAGCAATAGGCTTTGCGTATCCTTCTTCAACCACTGACCTTCCGACAGGAAAGCCTGCTTCCTTATAAAAATTATTTAGAATAGCGCCAGCAACAATGACGCTATCAGCCAGCTCGCTGAAGCGCTTGAGCAATGGAATCTTTGTCGCGAACTTTGCGCCGCCCAGAATAAAGACAAAAGGATGATTCTTGTTATTCACTATCGAAGATAGTGCGGCAATTTCTTTTTGCAGCTGCGCTCCTGCAAATGACGGCAGGTATTTTGGAATGCCAACGACTGACGCATGCTTGCGATGCGATACTGAAAACGCATCGTTAATATAGTACTGCCCCAGCTTAGCCAGTGTCTTTGCAAATGCAGCATCATTCTTTTCTTCCTGCTCATAGCGTCGGATATTTTCTAGCAGCACGACAGTTCCCTTGGGAACTTGCGCCAGAATATCATATATATATGCATCAGTTACATCGTGCGTTACGAACACGGTCTTATATGTCTTTGACAAGAACGTCGCGACAGGACGAAGGCTGGCAGCATTGTCGCCAAGATGGGCGATCAAGACAGGAATGCCTCCTTTCTTCAAGAGAGCATCGATCGTAGCGAACGAGCTCGTAATGCGGCGAGCATCCTTAATTTTGTTATTCGCTATTGGCACATTGTAGTCAACGCGGACGAGTACTCGTGCGCCCTTAAGGGCTGGAAGTGCGGCAATTGATTTCATATATTATTTCTCGCTGCTAATAACCTTTGCCAGCGCTGCAAATCGCTTTGCATCAAGGCTGACTCTGCCGACCAAAAAGCCATTGGCTCCTCCCTCGGAGATAAAGCTCTTTGCATTCAATTCGTCAGCCGAACCGCCGTACACGATAACGGTTGCCCTGGCATGCTTTTCGCCATACTTGTCAGAAAGAAACTTTCTAATGAATATGGTCATTTCCCTGCATTCAAGCGGCGTTGCTGCGCGCTCTGCCTTTGCGCCAATTGCCCAGACAGGCTCATAGGCAATAATGATCTTCTTGGCCTGCAGCGGCGCAAGGTCTCCAAAGACAGTTTCAAGCTGCTCTTTTACCTCGCTCAAGTACCAGCCTTGCGCATCGCGGCTCTTTTCTCCTATACAGACGATAGGGACAAGCTTCTTTTCAATCAGGCGCGTAAGCTGCTCCTTCACTATTCCGTTATTGTCTCCGCGTGCCCGCATTTCAGAATGGCCGACAATGCAATACTGCGCGCCTGCATCCTTGAGCATGCTGGCGCTTGTTAATCCAGTCTGGGCAACTGCGCTGTCAGCCGCGACTCCCTGCGCGCCAACCAATAGCGGCACTTTGGCATTTTTTGTAACGACAGGAAGAAACACCGCGGGAGAGCAAACGACTGCAACAAGGCTCTTCTTGTATATCTTTGCAATGTCGCTGCTCTTCTTCGCCAAGTCAGCTGCCTGCACTGCCTTTTCCGGCGCCATTTTCCAATTACCAATCAAATACAACATACGATGAGTATACCATAGGCAGCTATGCCGAAATGCGATTAAAAAAGCCGCCCTACGCTGGAGCGGCTAATATGAATTTAATGGGTGTACGTAAACGTTGTTGTCAAATAGGTAAGGGTAAGGGTGGTGCCGTTAACGGTATAGCTGTATTCGTACACAGTACCGTCCGGATCAGCAATCTTTAGCAGCGTCGCGCTCCAAGCTTTCCAGACAGTGATGCTTGATTCTCCGTCACTGTCAGTATAAGTCACCGTACCGCCGGTGCCGCTGCCATCATCCTTAAACATATACGTTACCGGACCAGGGCCTTTCCATATGCCATTTTCTATCAATCTGGCATTTTCCTTCATAGGGTCAGGAGCGGGTGCTCCGCCTTTTTTGCACCCAGCCGCAACCATTGCGAAGAGTAAGCAGGCCAAGGCTAGCCTTTTCAAGAGTACTTGTTTTTTCATTTTTTGATCGTATTTATTATAAAAATATTCTTTCTGAAAAACAAAGTCAACAAAAAACCCTTGATAACAAGGGTTTTTCTTTATTATTTCTCTATCACGTGAAGCGTAGTATTCTGGTCAACGATAGCAGTGAAGCCTCCTGAATTGCCGGTACTTTGCGTTATAACCCCCGCCATTCTTCCATATAGATAGACATGATCTCCTGCATTAAAGTGCATTGTTTTCTGAAAGCTAAGATTAAACGGCAATTCTGCATGCCAGTCGCCCTTTTCTTCATACTTGCAAGACCCCCTTATGCCATATTGTACTTCTGGACTAGAGATATCGAGCCAATAGCTGCCACTATTGCCGTGATTAGTCTGATATGGATACGGATAGGCAGGATATGCCTGATTGAATACCGTAACATTAAACAATTTTGAGAGATCGCCGAAACTAGGCTGAGACACGCCGCATGAATGGCCAGCAAAGGGAGCATAGCCTCCGGTAGCGCTTGGGTTGGCCGTTAACGGATAGTAAGTGTCATTCACGCGCATATCAAATGAAGTGAAGAGGAAGTAATTGCCATTATCGATTTCAGAAGTGATCTTGCCGGTTGAGGTAAGGTCAATGGCATATTCTCCAGTCTTGTGGACTGTCCATATTGGCGCAGGAGCATCAGGAAGATTGTACGGCAATCGGACGATGTCTCCATTCTGGGTTGCGAATCCAGGAAGCGTATTGTAAAGCACGCCATTGTTAGCAAGCTGCACCACTACTCCCTGATACGCTGACGTATTTCCGTGTGGCATCAAGTCCTTGTAGTTAAGACCGCAACCGCCATGCCCAAAGAAGTTGATAAATTTCTGTGCGCCGCCGGCACTGTAGCAAAGCGTAGAAAAGCCTACATGCCTGCTACTGTATGAGCTTGATGAGAGAAATTCTCCCTTCGGAGTAGCAGGAGGAGTTTCCGTAGTCGAATCACACAGCACTACCACGCCATCCTTGTCAGCGCAGACTGCGGCTGAGCTGCTGTTAGCCAGTGTCGCGCTTGCAATTGCTCCGGTATTTGAAAATGCTCCTGAAATTACAAGTGCAACCTTGTGCGCAACGCCGGCAATGTCTATGCCGCCGAAAGGAACCGCTGAAGGATTTCCTATATCTGCATATAATGCTCCGCCAAGAATTGCGTGCTTTTGAAACTGCGCATTCTGCCCTGCAACGAATGCATTCACCCCCAAACCTCCTGCCTTGACCTGACTGCTGCCAACGGTAAGAGGCGTCTCGGTATTCGAGCCTGGCGGCGTGCCTGCTGGGTCAGTAAATGCAGCAATCGGAGTATTCCATGCCGCATTAGCATAGCTTAGGCTTATAGCAAGCACTCCCCCGAATGCGACCAGTATTAGATTCCGAAAAATGTGTGATGGCTTCATATGAATTATTTTGCTGATGCGTATAAGCTAACTCGATTGGCGCTGTCGAGGGTGATCTTGATCAGGTCTCCATTGCCGGCGCTGACAGACGACGCGCTCGGCTTCAGGCCGTACGTGCCGCTCACATTGGATCCCCATGTGCCGTTATTGATTGCCACGATGAGCTTATTTGCAATCGTTTCGTACGTGTCTCCGGCAACTGCAGTGACAGTATAATCCTTCACATAGATGCTAATGGTGAATACGTTGCCCGGTGAAACGTTTTTGCCAACCTGCACGACGTCAGTGCGCACGCTTCCTGAATATGAATCGCTGTTAAGAGTAAGGGATGGTACGGGCGATACCGAAACGCCTGGCGTACAGGTGACGATAGTGCCTTCAGCGGTCGCGCACAAAGCGCTGCTGTTCGCGTTCGCTACGGAACTGCTTGCAATGGTACCGACAGCAGAAACGTCGCCGGTTGCAGTCATATTGGTATGCATGCCTCCCGTGCCAAACCGTACCGTAGAGTCGGTATCGGCAGAAGTGCCGCCCCGGACCATGCCGGTAAAGAATACCTGCTGGCCAAACTGCGCGTTTTGAGCCGCTAGAAACGTATCTACAGAGAGCCCTCCTGACTTAATCTGAGAAGGCCCTGTGTGCAGCGGCGCAGCAATATTGCCTTCTGGCGCAACGCTCGATGGCTCTGCCCATGGCGCAGCGGCAACAATGCCCAGACTGATAGCGACTGCAAGGCCGAAGACAATGAATTTTAGGTTATGCAAAAGTGTGTGCTTCATAGATTAATAGCTCTCAATGGGCCTGCCGCCTACCGTTGACTGGGGCGAATAGCTGCTAATGGAAATATAGGTTGATGACGGGCTGCAGCCGTTTGGAAGGGTGATGACATTATTCGATACCGTCTGGTCGTGAGGGATAGTAACGCTGCCAAGAACGGTAGGGGTGCTCGTCAGCTGGCATGCATCCTGATAATACGCATTGGCCGTAAAATACTTCTGCAGAAAGCTCATCGGAGCAGCAGATCCGCTTGATGCCTGTATGTAAACAGTCACCTGGCTTGAAATCCCTTCAGAAAGATGGGCAACGACATTGGTACTGCCGGGCGTCTGATAGTCAATTGACACATATACAGGATTTACAGGAGCAGGGCCTGCAGAAGCACCGCAAAGATAGAATACGCCATTGGCATCGGCACAGACTGGCTCCTTGTTTCCCGAAGGGGTCTTAAGCGTGTCAGACTGATAATGGCCGATTATAGATGCAGTGCCATTTACCAAAACTGACACCTTGTTTGCAGCCCCTCCAAACGCAACAGCAGAGTCTTTGTCAGCAGGCGTGCCGCCGCGAATCATGCCGTTAAAGAACACGTCTTTGGCAAGGTACGCGTTGCCTCGCGCCTCGAATGCTGCAACGCCCAGGTCGCCATCCTTGATCTGATTCGCTGTGCCAATATCAAGCGGGGCGTCAGTATTGCCCTGAGGAGGAAGCGAGACAGGCGGAGTATAGGCAGCCGCAAGGCCGGCCACAAGAAGAAGCGCGGGGGCAAGGACAAGAAGTTGTAGCAGTTTTTTCTTCATACTATTTTAATGAGTTAAGCATAGCACGGCGGTCTTCGATCGGAACAGACGTTGCGGTCGACGAGTTCGATATCTGCTTGAGCTTCGCGCTTCTATTGTCAATATTGATCTGTATCGTATCGGATGACGCTTCAAGCTTTTGCAAATTGCTGTCCGAAACGCTTGCGCCTTTCTTATGTATGAGGAAATACCACGCAACTGCAGCGGCAACAGCTATAACGGCTGCTATGATTGCGGCGAGAATCCAGCCCTTGCTGCTGCGCGCGGGCGCTGGCTGAGCAGATGGCTGCAATGGCGCAGTATATTGAGGTGTAGTGTTCATTTCATCCATATATTTTTTAGAATTCGCCGTATACGGGCTTAACTTTGACAACAGAGCCGACCGATACCTGCGCAGTGCGCGTAAGCGTGCCGCTTGTGCCCTTAATGATAATCGGCGCATAAGTCGCGCTCTGCTTCAAGTCAGCAGTATTGATAGTAACGGTCAGCACGGCAGTGCCGTAGCTGCTGCCATTGAATGTCAGCGTCTGCGTATCGAATGTTCCGCTGCGACTGCCCGGAATTGTCGCAGGCCATGACTGTATTGAAAGGTCAACAGGCCCGGTAAAGCCGTTTTGCGGCGCAATTGTTACGTTAAACGCAGCTGTCATTGTCTTGCCGTCTGCGCTTGGAACAAGCGTTTGAGAAGAAGGGCTTGGAATAACTGCGTAGTCTTTTACGCAGGCAGTTACGGTAAGCGAAGCGCTGTACGGCTTTGCGCCGCCAGTACATTGCAGCTTGTATGTCGTACTGCCGCCTGATACTGGCATGCCTGGGGTGTAATAATACAATCCGTCAGAACCCAGCGCTCCGCCTTCATCCTTTGAATTGTTCGATACAGTTTCTGAACCTCCTGCTGAAGAGGTAATGGTGCAAGTTGTAGCATCAGTGCTCCATGACAGCTGAGGAGAAGTGATCGCGCAATACCCTCCTCCCGCTCCAGAACCGCCTGGCCCCGACGGCGTACCGAAATACAATACATTAACGGTTGTTGTATCTGTTGCGCTACGTGAGTTGTTTACGCATGTCACGGTATAGCTTGTTGGGAATGCAGGCGATACAGACACGGTGCCAGTCCAGGCGTTGTTTGCGCCGTTTGGCGTCATGACAAACGCGGGCACACCGGGAATGCTGCAGGATCCTGCGCCTGCAATGTTTGTTGCGGTGATGGTAAGCGTTGAGCTTGCCCCCTTATCAATTGTCGACGGGTTTGCTGAAATATGAGCGCTTATGCCGTCGAATGAAACAGCCCCGGTAATGCTCTTGATCCAGCCCAGCACTTCTGAACCCCAGGCAAAGCCTACAATGCTGTTGTCGCTAAGAATTTTTAATCCCCATGCCGATCCTGTACCGCCTGCATTCGCGCCATCCAGGGCGATATAGCCATCCCAGCCTCCCAATATTGCAGCTGATTGCAGCGGGCCGCTGCAGCCTGATACGTATACAGAGCATGCCTGCGCCCAGCCTTTTATATTTACCGATCCATCGCTATTCTTGTGATCCCAGTCAGCATAGGCTCCTGGGGTACAGCCCGCTATCGGGCAGCTGGTTGCGTTAAAGCTGATCCAGCCGATGTTCGACGACCAGGCGTAGCCTGATAGGGTTCCCGGCGCAACAGGCAGCACGCTTACCCCATAGCTTGTAGCGCTATAGCAGTTGCTTGATGATCCAGAAGGAGTATCGCAATCATCGAGCTTGATCCAGCCGATGTTCGACGACCAGGCGTAGCCATACATATTGCTGCCAGCGTCTGCCTGAATTATTTTTACGCACATGAAGACTGCAAGCAATCCGATAGCAGCAAAGAGTACAGACAGTTTTTTATTCGATAGTTTCATTTACCATCATAGTATACGGCAGTATCTATTGCATGTACAAACATTTTTATATGCAGATGGGGAAAAGAAAAATCGCACTTTATTTTTTTGCTCTCTCATGCTATATATAGAGTACAAATGTCCGCCCCGAAAGGTCGGACATTCGGCTATTACAAACAAAAGAATAACAATAAAATACACATATGTTGGACATAAAAGCATTAAAATTAGCATTGGAACAATTAGAAAGCGAGCGCCGCATCAACCGCGACCTGCTTGTAGACGCGATTGAGCAGTCATTGGCTGCGGCATACAAGAAGGAGTACGGCAAAAAAGGGCAGGTAATTCGCGCGCATATCGATATCGATGGCGGCTCTTTCAGCTTTGAGCAGGTCAAGACCGTCGTTGACGATACCGTAGTACGCTTTGAAGAAGAGCCTGAAAACGAAGAAGACGAGCGCGAGCACTTCAACGAGGAAAAGCACCTGTTGCTTGAAGACGCGCGCATCATGAAAAGCGATGCCAAAATCGGCGACGAGCTGGTATTCAACCTTGAGCCTAAGGATGACTTCGGCCGCATTGCAGCCCAGACAGCCAAGCAGGTTATCATGCAGCGCATTCGCGAGGCAGAGCGCACCTCTATTATGGATGAATTCGGCAGCAAGGAAGGCGACATCGTGTCCGGCTATATCCAGAAAGTTGACCGCGGCACTGTCTTTATCGACTTTAATCGCGCAACAGGCGTATTGCCTCCGAATGAGCAGATTCCTGGCGAGCGATACGTTCGCGGCGCCCGCATTCGCGCATACCTCTTCCATGTTGAAGAGTCTCCACGCGGCGTAAACCTTCGCCTGTCTCGCACTCATCCTAAGTTCCTTGAGAAATTGTTTGCATTCGAGTCTCCGGAAATTGCCTCAGGCGTTGTTGAGATCAAGTCAATTGCCCGAGAGCCGGGCGCGCGATCAAAGATCGCCGTATGGACTGAAGATCCAAACATTGACCCTGTTGGCTCATGCGTTGGACAGAAAGGCGTGCGCGTAAGCACCGTGATGAACGAATTGGGCGGAGAGAAAATCGACATTATCGAATGGTCTCCTGATGCAGAAGAATTTGTTCGCAAGTCTCTTTCTCCAGCAAAAGTGCTTGATCTTGAGCTGAACGACGAAGAGCACAAGGCTACTATCGAAGTTACCCCCGATCAGCTTTCTCTTGCAATCGGAAAGGGCGGGCAGAACGTGCGCCTTGCTGCCAAGCTTACCGGATGGAAGATCGACATCAAGGGAACCGAGGCAGAGCTTGAAGATACGGCTGAAGCGCATGTTGAAGGCGATGACTTCGTTTCATTGAAAGACCTTGCTGCAACTGATGAAACAGCCGCAAACGAGGCCAATGAAACAGACGAAGTTGCCGAAGAGGCGCTTCAGGATGACAACGAGGCAGTTGCTGCAGCGTAGTCATTCATTGTTGAATATAAAAAGACACCCGGCTGGGTGTCTTTTTATATTGCGTGCTATTTCAATACCAATACAGGCAGAATCTGTTTCTTGCGAGAAACAACTCCCGGCAATACCGCAGTGTCTCCTGAAACAGTTACGCCAAATGATGCTTCGACAATGTCTTTGGCAAGATCGCTATAGGCTAACACCGTCGCTTCTTCTTTTAGGATATCGATAACGAAGAACAGCACGTCATCAACGTCTTTCTCCTCTTCAAGCAATGCCTTGATTGCAGAGACGATGCCATCCTTGCGAGACAGTATCATCGCGGGCGTCGTTGTCTCAACGACAGACACGCGAAAGTTCTTGTCACCCACGCCATACTTTTTGCTGTCAATATGGATGAGGCCAATATCGGTGAAGTCAGAAACATCTGACTTTGCAGCAAACAGCTCTGCGGCATATTCAGAAATAGTTACGCCCAGCTTTGCAGCCAATCGCTCGGCCACATCCTTGTCATGCGGCGTTGTTGTTGGCGATCGGAATTCAAGCGTGTCAGAAAGGATGCATGACAGCATGGTGCCTGCCATATCATCCGGCAGTGCTTCCGCATGCGATCCTATGAGATCGTATATAACGGTTGCTGTTGAAGCGAGCGGGCGAATAGTAACTTCCAACGGTCCCTTGCTAGTCAGGCCGCCGGTTAGCTTATGGTGGTCAATGATCTGCAGAATGTTTGCTTCGTTAATGTTTGCAAACAATTCCTGAGGATTGTTAGTGTCAACGATAACAACCTCATCGTCTGCAGCAATGCTTTCTAGCAGCGCAGGCTCTGCAACGTTCCATCGGCTCAATACGAATGCAGTTTCCTTGTTAAGGGTGCCGAGCACATAAGGGGTCGCTTCATGCGACGTATGCGCATTGAGATACCACGCCCAAAGAATGGCGCAGCCGGTTGTATCAGTATCAGGTGAAATGTGTCCAAAAACTTTGATCATATGGTGGCCAGTATAGCAGAAAAGACCAGCGAGCCAAGACTGCTTTTTCGTATAAAAAAGCCCTCCATATAATGGAGGGCGGGTAAAAAATCACACAAGCAATGCTAGGTCGGCATCGTTAAAGATGTCTTCAATGCTGCCATACGCGCCGCTTTCGTTCTCGCAGCGTTCGTCGCTTTCTAAGAAAGAAGCTCGGATAATGATTGATTCCTTTAAAAGGATAACTGGCATAATATCAATTTTTTTGGATCGTGACCCAAGCGTCACTGTTGCAACCTTATCCTTTGCAAAAATGCTAATGTCTACATTTTTATTAACGATGTATCCGACAGTGCCATTGAGCTTAATCGCTTCCCCAACAAGGTTGATATGCTCTCTTATAGAAGAGAACCGTATCTTGAATCGATTGGCAAAAATTCTGCTCGGTGGACGGTCAATACCAGCACTGAACAATGCTGCCGCTGACTGCTCTCTCATTGTTCCTTTCTGATCGAGCAAGGTATGCACAAGCCAATTTCCTTTTGCCTTGCTAATTTTTGATCGCTGCCATGCAAAAACAATCAAGCCAATCAAAATAGCAATGGCTACCGCTGCTTTGGCATAAGCGTTGTTCAAAAAATAATTCAGCGCGATTGCAAAAAACCCAGCCCCAAAGAGGAACAGTATCCGGGGAACCCACCCGTCATCCTCCTGCAGCGCCTTATTGATTTTTTCTGTAACCGGAGAATCGTTGTACAAATCAAAATCTGTTTCCGACTTCTCATTGAGATGCGCAAACAAAAACATATTGACTTGGCTGCCAGGAGCGCTCAGAATTTTCTCAAAAACTCTTCTTGAAAGCACTATCTTTGATGGATCCTGATTAAACCTGCGAGATTCTTTCTTGTATACAGCAAAGTGCTCGATCACGCTTTTAGCATCTTCATATGAGATGCCCTCATCGTTTCCAGTACTAATGCCGTTTGCCGAGCTTGTTTGAATCTCGCCTTTTTCAATGCGTGCTAACAGCAAAGACTGCTTTTCCTTAATGACTTCGAATAGTTTCTTTTCCATTATTTATTTGTTTAAAAACATGTTCCTACTCCTATTTTTATAGTCCCGTTCGGTCTTGGACTTAAATGCGTATTACCATGTTTTATATAAAGAGTCAATACATGTATTGTAAGAAAACCTTTTCAATTTCGTCTTTTATTGTATACTAACGATTATGAAAAAGATTCTATTCTTTATTCTTATAGCCCTGTTCGCCTTCCCTCTAGGCTCTTTTGCTGCGCAGACTCCTGCCGTTGCGGCTATTGACGTAACGCCTCTTCCTGGCCAGACCCTTGCTGCCAAGCAGAAAACGGTTGAAGCAGGCCTTCGCGACATGATTGCTCGCCTAACCAAGCTTTCAGCCAAGACGCAGCTCACCATCAACCAGCTTGCTGCTAATGATATTGATACCTCTGCTTCTCAGGCATCTCTTGCATTGGCAAATAAGAGCCTTGCCCGAGCAAAGCTTGATGTTGATGCATTTGCCGGCATTACGGTTTCAGGCACAAAAAGCCCGGCGCTTACGCTCTCAACCCTTAAGTACACTGCAAATACTGCAGAAAGCACTATTCAGGAAGCCAAGGCGCGCATCCTCGAAAGCCTTGCAGCGCTTAAAGCCTCTCTCGGAACAACTGATTCAGCTACGGCTCAATAAGGTGGCACGAGCGAGTCTCGTATGTTAGACTCTGCTCGATATGAAACAATACACCACAACCGTAAGCCAGTTGCCAGACTCAAAAGTAGCCATTAAGGGCGAAGTGAGCTGGGAAGCTGTGTCAAAATTTGAAAAGAAAGCCTTTGACCATATGGCTGGGCATTTGGAGCTTGATGGCTTTCGCAAGGGCCATATTCCTGAAGCGGTAGCGAAGTCAAAGATTCCTGACGAGCTATTGGTAAACGACATGGCTGAAATGGCATTGCAGGAACTCTACCCAGAAATTGTTAAGGATGAAAACCTTGATATTATCGGCCGCCCAGAACTGGCAATCACCAAGATTGCCCGTGGCAACCCCGTTGAATTTACCCTCACCGCAACAGTGCTTCCAACGATCGACCTTCCTGACTATAAGAAGCTTGCGGTAACGATCGCCGAGGAGGCAGTTGCGGCAGTAACTGAAGAAGATATTGACAAGGTTGTGGGCGAGCTGCAGCAGCTTCGCGCCTATGGCCATGTGCACGCGCCAACAGACGAACATGCGCATACAGAAGAATTGCCTGAAGTGACTGACGATTTCGCCCGCTCATTTGGCGAATTCGAAAGCGTAGCGCAAATGCGAGAAAAGATTGCTGAAAACATAGCAAAGGAAAAGTCTCAGGACGTGAAAGACAAGCGCCGCATTGCAATCATGGAAGCAATCGTCGCAAAGACTGACTTCCCTGTTCCGGCAATCGTATTGCAGTCTGAGCAGGAAAAGATGCTTGCGCAGATTGAGTCTGATATCTCTCGCGCTGGCTTTACCCTTGATGACTATCTCAAGCAGAGCAACAAGACAAAGGAAGGCCTATTGTCTGAATTCAAGCCTGAAGCTGAAAAGCGCGCACGAGTGCAGCTGGTATTGAATGCTATCTCTCGCAAGGAAAATATTGTTCCGTCTGATGACGAGGTTAAGATTGAGACTGAAAAGCTTATGGCTATGTACCCAGGCGCAGACCAAATGCGCACTGCAGCATATGTAGACATGATGCTGACTAATGAGAAGACATTGTCACTGTTAGAAGGAAAGTAAATATTTAAAATACCGTAAAAAAAAGCCCTGGGAAAGGGCTTTTTTGTTTAGGTTCGAATCTTACTTCCGGAGCAAATAAAAAAGCGTTCTCATTTTCATGAAAACGCTTTCGAGATAATAAAGTATTTATTGCGCTTGCAGGTTACGCATTTCCTGGCGCAAATGCTCAGGAGCTTCAGACCATGACAGCCGCAGCGGATCAAAATCGTACAGGCGCTCAACTTTTCCATTTGCAAGGAAGCTATGCAACTCGCTGGACATTTTTTCTTGCTGCAGAAGTTCAGCGATAGGAACCAGTCTCACTGGCGAGCAGTGCGCATAGCCGACCGCATTAAACATTGAGGCCATGCACTTTACCTGGATCGCTGCCGGAAAATGTTCCTGGACCTTCTGCGCGAGCTTTTTTGCCAGGGCATTATAAATCCATTTATCTTCATTTTCTCTGCGGGCGGTCAAGCCTGAGACCTCAATAATAATGTACTCGCCAAGGCCGTACTGCATGATGTCAGACGGAAAGACTATCATCACCTCATTGGGGTTTTTTACACCAAACTGCTCGATGCCCATCACTATTGCAATAATATCGTCGCAGATAGCCTGAAGCTTCTTTTCTTCCGTTTAGGCAGGAAGACACCATACTTTTACGAATGCCATGACTATTAAATTTAAGGTTTATTTTTCTTCAGATTACGTCATTTCATGAAAAAGTCAATACTACCGCCCTATCACGCACGTTCGAACACCCTCCAGCGTTCGGAGCAAATAAAAAAAACGCCCCCTATTTACAAGGAGGCGCAACCAATCATTCTTATTTAAACAAGTACTGAGAGATCGCTTGTTAACATGATTGAAGTAAAGCGAACATTTTGCCCGTGCTCCATAAAAGAGCTTTCTGTAAGAAGGAAGCATGGGTCGTCAGGATACTTCTTAATATTATCCCACGTGATGCAGGCATTGTGATAACTGTTAATGTTCCTATGCTTAGGAACATCACTAATCTTAACAAGCGTACGGGGCTTTCCGTTGGAAAGATTGTCAAATACATACAGGACTGGGTCATAGGTTAACCTTTCCTTATACAACTCAACCTCTTTTCCTTCAAACGTAAAACTTAAACTTTCCTGCAGGGCAAATCTTCCAAAATAGAAGGTGTGATTGGCAGGAGCTTTCTCGGCAACGTTGATGATAAAATCCTGAACAAATTTTTGCTTTACCAATTCATTCTCCGTAAATTCAAGTTCATACCCCCAGGGCATGTGCATTTCATAAATACTGTCTCCGCTGGAAATAGGGTGAAAAAGAAAATTGCTCTTTTTTACACAGGGAAAACTCTGGTCGATCTCCGTGACCACTGTCTTTTGATAAGGATCTTTTGCCATAATAACTTTCTTTAATTTAGCAATAAATTACCATACTTTTAAAATTAGTCAAAATCTCTGCATCATCAAGTAGGTTCGAACATCCTCCAGCGTTCGGAGTATCGACAAAAATACATTTCGCTGTACTATTCAATGCATGGACAAAAAGACAGGAATACTTATTTCCTCAATATTTCTCATTATCATTTGCGCCGGAATATACATATTGCAAAACCCCTCACCTAGCATCCCTGTTTTAGGAAAAGCAGCAGACCCCTATGAATCAGTTCCCGATATAACTGGCACGAAAGAGGATTCACAGCATGCAGTAACCGAGCAGTGGATTGAAATAGCCGGCGGATGGCCGCCAGCCCTTTCAACCACGTATAGCACGTATGCATGCAGCCCTTTTAAAAATTCTCACGCGCAGACCGCTGAAATAACAATTAAGGGAAAAGTGTTCTGTATTGGCACCGCCAGCAACGGCTATGTGCACGGCGATACCGTCAGTGTCGCCTATACATATTCAGCAGCTGTAGGAAAAAATCTAAAGACAGCCAATTTTACAGTCAACTATAAGACTTGTGATGGCATGGGCCCGGGCAACGTGGCAAATTCCTGCGGTGACGTAAACAAAATGTTTCGAGACAACCTTAATGTTGCCGTTGCAGACCTCATGATGAAGTAAGTAAAAAGGTTCGAACATCCTCCAGCGTTCGGAGCATTTGAACGAAAAGAAAGAACGCTTCTCAAAGGCGTT
Organism: Patescibacteria group bacterium; assembly: GCA_040389365.1. Classification (GTDB taxonomy): domain Bacteria; phylum Patescibacteriota; class Minisyncoccia; order Phycocordibacterales; family UBA9973; genus UBA4124. Next base: position 36,212 of record JAZKAB010000005.1, read on the forward strand.
CTTTCTTTTCTGAAAATGCGAACCCCGGAAGGTCTCTATTGGGGGAACTTCTTTTTTGAGACTTGAAACAAATAAAAAAGCTCTTCGTACATTACGAACAGCTTTTATAGTCAAATCCTATTTCTATACAATTTAGCTTTTTGTTGAGCAAGTCTTATCAAGAGCATTCTTAATAAAGTAAGCCAGAATTCCTGCAATGGTAAATACAAGGACTGCTCCGTAAGACCTTATAGGTGGAAAGTTTTTTCCAGGACAAACGAGGTGCTCAACAATTATAATTAACACCGCTGAAAGAAAGGCTGCAGAAAGAGGGTGTGTTTCTGTAAAAAGTTGTCTCTTTTTCATTGCTTTTTGGTTTTTACATTTCTCTTATATTGCATTATTTATTTAAAAAGTCAATATTAAGAGATTAGATTGGTTCGAACGTCGCCCAACGTTCGGAGCAAATTTTTTAAGCTTAATCTATAAGGGCTATTTTGGAGACCTTTGGTGAAGTTCGAACTTAGATAATTTGCTGTATAATATGGAAATGAAAAAAGCTTTTGTTTGTCTTATCACAGGCCCAATGGGGACTGGTAAATCTTCGGTATCAAACGCATTAGCTAAGAAGTTTGAACGAAGTGCAGTTATAGAAGTAGATAAACTTCGCGGAATGATAAAGGGAGGATTTGTAAGACCTTCGCCTTATGCTGACGAGGTAGATTTACAGCTTTCCCTTAGTGCCAAGAATGCGTGCGATATGGCTAATAATTTCTTGGAAAAAGGCTTTGATGTCTTTATTGACGCTATTGTAGGCAGAAAGCTATTAGAGCAGTATTCAACCTTCTTTAAAGATAAAGAATTCAAAGCATTTCTACTTTTGCCATCACTAGAAGCCCTCTTAGCACGCTTTGATGATAGAGGAGACTATGTAGAACTCCGCGAAAGAACTACCGAGCTTCATAAAATATTTTCCGAGAAACGAGACCAGCTTAACTTGCAAACTATAGATTCTAGCGACCAGTCCTTAGAGGAAACAGTAGAGCAGATTTATAAATCAATAGTTTCATTATAGGAAATCTCGACAATAGATTTTCGAACATCTTCCAGCACTCGGAGCAAAAAAAAAGACCGCATTATTTTACTAATGCGGTATTAACGATTGGCCATAGTTACACTGCCCTACTTCCTTATCAGAATAACTTTGGTGCAAAGAGACGACACTTTTCATTCTCTGCCACTATCATTACGGATGAAAAAGTTGTTTTCACTCTGGTAAAATTTTCTGGCGATTCAAAGCTTAGATATACTAGCGAACAGTTAATTCCTCTTGCGAGGAAATAATTACTGCTTTCCATGTCGCGGGAAAGTATGCCTTTATTTTTATCGCGCTCATTCCGAATTAGGTATTCAACTTGCTGCGGCGCTGCAAATCGTCGACCGAGCTGCTCTTGTCCTCCAAGCAGTGCTACTATCGAATCATGGTTCGCGAAGCCTACTATTGAAAAAGCCTCAAATACTGCCTCTTCAGTTGCAGGATACCAATTCCACAACAAATCTCCAAAAAACACGCGCGGCTGCATAAGCTTATCTCGAGGTACCAGTTCGTACGGAGACATTATCCCCATTGCTGGAACAGTCGCCTCTACTATACTACTAAAATATTCATTGCCAGAAACTGGCGTATTAAGGTTTGCCGATCTTTTCATTTGCTCTATTTTGTGTTGATACTACCTATTATAAAATGTAAGTCAATACCACTCTCCTGTCAGGCAAGTCGAACATCCTCCAGCGTCCGGAACGAAAACAACATTGTCATTGTTTCAGGAATATGTAAAAGGTGTACAATATTAAATATGGAAAATTATACAGCAGTAGTTTCAACAACAATTACAACGTCACTTGCAAAGGCATGGCAAGCGCTTATTGATCCTAGGATCATTAAAGAATATATGTTTGGCACTGAAGTAGTGTCGGATTGGAATGAAGGCGCTACTATTATTTGGAAGGGAGAATGGCAAGGAAAGCCCCATGAAGACAAAGGCGTCATAAAAAAGATTGAACCAGAACAATTGATTCAGTACACGCATTTCAGCCCCTTGGAAGGAAAGACTGAGACAGTAGAAAATATTCATACAATAACCATTACCTTATCGTCTCTGGGTAATGATATAACGGTTACGCTTTCTCAGGACAACAATCAAACAGTCGAGGCGCGGCGGCATTCTGAGAAGAATTGGCAAATGATGCTTGACGGGATGAAAAAATTTTTAGAGCAAAGTTCGAACCTGAAATAAAAAAAACCGCCACTGCATTTGCAATGACGGAATGTATTTTGTTTTAGCAGTTTAAGATACTGCTATCTCCTCTGTTTCTACAGGACTTGCGGACAAGGCGCTGCAGATTGCGTCAGAGGCTTTTTCGTAGCTGGCATTATTCCCTCTGGCGCTGTCCAGTGCTTTCAGCGCCTCGCCTTTTGCGTCTAACAGGTAGTGCAGGGACATCGACGGGAAAATCAGAAGAACAAAGCAGGCAATATCAATAAAAACACAGTACCTCCATTCCATAAACGATGCTGTCTGGTAGAAGACAATTTGGTACATAACAGTAACCATTGCTATTGCACAGATTATCGAGATGATAACGGTGAACACAATGATTTTGGTTATGAAAAAATTGTTGATTAGCGCTTTTAAAGAGAAATACTCTGAAGTTTTCATTTTCTTAGTTTTAAGGGTTATCGCACACTCCTTTTGGGAACGCGGTAGAAAGAATGCCTGATAACCCTTAAAACGTATCAAAGAACCTTATGTTTATATAATAGCACATTTTATTTGAAAAGTCAATGTTAAATGACCCTATATATAAAGCTTAATTCCCTATCCTCACATGAGGTATGTTCGAATGTTGCCCAGCGTTCGGAACAAAAAAATCAGCCCTAATTGGACTGATTGATAAATCTAAAGAATCCTAAACAACCCTTTCTTGCAGTTCCATATTTATACGGAAAACAAATGCTCCGTCTTTTTCTTCGAAAAATGCCGTGAAGTGGCGATTCCTGCCCTGCGAGTCTATCTTTGAGTAAAGGTTCTCCGTTTGGGTTATAAGGTAGGAGGGGTTTTGAAGATCCTCCGAATGCATATACGTTCCCCAAACCGTAAGCCAGGTACCGCCGGAACCAGGGTTAAAGATTCGCCCGACCCCCTCAAATAAAAGCAGGTACTTTTTGGCAGTTTTTATATCCGTACCAAAACCAATTTCAAATATTTCATGATTCAGGACGCCGTTCGATATCGCCAACCGGTCTATGTGGTGAAAGTCCGGCGCAACCGCGCTTTGCTGATTTGGCACTGGGTAGCCCTTCAAAAAGGTCTTCCCTGAAGGAGTTTCTTTTTCCATAATTCTAAGATTTTATTGTGTAAATTTTCTCTACTCTACCTTATGCTGAAAAGAAGTCAAACAGGCTCGAACCTTCTCCAGCGTTCGGAACAAAATAAAAAGGCTGAGTCTTTCGACTTAGCCTTCTGGTGTATCTTAAGGTTATACAAGTCTAACATACCGCATCTCTCTGGCTGATTTCAGCGTATTACTTTTTAAGTTGCATTACTTGGTATTTAGAGTCCGCCGCTCATATCTCAGACATTTCACCCCCACCCTACCCTTCAACCCTTGCCAAAACTAAGTGAAGGTTGTATGGTGAGTAAAATCTTAAAACAAACTTAAATAAAAATGGATAAACTTATTCCTGCATTTGGGACCTTTAGCCCAGAAGAGCTTTCATTACTGGAAGCATTTACTAAAGAAGAGTGGGGCGTGGCATGCAAAAAATTAGGGACATTGGCGTCAAGCGCACTGTTTGTCAATTTGCCTTTCCGTGAAGAAATTGTAGTGCCCGCTCTTATCATCGGGACCCGGTGGCTTCACCTGGACGACCTACCAAATTGCCAGAACATAAAAGATGCCCGAAAATGCAAAGTGGTGATCGTACTGCAAGAGAACGCCGTGAAAGAAGACTATTTTAGCACCAATGACTGGCCCGATTATTTCGTCGATTCAGCCACGAGCGAAATAATCGTCGCCCAACTACAGTGTATTGGCTATCAAAAATTAGCAGAAGTGAAAGCAGCCCGCTTCCAGGGAGAGGAGGAGAAATAAGCAACCTTTCAAAAAACAGAGTCCTTATGTACAGCATGAGGGCTTTTTTATTTCAAGCAGGTTCGAACATTCTCCAAGACTCGAAGTGATTGACTAAAAATTTATTATAGGTAGTATGCTTTTTGGAGAGTTCATTTCGTACAAAATGAATAATCGATAAGCAAAGTGCTGGAGACAAATGACCTGCGTGGGAAGCGACCGAGGGAGGCTATGAAGCGGGAATGACCCGTGAGCCCGCAGAGCCTATGAAGGATAGGGATTAGATTCTCATATCCTCACTTCTGAACTGTTATCATGAGACAGGGATGGGAGGAGGACCTCAACGACAGCGTCCTGTGGTACACGAGCTTGTTTGCTAGAAGCCTGACTGAGCGTTGCGACGTGACATAGTCAGGCTTTTTTATTTCAAGCAGGTTGGAATACCCTCCAGCACTCGGAACAATACCTATTGTAAATTTCCTGTTTTTTCTAAATCTTTATAGACAGATTCCGCCCATAACTGAACCCTTGCTTCATACCCCTCTCTTCCAGCCATGGCAACATCAGAAGCATGGATAGCCCAATCGGGCTGAACAGTGTAATTTCCATAGTCTTCAGGCGTACCCGCTATCTTCCAGTCGCGAACATGTGAAGAAAGTCGTTTCCTATTCCTCCTATCATGCTCTTCAAAGGTATTGAATATTAAACGGTATGACGTGCCCATAATAAAAGCGCCTTCTTAAGGCGCTTTCTATTGCTACATCTCTATCAGTTCCGACGGAGCCCCGAAACCATCCGACTTCATCAGGAACCTTCGCTCGAAGCTTTCCGGCATGCCGCTGGAAAGCGTTAGCACAAGCACGTTCTTGCCCTTCAGTCGCTGCACGCGCAGCGCCTTTAAGCTCAGAGGCTTTATCGGCAGCCCGTACATTCTGGCAAGAGAAACCTTCTCTGCTCCCCACCATAGTTCCTGGACGCATACCAGAACGCTTCCTTCTGACGTCTGCATCGTGCTTTTTTCAGTCTTAAGGGTAAATACATAGCCGGAAGAAACGATCTTCTGATCAGGCTCAGCGATTTGAGCAGAGAGCGGCGACGCAATGCTAAACAGCATTGCGGCGCACAGGACAAGCATTCTTTTCATAATGAGAGGATTAATGTGTAGAACTGGTTGTTATAGTACTCAATACTCCTTTTGCAGCTGCCTGTCAACAATAAAAAAGCTGCCGAACAAATCGGCAGCGGAACGCATTAGGCATACGCTTTTCTCGTCATATTGTTTATCGCAATATGAAACTCATCCCTGAGGCATTTTTCCGGCATAAAAATCTTTTGGGGAATTCTCGCAACGGCAATAATGACGCAGGGGTCGGCACTGAGCGCGCTTGCGCACGCGCACTGCTGACCGATCTTGAAAGAAAAGTTAATAACGGCTGTGTAGTATTTTCCCTTGCGGTAAAAATGCACTAGCACTGTCTCCTTTTCAGGAATCTGCTGCAAGAATGCCAGCAGCTGGTCATGTACCAGTCCGTCGAAACGCTCAAGCCTTTTAACGATAAGCATATCGTTTGCTATCACGGCCTCAGCCAGCTCTTCCGATATGTCATTGCATGCAACGGCAGAAGGAAAGCGCCAGGCCAAGTCTCTTATTGACCGCGGTATCAGCAGTGATTCGGCGCCCATCGCCCTTAGCATTCCAATACAGTGCCCTATTGCAGGCGAAACGTCTGTCTTCATACGCGTATATGTTAAGTTTCCCCTACCTTACCATGTATGGTTATAAAGTAAATGGGTATGAAACAAAAAAAGACCCGAATGGGCCTTTGTTTTACAAGCGCGAAACTTTCTTGCGATTTCTTGCCTTAAGCTTTTCTGCAAGCTTTGCACCGGCAATGAGAAATAAGAAGGATCCGCAACATCCAAGCAGTATTGCTGCAGGGATAAAAAGAAAAGCAATAAAATACAGCATCAGAAGCCAAACGAGCTTGGAGTACATGTTGTATGCAGCGTTGATGTTTTCGCTTTTTGCAGCGCCGCTCGTTATTTTCTTAAATACCATATACCCTAGCATGGCCAGAACAATGTTAAGGCACACTGCAATAACGCCAGGGGTGCCGTACGCTCTAATGGTTAGGAAATTAATTCCTGCGCCTGCGATGAGCGCTGCTAGCAGGAAGAGTGTCTTCCCGCATAGCTCGTATAGTTGGTTTCTCATTTTTTTACGTTTCTTGCACTCTATCTTATTCCAAGGCATTGTCAATAATTCTCTTTTGCTTTTTCCCTTAAAAACAGTATAGTTTCACTATACCGACTGACTGCTACGACCGTATCCCCTATTATTGGAAATTGAATTATTTTTACACTATGTTAATCCCGACTATTATTGAAAAGACCCCTCAGGGAGAGCGCGCTTATGATATCTATTCTCGTCTTTTGAAAGACCGCATTATCTTTCTTGCCGGCCCCATCGATGACCACGTTGCAAACATTGTCATCGCGCAGCTGCTCTTCTTGGCTAATGAAGACTCAAAGAAAGACATCTATCTATATATTAACTCTCCAGGCGGTTCTGTAACTGCTGGACTTGCTATCCTTGATACGATGCAATTCATCAAGCCGGACGTTTCGACGATCTGTATAGGGCTAGCCGCTTCTATGGGCTCGCACTTGCTTGCAGCTGGTGCCAAGGGAAAGCGCTATGCGCTGCCAAACTCTGAAATTATGATCCATCAGCCGTCAGGCGGCTTTGAAGGCCGTGCATCTGATATCGAAATCGGCGCAAAGCATATCCTTAAAATGCGCCATCGTCTAAATGAAATCTTTGCGAAGAATACCGGGCAGAAAATTGCTCAGGTTGAAAAAGACATGGATAAAGACTTCTATATGGATTCTCCTGAATCTAAAAAGTACGGCATCATTGACGAAGTCATTAGCAAGCCAATCGCGGTAAAGTAACATGCACTTTTTTGCATGGATACTGGCAGCGCTTATAGCCGGCATCATTCTCGGCTATGTTGCGCGCATGATCGTGCTGCTGTTGAGAAAGAACAGCCTTGAGCTTTCCATTTCAGAACGCCTTTTGGCTGCACGCGAGCAGGCGCAGGCACTTATTGACGACGCCCATATCAAAGCAGACGAGTTTCATGACCGCCTCGCAAAGCGCGAGGAACTCTTGGACTATAGACAGCAAGAGCTTGATGAGCGCGCGCATATCCTTGAGGAAGGAAAGGCAGCGCTTGAGCAAGAGCTCGCTATTGCCCAAGTTGTTCGATCCGAACACGAAGAAGCGCTTATGGCGCTTGCGGGTTTCACGAAATCTCAAGCGCGAGAGCTATTGCTTGAAGAAACCGAGTCGCAATACCGCGAAGACCTGGAAGTGCGAGCGCACAAGCTCGACACCCAGCTGCGCGATGCATTGAACGACCGTGCGAAGAATATCCTGACCATGGCCATACAGCGCCTTGCAGTGCCAACTGCAAACGAGCTGACAACAAGCAGCGTCACTATTGCCAACGAAGAGGTCAAGGGCAAGATTATCGGAAAAGAAGGCCGCAACATTCGCACCTTTGAGCGCTTCAGCGGCGTTGAGCTGCTGGTTGATGAAACGCCGGGAGCAATCGTCGTTTCCTGCTTCGATCCCGTACGACGCGCAATTGCCGTATCTGCACTCGAGAGGCTCGTTGAAGACGGGCGCATTCAGCCTGCGCGCATTGAGGAAGAAATTGAAATAGCAAAGGCAAAGATCCACGAAACGATCAAGGAGCGCGGCGCGGCCGCAGTATACGAATGCGGCATCTACAATTTCGACCCTCGACTTGTCGCAATCCTAGGCCGCCTGCACTATCGCACCAGCTATGGCCAAAACGTCTTGCAGCACTCTATTGAAATGGCGCACATTGCAGAAATGATTGCGGCAGAAGTTGGCGCAGATACGTATATCGCAAAAGCTGGCGCATTAGTGCACGACCTGGGCAAAGCCCTTGATCATGAGTTTGAAGGCACGCATGTTGAGATTGGCGTAAAGGTATTGCGACGCTTCGGCACAGACGAGCGCATTGTGTCGGCAATGAAAAGCCATCATGACGATTGCCCGCACGAAAGCCTCGAAGCGGTTATCGTGCAGACCGCGGACATGATTTCTGGAGCTCGACCTGGGGCTCGAAGAGATACGGCCGAACTATACCTTAAGCGACTCGCCGATCTTGAAGGCTTAGCCAGCCGCTTCCCTGGCGTCGACAAGGCATATGCCCTGCAGGCCGGAAGAGAGATCCGCATCTTCGTGCACCCTGAAAATGTTTCAGACTACGAAGCAAAGAATCTTGCGCGCACTATCGCGCTGCATATCGAAACAGAGCTTCGATACCCCGGACAGATCAAGGTGACGATCATTCGAGAAACAAGAATCATCGACTACGCTCGATAGCGCATATAAAAAATCCCGTGCGAGACGGGATTTTTTTATTAGAAGAACGGGACTTTATATGTACCCCACAAGCGCAATTCCATTTTCACGCTGTTTTTTGGTTGGCGGCTTTTCGCGCAAATGCGTCAAGCCTTCAAAGAATGCGCAAACTGCGACCAGTACAGCAAGCACGATGGATGAAATAATAAAAAAATGCGTCTTAGTAAAATAAAACAAGAGCACACTTATAACCAGCAGTCCCGCTAATGAAGCAAGGGTGATGTGCAAGTGCCGGCAGAATGCTTTCCGTTGCATATACCTTTGACGGAGTGTTTTTGGATTACTCATATATCTAAGCGTAAAAGAAATGAATGATTGGACTATTTGCCCTACTATATTCCTTCCCTAGGCAAAGTCAATATAAAAACACCGGAGTTACCGGTGTTTTTGCTGCCTGCGCAGGCGTAGAATAAAAAAAGCAATTCTTCAGCTCAGGCTGGATGTGGTGTGCACCCGTGCCGCCTTATGCGTGTCAGCATATCAAGTAGCATGAAGAAATAAATGCGCACCATTCATAACAGATTATGCACACTGGAAAACTCTCGAACATATCGAGTGTTATAGGCTCTGATGCATACAGGTATGAACTGATATAAATACGCAATGCCATCTTTGCAAAGAACGATTGTCAGCAATAGTGCTGCAATGCCTGCAGAATATCACAGTGTGCCATAAACACAATCTTTACCATTCTCTTCTGAGAAGGGTATAATAGATACATTAGCAGTTAACATATACAACATATGAGCATACTTCCAGAAGAAACGCGCGAAAACGACCAGGAAACATTAAATCGCGAAGAGATTCATAAGATGAATAAAGAGAATGAGCATGAAGCTCATCAGCACGAAAATCCAAACCCTAATCTTAATAGAGAACACAACCCGCAGCAGCATAACGCTGGAGGAAGATAAATAAAAAAAACAGCAGACAAGTCTGCTGTTTTTTATTACAATTTCTTCCGTTCAACGCTATACTATAGCTATGCAACCCACTGAAAAATTTAGTACCCCTCAGCAAGAAATCGCCTGGCTTGGAGCCGAGTCGCAAAAGGCATACATCTTGCAGGAAAATGGAGAGAAGACCATTCAAGCTGCCGCAGAAGAGACTATAGAAAAATATGCACAGAGCGAAGCAAAGGATTTCATTCATGAAACGGCAGTATTGCCCAAGCATGAAACAGAGAGCCTGATACTGAAGCTGAAGCCGGAGACTCATGACAAAAAAATAGAGGAGCTGTTTGGAGTTATGCTTGAGAAGGGCGTTAAGAATGCGCTTGATGTTGCTGCCAAAATGGGCAGTGCGCACCTTGAAGACGACTTTCATCGCTTTCTTGTGCAGTACCTGCACACTATCGGCGCTATCCCCGGACTGAAGCAGCACTCGACGCTTGAGCGCGCATTGAACCACAGCCTCTTTGTTATCACGTTGCCGCCCGTGTCTGACACTTCCCCTGCTGACTTTAAGCGCTTCATCCAAGCAATGAAACAGTTCTATATCGGCATGTTCAGCGTTGTCGACGCAGCGCAGGACGAATACTATACGCTTGAGCTTGCTGTCGAGCATGACCGCCGCGATATCACCATATACGCTTCAGTGCCGCGCATTCACGAAGAGACATTCGAGAAGCTTGTGCATGCATACTATCCCGAAGCGCTTATAGAAGAAGCGGTTGATGACTATAACGTCTTTTCTGACGCAGGCGTTGGCATTGCCGGAAGCGTAGCGTCATTGAAAGGCCCTGCCATCTTCCCGCTTATGACAGACGCGAACTTCGAACACGATCCTTTCGGCGCATTGATTGCCGCCCTTTCCAAGCTTGAGCACAGCACTGAAGGCGCTGCTATCCAGCTCACCATCTCTTCAGACATTCTTTCTTCAAACAGCCTCTATGCCAGCATTATTGCCGCGGCAGAAAAAAGTGATATGAAGGTGAAAGACATGTATGAAGACATGACAGGTTCAGTATTGAATGGTCTCGGCAAGGGATTGCTCTCCTTCTTTGATGCTCCCAAGAAAGAAGAGGAGGGAGAGAAGAAGATTGATACGACAGGCATTGAATTGGCAAAGAAGAAAAACCAAAGCCATAGCTTAAGCGCTGGCATTCGCATACTGACAACAGCTCCGACCCTTGTTCGCGCCGAAAGCATTCTTTCAAGCATCAAGGCATCGTTCAACCAATTCTCGCTGGTTGAATCAAACAGTATTGAATGGAATGACAAGACCAAGCGCGACATACATGCGCTTGCTCATGACTTCAGTTTCCGCAGCTTTAACAAGGACGAGCAGCTGCCATTAACAATCGACGAGCTTGCGACAATCTTCCACTTCCCGGTTGGCCTTATCGCTTCTCCTGAACTGAAGGAAGCATCAGCAACAAGCGCTCCAGCCCCAGTCTTCACCGCACCCGATGGCATCACCCTTGGCACCAACAACTACCGCGGACAAAAAACCGAGGTGCGCTTTGCAAAGGAAGACCGCGTGCGACACTGCTATGTAATCGGCCAGACCGGTACAGGAAAGACCGTATTTCTCAAGAACATGATCATTCAAGATATTAAGAACGGCGATGGCGTCTGCTTTATTGACCCGCACGGCAGCGACATCCAGGACATTCTTGCCAATATCCCGCCAGAGCGCTTGGATGACGTGATCTATTTCGATCCTGCCTATACTGCCCGCCCTATGGGCCTTAACCTGCTTGAGTATGATGAACGGTATCCTGAGCAGAAAATTTTCGTGATCAACGAGCTCTTGGCTATCTTCAACAAGCTCTTTGATATGAAGGTTGCCGGCGGTCCTGCATTTGAGCAGTATTTCCGCAACGCTGCAGGATTGGTTATGGAAGATCCTGCCTCAGGATCGACACTATTGGAAATTGGCCGCGTGCTTTCTGACAAGCCGTTCAGAGATATGAAGCTGTCTAAGTGCAAAAACCCAATCATCAAGCAGTTCTGGCAGAATGCGGAGAAAACTACCGGAGAAGCATCGATGGCAAACTTCGTTCCGTATATCACCAACAAGTTCGACGTCTTCATTTCAAACGACATCATGCGTCCTGTTATCGCGCAGCAGACGAGCGCGCTTAATTTCAGGGATATTATGGATAACAAGAAGATCTTGCTGGTTAACCTTTCGAAAGGACGCCTAGGCGACATCAACTCGCACCTTATCGGACTGCTCTTGGTTGGAAAAATCACTATGGCAGCGCTGTCTCGCGTCGACAGTATTGGCAAGGGACCAATCAATGAATTCTATCTGTATATTGATGAGTTCCAGAACGTTACCACCGACTCTATCAGCACCATTCTTTCTGAAGCCCGCAAATACCGCCTCTCTCTCACCGTTGCGCACCAATACATCGAGCAGCTTGATGAGGGCATTAGAAATGCAGTGTTTGGCAACGTCGGATCAATGGTTGTACACCGAGTGAGCCCTGAAAACGCTGAAGTATTTGCAAAGCAGTTCGCTCCAACCTTTACTCCTGACGACATCATCAAGCAGGAAAACCTGCACTGCTATATCAAGATGCTTGTTAACGGCGTGCCGGTAAAAGCATTCAATTCGCATACTCCTTTTCCTCCTCGAGGCAACGCAGAGATGGCAGAAAAGATCAAAGAGCTGTCATATTTGAAATTCGGACGACCGCGCGAGCAAGTTGAAGAAGAAATCATGAAACGTTATAACTAACGTGTCAATGTTTGCACGGAAAATACCTTGCTATATAATGTCTATAAGCTTTAAGCAGCATGCTTGAGCGCACTGATGAATTAATAGACTAGCGCTAGATAGGAATCCCCTAGGGATTCCTCGCATAAATACTATGAACAAACAAGCACTCGTTGAACTTATCCATGGAAAGGTTGGCGGTACAAAGGTACAGGCTGAAGAAATCGTGGAAAGCATCCTCGAAGAAATTACTAAGACACTTAAGAAGGGCGATGAAGTTTCTATTGCCGGACTTGGGATTTTCTCTGTAAAGACTCGTGCAGCCCGCACTGCTCGCAACCCTAAGACTGGCGAGCCAGTTAAGGTTCCTGCGACTCGCGTACCGAAATTCCGTGCTGCAAAGGCATTGAAAGACGCTGTTAAATAATCTCCCTTTCGAGATATGCAAAAAGCCGCCCAATTGGGCGGCTTTTTGCATGATGAAAAGACGTTGACTATTAATCTGATTGAGGTATAGTTATCCGAAACCAAAACTCTTTTTTATGCATAAAATCGTATTTGTTACCTGCTTATTGTCTGGCGATGACGCCATGACGCTAATTGAAGAAGAAATGAAGACTCTTTTCAATTCTGAAAAAATCCCCCTTTCCTTCTTTCATGGTGAAACATCAGCCGAGGCCATTGCTTCTTCTCTGGAGGGATCAATGGGGAAAAACCCTTTTTACCTTGTATTGCATCACACCTGTGACCACCGACGCATTGTTCAAACGATGCAAACAGTGAAGGTACAGCTGCCGCAGGCCAAGATCCATTACCGTAAGTCTCATGAAAATGAGCAGTTGCAAGCATCAATGAAAAGAATCCCTTGCTTCTCATTGCTGCTCAAAGAGCTGGATATTAATATCAAAAAAGCCCCCGATCAGGTACAGCAATCACAGGAAGAAATGGCAGTTGCATAAGCTCCCTATTACAAGCACGCCCGTTATCATTGATAGCGGGCTGTTTTTTTATTTATCCTAAAATGCTATAGTTCTTGCACACTATGCAACCCGATCAGACCCCTAGCGCTTCTCAGGAGAAAATTGATTTCTTCCTTGTCTCAGCCCACGAGCTTCGCACTTCCCTCTCTGCCATGAAATGGCTCTTGAAAATGTTATGCGATGGAGACTATGGCGCACTGTCTGAGGAGCAGCATGCAGCTATCACCCAGGCAATATCCGCCAATGACCACATGGTTGCATTGCTTAATGACACGATGACGGCAATCAAGACCGATACGCCCGTTGCGTACGCAAAAGAGCCTGTACAGTTCGGCACGCTCGTTGCTGATATGGTTAAGGAGTTTGCCAACGAGGCTTCGGAGCGGTCCATCACCATTACCTTCTACCCTTCCGCTACAAACATCTTGGTACTGGGAGACGAGAACCGCCTTCGCATCGCGCTGCACAACCTTATTGAAAACGCCATCAAGTACAGCAACGCGCATTCAGACATTGCAGTAGCCCTTACCGCGCAAGACGGCAAGGCAACGCTTGTCGTGCAGGATCATGGCGCTGGCATTCCTGTTGAGAAGCAGTCGCACCTCTTTGAGAAGTTCTACCGCGCAGGAAACACTGACCAGCCAGGAACAGGCCTTGGCCTCTACAGTACCAAGCATGTTATCGAGCAGCATAACGGCACTATTTCAATAGGCAGCATTGAGCATATCGGCAAAACCGTTACCGTTACCCTTCCTCTTTCTCAATAACTTTCTATTTTCTCTGAAAATGGTATATTTATGGGTATATGAAGAAAATACTCACCATTGAAGACGACGCATTTCTGAAAAATATTGAAAGCTCGAAGTTCACCAAAAGCGGCTTTGAAGTTGCAACAGCAATGACAAAGGCAGACGTTGACCAGAGCCTTGCAACCTCTCTCCCTGACATTATTCTGCTCGACATGATGCTCCCCGACATTGACGGCTATCAGATTCTCCAGAACCTTAAGGCAGAGGAGAAGACTCGCAATATTCCCGTTATCGTATTCTCTAACCTTTCAAGCGATGCAGACGTGAAGAAAATGACTGACGCAGGCGCTGCAGCATTCATGATCAAGTCAAACTTTACC
>JAZKAB010000005.1:50574-61642 GCA_040389365.1 Patescibacteria group bacterium
AGTCGCACTATAAAAGCCCCGCACGATGTGCGGGGCTTTTATAGTGCTTAGACAGTGAAGCTTTCCTCCAAGTATCCGTTATCAACGGTAACGGTTCCGGGAACCGGCAGCTTGGTATAGCTTGCGTCAGGATTCTTGCGGTCGATGACAACGGTATAAGTGCCGTTTGGTACAAGGCCGTAATAGTAGCCGAGGCGGTTGGCAACCTTGTGGGCAACCTCCTGCCCGGTTGCCGCTGAGATAAGATGAACGATAGCGAATGGCATTGGCTGGCCAGTCATTGCGTCGTTAACTGCGCCCTTCTGCTTGAACTGCGGGCTATAGTGCCGAACGATAAGCATCAGCACGTAGATACCGAAAATAATTTCGTTGTACAGCGACTGCACTGAGAGCAATGATACTGCGGCAAGCGCGAACCCAAGCCAGAAGAACACGTTTGCAATACGGGCAATGGCAATATCGCTGTGGCGATAATATGACAAGCGCTTTTGCTCATTCTTTGCAAATTCATTCCAGTCAAAATTCAGCTGGTCAAGCGGGATGTTCTTGTTGATAATGTCTCCTTCTTCCTTCACCTCAACAGTTTCGCCAAAGTACAGGTTCAGGTACAGCTCGTCTGCATCGCGACCTGCAAGCTTCTTTGAAGGAAATTCATAGTTCGTCTTGTTAGCAACGATTTTGTACATGCCTGGCGGTACAGAGAAGCCATATCGCCCGTCAATGTCTGTAATTGACGTTGCGACTTCATTGCCCTGCAAGTCAGTCAGTATCACATATGCCGGATCAATCGGCTGCTTGGTAACGCTGTCATAGACAGTACCCCATGGTCGCGCATGCTTTCTTAGGCCGAAGATAATCAGCAGCCATGACCATAGGCGCGCAATCAGCAGCGGCAAGTCGCTAAAGAACGAAGGGTTCGAAAGGAGCAAGAGGGCAAGTGCGCCGATCATGGCAATAATAAGGCCAAAGAATGAGCCCCACCCTGCTGCTGTCTTGCCTTCTGGCGTCTGCAGCATTCGAGTCCCTTCGCTTACGATGCTTTCAAGGCCGCCTCGAATAGTGTCGATAGAGCGGGTAATAGTATCAAAGATGCTTCCCAAAGACTCTGTAAGGGCAGGAGGCAGCTGCAACCCGCCTGAAAACATACCAGGCTCGTTATTAGTTGGAGCTGGGATAGTTGGCTGCCCTGAGCTGCCTGAAGGCGGGATACCAGGGGTTCCTCCATTGCTTCCGCCCGGAGGAGTCGTTGGCTGGTCAGGGTTTCCATTGTTTGAACCAGGAATAGTAGGCTGACTTGGCGTTGTTGGCGTCGTACCAGGCTGTGTGGGGGTAGTTGGAACTGTCGGAGTAGTAGGGGTAGTTGGCGTACCAGGAGTTGGACCGCCATATTCTGGAGGAATTGGACCTCCACCGCTCAATATCCCTCCTCCGTTTGCAGGAGGTACGAAGGGAGGAGGTGTAGTTGTAGTAGTACCCCAATCAGTATGCACGCAAGTGTTGAGGCTGCTGCAGTTAAATACGATCCAGCCATAGTTCTGGCTCCAGGCATAGCCAGCTCCGCCAAGCGTACCGCCAAAGTTTCCGTCAGTGCCAATCTTCACCGTTGAGATGCCAGCATCAGTAAAAGGACCGAAGTTGATCCAGCCAGTATTCTCCCCCCAAGCATAGCCTGAAAGGTTCCCTCCGTTATTGGCAATCTTGAAATTGCCATTTGTACTGCTGCAGCCACTGGTTGTATCAGCACAGTTGGTAACGATATATCCTACTGATGCCCCCCAGGCATAGCCGCGCAATTCAGTGTCAGAAACAGTGATATTGTATGCTGACTGCGTAGTAAATTTCCCAAAGTTAATAGCAGTATCGCTTACCACAGAACTATCAAGAAACGCGGCCTTGTACTTCCCTTCATTTGCAGGGTCAATAGTGCCTGGAGCGGCTGCAAGAACGGCTGTACTAAAGAATGCGACGAGCGCAATGCTGCTAATGAGAAACTTGAGGGAAAGGGGCTTTTTCATGTCTCTATTTTACAATATAAATAGAATATAAAGAAATGATAAGGTGTGTATTATTGCCATCTGATATCAATATAAATACATACTTCAGCACAGAACTGTGCTGAAGAGTCTTTGTCTTCTTTATTAAGATTCTGAATCAATAGCATCCATCATACCCTTGATCTGCTCAACAAGCATCATATCGCCAATTCCTACCGCGGCATCAATACTATCGTTAAGCGTTTCCCATGCTTCATGGGAATATCCAGCATCTTTGTAGAGCTGTGCAGTGATAATTGATGCGTTGATATCGTTCAATGGTCCAAAAGGCTCGGGCGGTACGTTGGTCTGTTCTATATATTGCGCAATGAGGTCAACAACATCCCCATCCTCAAAGCCACGCTTTTTAAGCGCATCAAGAACCTGTGGCCGGGTTACGGGTACTACTTCAAGGCTAGGATAAAAGTGTTCCTTTTCAACATTTCCGGCACCCCATGCTTTTGCCTGCTCTGAAACAACAGCGGCGGCATCAGAACCGTTCCATTCAATGGCAGATATGGCACCTGAAGACTCTCCATTTCTTACAATTTCAATAGAACTGACAAAGCCAGGTCCGTTGCTGGGATGATGCGGCATGTGCTGTATCTTTATTACAGCGTCGTTTGTTTCGATAACAATACGGCCGAGGTTCTTCTGATTGAACGCATATCCTTGTTCCTGCGACAAGGCGATCAGAGCATCGTTGAATTTCTTATATTCGGGATGCTTCTCTATCTGCTTGTCATAGCGTGTTTCGTATTTCTTAAGTATTGTTTCAAGTGTTTTTTTCACGCTCATATCACCAATTTCTTTCTCATGAGAAAAGGCCATCGAAGACATCTTGATAAGCGGAGCATCGGGATATTCAAACGCGGCAAAGCCGCTAATGTTCCCGCTTGGATTTAGATTATGCGTAAGCTTGATGGTCTGCCCGTTCTTTTCCAGCACCACTTTACCATCCTCACTTTCTCGAGCCTCAAAGCCCAATGCCGTAGCGGCATTCATCCAGCTTTCAGCAAACGCTTTCTTTTGCTCGTATCCAGCCGGCAATTGCTCCTTTGACGTTTCATCTTTAGGAGTATTTTCGGGAGTATTCTGGGGCTGAAGGAAAGATTCCATATTTTGAGTATAGCAGGGAAAAATCTTTTTCTGCAGTTTCTTATTTCATTGCAATTGAAAAATCTTACGAAATGTGAGAGCTTCTCATCGGTCTAAGCTGTGCGGGCTTAGGGAAGACGTTCGAACTTTTGACACAGAAAAAAATAAATAATTTATATAGCTGATTTTTAGACCTTAACCCAAAAAAATAAATTAATTTGATAATCTATATATTTGGACTATCCATTAAGTCAGATTTGCATACATTGAAGGAAAGCCCGCATTTTTTAATAAGGTCCTTTACTAGCTCATTAAACGAATCCTCCTTCTCGAATGGATTTGTATAAACATTTTCAATCAGCATAGCTAGGTCAACTGTAATATTCTGACCGGATATAGAGGTAAAAGGTTTTAGCCCACTCCCCTTAATATCCTCCATTTCACATATTACTGCCCGAACTTCTCTTTCGTACTCAAAGCTTTTTCTCTTCCAAAGTATTGAATTATAAGCATTACCGTCTTTGACGTAGTCGGTATTTGCATCCTTATATTCTATTTCACCAATATAAATATTGTAGTCGGTAACAGCATGAAAGGACTCTTTCAATCTTCCAACGGTGGACTGGATTGCGACACCCCTGCCGGAATAGTTCCTCCAGAAAGCCTCGGACTCGTGGTTATTTACATGCCAGCAATTAACCGCAAGATGCTTACGAACAAACTCTTTGGTCTGCAAGGCCCATTCAATATATTTTTTACGATGCTCCTTCGGGGCATCTCTAAAGAAATCTTCAGTGTAATTATTCTTTGGAGAATACCCTTCCCAAGGGTCGAGGAAGGAAGATGGCCTTGCGAAAAATAGACTTTGCCTGTCCATCATCGAAAAGAACTTGGCAAAATCCATATAGCGCCAAATTCTGGTTTCGTCTGGCAGATCCTTAAATGATGGGTGAGGCTCATACATCATTCAATGATAGCATTCTGCTACTGGAAAATCTGCTTGGTTATTCCCTTGTATGCTTTTTGAAATTTTCGAACCGAAATAACCTTTTATAATATGGGCAAACATCTGCTTAAAGGATCAGCAAATGATATTTTGCCCCATCGGGGTCTCGGGCTAAGTGAGACCACCCAATGTAAGCCTTCTTGGAAAATTGTCCAACGTTTCATAGTAGGCCTCGGCATAGGGGTCATTTTTTGAAATATTACACATCTCCCCTATTTCTAACATGTAACTGCAGAATGGCAGTAACGTACCAGTATTGGAACATAAGGCGATATGGGCAGAAATGGCACAAATGCGACACTCATCGACATTTTCTATTTCATTGACTTTATTATAAAATGTGCTATTATAAAAATAAGGTTCCTTGATATGCTTTAAGGGTTTTCGGACATTCTTTCTACCCATTCCTTGCAGGAGTGCGCGATAACCCTTAAAACGATAAAGAAATGATAGTAGAAAATACACCCACCGATTCTCTGGAAACTGCAAAATCAGTCCTTGCATTCATCATAGAAATTATTACTCAGGTAATAGCTGAAGCTCATGCTTCTGGCGTGTACCCCAAAGATTTCACCTGTGAAATTAAGACTAACACTTCATCGTGTTACGAAATTTACATCAACGGGACAAAAACTAAAGGCAGTGACTATATGCTTACGGGATGGAAAGAAGTTCCTATGATAAAGGCGGAAATACTTCGCGAATCCATCCCCGATGGCGGTGAGTCTTTTGTAAGTCTTGAAGCCTTAGGTTTTCCTCGGTTAACTGACAGCAAAGGCGTGATGGCTCGCTGGAAGGAAAGTGGCCAATTAAAAAGCGAGATTGGCATGAGCGTAAAAAATGCTATCGAAACTTTCACCGATCAGAACTGATCTAAAAACTAAAGCATTACAAGCCACAGGATTTATCTGGTGGCTTTTTTATTTCTCGGAAAATACCGTCAATTACGTCTTTAATCAAAAAGTTCCTTTTCCAATTCATCGAAATGCTCAGTGAGATACTTCACGGAGTTGTATCCGCTGATCAGGAACTGGTCCACTCGATAGTTGTGATTGATGTAGTGCTCGCCCTCCACCCAGAAACCGTGAACCTGTCGAAGATAGAACAGTTTCAATCCCGCTCGAAGCTCATCTTTTGAAATAGGATATACCTTTGAATAAGACTCAATATATAATTTCCCAAGTCCTATGTGTTGCATGCTGAACGCGCTGTCGAAGAACATGTACATCAGCGATCGTATCAGTTCGTACACTCTCGGTGCATACTGTACCTTTTCAAAATCAAAGACATACTCAACATAATCCTCGTCATCAAAGAATATGTTCGCGTCGTGATAGTCACCATGGATAAGGCAGTCGCTCGGAATGTGCAGGTCTTCAAAGGTGAAGGTGTTCGCTTCGATCAGCGCCTTTCTCATCTCTATGCTTTTGAGCGCATTCCTATCAAATTCATCAAACTCTTTTTTCTCATGAATCAATGCTGCAAGTTGGTCTGCTTTTACCAGAAATTTTTCCTTGTCCCAGCCCTTGAAGTGATCCTTCATAAATAGCGTAGAATCTTTTCCTAACAAGTGAATCTTTGCGATTGTTTCCCCAAGAGAGATTGCAGCAGTTTCTGTGAGGTCATCTCTATCGATGTGTCGACCATCAATGAATGGAAAGAGCGCAAAATATCCTTCTTCAAAGAAGAAGTATGTTTTATTTTCATTATTCAAGATTGGTAGGATAACGGGAATACCGCCGTCCGCGAAGTATTTCTTTGTGGCATGAATTTCTTCAATCTTTTCCTTATTATCAAAACGATACTTCTTGAGAAAGTATTTTTTGGTTTTGTCTGACCTGCCGGTAAGCACATGGTTTTCACTGAGGAATCCCTTAGCTACCTTTTCGGGGGAATAGACCTGCACTTCGTATAAGGTGTTAATTTTCTTGAGCAGGTCTTCCATGGAGGAAGTATAGCATTCTGCGTATTTTCCTTTTTTGCCTTTATTTATATTGCTTTTTTTGATATAATGAAGTAATAATTCTATGGTTTCAAGAACATTATCAAAATCAATACTAGTGTCACTGGTTGGAATACAGCTTTTCGCTTCAGTGATCACATTGACTTCCTCACTGGATAGGCCTAAAATCACATCAGTGATTTTAGGCCTATCCATGTAAAAACTAGGATGCACTCCCTGTTCCTTCGAACCCAATTAAAACTACTAGTCAGAGCCGATATTGGTTCAAAAACAAAGACCACCCGATCCGATAATATGCGAAGGGTGGTTTTTTATTTTATACTCGCCATCCTTTCTTGATTTCCAACGCCCTCTTTATCATATGTTCACCGACAATTCCCCAGTCAAAATACTTTCTGTAATCAGCAGGGTCGATAAGTTCTATCTTTGATATCTCTCCCTCGTCAGGGTCTTCGACAAATTCTCCATACGGTTCCCCGATGCATACAAATCTCATAAGCGTCTTTGTTCCTTCAGGAGCAAAAATGTCTTCGTATCCAATGCACGCATGACGTACAGCCTTCATGTTTGTCTCCTCTTCCAGTTCTCGAATCATTGCGTCCGTCACCAACTCTTCTTCTTCGACGTTCCCTCCTGCCGGCTCCCACATGTCCTTACGTTCTGAATACGTGATCACCAGCTTGTCGCCGTGAAAGCAATATACTCGAACCCCCATGCATATTCTTCCCTCAAGTTCATCGACATGATCAATGTCTTTATAGAGCAAATTCACTTCTTTTCCTTTCCAGATTCTCATTGAGGGTATCTCCATATCAAAATGATACCACGATGTGGACTGAAAAGTTTGAGGAAATTATAAGGTCTCACGGTCGACCCTTGCTGTGCGGACTTAGGAATGCCATTAGAACTTTTCCGACTAATCTTCACGGCCAACCGTTAAATGCTGATACTAACCTAGGCGCATCATATCAGCGACAATAGAGGTATGGATTTGAAATACGAAAACAATCTTAGGACAATCCGGATATCGCGCGGTATGACGCAGCGGCAGGTCGCCGCCCTGCTCGGTTTGCAGTGCGAGTCCAGGCTGTCGCAATGGGAAAGCGGAAGCTCCGTTCCCTCGATATTCAATCTCCTTCGCCTGTGCCGGATATACGGGGTCACGTGCGAGGAGGCATTTCGTGTGCGTTTTCCCTAAGGTCGTCGCGCAGCTGCCGGAGGATTATTCGTGCCTCGTCGCGCACCGACTGCGGCAGCGCGTGCCGGTACCGGTACAGGTCGAGGCCTTCCTGGCAGACGTAATAGTCCCCCTTGTATGCCAGCGCCTCGAGCTTTCCGCTCTTGATATAGCGGAAGACAGTACTCCTGCTGACACCCATGACTTCCGCGGCTATGCGTACGGAATAATAGTCCCTGTGCTCGTCTTGTTTTTGCATGCGCGAACTGTAGCACCGACTGTTACTAAGTTGCATTTTCGCTGAAAACCGCATGCTCGCTGCCGAGAAACCTATATAAATGAAACGAGAGACATGCAACTTAGCGGCGCTTTGGCGCACCTATGTTGCATAGGGACAGGTAACCGCAGAATTGCGGAAGGAAAACGAGCTTGCGCCTGCTGAGCCTATTGCGCTTTGTAGCATTGCTACATGTAGCAAGTGGTGCGGGTACAGGGAATCGAACCCTGGTCTACACATTGGAAGTGTGTCATTCTACCACTAAACTATACCCGCAAATATTCCTTTATTAACAACGAATACTATATACAATCAGACCCTAAAAGGCAATCGCCACTTTATGCAGCCAGCGTACCCTTCTTGTATTCGCTTATGAGGTAACGCATATGCTTTGAAACCTCAGTTTCATGCGCAGAATCAATGATTTCCTGAATTTCAGGATCCTTTTCTCCTAGGCGATGCACGGCATCAACAAATTCATTATATTTTTCTGAAATATTATTGCCACACTCATCAGAAAAGTCTCTCAACACCTCGCATGATACAAGAATCTGGCTCATAACCGCGACTTTCTGCGGGCTCTTTTTAAACTCCTTTACCGCCTCTGCATCGTTACTGTTTTTAACCATCGATACAAGGCTCTTAATATCAGCGCTGTCAAAATACAGTACAATTTTTGGAACAGCAAATTCCTTCATCATTTCCCCCTGATGGTTTTTGAAGTACTTGATCTTTGTCTTGTATCCACTGTCAATATTCTTCAAAAGAGCTGCAAACTTATCCTTATATTCCTTGCTCAAAAGACCTCGGAATGTTGCATCAACTCCTAGAGCCAAAAAGGCATTCTGGTCTTCCGCTTCCCTAATCTGAAATACGCCGTCTACGCTTCTCTTATGGTCATCAAACTTCGAAGTCTGCTCAATGCTGGCATTGTCGCCATACCATCCGACTGTTGTAACGGCATACGCGATCGCGCATTCAACAATGGTGGCAATCTTTTTCATCTTTTCTGCCTTCTTTGCCTCTGCTTCTGGCAGTGACTCCATTTTCTTTCTAAAGCTCTCCTGTCGAAGTGCCAAGCTTTGCAGGTCTTCATCAATCTCCTCTTGCCCTCTTTTCACCAAACTAGCAAACTGGCTATAGTATTCTGGCGTTTCAGCCGGATGGTTTTTCTCCAAGCTTGTCGCAAGGTCATGCACCGCTTCCAGGTCATTATTCTTAAAGATATTGCTAGATAGCTCCTCATAGAACTTATTTTGCTCTAGTACCTCTAATATTTCCTCATCTTCAATCGCCACAACCCCCTGCAGCTTCCTGAGGTTGCTTATTAACTCAGGTTTTACGGGTGCCGCCTTAACCGCTTCTACGGACACAGGAGCCGGCTTAAGGTATCCCATACCTTCTATAGCAGAAACAACCCCTTCAGGAGTTGTTCCAGGAAACTTAAATTTCTTGCTAGAGGCAAGTTCATATGCACTCTCCCTGGAAAGGGTCTCAATATCGATACCGTTTTCTTCTAGGTGCTGCACTATTTTCTTAATGACAATTCCCTCTCGAGAAGTCGGGATTTCTATAGATTTTGGCTGCGGAGTGAATTTTTCCATAGTTAATCGTTTTGTCGTCACTTAGGGATCACATTAGAACTGAGAGCCCGAAAAGTCCGACAAACGGTGGTCAAAATTAAACTTTACTTTAACTTCACTACCCTACCGTTACACGTATCACTATATACAATGACAGTATGAAAGGCAACATGCGCAAAGCCTCTCCAGGTTCCTGGAGAGGCTTTGATGGAGAGCCGCTTTCGTTTGACGACCCTATAAGTATACCAGATCTCGCATAACGCTCTCCTGCGTTAGCAGTGTGCCGCGAGTGAGCAGTACTGTTGGTTTAAATATAATTAGGGGCTTGAAGGAACGCCCCAAGAGAGTACTGAATAATATAAGAAATAAAAAAGGCCTAGCTAATTAAACTAGACCTTTGTGCTGAGAAACACCTGACTATTCAGTCTGCAAGAATCGCAGCTGGACAATGGGCGTCCCATCTTTTACCTACGCATCCAAAGTAACTTGAATACCAAACACCTCCTTCGAAGTGCATGTAGCGAATTGCGCTGATTAGGCGATACATAACATACCGGGTTCCCCAAAAGCAAACGTAGCGCTTGGTACCATCGGCGTTTGCGCGCCATTCCTCAGGGATAAGATGCTGGTTATCAAGCAGGTAATCCAGCAGGTTTGCATTGAAGACCTGCCTGCTGTTTACTTCAGCATGAAACCTGACAGCTTCGGAAAGCGAAATCCCGTTCTCTTCTTTTTGCAAGTCATGCAGAAAGAGTTGTATTTTTTTAGGATCCCACATGAACTGACCTCCTTTGGTGTGCTCTATAACCGTCATCCTTTCGTATGGAGTAATTGGGTCGGCATCAAGATCGATAATATGCTCTTTTTCTACTGTATCTTGCATTGTTTTAAGTTTTGATTGTTACCGCAAACCCTATTATTTGGGGATTTCTGGTAACAATCAAAACTTTGTAAAAGAACATTTCTATAGTTATATAATAGCACACTTTATATAAAAAGTCAATATTAAAGACCGTAAACCCTCTCTATATAGGATCTTGAAAAGGCCTTATAAAATAAGGCCTTTTCAAGATTTGTGAACATAGGAGTATAAAAACGGTTGCAAAATCCGGCAAACGCTATAATCTGCAATCTTATGCAAATCAAGCCAGAGCGGATGGAGGAATTCAAGCGACTATACAAGGAATTGCACGGCATTGACCTCTCTGACAGCGAGGCGTACGAGAAGGCGCATCTCCTGATTGATTACGTGATGCTCTGCGTGAAGCCGCTAAAAACCCTCGATGACGAGCCGTTCTGCTCTAACGAAACCGCATATTCTGAGCATGCGACTGCAGCAATGCAGAAAAGCCTTGTTTTGTAAGGGCAAACCCAGTTCGAATCCCTACTTGTCCCTGCCATATTTTTGACAAGGCAAGGTTTCAGGTGCCGAAAAACCCTTGTGCCATATAACGCAAAAAGGCGCAAAGCGCCTTTCCTACTTGTCGGGATGCAGGGATTCGAACCCTGAGTCACCTCTTCCCAAAAGAGGCATGTTAGCCGTTACACCACATCCCGATATTCCTTTCTAAGCCAGTAGCCTAGCTATCGTATAGTAACAGACCTGCGTATATAAATAAAGAGGTTATCTGGCAGGGAGAGTGAACCTTGCCTTATTTCAGCCGTTGTTCGACCTAAAGCTCAAAATACTTAACTAGTTCTGTTTCATATGTAACGAATGATGATAAGTCTCAAGATTCTGAAAAATCGTTTCACGTGAAACATATTTCCCTTCTTTCTCATGAAGCTAATAAATACCCATATTACATATAGCTTTTTATAAAAAGACAATATTTACATTCTGTGTAAAAGTCGTCCTTTATCCCACTTAGACACATAGTTATCCCCAGTTTTGTCAATAAATGAGTATTTTCAATATCTTCTCGACCATA
>JAZKAB010000006.1:0-33884 GCA_040389365.1 Patescibacteria group bacterium
GACGATGTACATCGACGGCGCGCCGGCCGCGGGAACGAACGTGACGATAACGAACGGATATTCTTTATTTGTTAACACTGGCTTTAGTATTTTCGGAGGAGGTTTGGCTACAGGTGCGGGATTAGGAAGTAATGCAAATGCGTATATCGGCGGCGGTACTAGTCTTACTACTTCAAGTAATGCGCCGATATTGTTTGCTGGTGCCGGAACTGCTCAGTTTAGATCGGTCTTCACTGGAAGCGTTACTCAAACGCTCACAGCGGGCGTATCAGAAAGCAATATTATTGTAGGAAAACAGCTACTCACCACGGCAGCAACGGGCACGCACGCATTGCTCGCAAACATGGTAGTTAATCCGCTCGGCACGGTGACAAGCGGCGGCGCGGCGATAACAAATACAGCATCGCTGTATGTTGACGGAGCGTCAACTGCCGGGACAAACAACTATGCATTCTGGGTTGCTTCAGGCCTGTCACAGTTCGGCTCTGCTTCGGTAACTACGGGTACGACAGTGGCGACATTCCAAAATGCTGGAGGAACTTGTTCAATCGTTCCGTCTACTTCAGGCGGCGTGACTTGTTCGTCTGACATGTACCTCAAGAAGAATATTACCGCGCTTGCAGACGGCTCTAGCTGGTCATTCAATAACAACGTGACAACAGAAAACGGCACCGTATTGGAAAAGATTATGGCTTTGAAACCAGTGGACTATAACTGGAATGTAGAAAAGGATGCTGACGTGAAGCATGCCGGCTTTATTGCTCAAGAGGTTCAACAAATATTCCCTGACCTTGTTTCTGAAGATCCGAAGACACACCTGCTTTCTCTCAACTACACTGGCATGATGCCATACGCTATCCAGGCTATTCAGGAAATGAACATGACTTTGAAAGCCATTCCTACGTTTGAAGATCCAACCATGACCCAGAATATTTCCGCATTCCTTAGCGGTATCGCGGAGAGAGGGGAAGCTGTAGTGAAGCTTGTGACCGCAAAGAAGGTGAAGACGCAAGAACTGTGTCTTGGCGATGACGCTGACAGTGTCTGTGTCACTAAGGATCAGCTGAAGGCATTGCTTCACAATCAGGGTGCAGCGTCTGCCGTTCCTCCGACGCCTGCTCCGTCTCCACAGCCTGAGGCTGAGCCAGAACCGGTAGTTGAACCTGAAACTCCAGCAGTAGAGATTCCTGCCGTAACCCCTGAGCCAGACCCTGCTCCTCAGCTCGAGGCGCCAGCTCCTGTGCCCGAAGCTCCTGTCTCAGAAACCTCTGCAGAATAATGATTTTTAGTAGTCCTAAATTGAGTGGTATACTATATATATGAATACAAAATCAATTATTGGCATTATTGCAGTAGTAATTATTATTGGAATAATCGGGGCATGGCTGTGGAAAGCTCCAGAAAGGGCAGAAGCGCCCATCGACAACACTCAGTCAGCAGTTACAAACGCACCCTCAGAGACTCCGGTATCTACGTCGGCTACTCCTGCAGCAACAACTCCCACTACGCCTCCGGCTTCGAACGGGGCACGGGTTATTAGCACTAATACTGTAAATGGTATGAAAATTGAAGTTACAAAAGAAGGAACAGGTCCAGTGATCGTAAACGGTCAGACAGCAGTAATGCTGTATACGGGAAAGCTTACCGACGGTTCAGTGTTTGACGCAACGTCAAAGCGCAACAATACTCCGCTAGAATTCGTACTTGGGTCCGGCATGGTTATTCAGGGCTGGGATCAGGGAATTCTTGGCATGAAGGTTGGGGAGCAGCGCACGCTGACTATCCCGCCACAGCTTGCCTACGGCGCAGAAGGGCGCCCGCCAGTTATCCCGCAGAACGCGACGCTTGTATTCAACGTTACGCTTGTGGGTATTAAGTAGTTTTTGACAAATATATAATTCATGCTATGGTATTAAAAACTATAGTTCATGCAATATTTAAAATATTTGGAATATCTGCTCAAGAAGCATTGGAAAGTATTGAATACAACGGAGTTTGTTGAAACGGAGATACCTGCCGCAGCCCTTATTATCGCAACGATACTTTGCGCTGTCGGCGCAAGCCTGATACAAAACTCCAGCATTTCAATTGGAGTGCAGAACATTCTCCTGCACGGTACTGCAATGCTGCTGTGCTGCAGCGCTATCGTGGTAATTATTCTGCGCCTTCACAAGAGGGACGTACTGTTTAGGATGCTTGGCTTCCCGGTGATATTTTCACTGCTTCTTTTAGCAAGCTAGGTATCAAAAGACAGCCTTCCGGCTGTTTTTTATATGCTACACTTATTTTATGCAAACATTCATGGAAAAATACCAAACAATCATTATCCGCTCAATTATTATTATCGCTGTATTGCTCGGGCTATTCCTGCTCGTTGCAACATTTGCGCAGCTTAAGTCATATAAGTACATCGGTTCTGGTCTTCCAGCCTCAAATGTCATTACCGTCTCAGGCCATGGCAAGGTAGAGAAGGCGCCTGATACTGCAAAGTTCTCATTCACTATTCAGAACGAAGCGGCTGCTACTGCAACAGCGCAGGATGCTGTCTCAAAGAAGGTGTCTGCCATAAAGGCAGACCTTATCGCTGCTGGCGTTGAGGAAAAGTACATTACCACCGACTCATACAACTCATACCCAAACTATGAATACCGCACAGACAGCTGCGTGAAGGGAGGGCCATGCGGCGGCCAGCAGGTATTGAAAGGCTATATTGTTTCTCAGAATGTTAAGGTAAGCCTTAAGGATCTATCAAAGGCTGAAACAGTTGCCGGCATTCTTGGCAAGGATGGCGCAACAAGCATCGACGGTCCAAACCTTGGATTTGAAGACGAGTATGCTGTTTCAAACGAAGCGCGAGACATGGCTATTGCCGATGCTAAAGTACAAGCTGAAAAGCTTGCCCAGTCATTGGGAGTATCATTGGTACGCATTGTTTCATTCAATGAAAACAATGGGGGAGGAGTACGACCTATGTATGACAGCAAGATGATGAATAGCGTAGCGCCTATGGCGGCAAGCGCGCCAAGCATTCCGACAGGGGTGCAGAACGTAAGCTCAGACGTGACTATCACGTACGAAATTCGCTAGCTTGACTAAAAACGCTTCGCACGGTATTATTGAAATCTTAATGCCGTGCGGGCGTTTTTTAGTATAAACTTCTAATCATATGAGTATTGCAACATTTTTAAAGGAAACACGAAGCGAGCTTCGCCAGACTGTATGGCCCTCACGCAGCCGCGTGATCGCGTACACTGCTATCATTATTATCCTCTCATTGGCCCTAGGGTACTTGATGAGCGGCTTTGACGTAGCGTTTCGCGCATTGCTAGGTAGCATCATTATCAAATAATATGGCAAAGCAAGAAGACAATCAGATACGGCACTGGTACGCGATTCACACCTATTCTGGCTATGAAAATGCTGTATTGCGTAACCTGCGCCAGCGCATCGAGTCGCTCGGCATGGAAGACAAGATCTTCAATGTCGTAGTGCCGACAGAAAAGAAAATCAAGATCAAGGCGGGAAAGCGCGTTGAGGTTGAAGAAAAGGTATATCCTGGATATATTCTCGTAGACATGATCGTAACTGACGATTCATGGTTCGTCGTGCGCAATACGCCGCGCGTAACTGGATTTGTCGGTTCAGGCGTTACCCCTGTTCCCCTCACTCAGAAGGAAATCGATTACTTGCTTGGCCAGATGAATGACGATCAGGAGGCGAAGCATGCGATCGATCTTGAAGTTGGAGAAACGATTATCATCAACGACGGTCCCTTCAAGGATTCAGAAGGCCGCGTTAACGAAGTTGACCGCGAACGCGGCAAGGTTAAGGTATTCGTGTCGCTCTTCGGGCGTGAGACTCCAGTCGAGCTCGACTTCTTGCAGGTTAAGAAGATCTAATATGAAAGCCCCTCTCTGAGGGGCTTTCATATTAATTTGAGGTTACGACGTAGTTGCCTGCGTAATTGTTGGGATTGGTTGGGTTTTGGAGGTTTGTTCCAAGCGTATAAGTATTGCCATCGCTAGTATAGTAATACCCTTTGTCGGCAGGGTAGCCATCCCCAAGGAAATTCGGAGGGCTTGATTCGTATGAGCCAGTTGGATCCAGCGGAAGAGAGGGGAGATATTTCGGAACCAGTGCGTCATAGAAGGTTGTCGCTCCTGTGCCTAGTGCCCATGTTTTTGTATTCCACGGACTGTATGCAGTTGTTGTCGGGTATGCGCCATTGTCGCTGTAGTACTCTTCCAGGGCGGTCTGCAACTGGTGTATGGTTGCTTTGCGGTTGGTATCATTGGCTTTGGCACGGCCACTAGTGAGGGAAGCCAGGATGACAGAGGCTAGTATGCCAATAATGGCAATAACGACCAGAAGTTCTATAAGGGTGAAGCCGCCATTTCTTTTCATGCCTAGAGTATATCACGACACGGCTCGCGTATTTACAAAATCAGCTTTTCTGCTATTATGAACACGTTACGCTACTGCTTCACTTTAGTACTAACTTACCCAATTATGGCAAAAAATATTACAAAACGAATCAAGCTTCAGGCGATGGGCGCCATGGCTACTCCTGCGCCTCCTCTCGGACCAGCGCTTGGCCAGGCCGGCATTAACATTTCTGACTTCGTGCAGAAGTTCAATGCAGCAACTCAGGATCAGAAGGGCGAAAAGCTCGGCGTGAAGGTGGTAGTATACGATGATCGCTCATACGATTTCCGCGTTACTACTCCTCCTGTTACCAGCCTTCTGCTTAAGGCAGCTGGCATCGACAAGGGTTCAGCCAAGCCTCGCACGTCAAAGGCAGGCAAGGTTACCCGAGAACAGGTTCGCGCAATTGCAGAACGCAAGATGCCCGACCTGAATGCAAACGACATTGACGCAGCGATGAAGATCGTTGAAGGCAGTGCTCGCTCAGCCGGAATCGAAGTTGTCGACTAAGTCGCAATAATAAAGCCCCCTCGCAAGAGGGGGTTTTGTTATGCCGGAGTATAGATGAAATACTTGGCATCGTAGGTGTTTTGCCGGTCGGCAGTCAGCATGTCTTTTGTCTCCTTGTTCCAGTATTCTGGATCCAGAAAGGGAAAGCAGTTTCCTCCGGCTTCATCTTCAGACTGAAGTTCCATGATATGAATCTCAGAGATGTATTGCTTGTACGATGCAAGCAATACCTGAAACAGGTCTTCATTGCCGAGTACGAATGCAGTTTCGCAGGTTCCAACAGTGTTTATCTTTTGAAACAGCTGGTCGATTGACCGCGCCGCATGCACCCTGGTCAGGGAAGGAGGGGCGATAAAGCCATTTTCAGAAAAGACGATAATGTCTCTGCAGGTGAAGGGGTGCGTGTTTTTTATGGCTATATTCTCATAGAATATGTCATTAAGCACAACAGGGCAGTCGCCTACAGTCCTTTTGAATTCATGGGTCAGCTTTAGCTGGTTAAAGCCGGAATGGTATTGCATAACAGGAATCCGATTCCTATTAACGGTAGTCCAAAATACTATCTTTTTCATAGGTACGGGGTTTTTCTGGATACTACCGTGATTTGGGGAAAATGGAAAGCTTGCAGGGCACAAAGGAGAAAATAAAAACCCCTCCGAAGAGGGGTTTGTTTAAATGTGCTCATAGGTTACAAGGTCAAAACTGTGAGTATTCTTGCCTTGTTTTTCATAATGAACCCGGGAAACTTCTTTGAATAAAGTGGCGTCTATCTCAGGAAACGTTACGTCGCCGGTAAGGTCGTCACCGTCAATTATTGTGGCAATAATTTTCTTTACGAAAACAAGCGGATGAGTAAGGGTTTGCTGGTATATGTTGCCGCCGCCGAAGCAGAATATTTCCTTGTTGTCTTCGGTTGCAATTGCGTCAGCGAAACGGACGGTTTCCTCAAGGGTGTGGCACACGCATGTATCATCGTTTGTTGGAAATGGTTCGTAATCCTTATTTGTAGTAAGGATAATATTGTTTCGTTCCGGCAATGGGCGAAAGGCTTCGGGAAACGATTCAAATGTCGGCCTCCCCATATATACGATATGCCCTTTAGTTGCGTCGCTCATGAGCTTCCTGTCTTTTGGGAGATTTAGGCCAACCGGGAGGCTATTGGTCTGGCTGTTGCCAATAATACGTGAGCCTCTCAAGAAGGCTACCAGTATAGTTACATTAGTTTTTCTGTTCATAATGATCTGGGTTTTTCTGCATACTACAGTACTTTCTTGTATTGTCAAAGTACGTTGACTTTTAGGTCAGTAAGTATAATATCCGAATCAAATAAACCTTTTAAAAAAATAAATATGCAAGATAGAAAAATTACTGAAATAGTAGGAACAGAAGTTTCTGAAAATTCTCGATTAGTAGAAGATCATTCCGAATTGCTATCAATTATTAGCAATTTAAGAAGCGAAGGTTATAGCATTGGGTACACCGTTGGAGTTTGGGATATGCATCACATTGGGCATGCTCGATATCTTCAAAAAGGTAAAGAATGCACAGCAAATTTTCAAAACAAACCCGCTATTTTAATAGTCGGGATTGATTCTGATGAATTTACTAAAAGTCGCAAGGGGCCTACTCGACCTATCGTACCTTATGAGGAAAGATGGGAAATGTTAGCTTATAACCGGTCAGTTAATATCATCACGATACTTAACTCCAGCGAGGAGGGAAATACTTTACTTCATGAAATGAGGCCTGATGTAATGATACTGTCATATAGCAGTACAAAAAATGACTTTAAGGGTTATGAAAAAAGAATGCATGAAAAGTATGATCCACATTGTGGGAAGCTAGAAATCCTTGTACGTCAGGCCGTAACCTCAACCAGCGCCAGAATAAGCCAGATAATTATAGACGGCGCAAAGGTTTTAACAGAAAAGATGGAGTTAGTTTGTGAAATGCTAAGAGAGACCGTTGCAAGCTTTTCAACATCAGTGAAGGGAGACGCAGAATGAAAATAGCAGCTCTTCTTTATATGCCAGTTTTACATCAAGGATTTATCAAATTTCTTAAAGATGGGGGTGAAAAAATTGATACCATCTTTCTAATTAGTGAAAAAACTGTCTATAGTTTTGATGCAGAACTCGCATCATTATTTGAAAAAGACCTAAGAGCAGTTGCCGCATCTGAAATGAAAATAGCTATCTCTGCGCTTGGTTTAGGCAAAAAAGTTGAAATTCTTGATGAAAAAAACTTACATGGCTATGACTCTGTAGTTATTCCTGAGGATGATATTGTTGAAAGGGTCCTTACGGGACTTTATCCGTTGATTGTTCCTGTCAAAAAAACTTGGTTTTTAAGATGGGATAAAAAAACTGTATTGTCAGAACGGGCCGTAATTGCTAATGCTACTATTTCACTTGAAAAATTTGATAGTGAGGTAATGGTAAAAGCCTTTAAGGTTGCAGAAAAAAGCTCAGACTGGTGGAGGCAAGTTGCAGCAATTATTTTTCCTACACAAGGGGAGCCGATTGTTTCATTTAACCACCACCTGCCGCATGAACAAGCCGCATATATCTTCGGGGATCCTCGAAGCGTTTCAAAGCCTGGAGAAGATATTCATTTATCAACGGCTATTCATGCTGAAGCCGGAGCGATCGCATACGCTGCAAGAAGGGGAATTTCCCTGGAAGGCGCGTGTATCTACGTGAATACCTTTCCCTGTCCGCCTTGCGCATGGATTATTCGAGAGTCTGGAATCAAGACAGTATACTATTGTGAAGGTTACTCGCTGCTTACTGCCGCAGAAGTTTTTCAATCAGCAGGCATATTGCTTGTGTTTGTAAATGTTCCAAAATAAAAATGCTGACTAGTCAGCATTTTTTTATTACTTTAATTTTTTTCCAATAGGGAATAGAACGCTGCCTTGCGTAGGGTCTGAGACAATTAGCTGAGCGTGCAGCCTTTTTACCGTTGCGCCTGTTGCGGATGTTTTTCCAAAACGCATGCATAATGCCCCGCCATCAATCTGATACTCTTCACAAATTTCAATATGCAGTTGCTGTAATTCAGCAAAAGCAGCGGGGTCGAGATCCTTAACTGTCTCTGCATAGAAGTTTGATATAAATAAAAAATTATACTTTGCGTTCGGGTAGGGCTGCTTACTAGGGGTTATATACCAGTATGTACCTGTTTTAATAATAGGTTTCCCATGATATTTTTCAATAAACTCGCGTGAAAAAGGGTCGTCACCATTATCAGCTATTTCCTGTAGCAATTTTTTATATTCTTCATTTCTAGCGTTGCTAACGTCAACATACAGTGGTTTTATTTCCATAATGATCATTTTTTAAATTTATACCACACTATATATTAATATTCAAGTCAATAGAAAAAAGCCCCCTTCAATTGATAAGAGAAGAGGGCTGTGATTAAACGGCAACATCGCCAGTAATCTTTGGATGGGAGACATAGTCTTTTAAGACTATGTCTTCTATCTTAAAATCAAAGATGTTTTTAATGTCCGGATTTAATTCGATAGTGGATAGCGGCATTGGAGTGCGGCTAGCCTGTAGGGTCATTTGCTCAACATGGTCAGAATAGATATGGGCGCTGCCGTAGGTGTTTATGACACGCCCAGGAATATATCCTGTTACTTGCGCAAGCATGTGCAGGAGCAGGGAGTATGAGGCAATGTTGAAGGGGACGCCAAGGAACCAGTCAGCACTGCGCTGATACATTTTTAAATCCAAACGTCCTTGGGCAGATACACTGCACTGAAATATACCATGGCAAGGCCGTAGTTTTACACAATCAAAGCCAATCTCAGCAGGGTTCCATGAGCTTACAAACATCCCTTTTGAGTTTCGGGCGCGCTTAATTTCAGCCACCAGCCTTTCAATTTGGTTTATCTTTTCACCATTTGGCTGGTTCCAACGTGTCCATTGAGATCCGTACAACGGTCCAATTTCACCATCCTCCTTTTTCCAATTTTCGTCTTCTTTTACCCATTCATTCCAAATAGTCACCCCATTGTCCTGAAGGAACTTAATGTTGGTATCGCCGCGCAGGTACCATAGTGTTTCAACCTTAATAGATTTAAAGTGAACCTTTTTAGTAGTAAGCAGGCCGAACCCCAAGCTTAAGTCGATTTCAATCTGAGGTGTTCCGAAGAATTCGAAGTTACCTTTGCCGGTCCTTTCTTCCTTAAAGCGATTGCCAAGAATTGGATTAACCCAGCGAAGATATTCATAGTCAGGATGAAACGGAATATAGTCCGTTTGATGATAAGGCATTATTCCTGTGTTCTGCCACGTTTCGAGTTGGTTATTCATTTTTTTAAATTTACTTTTCTTCATTTTGCATTAATTGTAAGCAATGTCAATAAAAAAACCTTCTTTACGAAGGCTTGCTTTTAAGCGCATAAGCTTCTTTTATTGCATTGTGTACATTGGGTAAAAGGTTCAGTTGCTCCAGGTTCTCGATAGCAATCCATTCTGGGAATGTTTCCGAAGAGTTTTTTAGAGAACCCTTGTACTTCTTGCCGAAGTATACTTTCATAGTCATTAGTACTTCTTTGCCGCTTCTCATCATCAAGGCGCTATATTCTGTGGGCAGTTTTTCTAAGTCTTCACTATTAACCATCAATCCGGTTTCCTGATTAAATTCTCTCCTGCCTGCATCAATAGAAGCTTCCTTTGGCCTACGTCTTCCTGCCGGGAGGCCATACGAATCGGTAGGGAGCTTTGCACCTTCTGTATGCCTTACCAATAGGACATTGTTTCTTTTGAAGACTACCACCGCTACGGTTTCTGTTGCCATAATTGTTTTTTCTTCATTTTGCATTATTTTTATCTTTAGTCAAATGCGTTATTTAAAAAACATATCCTTTATAAGGATGCAATAATCCTTATTTCTGCTAGACTCAATTCATGGAATCAGCTATCAAGCAGCTCATCAATACCGCCCTCACAGAATGCTTCGGACTCGCCGACGTATCTTTTGCCGTAGAGCGCCCCAAAGAGCTCTCCCATGGCGACTATGCCACTAACGCCGCACTGACTGTGAGCAAACAGCTCGGCAAGAATCCGCTGGAAGTTGCGCAGGTACTCTTTGCCTCTATAGATGCTAAAAAGCCAGAAAGCATTGCTTCAGTATCTATTGCCGGTCCCGGCTTTATTAATTTCTCTTTGTCTTCTGCGTATTTTAATACTGCTCTAAAAAACATTCTTGAACAAAAGAAAGAATGGGGAGCGAGTGACATATATAACGGAAAGCATATTCTTGTTGAGCATTCGAGCCCGAATCT
This sequence comes from Patescibacteria group bacterium, assembly GCA_040389365.1. Lineage (GTDB taxonomy): Bacteria > Patescibacteriota > Minisyncoccia > Phycocordibacterales > UBA9973 > UBA4124. The sequence goes on from JAZKAB010000006.1 coordinate 10,235, forward strand.
TTTCAAGGCCTTTCATATTGGGCATGTAATGAACAATGCGATAGGGGAATCGATTGCCCGATTGGCGAAGTATTCAGGCGCAACGGTGAAGGTTATATCTTTCCCGTCTGATATTTCTTTGGGCGTGGCGAAGGCAGTCTTTATTCTATTAGAAAAGCACGGCGCTGACTTTGTGCCAACAAGCGTAGAAGAATTGGGCGATGCATATGTAGAGGGAACAAAGCGATATGAAGACGATGAGAGCGTGCTGGCGCGCGTAAAGGAAATTGCTAATAACATATACAGCCATACAGCATCGCCAGAACTACAGCTGTTTGAAACATGCAAGAAATTTAACATTGCATATTTTGAACATATAACAGCGCGCCTCGGCTCTCATTTTGATGGGTATATTTATGAAAGCGAGGCAGGCGTAGCAGGGAAGAGGATTGTGCAGGACCACACCCCGACAGTCTTCACTGAAAGCGAAGGCGCTATCGTCTATGTTCCTGACGAGGCTCGTAAGGATATCAATACCGCAGTATTTATTAACAGTCGGGGCAATCCGACGTATGAGGCAAAGGATATTGGCTTGCTGAGCATGAAGTTTGCTGCCGATCCAATCGACCTTTCTATTTTCATAACCGACAACCAGCAAGTGTCGCACTTCAATGTCGTGCTTGATGCCGCCGCAAAGATTGCAGCAGAATGGGCAGAGAAGAGCGTGCACGTGCATCATGGCCGCATGTCATTCAAGGGGCAAAAGATGTCATCTCGCCTCGGCGGAGTGCCGTTGGCAGAAACGCTTATTGATACTATTACAGAAGAAACAAAAGAAAAGAACGCAAGCCTTTCAGTTGAATCAACCGATGCAATCGCTATTGCCGCCTTAAAGTTCAGCATCTTGCGTGCTATGGCAGGGAAAGATATCAACTTTGATCCTGAAACTTCTCTGTCATTCGAAGGGGATAGCGGACCATATTTGCAATACAGTACCGTACGCGCGGTGTCAGTGTTGCAGAAGGCAGGAGATACGAGTTCTCTAGCATTGCCCGAAGGATGGCAGGCTACTGATCTTGAAAAGATTCTCATCCATTTTCCTGAAATCGTTGAGAATGCTATCAAGCACTGGTCTCCGCACTTTGTCGTTACATACCTATTGGAACTAGCGCAGGCATTCAATAGCTGGTATGGCAATACAAAGATCATCGATGCTGCTGATCCAGCTTCTGCCTACAAGCTTTCGCTGACCAAGGCCTTTACACAAACAATGACGAATGGCCTATACCTGCTTGGTATCAGCGTACCGGAGAAAATGTAGTATCATAGGTGCTATGAGACACGAAAAAGAAGAACGCAGCCTGATCATTATCAAGCCTGATGCGCTGCAGCGCAGCCTGGTAGGGGAAATCATTACCCGCTTTGAACGCAAAGGCCTTGCTATCGTAGGTATGAAGATGCTTCATCTCGATACGGCATTGGTTGAAGACCACTATTCGCATATAAAAGACAAGGATTTCTTCCCTCGTATCAAGCGATTCATGACCTCAACGCCCGTAATTGTCATGATCGTGCAGGGAATTGGCGTTATTGATGCTATTCGCATCATTGTCGGCCCTACGCGCGGCTTTGAGGCTGCTGGCGGCACTATTCGTGGCGACTATGCATTGTCTATGCAGTCAAACATCGTGCATGCATCCGATTCAAAAGAATCTGCAGACGCAGAGATAGCGCGTTTCTTCAAAGAAGAGGAGATTATGGATTACGAAAAGTTGACAACGGCGATCGTACACTCAGATGAGATGATGTAAGCGTTTTCAGACCTCACATTTTCTCTCTGTCTATCTTGTTATCTTTCGTTCATCAACTATACTTGTGGTACGGCTATCTAAAATAGTGCCTAGAACAATTTGTTTATGGGGAATCAGGTGAAGTGAGTGTGCGTCAGAATTTTTATCGCGGCGTTACTCGCTTTCCGATACCCCACTTGGCTTAACGCTAAGGCACTATTTCCAGATAGCCGTAATAAGAACATCGCACTTTGTGCGGTGTTTTTATTTTGCACTTATTAGACCGAACTTTTTGTTATTACTTCGAATAAACGATACAATGATAGGTATGGAACCATCAAAAACGCTCAAGCTTACCTTTGCCGGAGGAACAGGATCAGTAACTGGCGCAAACTTTTTATTGGAAGGCGAGGGTATGAAGTTTTTGATTGACTGCGGGCTCGAGCAGGGCAGCAAGATTGCCGAGCAGAAGAACTGGGAGACGTTTGTCTACGATCCGGCAAGCATTGACGTGCTTTTTATTACTCATGCGCACCAGGATCACATCGGCCGCATTCCGAAACTAGTGCATGACGGCTTTAAGGGCGTTATCTACTCGACTATTCCAACCAAGGAAATCACCGAGCTGATGCTTGCAGATACTGCCAACATCCTTTCGCACGCGCATAGCGCAACAGACTTGGTGCGAGAGATGTATTCAGAGAAAGTATTGGCGCAGGTCATGCATATGTGGAAGGTGATTGACTATCATCAGGACCTGCCGATCGGCCCCTTTATTTTCAGATACCGCGATGCTGGCCATATTCTGGGCTCAGGCATGCTTGAGATTGTCTATAACAATAAGAAGATCGTCTTTACCGGCGACCTGGGCAATTCTCCGTCGCCACTGTTGCCTGATACTGAAATGCTCAAGAATGTCGACTATCTGATTATGGAAAGCGTATACGGAGACCGCAATCACATTGCGCGCAACGAGCGACGCGTGCGTCTGGAAGAGGCGATTGAAGACAATTATAAGCGTCAGGGTACGCTTATCATCCCAACCTTCTCATTGGAGCGAGGGCAGGAGCTCTTGTTTGAGATCAATGAGCTCGTTGAAAACGATCGCATTCCCAAGATGCCGGTATTCTTCGACTCTCCATTAGCAATTCGCCTAACGAAAGTCTATGGCAAGTACACCCGCTATTTCAACGACTTTGCGCGCAAGCAGATTGGCGACGGGGATGATATCTTTAATTTCCCCGGATTGCGCTCAACGCTTTTGACTGAAGAGTCTAAAGAAATCCTTAAAATCCCTAACCCGAAGATTGTTATTGCAGGCAGCGGCATGAGCAATGGTGGCCGTATTTTGCATCATGAGGAGCACTATCTGCCAGATCCTCGCAATACATTGCTCCTAACGGGATACCAGTCTCAGGGTACGCTTGGGCGGCATATTCAGGACGGAGAGAAGGTGGTGCAGATCAATCATCATCCCGTCGACGTGCGCGCAAAGATCGTCTTTATCGACGGCTATTCGGGACACAAGGATTCAGACCATCTTGTTGAATTCGTTGAGCAGATTGCCGATACGGTCAAGAAGGTATTTGTCGTTATGGGAGAGCCGAAGTCTTCGTTGTTTTTGACGCAGCGCCTGCGCGACAGCCTTGGCATCAATGCCTATGCGCCGGAAGAAAACGATGTGGTAGAATTGGACTGCAATTAACAAACATATGCCTGAACCACTTTCATTCAACGGAACATTAGAAAATAACGGAAAGCATAACCATTTAAAGATTAAGCTGGGCGTATCTGGCGCGGCCGAGACGGGGCATTGCGGATTGCATGCGCTTGAAAAGGCTAAGGAGCTTGGCCGAGAGATCGTGAGGCATGGCGCAGTTATCGTGACAGGCGCAACGACTGGCTTTCCGCTATGGTCTGCCATGGGAGCGAAAGAAGAAGGCGGTATCTCAATCGGATTGTCTCCTGCACAGAGCGAGCGAGACCATGTCGAAACATGGCGCATGCCGATCGATTATATGGATTTGATTATCTATACCGGCTTCGGCTTTCCTGGCCGCGACCTGCTCTTCACTCGCTCATGCGACGCCATCTTTATCGGCTGCGGCCGCATCGGTACTATTCATGAATTCACGATTGCCTTCGAAGACGGCAAGCCGATCGGCGTGCTTGAAGGGCCGTGGACTATGTCAGACCAGATCAAGGATATGATTGCCAAGGGCAATCGTCCTGCCCCTAATGTTATTTACGACGAAGACCCGAAGCGCCTTGTTGAAAAGGTTATCGCCATGGTTGAGGCTAATCGGGAGATGGAAAAAGAAACGGTTCATTTTTCAGCATAGCGTATGGCCGTCCCCGCACTCACTGATATCCGCACCGGCCTCACCGCAGAGTACATTTCGTTGCAGCCGAAGAATAAGATTGCCCAGAAGCGATCGGGTTTTTCGCTGTTGCTAGAAACGACTGCGCATCAGGTTGAATCATTGTTTTTCCTCCTGCTAATCGTTTCGGGCATCCTGTCATTTTTTCTTAAGAACTATACCGAGGCAATTATCTTCGTTGTTATTGCCGTTATCAATACTATCTTGGGCTGCATTCAGGAATTTCGCGCCGCGCATGCCGCGCAGGCGCTGCAATCGCTGATTGCGCACAGCGTGACAGTGCTGCGCGATTCCGTGCAGCAGGACATTGACTATGAATCATTGGTTGTTGGAGATATCGTTCTCTTAACGCCGGGAGATGTTGCGGCTGCAGACATGCAGGCGAGAGAAATTCGCGACCTGTTTATTGATCAGTCTATTCGTACGGGGGAGAGCGCGCCGATTGAAGTCGCCCTTGGCGATATGGTGTATTCAGGGGTGAGCATTGCGTCGGGCACTGCAATTGCGCAGGTTATAAGCGTAGGGAAGGAAAACTCGCTCGTGTCATACGGCAAGGCAGTAGAGGCAGTGAAGAAAGGGAATTCTTTTGAACTGTTTATTGGCCGCATCAGCAAGGCACTGCTGATTGCAGTGTTGGCCTGTCTGGTTATCACGGGCGTCAATGCGTACCTTACGGGCAGCGCGTATACGCTCAGCGACTTTCTGCTCTATGCCGTATCAATGCTTGTCGGCGTCGTGCCGGAGTCGCTGCCTCTGATCATTACCGTTATTCTTATGCGCGAGGCATTGTTTCTGGCAAAGGAAAAGGTGCTGATTAAAAGACTGCGCGCATTGCAAGAATTAGGCTCACTGGAATACTTGTTTACCGACAAGACCGGCACCCTTACCGAAAACAATATTCGCGTCGTGCAGACGCATGAGGGAAAAGACTTTTGCGAGGCATCTACCACTGTCTGCAATGCATGCTATGAGCGCACGCCGCTTGATAAGACATTCGATGCCGCCATTGCTGAATTTTTGCACATACCTGTTGAGCACAAGATTGACGTTACGGTCACTCCATTCAATACTGCGCGCGGCTTCGCAACGTATGCATTTGCAGGCAAGATTATCATCCGTGGCCAGTTTCATGCTGTATATGCGGCGACAGGGTACAGCGTACCGTCAGAGCTTGAAGCACTATATGTTGCAGCTGAATCAAAAGGATTGCGCGTCATTGCTATGGCTACGCAAGATGGAAAAGGTCCGTTTGTATACAACGGCTTCTTTGCGTTCGAAGATCCATTGAAAGCAGATGCGCTAGAGCTCTATCAAGAATCTCACGATATTGATGTTCCAATTGTTATCATGACCGGAGACTCGAAGATTGTCGGAACCTATATTGCTGAAAAGCTGGATCCTGAGCTTTCTGCTGAAAATGTCGTGTCGCTTGATACGGAAAAGGTTGAAGAGCTTTCTGCAGAGCGGCTGCAGCAAATGCGCGTATACAGTCGCTGCCATCCCGAGCATAAGCTGTCGATCATTGAGCGGTATCGGTCATTCGGTACGGTTGGCTTCATAGGGGATGGGATCAATGACGCGTTGGCATTGAAGGCGGCTGACATAGGGATTGTGGTGAACAATGCCTCAGATGTGGCCCGGCAGTCAGCCGACATGCTCTTGTTTGAAAAGAGCCTGCAGCCGATCATTACCGCCATTCGCATGAGTCGCCGCATGTATTCGCATATCATGACGTACCTTATCTGCACCTTGGCAGGAAATATCGGCACGCTGTTTTCGCTCACTGTCGTATCGCTGTTCAGCCATAACCTGCCGATGCTGCCGATTCAGATTCTGTTGAACAACCTGCTCACCGATGCGCCGCTATTGCTGCTAACGGGCGACACTCTGGAAGAAGATGTTGAGCGCAAGCGCCCCCGCTTCACGCCCAAGTCAACATTTATTGCAATTGTCATATTTGCAGCCGTCAGTTCTTTGTTTGACTTTGCATACTTCTTGCTCTTCAAGGAAGCGCCGCTGCCGCTGTATCGAACCGGATGGTTTGTCTTCTCGGTGTTTGCGGAGCTGGTACTGGTCTTCTCATTGCGCTCGAACCGTTCTATCAGCACTGCGCCAAAGATGTATTCGCCCCTGCTATATACGGTGCTTGCCTGCGCTGCTGCGACGATTGCAATGCCGTATATCCCATTCTTGCAAAAAGCATTTTCTTTGACCCCAATCCCATTCTGGATGGCCGGATCAATGGCTGCAATTCTCGTATTGTATGTTGGAGCGAATGAAGTGGTGAAGAAGGTGCGGGGAGGGATCGTGCGCTAATATTGCAGGCACGGGGAGTTGTGATATAGTAAATACAGCAGCGATGAAGGGGCAATCACCCCTGAGCTCTGGGAAGAAATCAAGTAGACCCCAGCGGGCACGCCCGTTACAGCCGTCAATAAGGCTTGCGCAAGCAGGCAAAGCAAGGTGGTACCACGGATTAGAAATTCGTCCTTGAATCGTGACTGATGTCATTATTCGCGGACGATTTTTTTAATACTTATTTTATGGAACCACAAAAAAGCACACGAGCAGCAACCGAAGAGCGCATACTGAAGTTCTGGGAAGAGCAGCAGGTCTTTGCCAAGACATTGGAAAAGGATGCGCCTAAGGGAGAGTATATCTTCTATGAAGGGCCGCCAACAGCCAATGCAAAGCCTGCTTTGCACCATTTGGTGTCTCGCATCTTTAAGGATGCGATTCCTCGATACAAGACTATGCAGGGCTTTCGCGTGCCTCGCCGTGCCGGTTGGGATACGCATGGCTTGCCGGTTGAATTGCAGATAGAGAAGAAGCTTGGGCTGGCTTCAAAGAAGGATATCGAAGCGTATGGCATCGCGCAGTTCAACAAGGAGTGCAAGGACAGCGTCTTTACCTTCATCAAGGACTGGGAACAGTTTACCGACCGTATCGGATACTGGGTTGATAAGAAGGATGCGTACTATACGTTCGATACAAGCTATGTTGAATCATTGTGGCATATTCTCTCGACGGTTAATAACAAGGGATTGGTGTACAAGGATTTCAAGGTTGTGCCATGGTGTCCGCGCTGCGGCACCACGCTTTCAAGTCATGAGCTGGCGCAGCCAGGCGCATATATGGACGTGAAAGACCTGTCAGTCTATGCAAAGTTCAGGGTTGCCGGGGAAGAGAATACCTTTATTGTTGCTTGGACAACAACGCCGTGGACCTTGCCGGGAAACGTGGCATTGGCTGTTGGGGAAGATATTGACTATGTATACGCACAGAAAGAGGGAGAAGTGCTGGTTGTCGCCAAAGAGCGGCTAGAAGTATTGGGAGAAGGGTATGGGGTGATAAAAGAAGTGAAGGGCAAAAACCTTCTCGGCCTTTCATACGAGCCGCTGTACCCGTATCTTGCTGGCGCCATAACTGGCCCTGAAAAAGAAAAGATGGGCAGCGCATACAAGGTGTATGCGGCTGATTTCGTGACAACAACTGACGGTACCGGCGTCGTGCATACGGCTGTCATGTACGGCGCAGACGACTTTGACCTGGGTACTAAGATCGGCTTGCCGAAATTCCATACCGTTAACGATATCGGGCACTTTGTCGAAGGCACTGATTTTCTTGAGGGGCGATTCGTAAAGGATGAAGCGGTTGCCATTGATATCATCAAGAACCTCGCGCACCGCGGACTGCTATTCAAGAAGGAAAAATACGAGCACTCATATCCGCATTGCTGGAGATGCAAGACGCCATTGCTGTATTATGCGCGCGACTCATGGTATATCGGCATGTCGAAGCTGCGCGATGAGCTGGTGAAGGAAAATGAGGGCATTAACTGGGAGCCGAGCCATATCAAGAACGGCCGCTTTGGCGAATGGCTGAAAGACATCAAGGACTGGGCTATTTCTCGAGAGCGATACTGGGGAACGCCTTTGCCTATCTGGCAGGCAGCAGACGGCGAGCGCATGTTCGTTGATTCTATTGCAACGCTAAAACAGTATGTCAAAAAGTCAGGCAATGGATATTTCGTTATGCGCCATGGCCAGACCCAGCATAATATTGACGGGCTATGGAACTTCGGAGGCAAGACTGATCCGTTGACTGATACCGGCAAGCAGCAGGTTGCTGATTCCGCAGCTGCATTCAAGGATGCAGACATTGATCTTATCATCGCATCGCCGTTTGCAAGATCGCTTGAAACAGCGTCTCTTGCAGCAGCAGAGCTTTGCCTTTCTGACGCTGCAATCGTCACTGACCCTCGCATTGGCGAATGGAATGCCGGATCAGAATTTGATGGCAAGCCGCTCGATCAGTTCTTCGCTGTGCGCAATGCGCAGGAAGACCGCTATGGCTTTAAGACTGCAGACGGGGAATCGTATGCTGATGTGATCAAGCGCGCAGGAGACTTTATCTACGACATTGAAGAGAAGTATCAAGGCAAGAACATTTTGATCGTGTCGCATGGCGCTGTCACCAGAGCGCTTGAGCTATTGTCTCAGGGCATTTCAATGAAAGGCCTGTATGCGCAGACGCGTGACTATCGCAATTTCGACAATGCGGAAATTCGCAAGATTGACTTTGCGCCATTGCCGCATAATGAGCAGTATGAGCTTGACCTGCACCGGCCGTATATTGACGAGGTGGTATTGGTAAAGCCAGCGAGTGACACGACAGGGGAGGCACGTGAGTTCCGCCGCGTGAAAGAGGTAATGGACGTGTGGTTTGACTCCGGGTCAATGCCATTCGCGCAGAACCATTATCCATTTAATCAGCAAAAGGAATTGCCGTTTCCTGCAGACTTCATTTCAGAAGCGATCGATCAGACGCGCGGCTGGTTCTATACTCTGCATGCAGTTGGCGTATTGATGGGCCGTGGCAAGGCATACAAGAATGTTATCTGTCTCGGGCATATTCTTGATGCCGAAGGGAAGAAGATGTCGAAATCAATCGGCAACATCGTAGAGCCATGGCAGGAAATGGACCGCTTTGGCGTTGATACGCTGCGACTATGGATGTATGCAGTCAATCAGCCAGGGGAGTCAAAGAACTACGATCAGAAGACCGTTGTTGAAATAGAGCGACAGGTATTCGGATTGCTGTATAACATTATCTCGTTCTATGAATTGTATCGAGACAAGAATCTTGAAGGAAAGGATATTATGCCATCGAAAGTATTGGATCAGTGGATTCTGGCACGATTGAATATGCTGGTTGCAACTTGTACTGATAGCCTTGAAAGCTACAAGCTTATGGAACCAGTGCGCGCTATTCGCGACTTCATCGGCGACCTCTCAACCTGGTATTTGCGCCGCTCTCGCGATCGTATAAAGGATGGCGATGCTGAAGCGAAGAGTACTTTGCATAAGGTATTGAAAACAGTCTCTCAGCTCCTGGCACCATTCGCGCCCTTTGCTGCAGAAGACATGTGGCAGCAGCTGAAGAAGGAAGGAGATGTTGAAAGCGTGCATTTGAGTAACTGGCCAGCACTAGTTGGAGGGGCAGATGACGTGGCAGTGTCGCTTGAAGATGTGGTGGTGATGGATAGAATGATCATTGCTCGCAGCATCTGTACGCTTGGGAACGCATTGCGCAAGAAGCTGGCAATTCCAGTGCGACAGCCATTGCAGTCTATAACGGTGCGAGGAGAAGCGCTGGATGCTGGATATTGCGCCTTGATTGAAGAAGAGCTGAACGTAAAGGAAGTATTTTTCAATATTGATCTTGAAGACGAGGCGATGCTTGATACTGTTATCACCCCAGGCCTTAAGGCCGAAGGCGACTATCGCGAGCTTGTGCGCGCTGTGCAGGATCTGCGCAAGAAGCAGGGGCAGATGCCAAGCGATCCTATTAATCTTACATTTTCTCCAAGCATTGAAGCGCTGTTGAAGCCGTTTATGCATGACTTCCAGAAGACTGTATTGGCAACGACTGTCGCATATGCAGAGAATGACGGGGAAGTGGTTACGGTTGATGGCAAGGAAATTAACGTTTCGTTATAGTATGAAAATAAAGAAGCTCGTCATGTTTGATTTCGATGGGGTTATTGTTGATACGCTGGAGTATCAATATGGCTTGAATCAGCCCCTCAATCCTCATCTTACCTACGATCTTTACAAAGATATGTCGAATGGAAACTTCTGGGATTCTTTTCAGGGAGACAAGGCAATTGTAGTGCTTAACCCGCATCCTTTTTATCGAGAAGAGTATCATGCAAAAGTGAGAGACTTTGATACGCCTGTTCCGATTCAGGAAGCAATCAAGAAATTTTCGTTGGAATATCATCTGGCTGTTGTCTCTTCTGGTTCCGAAGATTCAATCAAGCACTTTCTTGAAAAAGATGACTTGCTGAAATATTTTTCAGATATTCTTGGATATCAGACGAGCAAGAGCAAAGTGGTAAAGATAAAAGGATTGCTGGAAAAATATACGCTTTCTGTTCAAGATGCTGTTTTTGTCACTGATACCCTCGGCGATGTGCGCGAAGGCAGCGAGGCCGGAGTCAGAAGCGTTGGCGTGACATGGGGGCTGCACGACAGGGAAAGACTTGAAATGGGAAACCCTGCCATTGTTATCGATAATGCTGAAGATCTTGAACAGGCAGTTGAAGATATTTTTGCAGCATAGTGAAATGCTATACTTGTTCATATGGCCATCCAGCAAAAACTAGATACTGCAGCTCAGCAGCAGCGAGACGCAATGGAAGCATTGCTGAAAAAGGCGCAAGAGCCTGAGGCAGTTTTGGAAGAAGAGGAGAAAAAAGAAGATGCACACGATTCATCACACTGAAGCGATAGTCATTCGGAGCGAGCCGTCAGGAGAAGCGAACAAGCGCATCTGGCTTTTTACGCGGGAGTTCGGATTGGTTATTGCCATGGTGCAGGGCGTGCGCAAGCCGCTCGCTAAGCTGCAGGGCCACGTAACCGACTACACAGTTATCTTGGCTGATTTGTTGCGCGGCAAGAGTACCTGGCGCCTCGTCAGCGCCCAGGTGCGATCAGTGCCGCTTAAGGGCCCGCTGCGCCAGCCATTGGCGCGCGCATACGTGCGCACGATTGCATTTCTTGAACGCTTCCTGGTTGGAGAAGGTATGCATGAAGAATTGTTTGACCATGTCTATACGGTTGGAGCTATGGTGCAAGAGGGAGGGCATGACCCCCGAGCGCTTGATGCATTGTCGCTTTGGAAGATACTGGCATTGCTTGGATATATAGCGGTTGATGAGCAGAATGAGGAATTGTTCGAGCTCCCATTTGCAGAGGCGGTGGGGCTGGTTGATGACGCGCGCATCAAGGTGTTGATAAAAGATGCGACCGATGCGATAACTTCGAGTCATCTTTGATATACTATAGCCATGGCAGATGAAATTGATCACATCGCAGAATTGGAAAAGCGGCTGTATGCGCGCGATCCTGAAAACGTGCCAAAGCGCACGTATGGCATTTTGCGTCCGGAACGTCAGGCGATTATCTCGTCATGGGGAAAGACCTCTATTCCAAAAGACACTGCGCCGCATAAAAGTACCGTCACCGGATACAAGCGCTTTTTCATCTTTTCGCTTATATTTTTCATACTGGCGCTCGCAGCTGCTGCATACAGCATCTATAGAGGGTCGCTGACCCTTTCAAGCAAGAACGTTGACGTTGCCATTCTCGGCAACTCTTTTGTCGCAGCGGGAGACGTGCTGCCTATTCAGGTTGAAATTGCCAACAGTAATGCTGCATCGCTTTTGAATACAAAGCTGAGCCTTGATTATCCGAAAGGGGTCAGTGACGGTTCGGGCAGCGACACGGCGCACGTTGAGCAGCAGCTCGGCACGATTGGTGCAGGGCAGACCAAGAGCCAGTCATTTTCCGTTATCCTGTACGGGCAGCAGGGAACAAGTCAGACTATAACCGCAACGCTTGCGTACAATCTAAAGAATTCAAGCGCCGTCTTTCAAAAAACAACGACGTTTGCCGTTATGATCAGCTCAAGCCCGCTCGTGCTTACCGTTGACGGACCAACGTCTATTGCCGGCAACCAGTCGTTTGAATTGCGATTGCGCAATACCTTTACCAGCGAGTCTCCGCTAAACAATGTTATTACGCGCGTTGAGTATCCGAACGGCTTTGTCTTTGCCTCTGCAACGCCTGCGCCTATTGGAGGCAACAACGTCTGGTCTATGGGGGACCTGGAAAATGGCACTGAGCGCACCATTGTCATCAAGGGCAAGCTGATCGGCCAGGAGAATGAGCAGAAATCATTCCGTATCTATGTCGGCACGCCGGCAAATGAAAACGATACGAGCATTGCGACCACATACAATTCCGCACTGCATACGGTGACGCTCGCAAATCCATTTATTACGGCGCAGATAAGCGTTGCGGGGCAGAGTACTGACATTGCTGCAGTGCCCGTTGGCGATATGGTGAATGGCACGATTGCATGGGCAAACAATTCTGGTTCTACGATTGCCAGTCCAGTATTCAAGCTGGCGCTTGAAGGCGCGGGCATTGACGCAAGCACTATTGCCGCAACGAACGGATATTATAACGAAGAAGACAACAGCATTATGTGGACAGGAGATTCTAACCCGCTGCTTGCATCTATTGCTCCAGGCCAGACTGGCCAGCTGCAGTTTTCATTGTCGCCGAAGATAGGCGATACGAATGATATCGGGCTGTCTCTTTCAGTGCAGGGAACGTTTCCAGAGAGTAACTACCAGCAGCAGTCGATTTCTAATATTGATGCCAAGACCGTGCGCTTTAGCGGCCACTTGCAGTTTGCTGCACAGGCATTCTATTCAGTTGGGCCAATAAAGAATACCGGACCCTTCCCGCCAAAGGCAGGACAGACTACCAGCTACACTGTTACCTGGATTGCGCGGCCAGCAGAAAACCCCCTTACCACTGTCGTTGCGACTGCAACGTTGCCGCTTGGCGCAACATGGGCGGGCGTGGTTTCTCCAGCATCAGAACCCGTTACATACAATGCAGAGACCCGAGTTATTACTTGGAATGCCGGCGTACTGCCAAAACAGTCGAGCGTGCCGCAGAGCAAGACGGTATCGTTCCAGGTGAAGGTATTGCCGAACAAGAGCCAGGTCGGCCAGGCCTTGCCGCTGTTGGGAGAAACGTCAGTTACTGCTACTGACGCTACCGCGAATGTGCCGCTTGCCGCTACTCGTCCGGCATTGACCACGGCGCTCTCAAGCGACCCTGCGTATAGTCAAGGAAAAGAGCGTGTGCTACCATAGCCCTATATGCCAGAAGTCTCAATGGAACAAATAATCAGCCTTTGCAAGCGCCGCGGCTTCATATTTCAAGGATCGGAAATCTATGGCGGTCTGGCCGGAACGTGGGACTATGGCCCTTTGGGTACCGAGCTGAAGCGCAATATTCAGAACTTGTGGTGGAAGACGTTTGTCACCGATCGCGAAGACATGTTCGGCGTTGATGCGGCAATTTTAATGAATCAGAACGTATGGAAGGCGTCAGGGCACGTAGCGGGCTTTTCTGATCCGCTTGTAGAGGATGCTGTGACGCAGAAGCGATTTCGCGCTGACCATGTTTTGGAAGAAAACAATATTGACCCCAAGGGGATGGACATTGCTGCCATGTCTCAGGCAATTGCTGACCATAAGCTGAAGAGTCCCGATGGCAACCCTCTCGGGGAAGTGCGCACGTTCAATATGATGTTCCAGACAAATATTGGCGCAATCCAGGATGAGACCTCAGTCTCATACCTTCGTCCTGAAACTGCGCAGGGCATGTTCGTTAACTTTAAGAATGTTGTTGATAGCATGCATCCGAAGCTGCCGTTTGGCCTTGGCCAAATAGGGAAGGCATTTCGCAATGAGATTGCTCCTCGTGACTTTGTGTTTCGATCGCGCGAATTCGAGCAGATGGAAATTGAGTATTTTGTAAAAGAAGAAGACTGGAAGGGAAGGTTTGCAGATTGGATGAATGCGATGTACTTGTGGATGGATGCCGTCGGCATTCCCCGCAGCTCTGTGCATGAGCTTGAAGTTGCGCCTGAAGACCTTGCGCACTATTCAAAGCGCACCATGGATTTTGAATTCGACTTTCCATTCGGAAGAAAGGAGCTGTATGGCTTGGCATATCGAACAAATTTTGACTTGAATAATCATGCTGCTGCAAGCACTATACCGCTGTATGTTATTGACGATGAGGCGGGCGAGAAAGTTGTACCGCACTGCATTGAGCCAACGTTCGGACTTGATCGAACAATTCTGGCAGTATTAACAAGCGCGTATCATGAAGAAGGAGAGGGCGCAGACATGCGCGTCGTATTGAAGCTTAAGTCTTCAATTGCTCCGTACAAGGCATGCATTTCTCCATTGCTGCGCAACAAGCCGGAATTGATAGACAAGGCGCGGGTACTATACAGCGCTCTTAAGAAAGTTTTTGGCAATGTTGCCTGGGATGACAACGGCAACATCGGCAAGCGCTATCGTCGCCAGGATGAGATTGGCACGCCATACTGCATTACGGTTGACTTTGATACGCTGGAAGATGATACTGTAACCGTTCGAGACAGAGACACTGCGACTCAGGAGAGAGTCGCGATTGCAGATCTTGAAAAATTTCTGGAAGAAAAGATGAAATAAAAAAACGCCCTAATACGGGGGCGCTTTTCTTTTGCACGGGCTGCAAGGCGTCAGCCCCTTGAAAGTTTTCCGGAAAATAAAAGCATGCATCCTATTATTATGATAAGTAGCACTAGTCCGAGAAAATATGCCAGCTCTGTGTTTTCATGAACAAAATTATTTAGGGTACTCATAATCAGTATGTTTAATTTCTTTAACCATACTCCTTTTTTTCAGATCCTGTCAATTTTGCATAAAATCCTAATTTCCGCTTTAATGGCTGTATGAAAATCATTCAAAAGAAGCTTTCGACAGGCTTGCGCCTCCTGATGGCGCCGCAGCCCGACGCTGCAACAGTTACTGTATTGGTGCTAGTTGGAGCAGGATCAAAGTATGAGACCAAGAAAGAAAGCGGCTTGTCGCACTTTCTAGAGCATATGTATTTTAAAGGAACGACAGTGCGCCCAACCGCCCGCGTTATTTCAGAAGAGCTCGACAATATTGGCGCCATCTCAAACGCCTTTACCGGCCACGAATATACTGGATATTATGCCAAGGGCAGTCCAAAGCATGCAGAAAAGTTCGTCGACGTCTTGAGCGACATCTATCTGAACTCTACATTTCCTGAAAAGGAAATCGAAAAGGAGAAGGGCGTTATCGTTGAAGAGATCAACATGTATGAAGACTTGCCGCAGCACAAGGTCTTTGATCAGCTCATGGCAACCATGTTCGGAGACCAGCCTGTCGGCTGGGCCATTTCTGGAACGAAGGAGCAGGTCAAAAGCTTTTCTCGAAAAGACTTTATAAAATATCAGCTTGAGCACTATACTGCTGGCAATACTGTCATTTCTGTTGCGGGAGCATTTGATCCGAAGGCAATAGAAGGCACTGTTAAGAAAGCATTCGCAGCAATTTCAAAGGCTACAGCAAAGAGCAAGAAGAAAGTGAATGACAAGCAGGTTGCGCCATTGCATGTGCAGTTCAGCAAGAATATTGACCAGACGCACATTGCCATTGCATTCCGTTCTGCGCCAATCAATCACCCTGACGGTCCTGCATTGTCATTGCTCGGCACTATTCTCGGGGGAGGAATGAGCTCTCGCTTGTTCTTGCAGCTGCGAGAAGAGTTGGGTGCTGCGTATTACGTGCGTGCAGACCATGATCCTTTTACCGACCACGGCCTGTTTGTTATAACTGCCGGCATCGACAAGAGCCGCTTTGAGGAGATTATAAGCGCAATGATTGCGACACTTAAGAATATAAAGGCCGAGCTTGTGTCAAAAGAGGAGCTGAATAAGGTGAAAGAATATACGCTGGGCATGATGCGCTTAGGGTTAGAGTCAAGTGACAGCATTGCTGGGTTCTACGGCACGCAATTGCTATTGAAAGGGGAGTATAAGACGCCAGAACAGCTTACCAAAGAGTATATGACAGTTACTGCAGCTGATATTATGCGCGTTGCAAAGAAATTGTTTGTGGCAAAGAACAGCACGCTGTCTGTTGTTGGCCCGATTGAGAATACAATTCCATACGAAGAGCTTTTTGCACAACTTTAAGCAGATTTTTTTGTTTTTAAACGCTTGTCATTGCTGGTATACTGAACGGTAATGGCAGCCTGGTTCCGTACTGCATATAGAAAACATAAAACGCTTATCGTAAGTGTATTTTTTCTTGTCATGTACGCAACCACTGTTACGCTTGCCGTCCCGCCAAGCACAAAGTATTCAGCGGGAGAGACGCTTGATCCGGCCTGCGCGCCCGGATCGTCTAATTGTTCTGTGCTTATAGGCGCATCCCAGTGGGACGACGTGACCGGCGGCATCAACTATGCCGGAGGCAGGGTGGGCATCGGTACCGCTGCGCCAACCGTTCCCTTAGAGGTTATAGGGGAGGCAAGGGTCGGAAACTTAACAGTGATCGGTACCTCGGCCGCAGTCGACGCTCCTACAAATGGTCAGGCTAGCATTCAGTATGACCCCTCTGCATACAACTGGAGTAACGATGGCCACGTATCAAGTTATCGCGTGTACTCATATAAGATAGTTAGCGGCAACCGCGTCTATTCTGCAGGCTATACCGAGGCGACAGTCACCGACGATGGGGGCAATGATCAGACATATGCTATAACGGTGTCTTGGGATCCGGTGGTAGACGCAGACGGATACCGCATTCTCCGTTCTATCTATAGCAATCCATATAATCAGGGCGCTGATACAACTAGTACGTCTTTTGTTGACGGTGACGGCTCATTTTCCTTTTCAGGCAGCGCACCGAATGTTGTAGTTACCCCAAGCTCTGCATATACAAACTCTAATACGGTTAATGGATTGCTGACAGTGAATGGCGGTGCTTCAATCAACGGGGCATTAAATGCAAACGATAATATAATTGCAGCGGGAACGTTTGGTGCGGGTGCAGCGGCTCCTGATCTAGGTGCCGGCGTTCGCTTGATGTGGGTGCCAAGCCGTGCTGCTTTCAGGGCTGGCGAAGTTGATGGCACGCAATGGGACAATGCAAACATAGGCGACTATTCGTTTGCCGTAGGACAGAATAATACTGCATCGGGAACGTATTCCGTGGCATTTGGGGGAAGCAACACTTCGTCAGGAAGCTATAGCAATGTCTTTGGGCAAGGCAATACTGTTTCAGGCGATTTTGCAGTATCCTTCGGCCAGGGCAATCAGGTTGGCGGCAGCGGCTCTCTCGCGCTTGGCAATGACAATAGTGCTTCTGCCCAGGGCTCGTTTGCTGGCGGCAGCAGTTCTGAGGCAACGGCGATATACACATTTGCATACGGGTCAAACAATACTGCATCAGCAGCGGCCGCTGTAGCTTTTGGATCCGGTAACGAATCAACAGGAATTAATTCGATGACCTTTGGCAGTAATAACGTTGCATCGGGGGCTAACTCTCTTGCGTTCGGAAACGGTAACGTTGCAACAGATTATGCCTCTATTGCTTTCGGGACCGATACGGATGCAACGAGTGGAAGTGCCGTAGCTTTTGGCGCCCAAACCCTTGCTTCTGCATACGCTTCGACAGCATTTGGAGGGAGTACTACAGCATCTGGGGACTATTCAGTTGCCTTTGGTAGTAGCACTACGGCTTCGGGGCAGGCATCCCTTGTATCAGGAAGCAATAATCTATCAAGTGGAGCTTACTCAGCCTCTTTTGGTAATAGTAATATTTCTTCAGGCAACTTTTCAGTTACTTTTGGCAATAATACAGAGGCAAGCGGTCAATTCTCGACAGCATTTGGTCAGAATACGTTTGCTGCAGCAAAAAATTCATTTGCATTGGGAAGAAACAATATCGGCGGCGGTAATCCAACTTCATGGATTGAGAGTGAGCCATTGTTTGAGATTGGTAACGGCGACCCTAATGGGGGCGGGCAAGATATTCCCGTGCTCTCAAACGCCCTTACTGTGCTCAAGAATGGCAACGTTGGTATCAAAACACCCACACCAGGTACGTTGCTTTCTGTCGGTAGTGCAACCTATGACTCGACTCTTAATGCAGGCATCATTGTTCATTTTGAAAATGATGCCGGTTCATGCGACCTTGACCCAACCGATACTGGGGGCATGGTATGTACTTCTGATATGAATGCAAAGAAGAATATCACCATACTTGCCGATAATTCT
Organism: Patescibacteria group bacterium; assembly: GCA_040389365.1. Lineage (GTDB taxonomy): Bacteria > Patescibacteriota > Minisyncoccia > Phycocordibacterales > UBA9973 > UBA4124. Next base: position 28,620 of record JAZKAB010000006.1, read on the forward strand.
GCATGGTCTTTCAGTAATAATATTACTGCTGACAACGGTACTGTCTTTGCAAGGCTCGTCGCTCTTACTCCGGTACAATATAATTTTAATACTGAAAATGATAATGAAGTTAAGCATACCGGCTTTATCGCTCAAGAAGTAGAGCAGCTCTTTCCGGAGCTGGTTACTACCAATGCCCAGGGGCGCAAGAGCATGAACTATGTGGGACTTGTACCCTATGCGGTTCAGGCAATTAAGGACATCAATCTCAATATAACCGACATCAGCAACCTTGATCGTGAAAATAACTGGAGAAGCAGTCTTATCGCATGGTTTGGCAATGCCAACAATGGCATCAAATCATTGGTTGTAAAAGAGAAAGTGTGTGTTGATGGGGAGTGTCTGACAAAAGACGATATTCATCAGCTGCTACAGATGAAGAATGGGCAGAATGGAGGAGGCTCTACGACTGTCATTAGTCCAGCTCCCGTGGTACCCGAGGAAGAAGAGACCGTAGTTCCAGAAGAAACTCATGAAGAAGTGCCGGCAGAAGAGCATGCTGAGCCTGCAGCTCCCGAGGCGCCTGCCGTTGTGCCGGAAGCACCTGCTCCTGATCCAGCCTTGTAAGGCATAGATTGCAATGGTACGATACCCTTATGAACGAATCTCCACTCATTAGAATCAGTACCGATACTATCATCCGGGTGATATTGCTGCTCGCATTGGCAGTAATGCTGTTTATAATCAAGGATACGCTTCTTTTGGTACTGGTTTCTATCGTGATCGCGTCATTCGTGGAGGCGGGAGTCCGAACGTTCAAGTCGTTTGGCGTCAGTCGCGCATTGTCTGTGCCGATTATCTTCACTGTCGTTATTGCTATTATTGTCGCAATTTTTTATACATTTGTTCCTATTATTATCAGGGAACTGTCTGGCGTCATTACCTCATTGCTTGCCTATGTTCCTTCTGGCGGAACCATTAGCAGCCAGTCTATTGAGGGTGCGACGTCGTTCCTTGAAAGCATTACCCGCCACGCGTCATTGACTGACGTGCTGACAAGCGTGAAGAACAGCTCTGCAATGCTATCGCAAGGCGCAACGACCTTTATCGGGGCAACATTTGGCACGCTGCTCGATATGGTATTGGTTGTCGTGATGTCATTCTATCTTTCAATTCAGGAAAAGGGCATTGATAACTTTTTGCGTATCTTAACGCCATTGAAGCACGAGCATTACGTTGTTAACCTCTGGAGCAGAACGCAGCATAAGATTGGCGTATGGTTCAAGGGACAGCTGCTGCTTGCCCTTATCGTCGGCGCTATAGCAATTGTCGTATTGGCGCTGTTGGGCGTGCAGTATGCATTCTTGATCGGCGTCGTCAGCGGCTTGGCGGAGCTTATTCCGTTCGGCATTATCGTTGCCGCTGTTCCCGCAATCCTGTTTGCCGTCTTGGACGGGGGAGTATTGCTTGCGGTGAAGGTGCTGATCTTCTATATTGTCATTCAGCAGATCGAAAACTACGTGCTCAGCCCTGTCGTTGCGCATCGCACTGTCGGCATCCCGCCGCTCGTTGTCTTGCTGTCATTCGTTATCGGCATTACGCTGGCAGGCGTATGGGGCGCTATTGTTTCAATCCCCGTTGCAGTGTTCGTGCTTGAATACATTAGCGACGTTGAGAAGCAGAAGCTTGTACCGTTTACGACTAATGAATTGAAATAACATGGAAAAGACTTTTTATATCACCACCACGCTGCCATACGTAAACAACGACCCTCATGTCGGCTTTGCGATGGAAATTATTCGCGCCGATGTTATTGCGCGCTACAAGGCCCTGCAAGGGTATGACGTATTTTTCAATACCGGCACGGACGAGCATGGCAGCAAGCTGTATACAGAAGCATTGAAGGCTGGATTGACGCCTCAGGCATACGTTGACGGCTATGCTGAGAAGTTTCGCGGCCTGGCATCGCTCTTGAGCATCACGTCTGACGTGCACTTCATCCGCACGACTAACGAGGCGCATATGAAAGCCGCTCAAGTGTTCTGGACCAAGGTCTATGACAATGGCTACATATACAAGAAGCAGTATCAGACCAAGTATTGCGTTGGCTGCGAATTGGAGAAGACCGATTCTGAAGTTGACGAAAATGACTGCTGCTTGATCCATGTTGGGAGAAAGGTTGAGTATATTGACGAAGAAAACTATTTCTTCGCGTATTCAAAACTTGCAGACAAGCTGGGCGCGTTTTATGACGTGCATCCGAACTTTGTCATTCCTGATTTTCGATACAATGAAATGAAGGCATTCTTGAAGAACGGCCCGCATGACTTTTCTATATCTCGATTGGCAACAAAAATGCCGTGGGGCGTGCCTGTGCCGGGAGACGAGTCTCAGGTTATGTATGTGTGGTTTGATGCGCTGGTGAACTACATCTCGACGCTCGGGTATCCGTTGCTGGAAGATGATTTTGAAAAATACTGGGTGCGCGGCACGCCAGTGCAGTATTGTGGCAAGGACAATACCCGCCAGCAGTCTTCAATGTGGCAGGCAATGCTTATTGCTGCTGATTTGCCGAACAGCGAGCATGTTGTCGTGAACGGCTTTATCAATGCTGGAGGCGGCATAAAGATGTCCAAGTCATTAGGCAATACAATTAACCCGTATGACGTTGTTGAGCACTTTGAGGGCGTTGCAGGCGACTTGAGCGCAGACGTATTGCGATACTTCTTGCTGCGCCATATGAACTCGTTTGAAGATTCAGACATAACCAACGCTTTGATTGACGAGGCGTATACAGCAAACCTTTGCAATGGCCTAGGAAACTTAGTATCTCGCATTATGAAAATGGTGACGAGCTATGAGGTTGAGTATATGCTGCCAACCGAGGCAGACTTGCTTGAATTTGATGATGCAGTGCCGGAAGATTTTCATACGAAGATTGACCAATTTGATCTCAAGGCCGCAATGGATGATATTTGGAAAGAGATTAATGCATTGGATTGGCTCATCCAGAACAAGGAGCCGTTTAAGCTTATCAAGAGTGACGCAATTGAGGCTCGCCGCATTGTCGGAGATTTGGCAATTCGTCTCTATATTATCGGTTTCTTGCTGCAGCCGTTTATGCCGAATACTGCAAAGACAATTTTGGATCTGGTGCGGGAAAAGAAGATCCCGGAGAAGCCGTTGTTTAATCGGTTGGAGAAATAAAAAAAGACCGCTGTGAGGCGGTCTTTTGCAATCCGTTATGACTTTGCGTATGGCTTGCAAACTTTTGCTTTTGTAGACCAAAAGCTGACTTTGAATTGCAAGAATAGCTGCTTCGCTTTTGTCGGAGCGACAATTGTTTCAGCAGTGATCTTTTTAGGAATAGCGCTGATGCTCATGTATTGCTTCAGCCAGTTAATGTTAACTTGGTCGGCAGAGAGGACAGCAGGCTTAGTCTTGCTCTTAAGCTCGAACGACAGCAGAGGCTTATCTATTTTTTGCGCGATCCATTTGCCTGGTTTTGTACTGTACAGCCAGTTCAGGATATTCTTTATCCAGAAGGCCGCGCATCCCAGTGCAACAAAAATAGTTGCATACAATGCATATTCCCATGCAGAAATAGAAAGGGTTGCTGTAGGGGCAGAGGGTAACGTTAAGCGCTTAAGAATTTCTGCCCACGGTGTTTGAAAACCGATAACAGTAATAAGCATATATCCAACTGTTGTTGCTATGAGCCTCCATACCTTTTGAGCATTAAGCGTGTCCTCATCGTTATGCGCTACATAGTAAAAAGAAGATGTAAACCATTTCTTTACACTAGGGATCGGAGAGGTATTAAGCACCCAAATGAAATGCCAGATACCGAATGCTGTTAGGAGTGTGGTAATGCCAAGCGTGATACTGATGTAGTCAATAGCTCGAGTCATGCTAACCAGGCGTATCATATTCAAAACAACCATACCCCATACGAATAGTTGGAACAAGAAACCAATAGGGGAGATAAACACTTTGATTTTTCGCTTCCCGATACGGTAATGTTTCAAGACAGGGTTATCAAGCGCATTAAACCATTCATTAAAGGCACCGGAAAAGCTTAATCGAGGATATGCAAGAACGAATTTATAATAGCCGTTCGCTAAGGTGCTAAGAGTACCTTCTGTTTGCAGACCGCTTAAAAACATCCCCAATGAAATGGCTAGCATTATTGCACTCATTACTATCATTATCAGCAGCCTAAGAAGGAAGCCTAAAATCCAGACTGCCGGCTGAATGGTCGTCGCAATCGCAACGCGTTTGCGAAAATCGCATTCGTCGATAGGGTCTGAACTAGGGAACCAGCGGTTCACCCATTTCCACCATTGCTTCTTAATGCCGGAGACTGGCTTAATTGCAAAAAACTCCCGCGGTATTTCTACCAGCTCTTCGCAATAGGCATTTTCAATTCCTGTGCCGTTCCTTTCGCCGATCATGTACAAAAAAATTGAATCTTCGTACCATGCGCGCAAGGAAGTTTTTTGCAAGATACCTTTCTTAACTTCATTGGTAACGTTGTTAAGAAGGATGAATATAAGGTTATATTTCCCCGGCTTGTTAAATTGCATATAGTTTACGGCGCTTAGCTCAAACAGCCACCTTTCGCCGCCTTTAATTATATCCACGTCATATTCATACTGTAGATCGATATCGTCGCGTTTGCCCTGATAATTCTGATATGGCATAGCAATAACAAGAACGTGCGTAGGCTGAGCTTCTGCAATTGCCTCGTTAAACCCTATGGCATAGGGGATAGTGGCGTCGTGAAGTTCTTTCTCTCCGCCGTTTAATACAACTCTTACAGTTGGCAAGCCTTCAATAAGCTGCTCTTTCAATAGTTTTTTAAATTTCATGTTATTAAGTTTTTAAGTAAGTTAATTTTCATCAATTTACAACTAAAGCATTGCCTTGTCAATGTTTTGCGGTATACTGTCAGCATGAAAACAATCGACACTCATTCGCACTATAACCTCTCTCAGTTTGACGAAGACCGTGAAGCAGCAATTGCTCGCATGACAGAAGCTGAAGTCGGTACCGTCTGCGTTGGCGTTGACCTTGAGACCAGCAAGCTGGCAATAGAGATTGCGAGAGATAGTCAAAATATATGGGCAATTGTCGGTCAGCATCCGACAGAATGGGAGAGATCTTGGGACAACCAGGTCATCAATGCGCTAGTCTTTGAAAAGCTAGCAAAGGAAGAAAGGGTGGTAGCAATAGGAGAGTGTGGACTTGATTATGGACGTGATGGAAAGGTAACCGAAGAAAATA
>JAZKAB010000006.1:33894-45585 GCA_040389365.1 Patescibacteria group bacterium
CAGCATCCGACAGAATGGAAGCAGGAATTAGATACCGTTGAGTTTAACGATCTTGCACAAGGCAACAAAGTTGTTGGCATAGGGGAATGCGGGCTCGACTATTTCCGTCCCGAAGATAGGGAATACAAGCAGGAGCAGGTTGTATTGTTTCGGCAGCAGATTGAGCTTGCCATTGAGACAGGCTTGCCGCTCATGCTGCACATTCGCCCTAATCAGGGCACGATGGATGCGTATGATGACGCTATTGCCATTCTTAAAGAATACAAGGCGGCAGACTCAACGCTTCGAGGGACTGCTCACTTCTTTGCTGGAGACCTTCGCATTGCGCAGGAATTTCTTGATCTTGGCTTTCATATTTCTTTTTCAGGGGTGATAACGTTTGTAAAAGAATACGAGGCGACTGTGGCTTTTGTGCCGATCGATCGTATCTTGAGCGAAACTGACGCTCCGTTTGCAACCCCTGTGCCTCATAGAGGGAAGCGCAATGAGCCATCATATGTGGCGAGTGTTGTTGAGAAGATTGCTGAGATCAAGCAGCTTCCGTTGGAAGAAGTGCAGCAGCAATTGTTGCAGAATGCGAAAACCTTGTTCGGTATTTGACTTGAAAACAAATAAAGGTATTATTGAAAAAAATAAATATCACTCGTATGTCAAGCATAACTGTAGAAGGCTGGGTAATGGCTTCAAAATCCCAGCATGTAAAAGTACCAGGATTACTTAGCGCAATACTCGACGATTTAAAAGAAGCAGGCTTTCCTCCTGATAGGGAGATAACGCTTGAGCTAATTAATCTCGACGGACCGTTCTATGCTGCTTTTAATGCAGCGCTCTGCGCCTGTTCATAACCAGCATTAGCCTTAAAAGGCCTTTATTTTATAAAGGCTTTTTTTATTTACAAATAGCCCTTTCTAGGGTACTATGTGCCCGTAGCCCCCGTTTCTCCCTAACCGGAGACTTGGTCCGAAGCGGGCTCATTTGTAAGAAAAACAATTTAAATTATGTCAGAAAACGACAATCGTTTGTACGAACTAGGATACCTTATCGTACCAACAACTCCTGAAGCAGAGGTTCCAGCAGCCGTTGAAGCCCTAAAAGCTGCACTAGCAGCCGTTGAAGGAACTGTAGTATCAGAAGGAACTCCAGACTTTATTGATCTTGCATATCAGATCGAAAAGAATGTTAAAAGCAAGAAAATGAAGTGGACTCAAGGATACTTCGGATGGATTAAGTTCACCGCAGCTCCTGAAACGCTCGAAGCATTGAAGAAGGCGCTTGATGGAAACTTGGACTTGATGCGCTATATGCTTATCAAGACTGATGCGGAAAACAACGTAGTGTTCAAGGCTCCTAAGATTGAGGCAAAGCAGTCAGACGTATCATTTGACGAAGCAGAGCTTTCTGCCGTGGCAGATGAAATGGATACTGAAGAGGCTGACCTTAAGGAAAAGCATGAAAAGCTTCCCGACGTGGAAGGCGACATGACTGTAGAGGCTCCAAGCGCGACAGTTGCGGAGTAATACCGTATACTAGAATTATTATTCTAACTTTATTCCATTATCATGTATCTCAACAAAGTATTTCTCATCGGCAATCTTACCCGCGATCCAGAACTTAAGGCTCTTCCGTCAGGCAGCAAAGTAGCAAGCCTATCGCTCGCTACCAACCGCGTATGGAAAGACCAGGCAGGCGCACGCCAGGAGGCAACTGAATACCACAATCTTGTGTCATTCGGCCGCCAGGCAGAAAACCTCGCTCAGTATGCTCGAAAGGGAAGCTCATTGTTCGTAGAAGGACGCATTCAGACACGCAGCTGGGACAGTCAGGACGGAAAGAAAAACTACCGCACTGAAGTCATTATCGACAACTTCCAGTTCGGTCCGAAAGCAGGAGGATTCGATGGCAACAGCGCTCCTCGCCCTTCTTCAAGCAGCGGCATCTCAGATGGCGAAGCGCCTCAGAAGAGCGCTCCAGCTGATCTTGATACTATCGAGTATCCTGATGAAGAAATTAACCTTGAAGACATCCCATTCTAACCAATTACTATGAAAAACGATTATTTCAACTCAAATAACATTCAGTTTATCGACTACAAGGATGTTGAAAGCCTTAAGCGGTTCTTGAACCCTAACGGCCGTATCCTTTCTCGTCGCCGTACTGGCCTTACAGCAAAGAACCAGCGTTCTTTTGCAGAAGCGGTAAAGCGCGCTCGATTCATGGCCCTATTGCCATTCGTTGTTAACTAATGAATAAAAAGCCGACTCGAAAGAGTCGGCTTTTTATGTGCTTGACTTTCAGGCAGGGAAGATATAACATATATGTTATATTAGAATAGGGTCGAAAACTATGAATGAATACCGAATTTGAGCTATGGCAGAATAGCAATGGAAAGAGTTATGCACGGGAGTTTATCTTAGATCAGGGCAGTGATCGGGCAGCAGAAATCGAAGCCCATTTGCTTGCCCTTCAGGAGCATACGTTTATGGAGCTGCTACGCGCAGGGAACATAAAGAAGATCAAAGGAATGATCTATGAGATCAGGATGAGAATTAAAAAGACCGAGTATCGATTTCTTTTTGTTGAAAAGGAAGAGCGCTATTGGATTGTCGAAGGATTTATAAAGAAAACCATGAAGACGCCCATACAGCACATAACAACCGCTGAATATAGAATAAAAGAACTATTATGAAAAAAGGAGACATAACAAATGAAATAGTACACTCTGACCATCAAGCCATTGGGCGCGTGCAGCAAGACGCCGCATTTCAAATTGGCCTTATGGTGATGAGTGCCCGTATTAAAAAAGGCATGACGCAGACCGAGCTGGCTCAGAAGATTGGCACCAAACAGCCTGCCATTGCGCGCATAGAAAGCGGTATCAGCTTGCCGAGCCTGTCAGTATTGGAAAAGATTGCGCGACTTGGATTCGACAGCTATCTCTTGTCGCCGCAGTTTGCCTTTACGCAGCAAGCAGCGCCAGAGAGCGTTCAGTATGCTGTAACAAGCGGCATGAGCGGCACTATGACAGAACGGCTGCTTTCTCCGTATGCACTTAATCTAAACTCTGCCGTACTAAAAACTGCAAAAAATAACACCGTTAACCCAAACTATATTAGCGTAATCAAAGAATAACCATGAACAATATCAAACACGCCTGGAGCGTACTTACACAATCATCGGTCATCGACCAGGCAAGCAACAACCTTTCAATGCAGAACATTATCGAGCAGTTGCAGGTTAGCATTTCTGAAAAGGCCTCTGCTGCATTCAAACTCGAGCATCCTGAAATAGGGAACGTATTGCCTGTTAACTTCCCGATGCAGATTATCTCTCTCTGGAGGAGCATTAATCCGAACATTATTCCTTCCGGAGACGTTGAGATTGACGTATTTGATAACATAGGCGACCTGGTGCAGAAGATCAACTTCAAGCTGCAGTTCGAGGCAGGCAAGGGCCGCATGCGCACCCTGATCACCATTCCTGCTGTTAACATAACAGATACTGGACTATATCTCTTCAAGGTTAAGCTCAAGGAAGAGGAACAAGACTCATTTATTGAGGTTGCCGAGATTCCATTTGAAGTCTTGTTTATCAAGGAAGCATAACAAAAGGGTCCGCCCTATGAGCGGGCCTTTTTGCTTGACATGTTGTAAAAAGCAGGTATATTGAAGAAAAAGGAGATTATGAGTACTGTAAAAAAAGAAGATCAAGGATTTGAGCATGAGGCAAAAAGCATGCTTTCAGAAGAAGATTTCAAGAAGTTAAAGGATTTTTTCAAGATTGAGCCAGGAAGTATTGAGCAACATGTAAGCAAGATACTGGTAGATGAAAATCACAAAATGATTCAGTCTATGCCGGTTGGGACCATGTTTCGCGTCTGCGTAGATCGTATCATGGAGCTTAAAGTACATGGTACAGACGGATCGCTGATGCATATCCGGCAAAAGCTGCAGCGTAAGGAGCTTGATGCTTTGCTTGATGACGGGGTACTGCCCGCAGGAAATATTCAGCATTTCTTTTCCTTGAAAAGGATAGAAGAACCTTTTACCTTTCTTGGAACTATTGACCGGCTAAGATCATATACCTTGGACAAAGGCATTGCTCTCGACCAGGCAACCTATACTGGCGGGCATATGGATTATGAGATAAAGATAGCAGGAGAAGAGTATGTAAAAAATCACCACCTGCTTGAGAGATTGCTAGAACAGCATGACATACCATTTGTTCCTTCACGCTTAAAGATCCAGCGCTTTTACAAAGCCATTGGCATTGTTGTATAAGCAAAATCCCGAAGCATACGCTTCGGGATTTTTTTATTTAGCTTACTCGCTCCGTATATTCTCCAGTCTCAGTATTGATGCGGATCTTGTCTCCAACCTCAACGAACAGGGGAGTATCGATGGTTGAGCCGTTTTCCAATACGACAACCTTGGTACCGCCAGTGACGCTATTGCCCTTCACTGAAGGCGGGGCCTCCTTCACTTCCATTTCAACCTTGATTGGCACCTTGATGCCGATAACTTGCTCTTCGTCATCGTCGTTGGTAAAGATATTGAGTTCAACCTCGGCATTTTCCTTGATGTACTTAAGCTTGTCGCCAACGATCTCGTCTTTGAGGGAGAAGCGCTTGCTGCGATCCTTTACGTCGCATAGCCATACTTCGCCCTTGGCGCGGTATAGGAAGATGGCAGGACGGTTGATCATGTCAGCTTCATGTACCTTTTCAGATGAGCCGAAAGAGATTTCGGCAACGCGGCCGGTGATCAGGTTTTTAAGCTTCGTAGCGTTAACCGGCTTGCGCTGCTGCTTGCGGAAGACATGACTGTGGATGACTTCATAAGGTTCTCCTTCCCAAAGGATGATCTTGCGCTCGCGGATTTCATTGTATTCTAGCATTGCCATAGGTATAACTCGTATTATTGTAACGGGAAAATTGTAGCTGAATAGAGGGTAAAAGTCCAATAAAAAAGCACCCCGGGGAGGGGTGCTGAGTATTGATAAGCCCGTTATTGCGAACCTTGTAATTTAATGTACGAGAGGCAGATAGATCGTACAATTTGCTGCACGCTGTCAATAAAGATCATTCTTTGCTTTATATCATTTTTTTGATACATGCTTTTTCCGCCAGGGGCGCTGACCGTTTGGCGGTATAGTTGCCCCCATCTGCTCTTAAGCTCATTGTTCTGCAACAAGCTCGGAAAGTACCCTAAGTACGTATCGATGTTGCGCAGTAAGGAGGTGCGCAACTTGTTTTGATCGAGAAAATCCCTTACCGGAATGTTTTCTTCGAGATGTAGGTAAGTCCTTTCAAACTCGCTGCGCTCCTCGTCGTTGAACTTGTCGATAATGATAGGATATTCGAGCCAGGTAGCAATGCGCTTGGTAATGATTGCTACGGCATCTTCATCGATTTCCTTATCGCATTTCAAGGCCTGTTCAAATAAGTGGCTTATTCGCGTATCCAGAAAGCAATATATTTCTTTTGCGGGATATCGAACCTCTTTTACTACTCCGATGAGCTGAGGGAATGATGCTTCCAATTTTTTCATAGAACTATATATTTTTTTTAATTTTCAATATTATAACACATTTAATACAAAAAAGCAATCCCTATGAAGGATTGCTTTTTGTGTTGAGTACGGAAGGGAATTATTCAGCAGAACTGGTCATCACCACTTCTTTCATGCGCTTGCGCACATCTTTCTGAATCTGATCGCGAATCTTGGTGTTTTCTCTCATAAAGATACGACTTGCGTCATAGCCGCGGCCAAGCTTGATCTCGCCATCTGCGCCTTCTTCCTCTCCCGCAGGGAGCTCTTCGCCATCCTTAGCCTTCTTGCCCTTGGCTGCAGGAGCCTTAGCAGGGTTGGCAGGGAGGTATGAGTATGACGTGCCGCTCTTCTTGATGACGCCCAAACTCTCGCCGAGTGCCAGCAATTCTCCTTCAAGGGAGATGCCTTCGCCGTAAATGATATCGAATTCAGTCTGCTTGAATGGGGCAGCAACCTTGTTCTTAACAACCTTTACTCTTGTACGAGAGCCGACAACCTCTTCGCCCTTCTTGATCTGGGCAATGCGACGGATATCAAGGCGCACTGAAGTATAGAACTTCAACGCCTTGCCGCCTGGAGTTGTTTCAGGGTTGCCGAACATCACGCCGATCTGCATGCGGATCTGGTTGATAAAGATAACGATAGTGTTTGAGCGGGCAACGATAGCGGTGAGCTTGCGGAGTGCCTGAGACATCAAGCGAGCCTGCTTGCCCATGTGCTGTGCGCCCATGTCGCCTTCGATTTCGTCTTTAGGGGTTAGTGCTGCTACAGAGTCGATAACGACAACGTCGATCTTGCCGCTGCGCACGAGGCTTTCGGTGATTTCAAGGCCCTGCTCGCCAGTGTCTGGCTGGGAGATAAGCAGTTCGTTGATGTTTACGCCAATGTTTGCTGCGTAGTCGGGATCCATTGCATGCTCGGCATCAATAAAGGCACAGATACCGCCAAGCTTTTGCGCTTCTGCAATAACGTGCAGTGCCAATGTTGTCTTGCCGGATGATTCTGGTCCGAAGATCTCAATGATACGGCCACGGGGAAGGCCGCCAATGCCAAGCGCAATATCAAGGCCGATAGAGCCGGTCGGTACTGCAGATACTGCAACCTTGGGAGTCTGGCCCATCTTCATGATGGCGCCTTCGCCGAACTTGGTTTGCAGAGACTTAATTGTGTCATCGATTGATGCGTTGTTTTCTTTGGGTGCTGATTTTTTAGCCATAAAGGGAATGTATTATTAGAAATATTAACGCTGGTAAGGGGAGGTAGTATTCTGAGCAACGGTAGGCGGGGGGACTGATACCACGCGAATGGTTTCCTTCTTTTCTTTTCCAAACTGATCTCGTTCTGCAACCTCAACTATATTATACCCTGGCGACAGAATGACGCCATCATTGAAATTGCCGCTGCGGTCAATGCTCACAATGCGGCTATTGATGCTGATTTGGCGCGCATTCTTTGCTGTGCCGCTGATAGGGAGGTATGCAGTGTCGACAGTGGTGCCGTCAGCAACCATTTTGATCTTCAGCGGGCTGCCGAACAGCATATCCTTGATATTGAAGGCGATGAGGCCAAAAAAGCCAATAACAAGGCAGCTTGTAAGAATAGTGATAAGCGTAAGTTTTCCGATGATTTTTCTCATATGTTATAGGCCCATATCCTCAGCCACTTCGTCGCTGACGGCGTCTTTCATGCCGCCGACAAGAATGTCGCGAGGCTTTGCGCCATCAGCAGGGCCAACGATACCTCGTTCTTCGAGCATATCGATGAGGCGTGCAGCACGGGCATAGCCAACCTTAAGCTTGCGCTGGATGTATGAGGTTGATGCCTTGCCGGCTTCAACCACGCACATGCGGGCTTCTTCGTAGAGCTCGTCTTCTTCTGCATCTTCAAGGTCTGTACCAAACATTACCTTTTCGCCGCCGCCGCCAACAGTGCCGCTTAGCTCGATAGTGTCGCGCACGTCATCCTTGAATGCATTCTTCAGGTATTTTACCACATTCTTTACCTCATCTTCAGTAATAAAGGCACTTTGGATACGCTCAGCCTGGCTGTCGCCGCCGACAACTGCGAGCATGTCTCCTTGCCCAAGCAGCTTTTCAGCGCCAGTGGCATCGAGAATAGTACGAGAGTCGATACCAGTAGGGACGCGAAGAGCGATACGAGAAGGCACGTTTGCCTTGATAAGGCCAGTAATAACGTTAACCTCAGGACGCTGGGTAGAGAGAATAAGGTGAATGCCAACGGCACGAGACATCTGTGCAAGGCGCACGATGGCTGCTTCCAGTTCCCGAGGGTATGCCTGCATGATGTCGGCCAGCTCGTCGATGATGATCACGATATACGGCATGCGGTCCTGGGTAGTGTCCGGCTTCTGCAGTTCTTTCTCATACAGCTTATGGTATGAGTCGATATCGCGTACAGATTCGCCTTCAAGAATATCGTAGCGTCGATTCATTTCTGTCGCTGCCCATTTCAACGCCAAGATCGCTTTCTTTGGTTCGGTGATAACAGGGGTGAGCAGGTGAGGGATTGAGTTGTACAGGGTAAGTTCAACGCGCTTCGGGTCAACGAAAATGAAGCGCAGGTCGTCTGGACCATGTCGGTATAAAAGGGAGCTGATGATTGCATGAATAGTCACTGACTTACCAGAGCCAGTCGTACCCGCAATCAGCAAGTGCGGCATCTTCGCGATGCTCTTGATAACCGGCTTGCCGGCAATGTTTCGCCCAAGGGCAACCATCAATGGCTTCTTCTCTTGAGAGAAGGCAGGATCTGCGATCAGGTTCGCAAGACCAACAGTCGCTTTGGTCTTGTTCGGGATTTCGATACCAACCAGGCTCTTGCCAGGGATAGGGGCTTCAATACGAATTGGGTGCGCTGCAAGCGCAAGCGCCATGTCATTTTGCAGTCCGACAATACGAGAGAGCTTCACGCCTTGGGCAGGCTTGAGGGCGTATCTTGTCACTGTTGGTCCGATCGTCACCTCATCCATTTCAACTTCAATGCCGAAGTTCGAAAGAGTTCGTCGGATGATGTTGGCGTTTGCCTTCACGTCGCCAACATTGGCCTTGCCGCGGTCTCCTTCAAGCAAGCTTAGTGGCGGAGGAGTATAGGTACCGAATGAGGCAGAATGCTTCTTGATATCGATCGGCAGCTCGTTTTCTGACGGGTCGCTAATCACCATTTCTTTCGGTGCGGCAGGCTTTTCTGCAACTGCTGCAGCTACCTTCTTCGGAGCAGGACTTTCTTCCTCTTCCTCGTATGACTCCTCCTCTTCATAGGTCTCAACCTCTACTCCTTCTCGACGGCCAAATAGTCCGGCAACCTTGTTGCCGATGCGGCTAAAGAATGGAAATAGGTTGGGGGTGCGATCGAAGAATAGGATGAATGAAGTGATTGAAACGAAGAGCAGGATGATAGCAGAGAAGACAGTATCAAATGCGCCTAGAAGCGGCGTAGCGAGGAGTCTGCCAACAATGCCGCCCATTGTGCCGTCATAGAGGGCAAGAAGGGTAAGGAGGGATAAAAGGCCGACTGTAGCGGTAATGATCTCTCTAATAGAAGCCTCTAAAGAACGCTTTCTAATGACAAGAATACCTCCTGTGATAAGGGCGATGGGAATAAGGTATTTGCCGCTGCCAAGCAGTAGGTATGAGCCTTGTGCTACAAGAAACCCACCTACGCCTGCTGCGTTAATAAATCCTCCTACGGCAATAAGGCCGACAAGGATAAGAAGTAATCCTATAACGACGTGATTAGTGGTTGATGGGGCTTTTTGATTGTTAGATTTCTTGGGAAATTGCTTCTTGCTCATACAGGTAGTTGTTACAAGAGTATATCACTCCCATTGGTTAAAAACTATTACGGCATAAGGATTATTTGAACATATCAGACGACTTGTCCAATAGGAATACGAAGCGTATACTGATCGCACGTTGTCCAATACAACGGACATTAAAAGACATCAAAGGGACACTTGAGAGACATAATGGAATCATTACATTACCTAAATTCAAAGAGTAAAATAAAGGACAACACTAAGGGTCAGAAAATAGCTGCAGCGTTATATCTTGTGACTGCTCATATGTCCGATACAGATCCTCTTAAAACAGCGCTGAGAACCCATGCGGTGACTGTGAGTACAGTCGAGCATGACGGCCAGAAAGCAGCCGCAGCCCGGGCAATCGACACTCTTCTCAATACTGCTGTTATGGCATCAATTATTTCTGAAAAGAATGCCTCGATAATCTCTCTCGAACTGCGTCACTATGTGGTTCAGATCACGACTGACCCTGACACTCTTTCAAGTCTTTTTGCTCCTGTCCCTGAGTCTCTCTCAGCTAGCCAGATCGGCAGTTCCAAGCTATCTCATACTATGTCCTATAACCCTCGTACAATGTCCGTTTCTCCAGCTCCTAAAGCACCTGTTTTAAATGAAAATAAATCAAAGCGGCAGGATGTAATTTTGTCTTTTATCAATGAGCGCAAGTCAGTCGGAATTAAGGACATTGCAGCTCTTTTCTCGGACACCAGCGAGAAGACAATACAGCGAGAGCTAAGCGCGCTCGTGAGCACAGGCAAGATCACCAAGAGGGGGGAAAAGCGCTGGAGCGTTTACATGGCGGTAAGCCTGTAGCCCATACTATATATAGTGTGATGTGTAAGATATGGCATTTGCCCTCGTCTTGTATATAAGTGGTTTTTCACATATTGTGTTTTGCGGTAAAGGCGGTTCTATGGTATTATAGTAACTGTCTTTCTGTCTTGAATCGATAGCAGCAATGCTATCGCTGAGAGCGCAGAAGACAATAGTGGACTCGGTGTTCAGTAATGAATATCGTGCATCGCGGATACGCGAACAACCACGAATTGAATGGTCATTGAAAATTAAATAATAGAGATCCCTAAAAAGATATTCGTTACGAAATTTTCGGCGACCGTTCTTTTGTTTTCTGCTTCCTGAAGCACATACTATATATAGTATGTGCGGAGGGGATAGAAGACTTGATATCGGCCTTGTCGACACGGCAGATAAGCAATGCAGTAATTCATTGCGATCTGCAAATTACATCTTCTCTTGCCGGGATATGATAAAGATATTCTGCAAGGGGAAAACATCCTTGCTCGCACTATTTGTCGATAGTGCACTAAGCATCGATGATTAACAAAATACTAAAATTCTTATGACAAAATTTACAAAATTTTTCGTAGGTGCCGCTGCTGCTCTTGCTCTTACTCTCGTAGTAAGTGCTTCAGCTAGCGCTGCTTACGTACAAAGCGCTACCCTTAAAATCGGTAGCAAAGGTGCTCAGGTGGTTTCACTTCAGCAGACACTAAACATGACAGCATGTAAGGTGGCTGTTTCTGGAGTTGGCTCAGCTGGACTAGAAACTACAGTTTTCGCTGCAAAGACGAAGGCTGCTGTTCAGTGTTTCCAGGCTGCTAACGGTCTTACTGCAGACGGCGTTGTTGGTCCTATGACTGGCATGAAGCTAGCTGCTGTAACATCTACTTCAACTGGAACTCTTCCAGCTGGATGTACTACAAACACTGGATACAGTACAGTATCAGGCGTACCATGTTCTGGAACACCTGGCACTACTGTATTCCCAGCTGGATGTGTATCATCAGTAGGATACAGTTCAACTACTGGAGCTTCATGTTCTGGTAGCACAACTGGTCCTTCAATGACTGGTCCTTTCAGCTTCAACAGTGTTACTCCAGTTTCTGGATACCTTGCAACTCAGGTTGGTGTAGGTGCTCAGGATAAGGTTATCGGCGACCTACGCATCGTTTCAGGTGCAGGTGGTTCAGCTAACCTAACTGGTGTTAACGTATCATTCTACAACCGTGGAAATGGTGACTACATGTTTACTAAGTACGCTTCTGCTGTATCAGTATGGTTGAACGGTGTTAAGGTTGGTACTCTTCCTGCATCTTCATTCACACAGTACAACAGTCAGTACTCTGCATTCATCCCAGTAGCAGGTGGCGTTCTTAACCCATCTACTACTAACGACTTGCAGCTTTCAGTTACTGCTCTTCCTGTTATCGATAGTGCAAACCTAGGTGCTACAGCAAACACATTTGCTTACAACCTTGACACTGTTCGTTACACTGACAGTACTGGATCATTCTCTTACAC
>JAZKAB010000006.1:45595-65689 GCA_040389365.1 Patescibacteria group bacterium
CAGCTGGTAACGGTTTCCTAGCCTCAGGAAGCATTACTTCTGGTACATTGAATGCTTCTGCTGTATTTGCTTCTGCAAGTACTGCTCAGAACATTACTTTGACTGTAAGCAAGGATGCTAACGACTACAACGATCGCGTTGTAGCTGGTCAGACTTCTGCTACTAGCCAGAACGTGACTCTTGCAACTGTTGACCTTGTAGCTCAGGGCTCACCAGTTATCGTTAACCGTCTACCAGTTACTGTTGTTGTAGCAAACACAGGAACAGGCGGTATTAACGCAAGTGCTCTTCTAAGTACTCTACGTCTTTACAACGGATCTTCATCTACTACTCCAGTAGATACTCAGTCTGTAAACCTAGGTACTGGTACTCAGTGTACTTCTACAACTAGTACATCTACTTGTGTAGTTACTTTCCAGAACTTGAATATGACTATTCCTGCTGGATCTACACAGGTTCTTACAATTAAGGGTGACCTTAATGCTGTAGACGGTACAATCGTTGCTGCAGGTGCTACAGCTCGCGTTGATGTTACATCAGCAAACGTTGCAGCTATCCAGGCTTACGATTCAAACAACAATGTTTTGAACAACAACACTCAGAACATCTTGATCGGTTCAACAACTGGCTCAACAATCACTTTCTACGTTAATGGTATCAATGTAACTTCAACAGCTACTATGGGAACAGCTACTGCTTCATCTGCAGGTGGTGCTCAGTCTCACAGTGTTCTTGGATTCACAATTCCATTCTCTGTAACAGCGTTTGGTCAGCAGGCATACGTTCCTTCAACAGCTACTGCTGCTGCAAGTGCGTCTTCTGCTCACACAATTCAGTTCTGTATCGATACAGCTGCTGGCGCATGTCAGGCTGTTGGAACAGGTGTAATCACTTACGCTGGTTCTGATAACCTAACTACAAACGGCAATGGTAACTATGTTATCCCTGCTGGTCAGACAAAGAACTTTACTCTTCAGGTAACTTACACTGCTAATGGTGCCGCTTCATACCGTGCTTCATTGATCAATGTAAACTGGAGTAACTCTGACTTCACTTCAGGTGGTAACACTTACACAGCTGGTTTGAACTCAAACACATTCCGCACAAACTACGTATCAGCTCAATAATCTCTGATTATTGCTCAGATACTGTATAAGTACTGAATAACAAAAAACTCCCTTCGGGGAGTTTTTTGTTTGTCTGGTTGTAAATAAAAGAGTGCATAAAAGGGAAAATAGCCTATAATGAAGCAATGTCAAAGAAAGAAAAGCATGTATTTGAACAGCAATCTTTTCTAGAATGCATTATATCCTGGATCACAGTAGGGGTATTTGCAGTACTTCCGCTACTGTACTTTTCAGGCCGAGCAGCATCCTATGTAACCTCAAAACAGTATTTTTTTATGGGGACTGTAGAGCTGCTGGTAATACTATGGGTGTGGCTAATGGTTCGAGATAATCGATACTGGATCACAAAAGCTAGTCTCATATGGCTATCACCGTTACTATTGTTTCTCATAAGCGCTACTATAAGCGGCATAGTAGGGGTAAGCAGTAGAACATCTTTCTATTCCACGGTAGAAAGTGGCACAGGCTTACTGCTGCTGTACCATGTCTTTGTCTTTGCGTGCATTATCGCTTCTCTTGTACGGGTACAGCGACGAAAAATAGCTCGATCAATTATGGATGCTACACTTTTTGCATCAGTTATATTAGCCGCCTTCACATTTTTTACTGGTTCAAACGGTTTGTTTCTAACGAGCTCGGAAATGCTAAATGGGTCTTCAGGCGGAGCAATGATGGGGAATTCATTGCTTGTAGGTGCGTATTTTGTATTTAGTATATTTTTTGCACTTATCCTTATATTTCAAGAATCATCAGTATGGAAAAAAGCGCTTTATTCATTGGCAATCCTTTTTCTCTTAATTAGCCCAATCTATCTGAATGTATCCATATTCAAGGGAGGAGAGATATTAAGTCCTCTTATACTGCTTGGTCAGGCACGTGTTGCTGCCGCTGCTTTAGGAATAGGTCTGCTTGTGGGATTATTTGTCTGGCTGGCTACAAACAAGGGAAATAAAAGAATCATAGGAATAGCGGGGCTAGCAGTTATAGGGATTGCGGGGATTATTTTCGCATTTACTATTGCAAGCCCTGGTTCATCCCTGCACACTTTTTTTGTTAATGAATCAGGAAATCGTATTGTAGACTGGCAGGCATCAGTAAAAGGAATTAGAGAAAAGCCGTTGCTCGGATGGGGGCCAGAAAATTTTAATGTCGTATATCAAAAATATCTTGACCCAGCAGTCTTTAATCCTGGAAGAGGGAACGAGGTATGGGCATTGCACCCCCATAACAATACCTTAGAAATGTTTGTAAATGGAGGCATACTAGGAGGCATGCTCTATATATTATTTATCGCAATGCTGTTCGTTGGCCTATTCAGGCTTTATAAGAGCGGTCATGTTGATAGCAAGACATTCGCGCTATTGGTTGGAATGCTTATCGCATTCATACTTCAGCAGCAAATGATCTATGAGTCTATTGTGAGTTATGTGATGCTATTTTCAGTTGCAGGTATTATTGCTGGGCTGGCAACGGTATTAAATGAAAGAAAAGCCCCTCGTGTACCTGTTGGTACTATAGGATACGTCCTAGCTATTGGAATAACTGTAATCATAGTGCCAGTATGGGTGTATGCAGTGTATTTTCCTGCAAAAAAAATGAAAGAGTATCAGGCGGTAACCATAATGCCGAGTGATGCGCGTGCAAAGGTCTACTCAACTCTTTTTTCTTCACCCGGAGCATATGCCATTAATACCGATGTAGAGTTTTATACTGACCCGCTGTTCTATTCATATGATGCGCAAAAGGCAGTCCTACGCGATAATCCTGTGTATAAGAAAGTAGCGTCAGAAGAAATTACTGCACTTATTGAAGCAGTCCGCCCAATCTGGCTGAAGAGTCCTTATAATTACCACCTCACTCTTTCATTATTACAGCTAGAAAACCTCCTGTATTACCTCACTGAAGATGTTACATACTTAGTCCATGCTGATATGTATGCGAAAAAAGCGTTTGAGCTGTCACCGAGCGACCCTCAAATATATTTTACCTACGCCCAGACGCTGGTATATGAGAAAAAGATACCCGAAGCAATATCGCTGCTTGATAAGTCGATTCAGATAAATAGCAACTACATGCCATCAGTTAAATTTAAGGCAATTCTGGTTAAATAATATGATTATCACAAGACTATCCGGAGGAATGGGGAATCAGATGTTTCAATATGCTATTGGCAGGAAGCTTTCTTTGAAATACAAAGTACCGCTAAAGCTCGATACTACTTTTCTTTTACAAAGGATATCATTTCCCGCGCTGCTTCGTCCCCATTTCGTATTTCGAAATTACGATCTAGACGTATACAACATTAAGGCGGATATTGCGGCTAATGTTGATATGAAGTGGTGGCAGCGCCCAATACTTTCAGGAAAGGTCATGCTATTTATCGATGCGGTATTGCGAAAGATACCTTTCCTGAAAGGATGGGAAACGTCATATCAGTTTGAATCGCATATTCTTGATATAGGCCCAGATGCATATCTGGCAGGGTTCTGGCAAAGCTATAAATACTTTGATGATATAAAAGATACCTTGAAAGAAGATTTTGCAATCATTGCACCGCTTCCTGCAGACACGAATGAGTTAATGGAAGAGATTAACGCTATAAAATCGGTTGCACTGCACGTGCGACGGCTAGACATGGCGGAAAAATCGATGCATGGAGCAGTTGATGTTGCCTATTACGAAAAAGCAGTTCGGTATATTTCAGAGCATGATTCGATAGACAGGCTGTATGTTTTTTCTGACGATATAGAATGGTGCAAAAAGAATCTGGTATTTTCTCAGCCGATAACATATGTCGAGCATATGCATTCTGGAAAAAAAGGCGAAGGGCATATTGCGCTTATGAGCAATTGCAGGCATATTGTGATTCCCAATAGCACATTTTCATGGTGGGCAGCATGGTTGGGGAATAAAGAAGGCCGGATGGTAATTGCCCCAAGCCAATGGTTCCAGGGAACATCTCTTAATACTATAGATTTAATCCCTAGCACATGGATAAGACTATAAAGATATGAATAGCTTTTTTAATAGAACAAACAAGTCACTGCTTATTATTGCAATAATGTCTCTCTTGATTAGGGTTGGCAATTTTTACAATACATTTGTACCAAAGCCATTCGAAATACTTTTTGTAGCGTTATGTCTTTTTACAATAGTGCATATTTTAAAGAATAAAAAAATAAAGGAATTTTTTACTCCAATACCAAAAAATATTCTCATCGCGGTTTCTTTTTTGATGGTCTCTGTAATTGGCGGATGGCTAGTTTCGCTATTTGTAAGCCATGTTACTTCTACTTTAAACATGGTTTTAGAGTTTGGAACGTTTACAATTGGCCTTACAATGTTCTTATTGGTGTTATTTTATTCATACAACGATAAGAAATATGCAAGGCTGTACCTGTATGCCTTATTATTGCCAACGGTATATAGTATATTTTCTATTTTTCCCTCAATAACACCCTCGTTTTTGCTAGCCGAAGATGGAAATTTTATTGGCCTTACGCCAAATGTTAATATAGTTTCTAAGGTCCTGCTTGTTCCTGCGATGTTCTTTATGGCGCACGCCTTGCTGACATTTAAAGGTATAAAAATTCGTGCCTTATATATAGCTATTTCTACTGCAATCGTGGCTTTATTAATATGGATTTCTTCTCGAGGCGCACTACTAAGCTTGTCGGTCGGCATGTTTTCTCTATGGCTTGTTGCGACTAGGCACCAATTTTCATGGAATAAACTCTTTCTTAATACATTGGTAATCACAGTGATTATAGTCGCAGGATTTGCGTTAACGCCGTATTCAAGAAAGCAGGTAGTATTAAATAGGGTTTTAAATTCAGATGCGCAGCAGTTTTCTCAATTAGAAGTAAAGAAAAAATCATTGGGATCTATAATAAGAGATTCAGTCCATAGGACGTCCATAATTGAAGAAAGAGCAAATAGTAATATTAAATTAAAGGAAACAAGGTTACAGATTTGGCCATTTTACTTGAATAATCAAATCTTGAATCATCCTTTTGGAATAGGTCCGAATACTCACATTGAGTCAAATATACTAAATACTAATGGCGATTATGTAAGTACAGGGCCTCACAATACATATCTGCAGATCTGGCTATGGGGAGGATTGGTAGGAATTATTAGCTATCTCTATATTATATTCTATGCCTTTAAGAATTTAAAAGACAGGTTAAGTAAGAATTTTTCAATTACCACGGTATCTATATTGGTAATCATGATTACGCTCGCCGTTAGCATAATGTTTGATGACAGCCTGTCGTTTTATAACTTCTGGATAATTCTAGCGCTAGCTATAAGAGAATGAACACGCCACTAATTTCAATAATTCTTCCAACTTATAATGGAGCGCAATTCATAGGTGCGGCTATTAAGAGCGTTTTGTCTCAGACATACACACAATGGGAACTTCTTGTTATTAGCGACGGTTCTACTGACAATACAGAAGACGTGGTGGCACAATTCACTTCTAAGGATAGTAGGATTAGCTATATGTTTAACGAGCAGAATCTCGGAATTCAAAAAACGCTCAATAAGGGTATTTCAATTGCTAGGGGGAAATATATTGCCCGGCTCGATGATGATGATCGCTGGATTGACGCGAGCAAGCTTGCAATGCAGGTCACGCACCTGGAAGCGTATCCTGAATGCGTACTTGTCGGTACGGATGCAATAGTGATGAATGGGGCAGGAGTTGCGCTTTCAAAAAATATCATGCCCAAGTCTGACAAAACTATTCGAGCGAAAATGCTTTCTAAAAACTGCTTTCTGCACGCTACCGTTGTCTTTAGAAAAAGCGCCATAGATAATGTGGGCGGGTATAGCGAAAGCAGCAGTACACTGCATGCTGAAGATTATGATCTATGGCTGCGACTCGGTACTCAGGGGATGGTAGAAAACCTCCCGCTCTACTCAACCGCCTTGATTGCTCGTGAAAGTAGTCTTACGAGCCTCAATAGGGTCTTGCAGGCAAAAAACATTGTGTCTTTGATTTCTCAATACAAAACACAGTATCCGAATTTTATATTCGGATACTGTGTAAGCTTGCTGCGCTACGCCTTCTTTGTCATAACCAGCGTCATTCCTTTTCCCAGGAAGCTTATGTATAGCATGCAGCGCATCTACCGGGCTATCTAAATAATCTCTTGTATTTTTCTTTATTATTAAGCAGATATTGTGGCAAGGTGCTTTCGTCTTTCCAGAACTTAATATACCTTCCCCGTATATCCTTGTTTTTCTCTATCCTTGCCTCAATCTGAGACTTAATATCGTCATTGTTGATCTCCTGGTGGCTGTATGACTCAAGCTTCGTCTTTACTCGCTCTGCGCCGCCCTGAAAGCTGAAGTGCCATCCGCCGTTATTGATAATCGCATACTTGTTTTTTTTGAACGTTCGAAGATCGTTAAGGCAGGCGTTTCTGATATTTTTGTACTTGGTGCCAATGGTGCCGGTCCACCCAGCCCAGTCTTCATTAGAGCGATTGTTAAGATAGTATATGTATGGTTCCTGCTTGAACTTATACAGGTCATCTTTTGAATAGTCTACAAGCGCGTCAGGATTCCAGATTTCATCCAGGTCTGAAACAAAGCAGAAGTCATTGTCGCTAAGTCCTACTAGCGCCTTCTTCACCGATTCTTTTTCATAGAAATCTCGAAGAAAGCTCGTCTCGCCCGGCTGCACATTGTCTGAAGACAATGCAGCCTGAATGATCTCTTTTTCCATTTGGTCAGTATCAGGATGCAAGAGTCGTTCTCGAGCATCTTCGAAACTTTTAAGAGGATTGTCGATAACGTAATGAATTATCTTGTGCTCGAATTGCTTGAACAGATGCTTGTTCTTTTCATAATAAAGCTCCTTGGGAAGACCTGAATGCGTAAGGGTAGACTCGACAATAACAAAGCAGTCAACGTAGTCATTAAGGATATTAAGTCGGATTTCCAGCGTTTCAAGCTCGTTAAAGAAATTGAACGCATCATAGACCCTCATCGTTTTTCGATACTCAGCTGCTGCCACTGCTGACAGCCAGCTTTGTCGTCGCTTTTTTTCAACCAGCATGTCGTACGGCTTTCGAATTGTCGCGATAGTATTTTTACCTGAATTAATAATTGACTTGAAAACGTTCTTTATCGGCACAGGCATCCTTGCCTTTATTTTCTGCATAACGCTTCGAGGGGGAATTGAAAAATGCTCGCTAATTTTTTCTAGGGCGCCTGGGTGCAATTCAAAATTGCTCATCCATAGCGTGTACATGGCGCGTTCGATAAGGTGCGTTTCCCCAGGCTCTTGGCAGTGCGACATAAAGAGACGCATATTTTCATATACAACCTTAGGCAGTTTTAGGATGTTCGCTTTAGGTACGATATAGTCGCCGCCCGGGGCAAAGCGGGTAAATAGAGGAATTACAGGATCCTTGTACATATAGCGCAAGAAGTCGTTGTAATTGGTAAAGTATTTTGTTTTCCAATGCTTGAGGTACCAGCTGTTGTTTATTTCGCAGTAGCCGCCGTCTGGGGAGAAGAAAGAGATAGGGAATCGGGGATTATGCATCTTCCTGTCTTCCATCGGAGTGAAGCATTCGTTGTTCATTACCCGGTCAAAGTATTCTTTTCGAACATGTCGCGGAAAGCTCCAGCCCTTGGCAAAGATGGTGCAGTCAGGAAGGTTGTCATAATGATCGATTATAAACGTAAAGTAATCGTAAGAATTGTAGCCGACATTAGGGCTGCGGCGCACTTTTGACTGGTCGATCGTATCGGGCAAGATCGCATGCTCGCTTCTGTCATATATGAGATAATTGTCGGTATATTCGGGCACCCAGCGCAGGTCGTTATTGTAGTTTGAAACTACAAGAAAGTTCTTGTTGATTTTTGGTTCGGCAAATAGGGCGGCATGGTTTTCCTGGTATGCCTCCCACTCTTTCATGCAGGTATCGTAATCGCTTAGCTGCCCGTCCCTGTCCATATAGTTCCACCCTTCAGTTATGTTATACCCGAGACTCCAGTACCCGTTAGATATGTTATGGCGGCCCCAGTGCTTAGGAGCGATGCAATACTGCAGCTTCTCGCTTAGCCATGCAGGGAACCATGCAAAGCTTGAGTTTGAAAGGATGAGATTGCAAGCATTTTTAATAATCGAGTAATCTTTTCCAATGGTGAAATGAAACACGTCATATTCTGGAAAGAATTTTTTTGCAGTCAGCACGTCATCGGTTATGACAACAAATCGCATTGACTGGTTGCGGGCTTTCATATGGGCGACAGAGTTGTCCCAGTAGTTCTTATTAAGGAAGAAGTCGCCGTGGCGCGCGTATTCGCCGCCTCTAAAGTTAATGATGCAGGTATTTGGGTCAGAATAGTCCAGACATTCATACGAGTCCTTAACCTTCAGCCATGACCGAACCTCTTCTTTTCGATGGGCGATATACTGCTCGTCCTGCATTAGGCCGTCTATTTTTGTGCTATCAAGCACGTCAGCAAGATGCTTGTCATATATTCTAATGTCAGAACCGCTTGCTGGGTGGGTAATTTTTCGCTCTACATAATAATTGCGGATGCCATCGGGAAGCTTTTCGTGAGGGCCGCCTTCGCGGCTCTTTCCTCCATGCACCGGCAATCCAAAATCCAGGCTGAGAAAGTCTGCCCCCTTGAACCGTTCTGGATGCTCAATGCCAAATGCATACCCCTTGTCTAGCGCGATGACTCTGGTTGCTACATAGCACGCAAGCTGGTTTCCAAGTCCTTGTCCTTTGTATAATTCCGTAACGATCATTATGGTCTGTTGATTAGGTATTTGATAAAAAATTTCATAAAGCCGAGAGTGTAATAATAGCAATATGAAATGCCGTGCTCATACTTGCTAAGCACATACAGGTATTCTTTCCATTTAAGAATAGCGGTATCAAGGCGCTTCTTGTTCTTATACCCGCCTACGCCCTGATGGGCTCCTGTAGTATTAACCACGTTAATAGTGTTTAGGATTTTTGGAAGGCCAAAAGCATCATAACAGCGCTTATAGTATTCAACATCCATTAGCCATACTAGCTTTTCATCAAACAACAGGGGACTGTCATTCTTTATAGTTAGCAGAGAAGGCGAGCTCATTGAGGTAAAGCCGAGGTATACCTTGTCAGTATAGCGAGGATAGTAAGGGCGATAGAATGTCTTGCCATCAGTGCTATGCTCGCATGCAGTGGTCATCCAGTGATCCTTATCAATATCAAATGCGGCAACGATATCTTGCAGGGCGTTGTCATGATAGAGAAAGTCATCGAGAAACAGTATTTTTATTAATTTTCCCTTAGCATGCCTGATCGCATTGTTTGTATTTGCAGAAGAAGAGCCGATACCTTCGGTGTTTCGCAGGTAGCTAATTGCAAGTACGGAAGAGAATTCCCCGCAGAGGTTTTGTATGTCATTATTTTTTGAATGGTCGGAAACGACCACGTCAAAATCTTTAAATGTTTGTCTGGCAAGAATATCAAAGCTGTGCCGAAGGAAGCCATGGCCGAGACCTCCCATTTCATGTGTTGGAATGCAGACGGTAATAGTTTTCATATTATTTAAAAAGGGACGTAATTTCTCCAAGCGACGGTTCGCGGAATAGGTACAGCACCCATGCATAGCTAATAATTGCAATTATAACTGTCAGCGAAAAATAGAGGCCTAGCCCATTGCAGCACATAATCACTGCGCCCATTATAGCAGTTGCTGCAATTATTCTCGTTAGCTTTGGGAGTACGCTAAATGCAAAGAACCTTTTCAGCTGAATCCAGTTCAGCGCCATAATAAGCATTTGAGCGGTAGCAGTGGCAATGGCAGCGCCTGCTGCTCCATAGTGGGGGATAAGGTATATGTTTAGGCAAATGTTCAGCACCAAGCCGATTATGGTCGCAAGGATAAATTTCTTTTGCAGGTTCTTTGCATAGATAATATTGTTGAGAATAATGAATGCAAAGTCAGCAATGATTACAACCATCAGTATCGCCAATACTGTTCCAGCTGGAGCAAATTCACTTCCAAACAGTATTGTCATTATCTTTCCACTTAGCAAAAATCCGCCAAGAGCAATAGGCAGTGCGAGGCCCAATACAATGGTCATGGTCTTTTCAAAAATAGCAACTGAAGCTGTGCCAGCTGATTCTTTTTTTGCCAGCAATGGAAATAACGATATGCCGATATACAGAGGGATAATGGCAAGAAACTGAATGATGCGCTGTGCCGCCGCATACATGCCGACTTGGCTCGCTGAGGTAATTTGACCAAGCATGATGCTATCAATTGTCACAAGCGCGGTTGAGAAGATCGTAAGGGCAATGAAGGGCCAGGCAAAGTCAAAGATAATCTTAATGTATGAAAGAGGGAAGTTCCATTTTATGGCGATCAGCTCGTTCGGCAGGATTGCCATTGCAGCTATTGTTCCCAGCACGCTCCCCACCATGTATGCAATGCCAAGAGACAAGGGGGTAGGGGTAGTCATGAGCAGTACAATACCCACTGCGGTCGTAACAACATTTATGCCAACCTTTATATATGCTTCGCGCTCCATCTTCAGCAAGGCGCGATTGATTGATAAGTAGAACTCTCTTAGCGAGTCAGAGAAATTCAATACAGCAATAACGACTACTATTGAAAACGCTAAGGGGTTGGAACCATACTGCGGTATAAGCAGCAGCGAGATGATAAATGATGCTGCCAAGAGCAATAGCTTCAATGCCAATGCGGCAGAAAGGTAGGTGTAGCGATCAGCGCCTTCTTTTGAAAGCTCTCTGGTTACAAACGTATTGATGCCAATATCTGCAAATATGTACGTAAGGGAGACAAAGGCAATTGCATATGAAAAGACACCCCAGCGCTCAACACCGAGCGCTCTCGTCGCAAACAATACCACTGCAAACTTGAGGATACGGCCAAGTATTTCTCCGAGAAAAAGCCAGAACGTATTCTTTACGATAGTCTGTCGCGTACTCGTATTGTTAAACAAAAATGCTTTGATCTTGCCCATATTAGTGCGTAAAGATAATTTGCAGCGTTTTCAGTACGATTCCGATATCAAGCAAGGGATTCTTGTTCTTTAGATAATATAAATCGAATTCAAATTTTTCCTTCGTATCGTCAATGGTTCGAGCATAGCGATACTTGATCTGTGCCCAGCCGGTAAAGCCTGGTCGAACAGTGTGGCGGAGAAAATAATAAGGAATCTGCTTTTCTAGTTCAGAAACGAATTCCGGCCGCTCCGGGCGCGGCCCTACAAGCGCAATGTCTCCCTTAATGATATTGATCATTTGAGGCACCTCATCAATATGAGTCTTGCGAAGTATTTTCCCCAGGGTAGTTATGCGGCTATCTTTATCGCCAGCCCATACAGCCCCCTCTTTTTCAGCGTCCTTAATCATTGAGCGTAGTTTGTATACGGTAAATATTTTCCCGCCTTTTCCAGCGCGATTGTGATTGAAGAATATAGGAGTTCCGTCTTCAATCAATCGCGCGATAATCGCAACGAGCAGAAAAGGGGAGGTGATGATAAGTATAAAGATAGCAAACAGTATTTCAATAATGCGATATATATAGTGCACTGTCTTGTTTTCATGCTGCGTCATGATGCTTATTGCTTTTTCTTCTGTCATAAGTTCAACAGGAATTTTTGCGAAGAAAGTCTCATAGCTTTCGGTAAGAGTCATTGTCTCGGCATTGAGCGCTTGGGCTGTTGCAAGCAATGCTTGCGGGTCAGTATGCTCGGCAATCAATATATTAATAGATTGCCCTGGCACCGCCATTGCTATGCTATCCCAGTGCACCGCATGCTCGCCAAAGTGCGGCTGCTTCAAGAGTTCTGAGCGAAGTTCTGCAATAAGCGGGCTAGTACCGATAGTGGCGATTGATCGGGTAAATCTAACAGTAAAGAGGTGATAGAACAGGCGACGCCATGCAATAAGGAGAAGCAGGGAAAAAACGCTTACCAACAAGAGGTTTGTTTTCGGGCTAATACCATCGCGAGAGAAGACATAGAAGAAGACAATACCCAGCACTCCGTTTACCGCCATGCTGGTAAGCAGTAGGCCGATGTTGCGAGGGTTGGGATTGACTCGTCGCAGGTTGTATAGATCAAAGACAAAGAACAGAACCATCCAAATGACAAACAGCCAGGCAAAAAGCCCTGCTTGCTCTGAGACGAATGCTGCCTGCTGATGCACATCAAACCGTAACGTTGCCATGAGGATAAATGCCAATACGAGGGAAGCGATGTCACCTATAAAGAGTATGAATCGCTGATGCTGTAACATGACTGCATTATATAATATTTTCCTATTTTGTATAGCTTTTTAAAAATCATGCGAAATGCCCTGATCGTGATATAATCGGAACATATGGATAAAAATACAAAAAATTTGATTATTGCCGGTATTGCTATTGTCGTGGTTATTGCCATTGCAATCGCTATGCCACACTTTAAGAAAGGAGACAGTACGCCAGCAGCTGTTACGCCGGTTGAAACTGTAGCAACAGATACAAAAACTCCTGTAGTTGTTGATGGGGGAAAGGCAGCATGGGAAGCGATGCTAAAGAAGTTTGAAGGCAAGACAGTGACAATCGCTGCTGACTGTACAGCAACGCCAATCACTCAGTCTCAAAAGGCTGGTACAACTATCGTCATTGTTAACGATAGCGATGCACCCCACATAGTGTTTGTTGGGACTGGCGCATACAACATAGGAGCTCGACACTATAAAACTCTTGCATTGAATACTGTAGGTACAACACTGGTTAGCTGCGATTCAAAGACTAACGTTGCAAATATTGCAGTTGAATAAGTAACTGGTATGCACGCACGTAAAAAGCTTTGGATTAAGATCGGCAGCATTGCGCTCATAGCGCTTGTCGGTTTTGGCGTTGGCTATTATTTGCGCTATGTGCGATTCCAAAGCCCGATTGTCTTCTTGCCTGCAACGCAGACTGCGATTAGCAATAATGAGCGAGCGGTAGGGTATGAAGCGAATGTTATGCCTGTTGATAAGCTCAAGGAAGTGGCGGGAGGTGCCCCAACAAGCGCGCTCGGCTACGAAGATGCGCTGATCCAATATAGGGGAAGAGTCGTGCAATTCAACCAGAACTGCCGAGCCTATCCGGTCATCATGACTATTCCGCCTAAGACGGTAGTCATGCTGGACAACCAGTCTCGCTGGGACCGCACTATCACTATCGGTGCCCGTACCTATACTATTGCAGCCTATGACTACGTGCTTGCCTCGTTTAACATGAACGGCCAGTATCCTGTCAGCTGCGACTCTGTACAGAATGTCGGCATCGTTTCGGTGCAATAAAACACTCTCTATACAGAAGTGCCCAGGATTGACTTTCTGGGCATTTTTGATACAGTATCAGCGTGTAGATCAAAGACAGCAGGCATCAATAAGCCCTGCCGAGGTCAAACTCTACAATCTTGGCTACACTCCGTTCAATCGGACTTATTAACAAAAGAATCAATTATGGCAATTTCAAAAGAAAAGAAGCACGCTATCGTGTCTACTTTTTCAGACATTGTTTCTGGGGCAGAATCTGTAGTATTCGTCCAGTTCAATAAATTGACCGTTGCAAACAGCAATGCACTTCGTCGCAAGCTTCGCGCTTCTGACGTTGGCTATAAGGTAGGGAAGAAGACTCTTCTAAAGCGCGTGCTCTCAGAGCAGGGCTATACTGGAGAACTTCCTGTACTTGATGGCGAAATTGCTGTTGCATACAGTGCTGACCCTCTTGCTGCTGCGCGAGAAGTCTATGACTTCCAGCTTGGCCACAAGGGCATCGTAAGCATTGTCGGCGGCGTATTTGAAAAAGGATACAAGAATCAGGCTGAAATGCTGTCTATTGCGACAATCCCACCATTGCAAACATTGCGTGGCATGTTCGTCAATATCATCAATTCACCAATTCAGCGCTTTGCAATTGCGCTTGATCAAATTGCAAAAAAGAATGCATAACGCATCTCTATTAACAAACTCTTAAAACAATATTATGGAAGAAACAAAGAACGTAGAAGTTCCTGCAAAGTTTAAGGATATCGTTTCAGCCATCGAAGGCTTGAGCGTTCTTGAGCTTAACGAACTTGTTAAGGTATTCGAAGAAAAATTCGGCGTATCAGCATCTGCAGTTGCAGTAGCTGGCCCTGCAGCAGCTGCAGGCGAGGCTGAGGAAAAGGACAGCTTTGCTGTAGTGCTTGCATCAGCTGGCGAACAGAAGATCGCCGTGATGAAGGTAGTTAAGGAAGCCCTAGGACTTGGTCTTAAGGAAGCTAAGGACCTTGTAGACGCAGCTCCTTCAACATTGAAGGAAGGCGTGAAGAAGGACGAAGCTGAAGCTTTGAAGAAGTCTATCGAAGAAGCAGGCGGAAAGGTAGAATTGAAATAATTCACCCTCCTCTCAAAAAGCCCCAACCATCGGTTGGGGCTTTTTGCTTGACTAATTTAAAATCGGGTGTACTCTAGTATCAAACCTGCAGCATATGTTAAGGAAAAAACTCTTAGCGCTGGCGATCATTGTAAGTACTCTTGGCGCGACGCCATTATCCTCGATTGTATTGTCTCAACAGAAATCTGAGGTACAGAATCAGAAGTCAGATCCTCTGACTTTCAATTTCCGTATCAATCCTCCCTTAGCCCTAAGCGCGTACAAGCTTTTCGCCACGCATGGGTCAGTTGTTGATCTTTCAGTTACAGGATTATCCAGCATTCCGCATCCCAGGATACAATTAACCCAGTCCACAGAACCTTTAATGCCTGTGCTCACGCATAGGCCGTTCACTTAGGTCCGCTTCTCTCAAGAATGCGGATTTTTTTATTTACACCCCAAAACCAGCTTGTATGCAAGGGAGCGGGAGCTGTATACTCTTGGGGTAAGAAAGAGAGAAAAGCGAGATGGAAATTCTAGGAAAACTTTTAGGTGGCATTCAGCGCGTGAAAATCATGCGCTTGTTTCTATTGAACCCTGAGCAGGGTTTTGAGGCAGACCAGATCGCTGAACGCTCTCGCATTCAGATTGCGCCTGCTCGACGGGTAACAAACCAGCTGGCAGCCATGTCTTTGGTAAAGAAGAAGTCATTTGTTAAGGAGGTTGCAGACGGCCGCAGCGGCAAGCTCAAGAAGAAGCGTGTGCAGGGATGGTTCCTGAATGCTGACTTTCCGTATATCGTTGAGCTTAAGCAGCTGCTGATAGAAGGGGACTTCTTCAAGCATGCAGATCTCGTGAAGCGCTTTCGTCCCGCAGGCCGCATCCAGTTTCTGGTTGTGTCAGGCATTTTCATTCAGAACAGCGAAAGCCGCCTGGATGTATTGATTGTTGGTGATCATCTTAAGCGCAGCTATATTCAGAAGGCTATTTCCGTATTGGAAAGCGAGCTTGGAAAAGAGCTCACGTATGCCGTCTTTGAAGTTGCAGACTTCGAGTATCGCGTCTCTATGTATGACAAGCTCCTGCGGGACGTCTTTGAATACCCGCACGAGCGGCTTATCGCCATCAAGGACTTTTCCACTTTCGTTTTCCCGAACTAGTTAGTTTTGCGGTATACTTAAGGCACTGTAGTAGTTGTACAGTGCCTTTTATTTATTAGTTTTTAATACAAATATTCCTATGCTTATTCAATCATGGAGTCAGGTATTCCTTCTTTCCCTGGAAGGTCTATGGTATGGCTTTATCGCCATCTTCCCAAAGATTCTTATCGCCCTTATCGTATTCATCATCGGATGGATCGTTGCGACAACCCTTGGCAGTCTTGTAACTGCAGGCATCGACGCGCTAAAGCTTGACCGTCTTTTCAAGAGTCCTACGACAGACGAGGCGCTTGCGCGTGCAGGCGTTCGCCTTCATATCGGAAAGGTGATCGGCGAGCTGGTAAAGTGGCTGATCGTTATCGGAACGCTTAAGTTCAGCCTTGAGCTTATCGGCCTCACAGCGGTTAACGATTTCCTAAGCTCGATCTGGTACTACATCCCGCAGGTTATCATCGCCGTGCTTATCCTCGTTGCCGGAACAATCCTTGCTGACTTCGCTCGCAAGTTCGTTTCTGGCAGCGCTGCCGTTGCAAACATCCGCTCATCTCGCATGATCGGCTCAATCGCATATTACGCTATCTGGATTCTTTCAGTGGTGACTGCGCTTGATAAGCTTGGCATCTTCGGATACTTCGGACAGATCCTGTTCACCGGCCTTGTAGTGATGTTTGCGCTTGCCTTTGGCTTGGCATTCGGACTAGGGGGGAAGGATGCAGCTGGCAAATTCGTAAATCGAATCGCTGACGATCTTTCAAGCAAATAGTCTCACTCGTTTGCATAAAATCCCCAACCTTCGTTGGGGATTTTATGTACTTACTGATATAATATAGGAACGATGCAATCGTTCCGTACTTTTTTTATCACCCACAAGACCTTTGTCCTATCGATAGGCTTTTTGGTTATATTTTCTTTCAGCGTGACGCTTGCTGTTCCTCCATCTACGAAGTACAACGCTGGGGAGACACTAGATCCTGCATGCGCGCCCGGTTCTTCAAACTGTTCTGTGCTGATAGCAAGCGGCGGATCATCGCAATGGGATGACGTGACGAACGGCATCAACTATGCCGGAGGCAATGTTGGTATCGGAACAACGACGCCGCAGAGTGCGCTTGATGTGAATGGGGAAGTGAAGGCTGGAAATCTGAACATTGTAGGTACGGGATCGTCAGTCGACACCCCTTCGAATGCTCAGGCTGCAATCCAGTATGACCCGGGTTCATATAGCTACTTCAACGATGGCCACGAAACCGTGTATCACATCTATGCATATAAGACTGTAGGGAGTACGCGCCAGTACTCGTCAAGCTATGCAGCTGTTTCTGTAGCGGATGACGGCAACAACGATCAGACGTACGCGGTTGCCGTATCCTGGGATGCAGCAAACGGCGCCGACGGCTATCGAATACTGTCCTCTTATTATGGGGGTGGATTTGATCAAGGGTACGATACTGCGTCAACGTCTTTTGTTGATGGGGACAACTCCGCGACCTTTTCAGGCGATCCTGCATTTACTGAGGTTTCTACTACGGCATATTCGAATACAAATACAATTAACGGGCAGACGAACATCAATGCCGACCTGTATGTAAGCGGAAACATAACATGCGGGGGAAATTGCGGGCAGTATTGGGACAGCGTGACGAACGGCATCAACTATGCCGGAGGCAATGTTGGTATCGGTACCACCGCGCCGATTGCCGCACTTCAGGTCGGAGGTACACTTCTTGCAACTTCTAATCAAATAGCGCCTGGAAGCGCTATCAATTCTTTGGGTGCGGGTGCCAGAATGATGTGGCTTGGTGGAGCGTTTCGCGCTGGACTCGTTGACGGCAGTCAGTGGGACAGTCCTAATTTAGGGGTTACCTCTGCCGCATTTGGAAGAAATACTATCGCTTCCGGGCAGTTCTCGTTCGCGGCAGGATGGCAGAGTTCAGCGACAGCCTTGCTTTCAAGTGCCTTTGGGTATGTTTCCGAAGCGTCAGGAATCTATTCATTTGCTGCCGGTAACCACGCAACCGCTTCCGGAAGCGTTTCTACTGCTTTCGGAACTGCTACTGCTTCAGGGGCGAATTCTTTTGCTTCTGGACATACCGGCATTGCCTCAGGAATGTACTCTATCGTATTTGGAGATAATACGCGGGCACAGTCGATCAATACGTTTGCAATGGGGGCATATAACATCGGTGGGGGCGACCCGTCTACTTGGATCGGGACTGATCCGCTGTTTGAGATTGGTAATGGAAATGATGGCGGGGTAGGTTTTCCGGATGTACTCTCCAACGCTCTTACCGTTCTCAAGAACGGCAATGTCGGCATCAAGACTGCAACACCGAGCGTATTGCTCAGCGTGGGTGACAGTACTGTAGCTGCCGGCAACGTGGCCCATTTTGAAACCGCTACCGGTACTTGCGACCTCGATCCTTCAAATGTTGGCGGGCTATCCTGTTCCTCTGACATGAACCTCAAGAAAAACATCACAGTGCTTGCCGACAGCTCCCCTTGGGCATTCAACAGCAACATAACAGCAGAGAATAGCTCCGTCTTCGCCAAGATCGTCGCGCTAACCCCCGTGCAGTATAATTTCACTGCAGAACCTGATTCTGAACTAAAGCACACTGGCTTCATCGCGCAGGAGGTTGAGCAGCTGTTTCCTGAACTGGTTGAGACAAGCGTCTCCGGAAAGAAGACGCTGAATTATGTCGGGCTTCTTCCGTATACTATTGAGGCAATCAAGGAGATGAATCTGAACGTCACATCGCTCTCTGACATGTCTCGAGAAAACAACTGGAGAACTTCTCTTGTTGCATGGTTGGGAAGTGCGGGAAATGGGATCGGGGCTATCTTCTCAAAGAAGGTCACGACTGATCAGTTGTGCGTCCATGATGCAGAGGGGGAGACTTGCTTGAACCGTGCCCAGGTCAACCAGATTCTTGGATCGCAGAATATCGTTGCGCAGCCCTCCGCTCCTGATCCAGTTCCTGTGTCAGAAGCGATTCCGGAGGCTGTTACGCAAACGCCTGCCGTAGCTCCTGAAGAGGTAGTCCCGGTACCGGATCCTACGCCCGAAACCCCTCCTCAAGCTGAGGGTGGTACTGAATAAAAAATACTCCGTACGGAGTATTTTTTTTGCTAAATAACCAATAGATATTTCAAGCTCTTTTTTGATT
Source organism: Patescibacteria group bacterium (assembly GCA_040389365.1). Classification (GTDB taxonomy): domain Bacteria; phylum Patescibacteriota; class Minisyncoccia; order Phycocordibacterales; family UBA9973; genus UBA4124. Next base: position 64,442 of record JAZKAB010000006.1, read on the forward strand.
AATTTTATCCAGGAAATGGTCTTCGGTTATAGCAATACATAAGTGTCAAAAATCCTTTATTTTCCTTTGGTTTTAGGACAGGGGATTTGACGTCTGTGGTGCAATAATATGCGTAGCCTAAAGGGCTTGACACTAGGGTACCAATCGTCTATACTCTCCGAGCCTATGATATTAGTTCGAAAAAACCCAGCAAACCCGGCGGTATAAGCCAAGTATTTTGCTTGTCCGCCGCGTTTAACGCGGTTCTTTTTTTCTAACAAACATCACAGGGATCGTTATTTGATAATTACATCCTGTCCTCTCGTAGCACACTCTGAGTAAGAGTAAGGTACTGCCCGTTTTGATAAGGAACGGGCAGCTACTGCTGCAGGTAGGGAGAGACAGAGTCCCTCATCTCGCGGAGCGGTCTGCGAGCAATGAGGGGGAGAGAAAAACATAGAAAATGATTTCTAGATTTCCTAATAGGAAATTAAGAGCATATGGTGGATGCCTAGGTTCTACATGGCGATGAAAGACGCGAGAGGCGGCGATACGCTTCGGGGAGGTGTCTCTAACCTTTGATCCGGAGATTTCTGAATGGGGAAACCCTATTGAGCAAACCTCAATAATCCTGACACGTAAGATGTCGGGAAGCGCACCCAGGGAAGTGAAACATCTCAGTACCTGGAGGAAAAGAAAAAAATGTGACGTAGTCACGAGATTCCCTTAGTAGCGGCGAGCGAAACGGGAACAGCCCAAACCGCATTCTTCGGAATGCGGGGTTGTAGGGTAACAACGTCGTTTTATTACGAGAAGAGTTACAAAGAGTATATATAGAAAAAGTTGTTGGAAACCAACACCATAGTGGGTGATAGTCCCGTATTCGAAATGCATATATCTTTTTATCACTGTTCTTGAGTACTTCAGGACACGAATAGCTTGAAGGAATCCACCAGAACTAACTGGTAAGGCTAAATACATTGTAGAAACCGATAGTGAACTAGTACCGTGAGGGAAAGGTGAAAAGTAGTCCGATAGGACAGTGAAATAGAACTGAAACCATATGTTTACAAGGAGTCGGAAATGGGTATTTATATCCATCACGGCGTGCCTATTGAAGAATGAGCCAACGAGTTTATGTGTGCGGCTTGACTAAGGGCCAAAGGTCCGGAGTCGCAGGGAAACCAAGTGTTAATAGCGCGTAATTGGTCGTATACATAAGACCCGAAGCCAGGTGAGCTATCCATGAGCAGGGTGAAGTGCTGAGAA
>JAZKAB010000007.1:0-14073 GCA_040389365.1 Patescibacteria group bacterium
AACTCTGGTCTCGTCCTTGGCAAGGACGCATTCTACCACTAAACCATAACCGCTTACAGGAACAAGTATACATTAAATATACAAATTTCCAAGGTGCACCTGGCAGGAATCGAACCCACAACCCCTTGTTCCGAAGACAAGTGCTCTATCCGTTGAGCTACAGGTGCATATTTACATGGCTAATATAGCATCTTTAGCTCTTCAACCAAAATTTTCTGCAGCCCGATTACTGTTCTCAGCAGAGCTATGCCGCCGCCAATTTCCATGCGTGCACACCCCTTATATAAAGGATTTTTCTTATATACTCCATGCCTATTTGGCTTATAATTAGTTTTTCTGAACTGATCAAGGGGGATAGAGAGCGCTTCTGACCAATAATCTTCATATTTATCGGCCTTAAAATCTGCATGAGTGCTTAATCGAATGCCTATATTGGACTTTTGAATTCCTAAATACTTTTGAACCCACCAAACCATAAAAGCAACCATATTCGAATCAGAATTTACAAATTGAAAGCAGGAAGTTCTTTTGCCACCCTCGGCCCAGTATAAACTAATACCTAATTTAAAATTTAGGTCATTTTTAAACGTTTCATATGTAACACGGGATACAGCCTCAGCATTTGCTTCACGGACCATTCGTCGCTCGCGGTTTGAAACCGTAGCCCTAGCTCTTCCGTTATCCGCATTTTCCTGCGCCATCTTTTTTAGGGTTTCATTCTCATCATCGGTTAATTCCATGTGTTTAAACCATCCTGAAAGGGAGCTTTTAGAAACATCTACTTGTTCCATAATTTCTTTATAGGAAAAACCCTGCTTTCTCAATCTTATAGCTTCGCTTTTTTCTTTTAACCGAGATTTCATATAAAAAAAGTATATATCATAGTTCGAATGATGTACATGTGCTATTATTCAAAATAATGAGCGCTATAAATCCCTCAAGCATTCCTCAATTTGTTTCATATGTAACACAAACCCTCCAAAACGAGGGTTTTGAAGCCTATCTAATAGGAGGGTGCGTTCGCGACCTATTAATGAGCAAAGAGCCTAAAGATTGGGACCTAACTACTAATGCTCGTCCGGAACAGGTTCAGGCAGCATTTAAAGAATACAGAACGGTGTATGAAAATGATTTTGGCACTGTGCAGGTTCTTAATATTACCCCCGTGGAGACAGAAGGCGTTACACGGGAAACACCTGATATGAATAATCAGGTGCAAATCACTACATATCGCTCAGAAGCAGGATACGGTGACAATCGTCGTCCTGACTCTGTTACATATGAAACAGAATTGGCAAAAGATCTGGAACGTCGGGACTTTACCATCAATGCAATTGCATTTAATCCTTCTAATAGCCAAATTATTGATATATTTAAAGGACAGTCCGATATAAAGGACAAAATTATACGATGTGTCCTTAATCCCGAGATACGATTCGAAGAGGATGCCCTGCGCATGATGCGAGCTATCAGGTTTTCAACAACCCTTGGTTTTGCCCTGGCAAGTGAAACAATGGCGGCTATAGCAGCAAAATCTAACTTGCTAGCCAACATTTCAGGCGAACGTATTAGGGATGAGCTGGTTAAAATAGTGCTTTCTGACAGCCCTGCAGCTGGAATAGACCTTCTTCAAAAGACTGGCTTATTACACTTTATTGCCCCTGAATTTGAAGAAGGCATTGGATGCGAGCAGAAAGGAGCTCATATTTACGATGTATACAACCACCTGTTACATGCTCTTCAGCACGCGGCAGACAAGCATTTTTCTCTGGCAATTCGTCTGACAGCCCTGTTTCATGATATTGGAAAGCCTGCAACACGCCGATATGACAAGACTAAGGATAAATATACATTCTTTGGGCATGAGGTAGTCGGGGCTCGTATGGCAAAGAAAATACTGGAGCGCCTGCGCTTTTCACGTGAAACCATTGATTTGGTAACAAAATTGGTGCGAAACCATATGTTTTTCTCTGATACTGAACAAATAACGCTTTCTGCTGTGCGCCGTATTATCCAAAAAGTAAGCCCTGAGCATATATGGCTACTTATGGAAGTACGCGAATGCGACCGAGTGGGCATGAAAAAGGCTGAGGCTCCGTACAGGCTGCGAAAATACCACGCAATGATAGAAGAGGCCTTGAGAGACCCAATTTCTGTATCTCAACTAGCAATTGACGGTGCATATCTCATGAATACGTTACACATGAAACCGGGACCAAGAATGGGCTGGATATTGCATGCTTTACTAGAAGAAGTACTGGAAAAGCCTGAATTAAATACAGTCGAACAATTACATGAACGAGTATTGGATTTAAGCAAATTGGAAGATAAAGGCCTTAAAGCATTAGGAGAAAAGGGGAAAGACAAGAAGGAAGGGGCAAATGAAGCAGAAGTAGAAGAATTGCGACAAAAGCATCGAGTCAAGTAATACTTGTATGTGTTTACACTTTACTGTAAAGTGTAAGGTATGGAAGAAAATACTTATAAACAAGTGTTTCACTATATAAAAGAAAGCGAAATCCCTATTTCCCCTCATGAATTATCCCGTGTAACAGGAAAGAGTCGAGTCTCTATTCATACTGCACTCAAAAAGCTCCATTCTAATGGAGATATTGAGAAAATAGGCGTTTCACCACGTGCAACCTATGCAATTAAAGGATTTACGCCCATTCCACCTTCTGACCTATCTTTAGAAGATATGAAACAGCGAATAACCCCAATCCTGAGAAAATATCCTATATTCTACGCAGGAGTATTTGGCGCAATCGCAGATGGTGAGCTGCGTGCAGAAAATATAGATATTATGATAAGCCCAAACGGCACGCTACCCGTAATTACCCTTAAAGCACTGGAGCATAGCCTAACCGAAGCCCTTGGCAAGAAAGTGCATTTAGCAACCGATCAAGGTGCCAATAAGTTTATAAAAGGCAGCATGATGAAAGGCCTAAAGGTGCTATATGGAAAGCTCTAGTTGCATTGTTATAGCGTTTCTTGTAGGCTAAGTAAAACAAAACTATTTTCTTATGCCTAAAATTACAATTAGAAGCCAAGGAAAAGGGAAGCCGCGCTACGCAGGATCACCCGACTCAATTCCAACCGTAGGACACATCCGCGGTAAAACCGAAAAGACAATTAAAACAAAATCTGGTCGAAAGGGAGGGGCGGGCAAATCGTATTAACTCAGTAAGAAAAATAAAAAGTCATTGCAAACATGCAGTGGCTTTTTTTCTATCTATAGCGCTATATCCAGGAGGATAGGGCAGTGATCGCTGCCGTAATAGTCTTTCAGGGTATTTAGATCCTTAACTTTATTGCCGATATCTTGAGAAACAAAGAAATAGTCGATGCGCCAGCCTACGTTTCGTTCTCGTGAGGCTGTTTTTTGATCCCAGTACGTGTACGTATCTTTTTGATCAGGATAACACTGTCGAAACGTGTCTATCCAGCCTTTAGATACGAGCGTATCCATCCAGGCACGCTCAATGGGAAGGAAACCGGTATTCATAGCGTTTTCCTTTGGCCGAGCAAGATCCATCTCATTATGGGCAGTATTAATATCGCCGCAGAAGATAACCGGCTTCTTTTTCTTTAGTGACTCAATGTATTTTAAAAATTGGTCATAAAAGCGTAGCTTATAGTCCAATCGCTCTGGGCCGCCCCCGCCATTAGGGAAATAGCAGGTAATCAGGTAAAAATCATTATATTCTGCAGTTATAGTGCGACCTTCATCATCTAAGCCCTTTAATCCGATGCCCAGCCTTACATTCAAAGGTTTCTGCTTGGTATAGATAGCAACGCCGCTATAGCCCTTCTTAACCTCAGGCCAAGAGAAATAGGCATCATAGCCGAATACCTCTCGAACCGCGTCTGGCAACTGCTCTGGCGTTGCCTTAGTTTCTTGCAAGCAGAGTATGTCGGGGTCGTATTCAGTAAACAAAGGATCGAAATTGCCTTGCTTGTACGTCGCGCGAAGGCCGTTGGTATTCCAGGAGATAATCTTCATATGACTAGTATAGCAAAAACAAAAAACCACCTGTAGTAGGTGGCTTATATATTTTAGTTTAAAGAGATTTCAGAGGAAGTTATTAGTTTGTTTTTTGAAAGAACTACTAGGTGTACGAGAGGGGGTTTATTGTGTTGAGCAATATATACAAGTGTATTGCTGGAACTGAATATGCTAGATGGAAAGCGGTTACGCTTTGAATAAGTGGCTATTTAGTTAACAATGATCATCTGGTATTAGTATACGTCTAAAGGACAACGCTCGCAATAACCGAGTGGGGATAACTTTGTCCTTTAGAAAAATTATCGCTTTGAGTGAAACTTTTTATGCACTTCTCTTAACTGCTTATCAGTTACGTGCGTATATATCTGCGTAGTCGCAATGTTGGCATGGCCCAACATAACCTGAACGCTGCGAATATCTGCCCCGTTTGAAAGAAGGTCCGTTGCAAATGAGTGTCGAAGCACGTGCGGCGTAACTTTCTTTGAAATGCCTGCCTTGGCAGCGTATTCGCTTACGATGCGCTCAATGGAACGGGGAGTGAGGCGCCCTGCCTGCGTATTGCGCGAAATGCTCACAAACATAGCCTCTTCCATATCTTTTCGCGCCTTGAGATAATTTCGTACCGCATCCTTGGCTTCGTCTGAAAGGAATACCACGCGCACCTTTTCGCCCTTTCCGCGAATAGAGAATTCTTCGCGAGAAAGGTCGAGATCCCTATTGAGAGAGCATAGCTCAGCCAAACGAAGGCCTGTGGAGAAAAACAGTTCAAGCAGCGCCTTGTCGCGCAATGACTTTATAGAACCCTTATCCTTTTCATTATCAGGAGCCTTGAGCAGGCGATGCAGCTCATCTGTTGAAATAAGGTCAAGATGGCGAGCGCCAACCTTTGCCAACTCTATAGCATCAGGCGTTAGGGCTGTGATATTTCGCTTGCGGCAGTATTTTAAGAACGATCGCAGGGCAATAAGGTAATAATTTTGAGTATTCTTCTTCATCGTGCCCGCTGATTGGCCTTTTACCTTCACTCCCGGTGCACGATTGAGCCGCAAGCGGAACTCTCGCAGCTTGTCTTCGGTTATATCTGCGACTTCTTTAACTGCCATGTCTGCAAATGAGCGGTCGAGATAGTGCTCATAATTGCGCACAGTATTAAGACTACGGCCTTTTTCTATTTCAATATATTCGAGAAACTGACGCTTAGCAGAAGCTATATCCATATAGCCATAGTATATAGTATAGGGGCAATATTGTGCGACATTGCCGGCATATTCACCCCTGCTTGCTTTTTTTAGAGCTATGTGGTATGATACTATCCATGTTAACGACCAAGAAAAAACAGTCAATAATCAAGAAGCACCAGGAGCACAAGACCGATACCGGCTCTAAGACACTCCAGGTTGCCATGCTCACCGAGCGAATCGAAGTGCTGGCTGACCACTTGAAGAAGCACAAGAAGGATAACCACTCTCGTCGCGGTCTCATCAAGATGGTTGCAGACCGACGTGGCCACGTAAAGGTTCTTGAAAAGACTAGCCCAGAGAAGCACAAGGCTGCTCTAAAAATTATCAAGGCATAATGCTATAAAACACCGACAGGAAACTGTCGGTGTTTTATATTATTTGCCCCTGTGGGGTGTATACTCTATATATGGCAGTTATAAAACAAAAAGATCAGCGTGTGGGAATTTTTATTGATACCCAAAACCTCTACCACACTGCAAAGAATCTGTATAAGAGAAAAGTAAACTTTACGAACGTAGTAAAAGACCTGCTCGGCGGGCGAGTGCTTATCCGCTCTATCGCATATGTTATTACAACAGAAAATGAAGACGAGAAGGCATTTTTAAGCGCGCTGACAAAGGCGGGCATTGAGACGAAGGCGAAGGACCTGCAAATTTTTTATGATGGCAGCAAGAAAGCAGACTGGGATATTGGCCTTGCAATCGATGCGGTGACTATGGCGCCAAAGCTGGATGCAATTATCATTGTATCGGGAGACGGCGACTTTGTACCGCTCTGCAATTACCTGCGATACCATCATGGCGTACAGGTTGAGGCGGCAACATTCGGCAAGTCTGCATCTGCAGCACTAAAAGATATTGTTGACGAATTTGTCGACCTTTCAGAAAACCCTAAGAAATACCTTATAGGGTATTAATGCAGACGCTCATGGAACCTGAAGCTGAAGAAAAGAAGCACTCCCTAAGTCACGACTACCAGGAAGACTTGGCCCGCGTCATGAATGCAACCGATGCAAAGGTTGTGCAAGAACTGCTGCAAGACGCTCGAGAAAGGGAAGCAGCGGAGACAGAAGCAGTAGAAGAAACGAAGGAAAGAAAATGGTATGGCATGAGCAGCCTGATTCTTGTTATCTTGACGCTTGGCGTACTAGGATATGGCACATACTACTATATGCACCTCACGGTAAAGATTCAGCCTGCCGCATCAGTTGGCGTATTTCAAAGCACTGGAAACATTGCAGTGGGCAGCACTTCAATTGCAGAGATGCTGAAGGCACAGCAATTGGACACAACGCTTCCTGAAAACAGGCCCGTGCTTATAAATCTTGTTACCGACACGACCAGCAATACTCTCCTTTCAAATAGCCAGCTCTATAGCTTTATCGGAGCTACTCTTCCGGAGCCGCTGCAGTCTGCGATATCGGTTGCTCGCCTAGGCGTGGTTAATACTGGCACTACAGTAGCGCCATTCATTATCGCTTCAGTTCCTGACCCTGAAAAAGCCTCAAAAGAGCTCAGTATTGCCGAACAGTCACTGCTTCCATATTTTTACCAAGCCCTAGGGATCGACATTGCAGCATACGACACGACCGTGCCTCATCCATTCGAAAGCCAGTATTTCTACAACCTTCCTGTTCGTACCCTCAGTACAACAAATACAGAGACAGGGGAGAAAACGCTGCTATTTCTGTATGGCTACGCAACCAATAACACCATTGTTATTACCGCCCATCCGGAAGCCCTTAAGGCCGTATATGACACGATTATTAACCAACATTAATCCACAAGAACCAGTTGTACTTTTGGTCTAGCATGCTAGTATACGGGGTATGAACACAAAGCATTTTAAAGAGAAGTTGGAAGCAGAAAAGAAGAGTTTAGAAGAGGAACTCGGCCAAATTGCTATTTTTAATACTGAAACCAATATCTGGGAAGCGACTCCTGACCAGGACATGATGGGGGAGATCGATGAAAATGATGCCGCTGACCGCTTCGAGGATTTCGAAGGCCGCACTGGCATGGCAACAACCCTTCAGGCTCGCCTGACAGACGTTAACATTGCGCTTGAAAAGATCGAGAAGGGTACCTTCGGAGTCTGCGAAGTATCAGGAGAGCCGATCGAAATAGATCGCCTTGAAGCAAATCCTGCTGCACGTACGAACAAGGCGCACATGAACGACTAACGCTTGTAAAAATGCGCCGCCATGTGGCGGCGCATTTTTAGTTGCACAAACTAATAGGACTGCTAGTATACAGTCAAACATCAGCCCAATGAAAAATTTTGTTACCAGCATTCGAAATCGCTCGATCATTGCCAGCGGAACCGTACTGGGAACCTGCAACACAAACAAGCTCTTAATTGACGAGAGCACCCTTGTCGTCGTAATGATTAGCAGAGTAGCCGTATATTCGAGAAAAGCTGTCTCTATTCTGAAAAAAAGAAAAGCCGCATGATGCGGCTTTTTTATATGCTAGATATTGTAAACTGTTCCTTTCGAATCGCTTCCCCACGGATTTGATGCGCCGCGGATTTCGAAGTGCAAGTGCGCCCCCGTTACTCGCCCCGTGCTTCCTGAAAGACCGATTGGCTCTCCCTGTGACACAACCTCGCCCAGTGCAACCGAGACTTTTGAAAGGTGCGCATATAATGTCTGGCTGCTGTTAGGATGAGAGATAACAATATAGTTGCCGTACCCTCCGTTATATTTTCCATCGTCTTTCGCAACAATAACGGTACCCTTTGCTGAAGCATGCACCTGCGTTCCGTTTGGAGCAGAGATGTCGACAGCGTTTACGTCATGAATGCCCTGGCTAAGCTTTCCTGACACTGGCTGCGCATAGTATCCGCGAATGTCTTCTGATGGAATAGTGTATGTCTTCGCATCAGTCGGCTTAGTAATAATAATTTGGTAGGTATCTTTTGTTACCGGATTGCTCACCATCATCGCTGTGCCAGGTACAGGACCTTCTTCTACAACAGGAGCAGTAACGACAGGAGACTGCGTTGCTGCGGGAGCAACATCAGCAGCTGTAACTTGCGGAAGTGCGATTGGGGAAATATTTTCTGTCAGCGTTGTGTCGTCATGGGTCACCGCTGATGCGACTTCGCTATCAAGCGGTTCAGTGTTTGGAATTGCAAGCTTCATGCCAACCTTCAGGCTGTCGGCGTTTTCAAGACTGTTGGCATTTAAAATATCTTCTTGGTCTGCAGAAAACTTTACCGCGATACCGCTCAACGTGTCGCCCGTCTTAACAACATAGATAACGCCGCTAGTAGGGAGGATGGTAAGCTTCTGCCCAACCTTGATTGACCCCTTGCTGCTGATACCGTTAGACCAGCGAATTGTATTTATAGAAATATCAAACTTTTTTGCAATGCTTGAAATGGTGTCGCCTTTCTTAACGGTATACGTTGAAATAGTATTGTCGCCAACAACGGCGATCTTATTTGCCACAACTTTTTCGCCCTTCACAGAAGTGCTTGAAGTTTTAGCCTTGGGAGCAGCTTTTGCTGTCTTTGCTGGAGCTGCTTTTTTTGCAGCAGTTGCTGTCTTAGGAGACGCTGCCTTTGCAGCAGCCTTAGTCGCAGCGAAGGCCTTGGTAGATCCTGCGAAGCTGATAAGTGCGAGCGTTATGATGAGGAACGCGATGCGTTTCCTTGCTGGTGTGTCTTGTACCATAGTTACAAATAATAATGATACCAAAGAAAGAAGAAGGTATTGGATTTCACACTATATGAACAGTTGAGTCAATAGAAAATCAGTAAAATACCCTGCAAATACAGCATATTGACAATATATTTCATATGATGTGATATCGAATCTCAATATCTATCCTTATGACAAAAGGATGCTTTAGGATTTTATTTTTTCTTTATTTTTCAAACTACTCGCATGCAGATCTGGTACACTACAGTCATGCAATTTCTTGAAGGACTTAACGATGCGCAAAAAAAAGCAGTAATGACAACAGAGGGACCGCTGCTCATTGTTGCAGGGGCTGGCGCAGGCAAAACAAAAACAATCGTGCACCGCATGTGTCACCTTGTCGAGAATGGCGTCGAGCCGTCAGCAATTCTTGCTGTTACGTTTACAAACAAGGCAGCGAAGGAGATGCGCGAGCGCGTAGTGCATCAGATAGGTTCGATTTCTGTAGCCCTGCATCAGGGTTCGATTCCGTTTGTCAGCACGTTTCATAGTCTCGGCGTATTTTTGCTGAGAAAATTCGGCGCATATGACGGCACGGTGAAACGCTTTACCATTCTTGATGACGGCGACTCCATGTCGCTCATTAAAGAGTCTTTGCAGTACTTTGGACTCGATCCAAAGCAGAACGAGCCTCGAAGCATCCGTTCTATCATTAGCCGTTCAGCCAATGATCTCCTAACCCCCGAGCAGCTGCAGTCTTCAAGCAATCCGCATCATCGGCTTGCGGGTCAGGTATGGAAGCGTTACACAGCGCTCAAGAAAGAGCAAAAGTCGCTCGACTTTGATGATTTGCTGCTGGAAACGGTGAAACTGCTCGAGCAAAATGAAACGGTGAAGGAATGGTGTCACGCGACATGGCAGTATGTGCACATCGATGAGTACCAAGATACCAATGAGGTGCAGTACCGCATTGCGAAGGCGCTGGCAGGAGAGCGGAAGAACCTCTGCGTTGTCGGCGACTCTGATCAGAGCATCTACTCATGGCGCGGTGCAAACATCAAAAATATTTTGGAATTCGAGCGCGACTATCCCGAAGCGGTAGTGGTACTGCTCGAAGAAAACTATCGATCAACGAAGACGGTGATTGCTGCCGCCAATGAGATCGTCAACAAGAATACCTATCGCACTCCCAAGCAGCTCTTCACCAACAATGCCGACGGCGAGCTTATCTCAGTCTACGCTGCCTATGACGAAAACGATGAGGCTAAATTTATTGTCGAGCGATGCATCGAGAAGATCGACAGCGGGGAGGCGCCCGATGATATTGCTATCCTGTTTCGCACGAACTTTCAGTCGCGCGCAATCGAGGAAGCATTCCTTTCATACAACATTCCGTATCAGGTATTGGGCGTGCGATTCTTCGAGCGCAAGGAAGTGAAAGATGTGCTTTCGTACATTCGAGCGGCACAGAATCCTGACAGCCTTGTCGACATCAAGCGCATCATCAACACTCCTGTGCGCGGCATTGGAAAGGTGACCATCGTAAATCTTTTTGCGAATGGCCAAGAGTCGCTGGCTGGAAAAGCAGCGGTTTCAGTAAGGCAGTTTTTTGAGATGCTTGAACGCATTCGAGAATACTCGGAACTGCATTCAGTCTCTGAAACTATAAAATATATTATTGTCGAGAGCGGCATGCAGCGCGCATACAAGGAAGACAAGGTTGACGGGGAAGAGCGGCTGGAAAACCTGGAAGAGCTCGTGACGCTCGGATTGCGCTATGATCATTTTGACGGCGATGAAGGATTGGAAAAACTGTTGGAAGACGCAACGCTCATGAGCGACCAGGACAATCTTGATAAGGATATCGGAAATGGGAAGAGCGAGACGGTGAAGACAGGAGTGAAGCTCATGACCATTCACGCTTCGAAAGGACTTGAGTTTGGCACAGTGTTTGTGACAGGACTTGAGCATGGACTGTTTCCGCATGAGCGCGATAGCAAGCTCACCGGGGCAGACGCAGAGGAGGAGCGGCGACTGATGTATGTTGCAGTCACTCGCGCGCGAAGAAAATTATATTTGACCTATGCAAGCATGCGAACTATTTTCGGCATGCGTGATGTGCGGCTGCCATCGCAGTTTCTTATGGATGTGCCTGATGAGTTTATAGAGAGAGAAAGCCGAAGCGGGGAGTCAGGCTTTACGGTATACTTATAATATGGAAGCGAAGAAAATAAACATGCAGGAATTAATAGAGAAAATTACTCCTGAAAATAGCCATCCTGAATTTGACTGGGGGCCATCAGTTGGCGCCGAGATAGTATGAGAGCAAAGAAACACCTCGGCCAGCATTTCTTGAAATCGCAAAGCGCGCTGACCAAGATCAGAGACGCGGCGGATATTGTTGCGAACGACATCATAGTTGAAGTTGGACCAGGAACCGGTGCATTGACTGAAATATTGCTCGCATGTGCCGGCAAGGTTATTGCGATTGAAAAAGACCGCGATCTTATACCCTTTCTGCAGGAAAAGTTTTCAAAAGAACTAGCAAGCGGCAAGCTTGAACTGCTCGAGCAAGACATACTGGATTTTGAACCGACATTGCTCTCATTTTATAAAAAGCATGACTACAAGCTGGTTGCCAACATTCCATACTATATAACAGGCGCCATTATAGAGAAGTTTCTCAGCACCCCGTTTCAGCCCGAACGCATCGTTGTGCTTATTCAAAAGGAAGTAGCAGAACGCATTATTGCCCGTGACGGAAAGGAGAGCATTTATTCCATAGCGGTTAAGGCGTACGGCATTCCTAAGATTATTGCTAAAGTGCCGCCTGGTTCATTTGTTCCACCTCCAACGGTTGACTCTGCCATTCTTTCTATAGAAGGCATTACCCGCGACTTCTTTAAGGATGCAAACGAGCGGCTATTCTTCGCAGTAATGAAGTCAGTATTTGGCACAAAGCGCAAGCAGATAGGCGGCAGCTTGTCTGAATTTTTAGGTGACAAGGAAAAAGCGCTTGCCGCGCTTGCCGCAGCAGGTATTGATACGAGGACGCGACCTGAAGATATTTCTCTACAGACATGGAAGCTGCTCGCTCAGGCATTGGAGAGAAGAGGGTAGCATTGTACAATACAGTCAATGAATCCTTCTTCAACCGGACCAAGCAAGCAATTCCTCATTAGAGGCGGCATTACTATTGCAGCCGTTGCGCTTATTCTCATCTCGCAAACGCAATGGTTCAAGGGACTATTTCATAAAAAAACCGCATCGGGCGAAGCGCAGGTGGTAGGCGACCTTATCGCTCGCGATTCAAACGGCAACGGCCTTCCAGACTGGGAAGAGAAGCTGTGGGGCCTTGATCCTACAACCCTTTATACTGACGGCAAGTCAAACCTTGAAATCATCAAGGAAAAGAAGCTATCGGTCGGCATCAAGGAGACTGACGACAGCGAGCCGCTTGACCAAACCGACCAAATTGCCCGCAGCTTATTTAGCCTTTCGACGGCAGTTGGAGACTCCGACCGTGCAGACAGCGGCGCTATCCAGAGCGCGGCCGCCAACATTGGCGCGTCTGTTGATATAGATACTATTTACCCGCACTATTCATACAAGAACCTTAAGACGGTAAAAACAACAGCGCAGTCTCTGCGCACCTATCAAAAGCAGCTCGATACCATACTCAGCAGCTATGATCCAGACATGGCAGATATCAATGTTATCGTTTCTGCACTGCAAACGGGTGATTTTAGCAATGTTTCTCAGCTCAACGAGACGGCTGCAACATATCGCGTCTTTGCTGGCAAGATTGCAGCACTGTCAGTGCCAGTTGGACTAGCCTCTTTTCAGCTTGATATCATGAATGGCTTTTATGGCATGGCTGACTCATTTACCTATCTCACGAAAATCGAAGACAATGCGCTTGGCGGCTTGTCTGGCATCGCCGCATATCGCAAATATGATCTCGAGCTGGAGACCGCGCTCCTAAACATGCGCGCTTATTTAGTACAATACGGTATACTGTCTGAATAACTATATGTTTCGAAACATTATTAGCGGCATTATCATAGTACTCATGCTCAGCATTCCTGTTAGCGCTTTTGCCGAGGATACTGCATGCAATGCCGTTACCTCAGAAAACTTTACCGCTTGCTGTACCAGCGCTAACCCTACTGACGACCAGGTCAACGCCTGCCGCAACTACTATTCAAACCCTGTTTCTGCTGCAACCCCAACAGCGGTCTCGACAGGGACAGTGCTTAGCAATACCGGTACCAGATACCAGCCGCAGGTTGCATTGGAATATGGCTCAAACAATAAGTTTGGAGGGTTGTCATTTAAAGGAGTAGGGGCATCACTTGTTGCCTGTACTGGTTTGGGAGATGTGGTAGCGAGTGCGATATCAACGGGATTAAATTATGCAAAAAACGCCATAATAAAAGGTGTTTCCAAAATTCCTCTTGTAGGAGGATTCATCGGTGGCCTGTTCGGTGGACCAGACAAGGGGAGCAGCGCTAGCAATCCTTTATATGTAAAGGATAATGGCCTACAAAACAAAGCTGCCTGTCTCGACGGCATTGCATACGTGCTGTCACAGCAAGTGCTGCAGCAAATTACTAACCGCACATTGCACTGGGCCAATACAGGCTTCGGCGGCAATCCATTATATGTTCGGAATATCGATTCATACCTCTATTCTATTCGCAACGATAACCTTAACCGCTTCCTTGGCACAAGCGCCCAAGGTCTTGATCCAATTTTCGGCAATGCATTGCGCTCTGTTATAACGCAGCAGGTTACCGGCATCACTGACGGCTACATCAATACTGCGCTTAATACTCCGCAGGCAAAGGCATATAATTCATTCCAAAATGACTTTACTAGCGGCGGCTGGGGAGCATTGCTTAATCCAGCAAACAACCCTATCGGCGCATTCTTTAATAGTGTCAATAAGCTCGACAACAAGATTAGTAGCGACCAGCAAAACACTCAGGCAGAACTGACTCGAAACAGCGGCTATTTTGACATGAAGACCTGCGTCCAGTTTGAGCAGCTAAGCCCACAAAGCACAGAAGAAGCAATTAATCTTGGCCTTTCAACGCAGCCAAAGTGCCTCAAGTATGAAACAGTTACTCCCGGCTCTCTTGTTGCCAGCCAAGTTTCGAATATCACCAACTCTCCAA
>JAZKAB010000007.1:14083-62286 GCA_040389365.1 Patescibacteria group bacterium
CAACCAGACAGGCAGAACTTGCAACGCACTTCAACGAAGCGGTCGGCTCATTCTTTGACGCAATGCTTAACCAGCTCTTCTCTCGCGGCCTTTCAAGCATTAAAGGCACGGCTAACAGCGCAGATATCGGCCTGAGCACTGGAGGTCCTGGTACGAACGCGGTGCTGGGAACAAACGGCCAGTTTCTTGCAGGGGTTAATGATAACGTAGGGTCAATCAATGACATTGCCGCCGCGGGAGCAACAATCGATATTAGTCGACCTCAGCTCATTCGCGGCGTACTGAAGAAGCAGTATGACTATCTGAGCAAGACCAGCGACAATCGAGCCATTATCGACCGCATCTTGCCTGAAATCGCGCAGCTCGACTACTGTTTGCCTGGACCAAATCCAAGCTGGAAAAACGGTCTCGACAAGAATTTTCAGACTTTCTTAAGCACTGTATTTCCAATCCAGATAGCATTTAGCAACCATATCTCGTTTAATAAGGGCGCTAACAATGCAGTATTGGATGACAAGACAAATGGCGGCTCAATCCGACTGTTCCCGTCGGATGCGGACGAGACAACGCCAATCACTATCACTCTTCAAAATACCAATATCGGATTCAAGGTGCGCCAATATCTCCTCGATACCTATAACGACATGATTAAAGAGCTAGATCAGAAGTTTAGCCGTCAGGCTATCGGCGACGCTTTTGCCTCGACAAAAAGCACCGTATTGGAGCAAGACTATGCCCGCGGCATGGCAACGGACAGCTATGACGAGGTTTCAAACCTTCCGGGCCTTGCAATCAGCGTTGTAGCGGCAGACGAAGACTATGACAGCAAGATTGCCACGTCCAAGCAAGACATTCAGGATCTTGAGGCTATCCATCGCCAGGCTTCTGCTATTGTTGCAAAAGCAAAGGCTCGCTACATTGCAGAGCAAAGAGCAGCTGGCACTCCCGTTAACCAGCAATGTATCGATGCTGCGTATTCAATAGACACGTCTCCGATCATTCCGATCGCACGCAACGAATCAGATACCCCGAGCCCGCTTATTCAGCGCATGCTTGATGCTAATCGCTATTTCTATAGCTTAACCGAATAATAATATGCCTAAACGAATTATCACAATCATTCTTATACTGCTCGCTGTCTTTGCCCTCTTGCTCGGAGGCATATGGCTTGTTGGACGACGCCAGGCGACAAAAGAAGGCAAAGCGCCTGCAACATTCAGGGAATTCTTGGGGCTAAGCACAAAAAAAGACCCTGCGACCAATGCTGACGGTACTACTACTTCAGTCTTTACCAATCCGAACGATACCACCACCGGCACATTGGATGATATCGGCATTGGCAATGGCGGTGAACTTGGCACGAGCAATTTCGGAAACGACAGCATTATTCCGGCCAGCGAATTCACGCAGACTAGCGAATTTACCGGTGCAGGCACTTCTCCAATCGAGCCTACGTCCTTTGGCAGCAATGGTTCTTTTGGCACAGCAGGGAATATTAGCAGCGCGGGGAATACCAATAACGATCCTCTAAATCCTGGAACGCCTTCTTCTGTCGATGGCACAACAACTGCGCCAAACGGTGCCGTATTGCCAAGCTGCTCTGCCGCAGACATCAATATTGCCTTTACCGACACGGAACTAGCCGAACTCAAGCGCCTGCAGAGCCGCTATAACGCTATTGCAAGCCGATTGGCGGGTACAGAAACGATCGCCAACGAGGCCGCGCTGTATGATGACTATGCATTAGAGGAAAATCGCGTCATTGAGATGCAGAATTTTTGCCAATCAACCGCTCCGCTTATCGCTGACGCCACAATGCAGCGCCGCGTACCGACTCCGTTTTGGAACAATGGCACGGCAGGTTCAGGCGGGTACACTGCGCCTGTTGGAAAAAGCCCTAACCCTTTGATAAACAACATTCTTGAACAGCTGTTGCGCATTAATTTGTGGTAAAACACCTACGCTCCGTGATACAATATGCACGTGTCTGCACGCCTCTTTCGTAGTATACGATCTACAATTGTTAGTTTTAATAAAACGCTTTTTTTAACGGCAGGAGTATTTCTTGCTGTTCTTTTTTTGCATGTTCCAATCGTTCATGCCGAGCTTACTCCAGAGCAAAAAGTCTTGGAGAAAAACAGGCTTGATTCAAAGTATGCTGAGTCATTTAATAATTTTCAAGCAGGCAGCGGCCTAACAAGCGGCACGGTATTAAAGGCAGGATCGGACAATGCTTCATCTGGACTTGTGTTCAAGGTGAAATTGAACGTTGACCCCTCCAAGGACCTAAAAGGAAGCGATACAATAAAAAACCCAGCATGGAGGGCAGTTAGTTCGACTCCAAGAGGAGGCCAACTTCCCCTGCACAGCATGTTCATTCTCTTGTGCGAGAAGAACAACGCAGCTCGTTGCTGGATTTCAGAAGTTCCCGTTAAGGTAGAGCTTGTACCTGCAGAAAAAAATACAATCTTTGTAAACTCAGAGCAGGGCAACACAATTCCTACGCAGGAAGTTGCAATTGAAACATTTAAAACTGACGACAATCAATACAATCTGTACAGCTACGACTCAATTAAGCAGGAATTTATTGGAAGCATTGCCAGTCTTAAGCTGCTAAACGGAACAACGCTTACTGCATCTCTCTGGTATCAAGGGGTGTTTGGTGCGTCGGAAGAATACACGAAGGCTGGAATAGTTACCGACAATCCTTTGCGGGTTAACTTTGGTGGAGGCCAAACAAGAACAAGCTATTTCCGAATCGGCGCTCCTATAGAAATAAAAACTCCTGCTGACGCAGCGCAGCAAGCCCAACAGGCCGCTGACTCAGCTGCAGCGCTAGCAAATGACCCCGTCAGAGCAGGTGCCGGAGATGACAATCTTCCTGTATGTATTTTTGCCCACCCTATTAGCGGTGAGGGCAGCATCATGGGCTGTGTCGCCCAGGTTGCATACGGACTGTATAGTCTTACCGCTTGGGTTGCAGGAATCTTCGGCAATCTCTTTGATTTCTTTATTGGATACTCAGTTAGCGATACGTCATACCGTTATACGTTTGCAGTAACTGGATGGAAGCTGGTACGAGATATTTCAAACATCTTTTTCATCATCATTATGGTCTGGACGGGCTTTACAGCGGTACTGCAAGCTTCAACAGCAACCATGCGAAAGGTTGTTCCCAGCCTTATTGTTAACGCGTTCTTGATCAACTTTAGCCTCTTTGCAACAAGAGTGGTTATCGATATTTCCAATATCACCGCGCGCATGTTCTATAGCCAGATGATTGTCTGCGACAAGGTTAATATTGACGCCAATGGCAAGTGTCCTGCAGCACAGGCGAAACGAGGAGCGGGAGGGTATTGGCCGCTGTCTGAAAAAATTGTATCTTCATTCAACCCGCAGATAATTTTTAATTCGAATATTCTTAAGCTGCCTAACTATGACGACAGCTCCTCAGGAAGTTCTGCCTTAAATGGCGGCTTGAAAGGCGGGAGGGTACAAACAACATCTGACAGCGACTACGCGACATACTTTATGGTTGTGTGTATTATTGCCGCAATTATTATGGGAGGCATTACGCTCATGTTCTTCAAAGTTGCGTTTTTGTTCCTTGGCCGCGTTGTCGGTCTGTATGTCTGCATGATCTTTGCGCCATTCGCATTCTTGAGCCGAGGTATACCATTTTTTGATTCAATGAAAAAACTTAAGTTTAAGGACTGGTGGGGAGAGCTGGTGAACTACTCGCTGCTTGCACCAATCTTCACCTTTTTCCTGTATATCATTTATGGATTTCTTTCATCGAATTTCGTCGCGGAAATTGGCTTCGTAGACACTAAGGGTGACTTTTTCGGGACCATTCTTTCGGTGGTGATTCCAATGCTTATCATCTTCTCATTGCTTGAAATTGCCCAGAAGACTGCTGAGAAATATGCAGGGGAGATGGGGGAGAAGGTGCAAAAATTAGGAACGCAGGCTACAGGACTCGCAATTGGAGCTGCTAGCGGGGGTGCAGCGCTACTAGGAGGAAGAGTAATTGGTGGGCTTGCTAAACGCGTTGACGAGTCTCGAGTTGGTATCGGCATTAGAAATATGGCTGCTAAAAGCGGGGTTGCGGGTTGGGCTGGAAGAAATCTGCAGAAAGGCGTAAACGCGACCAGGTCTGGATCATTTGATCTTCGACAAACTGGGGCTGGTAAAAAAGTCTTGGGCAAGCTTGGTATTGACGCTGACCAAAAGGCACTTAATACTTTTGCGGGTGTTGGACTAGGGTTAGGAACAGACCAGAGAAAGGGCGGATATGAGTCAGACGTGAAGAGAAGACAGGAACGATTGGTGGCGAATGAAAAGCTTCTTGAAGAAAAGGCCGGTGAGGAAATCAAAGCTTATAACGAAAAAGCAAAGGTTAAGTACGATAAGAAGGTAAACGAGGCTCTTGAAGCGGGAATGCTCTTAAGCCATAGTGCAGCTGATATAGCAGCAGCTAAGAGCAATGCAGACCAGACTCTTTATAATAGTTACAGAGACGAGGCAAGTAGAAATGCGACAGTACAAGCTAATATTAATGCAGTGACTAAGCCTGTTCCTGTAGCATCTGCAGATGAATTAACAAGCACTCGACGAAAGACCTATACTGAGGGACTCAAGAAAGGCGGCGTGATTACAAGACTACAGGAAGCAGCTATAAGGCAAGGGGAGAAAGGAGGTGTGCTTAACAGCGCATTGGGAGCATCTGCAGAACTTCTAGGGGCTACCGTAGGAGCAGCGCTTGGCAGCCAGGTTCGTACAGAGGGCAGTAGAAAAGCAGGGAAAAAGCTCGAGGAGAAATCAAAGATTGATAAGGAGCTTCAAACTATTGAAGAGACGCTTGAAAAAGGATTTAAAAATCTTATATCCCTTGAAACATACGGCAAAGAATTTGATAAGTTATCGGATCCAGAAAAAGCATCTGTAGGCGCTCGACAGTCCGCAATTAATTCTGATAAGGAAATTAAGAAACAGTGGGAGCAAAGGGTTCAGGCTGTGGAAGAAAGCAAATATAACACTAAGGATTTAAAATCAAGAGCATCTGCGTTAAGAAAAACTATGATTGCTACAGGGTCACAAGCAGATGTAAATGCATACTTTGATGCAATCGCTCAAGTAGAAGCTGCAACAAAGCATGAAAAAATATGGAGAGATGTTTCAAAGTTTAGAGAAGACCAAAAGAAAAAACTAAAGGGCGAGGAGTCAAAATAATATGAATGATGATTTAATTAACAACCTAGAAGAGAATATTGAAGAGCTTCCGGAAGAGGCGCGGGGGTTTATCTTTGGCGATGGGTTAAAAAATGCTGAAGCGGAGATATTCAAAAATATAGATCTAGCGGAAGAAAAGCTGAAAATATCAAATATGATTAAGTTTTATCTATTAGATATAAAATCCCTACAAGACCTCAGTGATCTTATTCTTTCCTTAACCATTAACAAGGAGAAGAAAGTTGCTGTGGCAAAAATGATAAAAGAAGATATTATTGACGAGCTTATACTGCTCAGCGAAGTTCATGAGGAGATCGATAGGGAAGCAGGTTCTGTTACAGCTACAATTTCCCCTAACAGCCTCGCATCTCTTTCCGACCGTCTCAAACAAGCGTCAATTGCCACCCCTCTAAAGCGCGACTACAGCCTCAATACTGAAAAAACTGCAGCTCCTGCACATGAAACTCCCTCTCGCGCTATTGACCCATACCACGAATCAATAGACAATGAGTAGACATGCAGTTCAAGGTTCCACAATTCATTGATATCGAAGACAAGGTCTTCGGCCCGCTTACCTTCAAGCAGTTCGCATACCTTGCTGGGGGAGCGGGTTTTGGCTATCTCGCATTCAAGCTGCTTCCGACATTTCTCGCAATTGTCATTGGCCCTGCCATTATCATCTTTGCGCTCGCGCTCGCATTCTTCAAGTACAATGAAAAGCCGTTCATTCACATGGTTGAATCGTTCATTCGCTATTATAGCCGCTCTCGCTTATACCTATGGCATAAGCAGAATCCTGCAGAACTGCCAAAGCGGTCGCCGCTCGCATCTCCTGACCGTGCTACACTTACCGAGAGCAGGCTTAAGACCCTTTCATGGAGTCTTGACGTCATTGACCCTAAAAAATAACTATGGCTACAATCGGCACACCCGCACAACAATTCGTTCCGGTACAGGAAGTCCGCGATGGCATCGTGGTAATGAAAGACGGCACATTATGTACCGTTGTGCTTGTTTCCTCTATCAACCTGAGCCTGAAGTCATACGACGAGCAGCGCGCAGTATTGGAGCAGTTTCAAAACTTCCTTAATACCATTGATTTCCCGGTACAGATTGTCGTACAGTCACGACGCTATGACGTGCGCCCATACCTGCTAACCCTTGAAAACCGCCTGAAGGAGCAGACAGAACAGCTATTGCAAGTGCAGACGAGAGAATATATCCAGTTTATCCAGACCTTTACTGACCAGGTTAATGTCATGCGCAAGTCATTCTTTGTCGTTATTCCGTATATTCCGCCTGTTATCTCGCAAAAGAAAGGCATTGGGAAATTTCTTTCTTTCCTTAGTCCTAACGGCAATACGGGAGATAGCTCGATCAGCGACTTTGAGGAAGAGCGCTCGCAGCTCGAGCAGCGCGTAAGCGTTGTTGACCAAGGATTGTCTCGAGTTGGATTGCGACTGATACAGCTCGGCACGCAAGAGGTGATTGAAGTGCTGTACAAGACATTCAACCCCGGCGAAAGCACCAGTCAGGCTAACGGATAGCAATACTAGTGTATACTATATCCATACATGGCACTGTTTGGCTCAACCTCTAACAAATCATTAAACAGCAAAGACAGCCTTTTGCCGATTTCATCGTCAGAAGTGCACGAATGGGAGACGATGGAGCTGGCCGACAAGATCGCGCCGTCTGCAATTGAAATCACCCCTAAGTCTATGCGTATCGGCGACAAGATCGTTCGCACCTTTTTCGTTATTTCATACCCTCGATATTTGAGCGACAACTGGCTTACCCCGATCATCAACCTTGATAAGATTTTTGACATTGCCATATATATCAACCCGATTGAAACGTCAGAGCTCTTGAAGCATTTCCAGAAGAAGATCGCTGAAGTTGAAAGCCAGATCATGGTGCGCCAGCAGAAAGGGCTCGTGCGTGACCCGATGCTTGATACTGCCCGCGAAGACTTGGAAGAGCTGCGCAATGACCTTACCCAGGCTCAGGAAAAGATGTTTGATGTCGGCATGTATATTACCGTCTATGCCGATACTGACACTGACCTCTTTCGCGTTGAGAGCGAGATCAAGTCATTGCTTGAATCAAAGCTTATTTACATAAAGCCAACACTTTTCCAAGAAGAAGACGGGTTCAAGACCGTTGCGCCACTGGGCACTGACAAGCTGCAGGTTACGCAAAAGCTCAATTCAGAGCCTATTTCCAGCATGTTTCCCTTTGTTTCATTCGACCTTACCAGCGAAACGGGTATCTTGTATGGCGTGAACCGCCATAACTCTAGCCTTGTTATCTTTGACCGCTTTAGCCTTGAAAACTATAATTCAATTATCTTTGCCAAGTCTGGTGCCGGAAAGAGCTACGCAACAAAGCTTGAAATCATCCGTACGCTGATGTTTGATACCGATGTTATCGTTATCGACCCGGAACGGGAATACGAATACCTCGCAGAGGCAATCGGCGGGCGTTATTTTAATATCTCACTCTCTTCAGACCACCATATCAACCCCTTTGACCTGCCGATTCCTCGCGAAGACGAATCGTCTGGCGACGTATTGCGCAGCAATATCATCAATCTCGTTGGACTGTTCCGCATTATGCTTGGAGGCCTGACTCCTGAAGAAGATTCAGTCATTGACCGCGCGATTACCGAAACCTATTCGCTGAAAGACATTTCTGCAGATTCAGACTTCTCAACTATCGAGCCTCCGCTATTGTCGGACTTTGAAATGGTATTGTCAGGCATGGAGGGGACAGACTCAATCCTGCAGCGCTTGACCAAGTATACCCACGGCTCATGGGCAAGCTTTATCAATCAGCCAACGAATGTTGATATCAACAAGAAGTTTGTTGTCTTTTCAGTGCGGGATATGGAAGACGACCTCAAGCCTGCAGCGATGTATATCGTGACGCACTTTATCTGGAATGCAGTTCGAAAGGAGCTGAAGAAGCGACTATTGGTTGTTGACGAGGCATGGTGGATGATGAAGTCAGACGATACCGCCTCTTTCCTCTATTCTATTGCCAAAAGAGGGCGCAAATACTATCTTGGCCTTTGCACTATCACCCAAGACGTTGGAGACTTTATGAAAAGCCCATACGGCGTACCTATTATTACTAACTCTTCTATCCAGCTCTTGCTGAAGCAGTCTCCATCAACTATGGATGTCTTGCAAAAGACCTTTAACCTGACAGACGAAGAAAAATACCTGCTCTTGGAATCAGGCGTTGGGGAAGGGATCTTCTTTGCCGGACTAAAGCACGTAGCAATCAAGATCATTGCCTCATACACTGAAGACCAGATTATCACCTCTGACCCGTCACAAGTTATCTCAATCAAGAAGGCGAAGCAGGAGCTTGCCGAAGGCCAGTCACAAAACGGCTAGCGTGCTGTATACTGTGTATACAAATGAAACGATCATTTTTCATATTAATTAGCGTGCTATTGCTGGCTATGGGCACGTATTCTGCTGCATATGCGCAGCTTGCCACTGCCGACCTGAGCATTGCGACAATTCCGCTTGAGCCGCAACCCTTGCAGACAGTGCAAGTTAGATTGCAAAGCTTCGGCTTCAGTCTTGATCAAGCCACCATTGTATGGAAATACAACGGCGCAACGATTGCTTCAGGCACCGGCAGAACGAGCATTTCAGTGACAGCGCCTGCCAATGGCAAGGTTGCGACATTGACCGCTACTGCGACCAGTACGGACTTTGACGAAAGCGTTGTCTCTTTGGTATTGCGTCCCGCAAGCATTGACGTGCTGTGGGAAGGGGCAGATAGCTATACTCCCGCCTTTTACAAGGGAAGGGCATTGCCTTCTAATAACGGCATTATTCGCATTACCGCCATCCCTTCAATTACCGCGCCGCGAGAACTGTCATATACATGGTCAAAGAATGACTCTGTCGTGCAGGGCAGCTCTGGCTACGCCAAATCAAGCATGCTGTTTAAGAACGAAACGCTTGATACCGTCGAAAATATCTCAGTATCTGCCACGAGCGCTTCTTTTTCAGGAACAGGCAGTACCAGCATAGTGCCACGAACGCCTAATTTCATAGGGTATTTCAACAATGAAGGGTATATCGACTATGCCAACGGCTCAGCAACTGCTCTTACTACCACTGCTTCTGGAAGCATTATTCGCTTTGAGCCCTATTTCTTCTCAACGCCATACAGCATTGACCACGACTTAACGTTTGACTATAGCGACAATGACGGCAATGCTGTCGAGAAGAGCGGCATCCTTAATGAAATTCGCTTGTCACGACCGGAAGAAGGAGGGGAGTCTCAGCTCACGCTGATAATTCACACTGTTTTATATAGTTTGCAAAACATTACCAAGAAGTTTTCAGTGAATTTCATATAGCATTCGTGATACACTAGTTGTATGAAAAAACTGTTATGGCTTAGTATAGTTTTAAGCCTACTCATTACTACTCGCACGTTTGCGATAACAGGAACACTGAAAGCAACATACGATGCATCTCTTTCTCGATTTAATGCTACGCTCTCTGGCGTAAAGGGGAGCCCAAGCAATTTTAAAATATATATTCTTGATAAAGAATTTCCAGGCGGAACAGAACCAAACGATGTCGTTAAGAGCAATGCTATTTTAAATGATGGCACTGTTAAAAAGCCAGATGCTGTAGGTACGATTACCTGGGCACTAAATACTTCAGCGGCTTTGAAATTCGATCATGCATACTACATTAGAGCGGTCGAGGTTGGGTATAACGGCAGAGAATCATATGCGTCTGCTGCAGTGAAGGTAACTACCCCTGCAGCTGCTAAAGCTGCAGCTGCAGGAAAGGTAGCGTTGCAGCCTCTAGTGCTTACAGCAAAAGGCACAGTTGTTACAGGAACATTAAGCGATGTTCCAATGAATGCTTAGTACAAGCTTATTTCTCAAAAAACAGCATTTAGCAGCAGTCAATATGCCGGCAGCGACAGCGCACTGAGCGCAGGAGTAGTCTCTCCTACAGCAGGACCTGTAAACTTAGCGAGCGGTACTGCCTCAGTCGGATCAGTCTCTTTTAACGAATCAAATTATCTGCAGAACACAAAATACTATATACGCGCCATA
Organism: Patescibacteria group bacterium; assembly: GCA_040389365.1. Taxonomy (GTDB): domain Bacteria; phylum Patescibacteriota; class Minisyncoccia; order Phycocordibacterales; family UBA9973; genus UBA4124. The sequence continues at coordinate 24,420 of JAZKAB010000007.1, forward strand.
GAGATTCCTGCAGATATAACGATTAAGCCATTTTATATTAGCGACACTGTTACAGTAACAACGGCGGAGGATACTATTGCCCTTGTTCCGCTAACAACCAAGAAGGATGGCGACAGTATTATTGTTTCTGGAAAAATTGATACGTCAAAACTTACCTCAACATTTATACCGGAGGACTATACGGTAACGCTTAGCGCATCAAAGACGCCTCCGAAGACTGGGACTAATGATCTTGCGACAGTAGATGTGGGACCGTTACCAAGCGCGAAGACGGAAAAAGGAGATGTTCCCGGCATTAATGCAGATGGCACATACTACTGGAAACTCTCAAGCCTTTCTCCAAGTACTGTGTACTATTATCAGCAATCAGCTACGGTAAAAGGCAACAAGGTGCCAGTGAAGGGGAGCGTTGCAAACTTTAACAGCAATGTCGGAACAACAATCGTACCGGGCAGTGCGGAAGAAAAGGCAGACTTGAACAAGCGAAGCTATACGCTGCTTTCTGGCTTTCCAAACTTTAGCGTCTTGCCTGACCCTGACTTGTGCGCGCAGCAGCGCGCAGCAGGGGAGAATCCGCGGTTCTGCGACATGAATGACGTTATCAACTACTTTATGAAGCTGCTTATCGGCCTCTGTGCCGTATCGCTTGTGTTCAGAATCATGTATGAAGGATTCGTATACATGACGAGCGACATGCCATTCAAAGTTGCGAGCGCCAAGTCATCTCTGTATGCAGCCATACTGGGTCTGCTGTTGGCACTTACCTCATATATTATTTTAAATACCATTAATCCAAAGCTTGTTGATGGAACAGTGAGCGTAGATCAGTTGGGCATCGGCGTTGAAATTGTAGGGGATGGAAGTACATCATTTAACCTTGGTACAAAGACAAAAGGGCTTCCAACCCCAGTATACTGTCCCGGATCAGGAGGAAGAGCACAGTTATCAAAGATTGCCATGAGCTTTCAAAACAACGTTGTATACAATCAAACGCTAAGAAATAGCCTGCAGCCAAATGGAAAAGTTGCGCTAGACTGCTCATCATATGTTGCACAGGTATTAAATTGCGCCGGATATACTATACCTGGCGTATCTACCAGCAATACAAATACTGCGTCTATATTTGGAGGTTCAGGTGCTGAGAAAATAAGCACTATCTCTTCTGCTAATGGCGTTGTTACCGTGAATAACAAGGTGCTGCAAGTAGGTGACCTATTGGGGTGGACAGGATCAAAAGGGCATGTGGTTATGTATATTGGAGGAGGTCAAATAATTGAAGTACATGGCCCAAAAGGCTCAATTACTAATGCGAAAGTCTGGCCAAGTATAGACTGGTACCAAAAGAATTATGGATTTAAGTCTGTGTATCGAATTCCAAATTAAAACATAGTGTTTTATAGTACAATACATACATGCGACGCATTCTCATTATAATTTTCGTACTTATTCTCGTCGGAACAGGGGTATGGTATTTCTATATTCGCCCTATGCAAAATGGCGCAGCAACCGTACCTTCACTATTGCAGCCCTTCTTCCCAAGCGTGACAACAAACCCAAACGGGTCATTTGGAGAAGAAGATACTTCTCTTAACGGCCCGACGCCGGTGGCGACAGCGGCTGTGCTTAAGCAATTAACTGCTCGTCCTATTGCAGGCTTTACAATCTTCAGCACCTCAAAAACTATTTCTATTCCTGCCGCAGATCCAAAAGAGAAGCCGACAATAACGACGGTTGTTGATCATTTCGTACGGTATGTGTCTCGCGCGAACGGCTATGTGTATGAGATAAAGAATGCTGAAATTCCATTGCAGATCAGCAATATTTTTATTCCAAACGTGTACGAGGCGTATTTTGCTGATAGCAACAATACTGCACTATTGCGCTTTCTGCGCGCAAACAGCCAGACCATTGCTACATATAGCATTCCTATCCCTCCCTTAAACATTGATGGTACCCGCACGCAAAAATCGGGCGTGTATCTTCCTGACAATATTTCTGCCCTGGCAGTATCTGCAGACCAGAAGCAGGTTGCCCGCATTACCCATGACAAGAATGGCGCGATTGTAACAACGTCTAACAGTGCAGGCACCGGCAGCAGGGTAGTGGCGCGATCGCCATTCCAGCAATGGCTCGTGCAGTGGAATACGAAGAATATCTTTTTGCAAACCAAGGCAGCAGCGACAGCTGACGGTTTCCTATACAGCATAGATGCTGCTTCAGCGCGATTAAGGCGCGTAACGGGCATGATAAAAGGAATGACCGCATCAGTCAGCCCTCTTGGCACATATGTATTGTATTCAGAAAGCACTGCTACAGGCTTCACTACGACGCTTTTTAATACTAAGACCAATGCAACGAATCAAATCAACCTTTCGATACTGCCTGAAAAATGCACATGGCTTAAGAATGAAGACCTTATCTGCGCAGGAAACAGCAGCGTTGCAGACGCTGTATATCCAGACAACTGGTATGCCGGCATTACGCACTTTTCTGACAAGCTCTATCATATCAATGCAGCAACAAATACCTACGAGCTTGTATATAACGGCGAAAGCCAGTCATTTGACATGACTGGCTTGATGGCTGATGAAGATCAGAAGCTTGTATTCTTTATTGATAAGACCACAGGGTTGCTGTGGTCTTACAAGTACTAGCTATTTAACTACAGTTGCAGTTACAACCTGTCTGTCGCGCACCGTTCGTCGAAGGTATAGCTCCTGTAGGATAGAGAAGAGGTTAGCAACAGTCCAATACAGTGCAACGGCTGAAGCCAATCGGCTTGCAATCACGATAATAATTATTGGAAGGATATACTTTGTTTGCAATGCCAATGACTTTGCAAACTGGGTCTGCAGGTTATTGTCTCCTGAACGGCCCGGGGCAGTAGGCTGAGGGGCGAGAAACGCTTGGATGCCCTGCGTTACGCCTGCAAGGATAGCGAGTACCAAATAAGGCTTAGTAATGTCTATAAAGCCCAAGAACATGCTCTTAAGATTGTCTGTGGTGAGGAAGCCATACAAGTGACCAGGCTGGCTAATGCCGTGAGAGAAAGAGAAATACAATGCAAAGAGAATAGGAAGCTGAATTATAAGATACAAGCAGCCCGAAAAAGGATTGATTTTCTCAGTCTTATACAGCTCGAATGTTAATTTCGCCTCTTCTTCCTTTGAAAGACCTTGGTCTTTGATCGCCTGCAGCTTAGGCTCCAAGGCTTTCATTTTATATTGGCCAACTATGCTTCTCTTGCTGAGAGGGAAGAGCGCTAGGCGAATGATGATTGTCACCAATACCACCGCCAATCCAACATCCTGACCAGTTATGTGCTGGGCGATAAAGATAAGCGCGTTATAAATTGGGTTATAAATAAGTACATTCCAAAGGTAAATCATGGGGATATTGTACCCTATTTATGATAGATCGACACGCGGCTCGTTTCCGGAATGACAGCGGCGTATTCTATCGGTACTTTTCCTTAAGGCCTCCCAAAAAGTGTATTTTCTAAAGCATTCTGCGGCATACTGGGAACAGGTGGGGTAGAAAATACAGTGATTTCTTGTATAAAAAGGAGAAATAAGGTTTTGATATATGAAAATAGCCCCAATTGCCAAAACGTTAGGAATTTTTAGTACTTTGTTCCAAAAGGCTGTAGAAATAGCGTGAAAGGTCTTCATATGACATATCATATGCCTGTTTTGAGACATATACTATACCCTGTATAGATTTTAAGCCCTTATATTGAGTGAAAAGAGAATAGAGCCGACGGCGCAACGTATTGCGCAATACGGCTTTTTTTTGATTTTTAGAGCCCGTAACTATCGTTAAGAGGGGAAAGTCACTCGGTATATACTTAAAAGTCCCTGCGCGGTTAAAAACAACCTTTATAGCAGGGCTTTTAAGGAAATCAGTAACCTGTTGACGGGTGAGCCGTTGTGTTGACGGCAGCATACACTAGACAGTTGTAAGGTTTGCGCGACCCTTGCGGCGTCGGGCTAGCAACACTTTTCGGCCAGTAGCACTTGCACTGCGGACTAGAAATCCGTGTGTAGTTGCTCGCTTTCGCTTTTTTGGTTGATATGTTTGAGACATAGAGTAGGCGTACTATACACAAATAGTTTATATTAATCAAGTATTCTTTTTTATATCCCTTTTCTGATATAATCCCCCTAATCCACAGCTTTTCCACCCTGATGTACACATGTTTAATTGTGTGGAAAACCTGTATGATAAAGCAATGGAAAGCAACCTCTCTCAACTTTGGAATACTTGCCTAAGCGTGATCGAATCACAGCTTAGTAAGGCTACTTTCAGCACATGGTTTAAGAATACAGGCATTGCCAGAGAAGAGGAGGGTATCATTTACATCAGCGTTCCCAATGAATTCGTTAGGGAGTGGCTCATGACCAAGTTTCACAAGATCATTCTCAAGAGCATTGTCGACAATGCTCCTCATGTTCGCGCTATCGAGTTCGTTATTAGCAGCCTGCCGCAAACTCCAGCCGCTCCTGCGCCTGCCCAGTCTCTCTTTACACAGCCCACAGACCAGCCTTCAAGCAATAGCAATTCTCTAAACATACTTATCAACCGAGATGATAATCTCAACCCCCGCTATACGTTCGAAAACTTCGTTGTAGGGCCTTTTAATGAGCTTGCCTATGCAGCTGCCCAGGCAATAGTAAAACGCCCCCAGCACGCGTATAACCCTTTATTCATCTATGGCAACAGCGGGCTAGGGAAGACACACCTTATCCAGGCAATCGGCAATGAGATAAAGCGCACCTCTCCTGAAAAGAGGGTGCTGTATACAAGTCTTGAAAAATTCATGAATGAATATGTGTCTTCTGTGCAAAACAATCGCCAGCAGGCATTTCAAGACAAGTACAGAAAGTTCGATGTATTGATCATGGATGATATTCAGTTTATTTCTGGCAAAGAGGGCACGCAGCATGCGCTATTCCATATTTTCAATACGCTGCATGACTTAAACAAGAACATTATCTTTTCTTCTGATAAGCACCCTAATCATATTATTGGCCTTGAAGACCGTCTCAAGACCCGCTTCAATGCCGGCATGACTATCGACGTGCAGGAACCAGACCTTGAGTCTCGACTGGCAATTATCAAGGAAAAGACTGCTGTTATTGAATTTCCTATAGAGCCTGAAGTTATTTCCTATATCGCTACAGCGGTAACCGGCAGCATTCGAGAGCTTGAGGGCGTATTAAACCTTATTGCAATGCACTCTGGTGTGCGCCAGAAGGCTATTAGCTTGGCTGAGATAAAATTGCTTATAAAGAATAGCATTCGGCCAAAGCGCGTTATTTCAATTGATTCTGTCGTTAAGATGGTTTCTGACTACTACAACCTCGACGAGCAGGTTATATATGAAAAGACTCGGCGCAAAGAGATCGTACGAGCACGCCAGATCATCATGTTCGTATTGCGAGAAGACTTTAACGAGTCATATCCCTCTATCGGCGCAAAGCTCGGAGGGAAAGACCACACGACAGTCATTCACTCCTACGAGAAGATCAAGGGAGAGCTCACTACCGACCCACACCTGATGAAGGAGCTTGAAGATATCCGCATTCTGTTTAAATAATTGTGGAAAACTAAAGGATAGCGTTATGAAAACTTTTAATAAAAAACTGAATAGTAAAAAAGCTGCATCTTCGGGAAACATAATCCACAGACGCCTTTCAAAAAATAAATTACTTCTAAAGGATTTATCAGACTTATCCACAATCCACACCCTATATAGGACGTATTAAGAAAAAATAAAAATAATTATGAATATTACATGCACAACAGAAAAGTTGAAAAACGCCGTTAGTCTCGCTGAGAGAATGACAGGGAAAGCGCTGACGTTGCCAACCCTGCATGCGCTGCTCTTAACTGCTTCCGGGAACAGTATCAAGATTCGGGCGACAAACCTGGCGCTGGGCATTGAGATTGAGATTCCTGCAAAGATTGAAGAAGAGGGTACCGTGCTGGTGAAGGGAGAAGTGCTTGCCAGCGTCTGCAACCACCTTAGCGATGCGAGCGAGGTTCGCCTGACGCTTGATCATGACAATCTTACTATTCAAACGCCGCAACATACAACAGTTATCAAATGCCTGCCTGCTGACGAATTCCCCACGCTTCCAGTTGTAGAAGGAGAGCAGATCGAGCTTAAGACCGCTGTATTGCAAGAAGGCATTCGTTCAGTCTATTTCTGTGCCGCGACTACCGATATCAAGCCTGAGATTGCAAGTATTTTCATATATAGCGAGGAAAACAACCTGTGCTTTGTAGCAACTGACTCGTTCCGTTTGGCGGAAAAGAAAATAACCGTTAAGGGCGTACCGGAGATTTCTAAGATTCTTATCCCTTTCAAAAACATTGCCGACATTCTTCGCGTGCTTGATGTTGCGCCTGATACTATCCGTGTCATGTACAGTCGCAATCAAATCGCCTTTTTTGCCAACGGCCTCTATCTGACCTCCCGTCTTATCGATGGCGGATTTCCTCCATACCAGCTTATTATCCCGAAGGAAACACTGACTAAGGTTGTCGTATTAAAGCAGGAACTGCTCAATACGCTTCGGCTCTCAACAATCTTTGCTGACAAGTTCTTCCAAGTTGGGTTTTCAATTCCTGAAGACAAGAAGGCTATCACTATCAGCTCAAAAAACAGCGATGTCGGCTCGTCTGTTTCAACTGTTGCTTCAGCAATTGAAGGCGCCCCTATTGCCGTTGAATTTAACCTCAAGTATTTCCTCGATGTCTTTCAGGCATTAAGCGGGGATAGCGTTGCTATATCATTCACGCAGCCTAATAAGCCTATTGTCGTACAGAGCGTAAGCGATACGTCGTTCCTGTATCTTCTGATGCCAACTAACCGCTAATATCATGTCGCTTTTCCATACTATTCTTTCGCAGCTTCAGGAAAAGATTGCCAAGGAAACGACTGCGACTGAAACTGTTGCCGGAATTGTCAGCACAGTGCTTGGCACCACTATCGCCCCTAGTCAGATAACTATCAGCAAGACAACGCTTCGACTGAAGGTTGCTCCAACGGTGAAGATGGTATTAACGCTGCGCAAACAAAAACTCCTTGCATCGCTGCAAGAAGCTGGTGTCGCTATTACCGAGATCCAATAGCTATTGGAATACAATAGTCTTTTTTATGGTGCTTTTCGCATACACGCTGTTTGTAGCGGTGAAGGTGATCGTATGAGTGCCGGCAGTATAATTATAGTTCTGAGGCGTGAATATAAATCGAAACGGTGCAGGCAGTGTTGCCACATAAGTATTGTCGATCAAGACATCAACTGACGTGAGCGGGTATTGTCCAGACGTTGATACTGTTGCTTCCGCGTTTTCATTTAATGGCATTGTTTCAGGCAGGCCGGTAATTACTAGAGGGGAAGTGTTGGCGGTGCCGCTGGTCGTGTCATAGCCGCTTGGAATATCTGCGCTGCTTACGCTGTTATATTTTCCTGCATTAGCCGCCCACCATGCCTGTACGGGCGGTTCCCAAAGATGGAACTGCGGATCGCTGCTTGGATTTGAAGGTATTGGGCCGCGAGGCTCTTCTTTCTTTACCCAATACAGTATGTCGTGCACGTTGGTAATAACCTTTTCAATCTGCGCCTCCATTGGAGTCGTTGCTGTTGCGCGAAGTCCGGTTACGCGATCTATCTTAACCGTTTCGTTGCCCATCCATACGCCGCGCAGTATTGGCTTCAGTGCGCTGGTGTCTTCAGGCACGGGCTGCTCGAACGCAGGAGCGGGATATTTTGAAAGCGCGTACTGCATGAATGTTTTCCATGTCGGGCCGGAAATAGCCGAACCGCCGCTTCTCATAGAAATGTTGTCATTGTTTCCAGACCATACGCCAACTGAAAGGTTGGGAGTATAGCCAACTGTCCAGGCATCGCGATCGTTGTTTGTCGTACCTGTCTTTACCGCAACGCCAGGGATGGTGATAAGGGTAGTGCCGAATGTCGGGATGCGGGCCTGCGCGTCGCTCAATACGTTGTTAAGGGTAAGCGCTGCATTCTTGTCCATTGCAGTCGTTGGGTTAGGCTGGAATTTTTCAAGCACGTTTCCTTCATGGTCCTGCACTTCAAGAATGCCTGTTGTTGGATTGCGCACGCCGCTGTTTGCAAATACGCCGTATGCGCCGGTGATATCAAGCAGCGTAACTTCGCCGCCTCCGAGCACGAGCGACAAGCCGATCTCCTTAGGGTCTCTCAATGTCGAGATACCAAGAGCATGCGCAGTATCAACAGCGCGCTGCACGCCAACAAGATACAAGAGTTTCACTGACGGCACGTTGCGCGATTCGGCAATAGCGCTGCGAAGCGAAATAGGACCTTTGAACTTGTTATCGAAGTTGACCGGGTTATAGCAGTCTTTATCTGTATAGCCAGGAAGCGGCTGCTGGTTGGCATTACAGTTTGTAGAGAATTCTGTCGGCACATCGAACAATACTGTTTCAGGGGTATAGCCTTCTTCAAATGCTGTCGCATATACGAATGGCTTGAATGACGAGCCTGGCTGTCGCTGTGCAGTTGCAACGTTGTATGCGCCGTCAATATCCTTGTCGAAATAGTTGCGAGAGCCAACCATGGTTAGGATCTGGCCTGTACCCGGATCAATCGCTACAAGGCTTGAGTTAGAAGCGTTGTACTGCTTCATGTTTGCAGCTGCCTGCTTGGCAACAAGCTCCTCAGCATTTTTTTGCAAGTCATAGTCGAGCGTTGTCTTAATTGTGTAGCCGCCATTTTCCATAACGTCTTTTCCATACTTCTGTTCCATCTGGTCAAGGATATAGAAAACGAAGTGCGGCGCCTTGATGCCATTGTCTACGATCTTATTAAACGCAACATCTTCAGTCTTGGCTGTTGCGTATTCATCAGCGGTGATGTAGCCATAGTCTTTCATTTTTTGCAGCACCAAGTCTTTTCTGACAGTCAGCTTGTCTTTATGCAATCCGAACGGCGAATAATATGTTGGAGCCGGCAGCATCGCTGCAAGATATGCAGCTTGTGCAATATCAAGGTCCTTCACATCCTTGCTGAAGAATGCCTTTGACGCTTCCTGTACTCCATAGATAGTGCCGCCCATCGGCGCGTCATTAAGATAGATGCCCAAGATCTGATCCTTGCTGAACTGGCGCTCTAGTCGCACTGCCAATACCCATTCCTTTATCTTGCGCGCTACTGACTTGTCGCCGTTCAAGAGCGTGTTCTTAACAATCTGCTGGGTGATTGTTGAGCCGCCTTGCGCAAAGCCAACATGGGTAACATTCACAAATACGGCGCGAAGGATAGACGTTGGTCGAATGCCGTTATGCTCATAGAAATGAGCATCTTCTATAGAGATAACCGCATGCTGAACATTGGTGCCCATCTGGTCAAGCGGGATTTCAGTGCGTCGAATAGACTTATGCACGTCATACAGCACTATTTCTCCGGTGCGATCGGTGATTTTTGAAGAGTTTGCAACCTGCCGGGTTTCAAAGCTTGAAATGTCAGGCAGCCTGATAAGGCTGGCCCAGACCAGGATTCCTCCAATTGAGAGGAAGAATAAGGCGAGAAGTCCGAAAAGGATCTTTTTCCAAGGGAATTGTGTATGTGCTTTCATGTATCCATCATAATAAAAATCCTTTAAAAAATAAAGGAAAATGGTACACTGGGATAATGGAAAAAACAGAACTGATGGATATCTTATTGCATAAGGGCGTAGCCGATATTTTGCCGAATAAGGGCTTTTTAGAAAAAGAGCTCAATTCAGGCCGAACTCTTTCAATTTATGCAGGATTTGACCCTACTGCTCCGACACTGCACATCGGACATACTATCCAGCTGCGCAAGCTGCGCCATTTTCAGGACCTTGGGCACAAGATTATCTTTCTGATCGGCGACTTCACCGCTCGCATTGGCGACCCGACAGACAAGACATCAGCGCGCAAGCAGCTGACAGGAAAGGAAATCAAGACTAATCTGAAGCTGTACAAGAAACAGGCGGGAAAATTTATCCGTTTCTCTGGCAAGAACGCAGCTACGGTAAAGTTTAACAACGACTGGCTCGGCAAGATGAAGTTTGCCGACGTGCTGGCGCTCGCATCGAACATGACCGTTGATCAGATGCTGAAGCGCGACATGTTCGCTCGTCGCATTGAAGAAGAAAAGCCAATCTATATTCATGAATTCATGTATCCGCTGATGCAGGGCTATGACAGCGTCGCAATGAACGTTGATGGCGAAGTTGGGGGAAACGATCAGCTCTTCAATATGATGGCAGGGCGAACATTGTTAAAACAGTTGAAAAATAAGGAGAAATTCGTCATAACAACAAAGCTGCTTGAAGACAATAACGGCAAGAAGATGGGCAAGAGCGAAGGAAATATGGTAAGTCTGCTTGATACTCCAGAAGACATGTATGGCAAGATTATGAGCTGGACTGACGGCCTTATCGTCCCTGGCTTTGAGCTGTGCACTGACTATACTCCTGATCAGGTGTTGTTCGTGAAGAATGAATTGGAAACTGGCATAAACCCTCGCGACAGCAAGATGCGCCTGGCATTTGAAATCGTAAAGTCATGCACAGACGAGAAGAATGCATTGCGCGCAGAGCAAGCATTCGTGCAGACCTTTCAGAAAAAGGAATCGCATGAAAGCATTCGAGAGATTGCCGCACGCGGCCGCACCCTCGAAGCAGTCTTTATCGATGAGGCACTTGTACCATCAAAGGCAGAACTTCGACGACTGGCCGAGTCTAGGGCAATTACAAATTTTGAAACAAAGGAAGCATTGAGCGGTCTTTTTATTAAAGACACTGCAGTTCCAGGCATTTACAAGATCGGCAAGAGCCGCATCATTCGCGTTATCTAAAGGCTGAAGAGCTCTCCAAGCATCTTAGACCAGGCTTCCTGCAGGTATGTCACAACCAGAAAAGAGGGGACGAAGACAATAGAAAAAAGCACGAACAAAATCAGTTTTGCTCCAAAGGCGAGTGTTTTTCCTATAAATTCCATACAGGCTATCCTACCTTACAGGGGCATATTGTAAAGTTGCCAGTTTTGTTGTCTGTGGCGAAATGCAGTTTTTTACGTGGTACTATACTTCTATATGACTATTGTAGTTGCAGGAGGAAGCGGATTTATCGGTACGATGCTGACAAAGCGATTGCTTGGCCAAGGGCATACCGTCGTTGTTGTTGCGACTACTCCTCCCAACCATACGCATCAGAACTTGTTCTATATACAGTCTGACGTAGCGAACAATCCGCTGCCATACAATATCTTGGAACACACTGATGCAGTAATTAACCTTGTCGGCGCTCCTATTAGCAACAAATGGACGCCTGAATACAAGAAGGCAATCAGAGACAGCCGCATTAAGAGCACTGATTCTATTGTCGCAGCCATTGCTGCTGCCAAGAGCCGCCCTACCGTATTTATCTGTGCTTCTGCAACCGGTTTCTATGGCGAAACAGGCGAAGAGATAGTTGATGAGCAGTATCCTAACGGCAAGGGCTTTCTTGCTGACGTTGTCGTTGAATGGGAAGCAGCAGCGCGCAAGGCAACAGAATACGGCGTACGCGTTGTCTGTATCCGCACCGCTCCGGTTATTGGCCATGGCGGATTGATGGAAACGCTGAAGAAGGGTGCCCGTTTTGGCATACTGCCTAAGCTGAGAAAAGAAGACTACTGGTTTTCATGGATTGCAGATATTGATATTGTAAATGCGTATATTTTTGCATTGGAAACAAATACGCTGCAGGGCGTCGTGAATGCAGTTGCGCCAGAGCCTGTGCTATACAGCACGTTCTTGCAAACGCTCAAGACTATCTGGAAGCACCGCCTTATCGCTACATTGCCACAATGGCTCGTGAAGAAGATTGTAGGCGAAGGGTATGCAGAGCTGTCATACAGCAACCGTGCCGTACCAAAGCGCTTGCTTGATAAGGGGTTTGAATTTATATATCCGACAATAGAATCTGCAGTTGCTGCGTATGAAAAAAACTGATGTTATAACGGAAGGATGGGAAGGATACACGCTGCTTGATAGCGGCGAAGGCAGAAAGCTGGAGCAATTTGGCGGCGTTATTCTTGATCGTCCTGATCCGCAGGCACTATGGAAAAAGTCTCGACCAGAACTATGGGCGACGGCACAAGCGCAGTTTCTCTGGGCAGACAAGGGCGATCGCTGGAGCGTTTCAAAAGGGGTAGCAGAAGAGTGGCCTATTCGATTGAATGATATTGTCATGAATCTTTCATTCAAGGGATTCAAGCATATTGGTATTTTTCCCGAGCATGCAGCGCAATGGAATGAGATACAGGCGTTAGGAAAAAAGCACAAGGAGCTTCGCATGCTGAACTTGTTCGGCTATACAGGGGCAGCCAGTATTGCTGGCGCACTGGCAGGCATGCAGGTAACGCATGTAGATGCGTCAAAGCAGACCGTGCAGATCGTTAAGGAAAATGCAGTATTGTCTGGGTTGCCCGGTACTGCAATTCGCGTCATTACCGACGACGCATTGAAATATGCCAAGCGCCTTATTCAGCGCGGCGAGCAGTTTGATGTCATTGTCATGGATCCGCCGGCATTCGGCCGCGGTCCGAAAGGAGAGGTATGGAAGATTGAAGAAAAGCTCTTGGAGCTTATGGCGCTTATTCCTCAGCTGCTTTCTCCTGACGCAAAGCTTGTTATCATTAACGGCTATGCTGCCGGCTTCAGCGCGCGCACGTTTGGAGAATTATTGTTTGATGTATTGCCGAAGGGGTCTATTGAGTATGGGGAAGTGAGTCTGGCGCAAGAGCAGTCTCCTCGCATCCTTACTACCGGCATCTATGGCAAATGGACGAACAGATAATCTTCTCGTGCTATACTTTCGACCATGTCTGCATCAAAAATGATTCCACAATATTCCTATCCGGGCGACTTGGTTGTAAAGCGCGGCATTAACGGTCTTGGATTGTTCGCCACTGTTCCAATTAAAAAAGGCGACTGCATTATCGAATACGTTGGCGATATTCTTGCAACGCAAGAAGAGGTTAATAAAATTGGCGGTCAGTACTTGTTCGAAGTATCTCGCAACAAGACGATCAATGGCGCAGTGCGCTCGAACACTGCCCGCTATATCAACCATGCCTGCAAGCCGAACTGCGAAGTTGAAATTAAGAAGACTCGAGTATTTATATACGCAAAGCGAAACATTATGGCAGGAGAGGAGCTGTTCTATGACTATGGCAAGGAATTCTGGAACGAGCATATTAAGCCGAAAGGCTGCCGTTGCGAGAAGTGTACCCTTAAGCGGGAAGCGCTCGAAGCGAAATAACAAAAAGCCCCATATATGGGGCTTTTTGTTATTCTCTTCCCTCGAAGTTTTGGAAGAAATAGCCTTCCTCTTCAGGATCAATGTCTTCTGATCCTTCCTTCTCTGAATCTCCGAATTCTCCGGCATCAGGTGTTTCTAGGAGAGGATCGATAGCTTCATCGTCAACTACCACCTCTTCATCCTCATCAATTAATGCAACAGTGCCGGCATCATCGCCTTCAACATCTGCTACCCCTGGTCCTGTTAACTCGTCAAACTCTTCGCTCATAGTGTAAATCTATATGTAATTAATTTTTATAGCATATTTGTATCAGATACCCGTTTACTTGGCAATACCTTTTTACGCTTTTTAGAGAAAAGAATTGAGACGAAGCGTTCCGGCTGCTGCCATGCCGAGGGCAATGGCGTCAATTTCGTCATCAATCTTGTCCGCAATGTCTATTTTCAATGTCAGTGCAACCATTTTCTGCACTGCTGCCTTGTTGGCATTGCCTGTTCCTGTCATAGCCAGCTTCACTTCCTGGGGAGAGAGCTCTATGAGTGGGACATGGTGCAGTCCGGCAAGCACGCTAATGACGCCGCGGGCCTCGGCAACGGCAAGCGCGCTCTTCTTGTTAACTGAGAAGAAGAGCGTTTCAAGCGCGATGGCAACAGGCTTGTATTCTTTTATAGCGTCTTCGACGCTTCTGAAGACAGTTGCCAGGCGATCTGCACGGGAATCCTTCTTGCTGGTCTGAATGCACCAGGAATGCACTACCGTATTAGCCACGCCTGTCTGTATGATTGCCACGCCGCAGCGGTCGTATCCCGGGTCAATGGCCAGAATGATCTGTTCAGTATTATGTTTCACGAATATAGTCTTTGCCTTTTTCGGTTAATTGTCGCCCGCGGGGAGTGCGTTCCAAAAGGCCAAGCTGAATAAGGTATGGCTCGGTGACGTCTTCGATAGTGCCATCGTCTTCTCCCGTAGCTGCCGCCAGGTTCTTCACCCCAACCGGCCCGCCGCTAAATTTGTCCCGGATTGTCTTTAGGAGGTTGATATCATGGGCGCTTAAGCCGTTCTCATCAAGCCCTAACAGCGCAAAGCCCTGCGCAATGCTTTCTTCGTCTATAGTTCTGTCGTGCATTTGCGCATAGTCGCGTATGCGGCGAAGCAGGTAGTTTGCAATACGAGGCGTCTTGCGGCTGCGAGAGGCTATTGCTGCATGCGCATGTTCGGGCAATTCGATATCTAGCAATTCTGCAGAGCGGCCAAGAATGCGAGCAATCTCTTCGTCAGTATAAAATTCCAAGCGGTATGTTCCTCCGGAAAAGCGAGAGCGCAATGGCGCAGAAAGCATGCCGAAGCGCGTTGTTGCGCCAACGAGCGTAAACGGAGGGAGGTCGAGCTGCACAGTTCGCGCAGAAGGGCCCTTGCCGATCATGATATCCATCTTGCCGGTTTCCATAACGGGATACAATACTTCTTCAATTGTTTTATTGAGACGATGAATCTCGTCGATAAACAGCATGTCGCCTGGCTGCAGGTTTGTAAGAATAGCAGCAAGGTCGCCAACGCGCTCAATTGCAGGTCCTGACGTTAGCTTAACCTGCGCTCCCATTTCTTTCGCAATGACATGCGCCAATGTTGTCTTTCCAAGGCCTGGAGGGCCGTAAAAAAGGACATGTTCCGGTGCCTGGCCGCGACTTTTTGCCGCTCCAATCAGGATTGAAAGCGCTCTTTTGATTTGCTCTTGGCCGACATAGTCAGCGAAGGTGGTAGGGCGGAGCAGGGAGTCGCTAAATTGTTCTTCAGGCGGGGTACTTGACATATTTTTATAGTATGCTATGCTCTA
This sequence comes from Patescibacteria group bacterium, assembly GCA_040389365.1. Lineage (GTDB taxonomy): Bacteria > Patescibacteriota > Minisyncoccia > Phycocordibacterales > UBA9973 > UBA4124. The sequence continues at coordinate 39,584 of JAZKAB010000007.1, forward strand.
TGCAGAGTAAATAACAACTACATTCTACTACATCGCTAGCGGAAGTGTTAAAAAACAAAGAAGGTACTAATCTCTAAGCAGTCAGCCACAGGTTCTAGCTGTATGCGCAGGACGTCTTGGTTCCGACTGGGGCCATCCTATAATTATGTCTTACTTATATATCAACGCATATATAAGGACTGTTTAGAGATTAGTGCTTTTTTTATTCAAAAAGAATAAAAATAACTAATCAACTCGATTGGACTCAGCAAACCGCCCATGTACATGGGCGGTTTGCTTTTGTATAAAAATAAAACCCCCACAAGGGGCTTTATAGATCATTGAAGGCAACTTCAAGATAATTCATTGTTCTTTTTGCAGATAGGCGTATGCCCAGCTCTAATTCAAGCTGCCGACCAAACTTTGCATCTGTGATGAGATTTTTAAAACGGCTGGCTTCATCATTGCTAGCACATTCTATTCTCATGCTGTGCACTGCCGGCCTTTTGTTTACCCTAAAAAGCCTATCATAAGTATGGGCGGCAACACTTTTACAGAAATAATTTCCAATTGTCTTGCTTGCAAGAAACGCGCCAAGGCTTCCATCGTCTCCGGTAAGTTTTTCTAACAATTCTATGATTAGCGGCTCATATATTCCCGCGTACTCATTCTGAGCGTTCTTTAAGAATACAAATATCTTTTCGTTTTCCATAGTTCATTTTTTTCCTGATACTACTTTTTATCCATATAAAGTCAAATTTAAATGCCGCACATAGTGCGGCATTTGTTTATTTCCTCTCGCTCAGGTCAACGACAGACTCAACTTCCTTGAAGTCTGTAATGCCTTGAAGAATTTTAACAATGCCATCCTCGCGCATATCAAGGGTGCCTTGCTTGTCGGCAATTGCCTTGATGTCTCGCTCTGTTGGGTTTGAAAGAATGATGTGCTCGATGCTGGCATCCATCTGCACAACTTCAAAGATGCCGAGACGTCCCCTGTATCCGGTCTTGCCGCACTGCTCGCAGCCGTCGGCTGACCATACTGTTGCAATGTCAGGCGCAACGCCGAATTGTGCCATGTTCTTGCCGTTGGCAACAGCCTCGCTCCAGATTCGCTGCACTGTCTCTTTTTCCTTTTCTGTTATAGGGCGCTCATGCTTGCAGTTCATGCACAGCTTTCGCACCAATCGCTGCGCGATTGAAAGGGTGAGGGCAGAGACGAGAATTTGAGGATTCACTTCCAGGTCGATCAGGCGGGGGATAACGCCGGCAGCATTGTTAGTGTGCAGTGTTGAAAAGACAATGTGGCCAGTTAGCGCAGACTCAACAGCGATCTTTGCCGTTTCAGAGTCTCGAATTTCTCCAACCATGATAATGTCAGGATCCTGACGAAGGCCAGAGCGCAATCCTTCTAGGAACGTATAGCCTCGCTTGTGGTCAACCTGCGTTTGCGTAATGCCGGCAAGGTGGTATTCGATCGGATCTTCGATAGTTATGATTTTTAACTCCGGAGAAAAAACCTGCTGCAAGAAGGCATAGAGGGTTGTGGTCTTTCCTGATCCTGTGGGACCTGTCAGCAACACCATGCCGTTCGGCTTCCTGATGCCTTCCATGAAAATATCAAGCAGCGGAGCAGATATGCCTAATTCATTAAGCTGCACGCGAATAGATTTCGGGTTAAGGATACGCAATACGATTGATTCGCCGTATGCCCCAGGAATCATTGAAGTACGAAAGCTGATCTCGTCTTCTCCCAAGAATGCGCTGAAGCGCCCGTCTTGCGGGGTTGCGTTAATCGTCAGCTTCAGTCCTGATAGCAGCTTGATACGGGTGTTGATCTGCTTGTATGTAGGAAAACCAAAGCTGGTAATGACATGCAAGACGCCATCGAGTCGAAAGCGCAGCTCAACTTCGCTTTCCATCGGCTCTACATGCACGTCAGACGCGCCGATACCAATACCAGCTCCCAATACAATCTCTAGAATGCGAGAAAGGTGATGCTGGCTAGAGCTCTCATTGATTGCTTCGTTGATAACGCGCATGGCATCTTCAATTGTCTTCACTGTCTTGCTGAGTTCCAAGAGCACGTCAGGAGAAACATCAAGGCCTCCTGCACGGGAACGCGTTGCATATGAAAGATCTTTGTAATGTGTCCAGACTTTCTGGATACTCTTTTCGCTTGCCATCATCATGACGACCTCGTAGCCGTTGCCTTCAATAAACTTCTTGGCTGCTATTGCGCCGGTATCGTTAGGGGAGCGAACTGCCAAGAGAAGCTTCTTGTCGATAAGGCGATATGGCCCTACGTCAAAAGCGCGCGCCTGCTCTTCTGTCAGCAGTCTGATTGCGTCGTTATCAATCGCCTGAGAGAGCAAATTGATGTACCCGAGTCCGTATTTTTGCTCTGCGAGCATTGCAACAACGTCTTCCTCCTCCGCTTCGCGCAGGTTGTTGATTCGTTTTATTTGATCGCTTTCGTCAAATTGCACCATGGTCATAAGTATACCGTATTTCATGACTTTTTTCTGATTTAATGATAAAAAAGAAAGAGAAAACAGTCGTATGGATGAGATACCGACATGGCTTGACAAAAGAGTCAAGTTGTGATACGATACAGTTAAATTTAAGTCTACCTAAAAAACATTCAACACACTTAAAAAACAGCTCTTTAATATGAAAAAACTAATAAGAACACTGCTTGTACTGATTGGAACAATCGCTACGAGTACGGCTGCACATGCGCAGTATGAAACGTTAAATCAAACCCAGTACACTGGGTATGATATCTCTACATCGAAAGGTACCGGATTGTTTACCCTGCACGCGCAGGGACAAACAGGCTATGGCCCCGTTTATAGCGGCGTAGAAACAGCATTGTTTGGAAACAGACGTGCTGCGCTTGCAATGTTTAGAGGCGACCTACCAGGCTTAACCCCTGAAAATCTTATGGATTTGCAAGGGTATTGGCTTAAAATGCAGCTGGGTGGAACATTTGATCCAACCAATCGCTCGAGGTACCTCCTTAATATTTATCCGGTTAATACACCTCAAGAGGCTGAAAGGCTTTGGACAAAGTATGACGATGGGTATGTAATTAAAGGGGATAACAAGCTTTCTTTTTGCAAGCCGCTTAGCTCTCCGAACTATCAGTTCAAACCATTCTGGTATGCAATTGTTACCGACAAGCAAACCGGGCTTAGTGCCCTGCTTCGCGCAAATTGCGGAAACCCTATGCCTTTGGCTGGAACCGGCACCTACAACGAAGATGTTGTTGTTGCTAGTAACAGCGTAGTACGGGATCCGAACTTAAATGTTCAGCAAACTGTGTATGTGGATCGCAATCAGCAAAGCGCTGATCGCAACACTGAGCTTCCTAAAAAGGAAAAGAAGCTGAGCACTGGCGCAAAAGTAGTTATTGGAGCGGTTATCTTGACCGGCTTAGGCCTTGCCGCAAAAGCTATCTTCGGTAAAAAGGGTGGCAATGACACAACCCATGATCCCACCTGGCAACCGCCTTCAACCACACCGTGGCCCGATGGCGGAAGCGTAGACGGACCCAAGCTTTAGCGTTGCTAGATCAGTACTTGTGGTCTTGTAAAATTAGTTGTAAAACCTTTAGAGAACGACCGTAAAACCCTCGTTCTCTTTATTCTTTAGCATCGTATCCAGTCGGATAGGGTGCCAAAGAGTAAATTGACAAAACTGTATAATTATGTTATAAATATGCAGTTAGTCGAAATTAAATTATTAATTGAGAAAGAAAAGATGAGTATGAAAAAAATTATTATTCTAATACTGGCGGTAGTTGCTTCAGCGACGCTTTTTGCGACGTCTGCATATGCCAACAGTACGCTGAATTCGCCTGCAGCAATGCCGGCAATTACGGTGACAAACAACACGACAAATCCTTGTAGTGCTGGCCCGATTGACGGTTGTTGGAAAACAAGCGCAACGGCAAAGCCTGGAGAGGTTATTTCAGTTAACGCATACTACGAAAACACTGGCAATGAAACATTGCACAATGTTACGCTTGCGATTCACCCTTCACGCAATGGTGCAAATGTAAGCTTCTCTGGTGGCGTTGATGCGTCTAACTCGACAGGTCGCGTTAACGGAAACGCTAACGTAACTTTGTCAAAGACGACAACTATTACTATGCTGCTTGGTAACGAGCGTCCAGCATGGTACCCAGGTCCTGGCGGCAGTCCTCGCGAAGTGAACTCAAGTGCCCTTATCGGTACTGGCTTCAACATCGGCGATGTTGCTCCTGGAGCAAAGGGCGCAATCGTTGCTCGATTCCGCGTTGATGGAAATGACGACACAAACCCAGTTTGCGTTATCAACAACTTCCAGCCAAACCCTGGAACAATCAACAAGGGCAACTCAAGCAATCTGACATGGAGCACGACAGGCTGTGAAAACGTATCTATTACTGACGTAGGAACTAACCTTCCTGCTAATGACAGTCGAAACGTGTACCCTACGGTTACAAAGACCTATACGCTTACGGCGTTCCCAGGCGGAGCGACTCGTAACGCAACAGTCATTGTTAACGATGGAGGAAACAACAACGGCTGTACTATCAACAACTTTGATGCAAGTCCTTCATACTTGAACAACCCAGGTTCAACAATCCTAAGCTGGAATACTACTAACTGTGATTCAGTTACCGTTTCTCCAAACCTAGGCGGCAACCTGTCAGTTGATGACAGTCGCTCAACATACGTTTCATCTACTACTACCTACACGCTTACGGCGTTCCCAGGTGGCGTAACTCGAAGCACAACAGTGAGCGTTGGAAACAACAACAATGGCAACTACTGTTCAATCAGCTTCTACGCTGACAGCAACAGCATTACCCAGGGCCAGACAACGAACCTTCGTTGGAGCGTAACTGGTGCTAACTCTGTGTACATCACAGGCTTCGGCACTCGCTACGAGACAAATGGCTCGATCTCAATCAGCCCGTACGCTTCAACAAGCTATACGCTGACATTGAACGGCGCTAACTGTAACGGAGGCGACACGACAAAGTCTGTGTACGTAACTGTTAACCAGTCAAACGTAGGCAACTACGCGCAGCCTCAGGCTATTACGACAGTAGGGACTCCAATTAGCTCATACGCTGCAATCTTGAACGGTATCGCCGTGCCAAACACGACATACGGTACAACAAGCGCATGGTTCGAATACGGATCAACTACATCACTCGGCAACCGTTCAGACAGCCAGATCATTAGCAGCAACGGGCAGTTCCCGTACAGCGCTAACATCAGCGGCCTAAGCGGCGGACGAACGTATTACTTCCGCGCAGTCGTGCAGAACCAATCTGGTACTGCATACGGCGCAGTAGTGCCATTCACTACTCCTTCTGCAAGCACAACCTACACTCCCCCGACTCGCGTTATCGTGCAGTCTCAGACAGTAAGTCGTGCAAACACGGGACTAATCGCTAACAGTCAGGCTTCACTCTTCCGATTGCAGGTAGACAGCAGCTTTGACCGCATGTGCGTGGGTGGAGACATCCAGTACACAGTGAACTACCAGAACATCAGCGCACAGCAGCTTAACAACAGCGTTCTACGAATCACCTTCCCAGGAGAATTGGATTACGCATCAAGCTCACGCGGCGACTACAGTGTCGTTGACCGTACGCTAACGATTGCTCTTGGTACAGTGCAGCCAGGCGAACAGGGAAGCGTAACAGTACGCGCGCATGTGAACAACACAGCGCTACCAGGCAAGCTTGCGGTTATTACTGCAACTATGGTCTACACTAACCCTGTAACTAACGCTCAGGAACAGGCTATCGCGTACTCGCTGATCACAATCTCTAACGATTGTCCTGCGGTACTCGGCGCTAGCGTGTTCGGATTTGGAGGATTCCTTCCAAGCACATTGCTCGAATGGTTGCTACTCATCCTAGTCATTCTCGCTCTTGTGGTACTCGCTCGCACTCTTTACCGACGTAAAGAAGAGCCAGTAAAAACTGTGTAATAATCAGTTACGACACTCTATTCAAAAGCCGCCCTTCGGGGCGGCTTTTGTGTTAAAATCCCCTTATGGAACGCCTGTATACCGAAGCCGATACTGACGCTATTGCAGAAATACTGAGCCTTTTGCAATCTTCAGACGCTGGGGCGACAATCCTGGCACTGGAAGGAGATCTGGGAGCAGGCAAAACAACCCTTACCAAGGCCCTGGCAGCCCGCCTAGGGGTGACTGATACAGTAGTGAGCCCAACCTTCGTTATTGCCAAGTTTTACGGCGCACAGCATGACGCATTCAATGCGCTGGTGCATATGGACGCCTATCGCATCGAGTCGCTGGAAGAGCTGGGGCCCCTTGGCTGGGAGGCATTGCTCGCGCAGCCGCGCACGCTGCTTATTATTGAATGGCCGGAAAAGATCAGGGGCGCATTGCCAGAAGCCATTCATCATTTCAAGATAGTTCATTCAGGAGACCAGCGCACCATTACCAAAATCCAATAAGCAGTATGAAAAAAACCCCTACCAAAACTATCGTTCTCCTCGATTCGCATGCCATCATTCACCGCGCATATCATGCGCTGCCGAATTTTGCCAACAGTGCCGGCGCGCCAACAGGCGCGCTGTATGGGTTGCTTTCAATGATTATCAAGATCATTGAAGAGCTCAAGCCTGACTATATTGTTGCGGCATACGACTTGCCGAAGCCAACCTTTCGCCATCATGCATACGAAAACTACAAGGCAGGGAGAGTGAAGGCGGATGATGATTTGGTAAAGCAGCTTATTTCTTCTCGCGAAGTGTTTGCGGCGCTTGGCATTCCAGTATTGGATGCAGAAGGGTTTGAGGCTGATGACGTCATCGGCACGCTGGTAGGCAAGCTGAAAGTCTTGCCTGATACTGCTGTCATTATCGCTTCAGGCGATATGGATACGCTGCAGCTTGTTGAGAAGAAGAAAGTGCAGGTATATACGCTGAAGAAGGGCATTGCTGACACTATTCTGTATGACGAAGATGCGGTGAAGGAGCGCTATGGCTTTGGCCCTTTGCAGCTTATTGACTACAAGGGCTTGCGCGGCGACCCATCTGACAACATTATCGGCGTGCCCGGCATTGGAGAAAAGACTGCAACGACTATCTTGCAGCACTTCGGCACGATCGAAAAGCTGTATGCGGCACTGGAGAAAGACCCGGCGAAGGGAAAGGAAGCAGGATTAACTGACCGCATTATAAAGCTGCTGATCGAGCACAAGGATGACGCATTTTTTTCAAAGACCCTGGCAACGATTCGCTTCGATGCGCCGATTGAATACGTCTTGCCCGACCAGACGTTTGCAGAAAGCGTAAACGAGACCGCAGTGCTTGACCTTATTGCCAAGTATGAGTTTTCAAGCTTGAGCGCGCGAGCGCGACGAGTGTTTCATTTCGAGAAGGCTGCGCCTGCTGAAGATGTTGATCCGGTATTGCTGCGCTTGGCATCTATCGCGCTGTGGGTATTGTCTTCAGAGCAGACCAATCCGACATACGAAATGATACTGGAACGAGCTCGCAAGAAAACATTGGCTGAGGCATATGAGGTTATAAGGCAGGAACTGGAACGACGAGAGCTATTGCCCTTGTTTGAAAAGATCGAAGAGCCGCTGGTGCCCATCATTACCGAAATGGAAAGCTATGGCATCATGATCGATCAGGACTATTTCAGAACATTGCAGACTCGCATGAAGGAGCAGCTTGAGGGAATTGAAAAGAGTATCACCGAGCAAACCGGCGTTGCTATAAACCTTAACTCCCCAAAACAGCTCTCAGAACTGCTGTTCGTGACGTTAGGATTGAAGCCAAAGGGCAAGCAGAAGGCGAGCGGGGCATATACGACCAATGCAGAGCAGCTGGAAGAATTGCGCGACGAGCATCCGATTATTCCCTTGCTCTTGGAATATCGCGAAGTACAGAAGCTCTTAACGACCTATGTTGAAGCATTGCTTGGCCATGTAAAGGAAGACGGCAGGGTGCATGCAACGTTCCTGCAGCACGGTACCACTACCGGCCGCTTTTCTTCCGCAAACCCAAACCTGCAGAATATTCCCATCAAGGGAAATTCAGGCAAGGAAATTCGACAGGGGTTCATTGCTGGTCCTGGCAATGTCTATATCGGCAGCGACTACTCGCAGATTGAATTGCGCGTGTTGGCGATGCTCTCGAATGACGAGCAGCTGATCGAGACATTCAGAAAAGGGGAAGACATTCACATGTCGGTCGCGTCAGCGATGTTCAAGGTGCCGTTTAGCGAGGTGACGAATGACATGCGACGAAAGGCGAAGGTGATTAACTTCGGCATCCTATACGGCATGGGCATTACGGCGCTCCAGAAGAATCTGGGCACGACTCGCGCAGAAGCGCAGACCTTCTATAACAGCTACTTCGAAGCCTTTCCAAAGATTCATGACTATCTTGAATCAACAAAGGAATACGCCAAGCTGCATGGCTACACAGAAACGCTCTTTGGCCGCCGTCGGTATTTCCCCGGCATCAATGCTAGTGCGCCGTTCCTGCGCGCCATGGCAGAGCGCATGGCGACGAATGCGCCGATTCAGGGAACCAACGCTGATATCGTAAAGATTGCCATCAAGCTAGTCGATGAAGACCTTCGTGCAGCAGGGCTGATTGACCAGGCGCATCTTATCCTTCAGATTCATGACGAATTGGTATATGAGGTAGATGAGAAGGTCAAAGACCAGGCCGAGGCCATTATCAAGAATGCCATGAATGACGTCTTTGCCCGATCGCCGTTTCCTGTCACTGCTCCCTTGGTGCCGCTGGCCGTATCCGTCGGCTCTGGCAAGCGACTTGATGATCTGAAGTAACGCTATACAATAGGGGTATGAAACCACTTGCACGATCTATCCACACTGCCCTGGCAGACTCATACCTGGCCTATTTCATATTCAGCCTGCTTGGCCTGTTTGCCGACACCTTCTTCGCCATCGGCGCGCCTATTGCCAATGGCGAATGGATTGCCTTGACCTGCTTTATTCTTGGTCCGATGCTGATCTTTTGGGCACAGCGTACTTCTGCACAAAAAAATGATACGCCATACTTCCAACGCGGGCCGTATCGCTTGATGCGCAATCCGACTCATATCGGCATCGTTATCCTTGTTGCAGGGTATAGCGCGGTGAGCGGTTCCATTGTATTTTTGGCAGTAACAGTATTGGGCTACATTGTCTCAAATGTATTTTTCAGAAAGTATGAATCTTTGATCCATACTGAATTCGGCGAGCAGTATAAAGAGTATAAGGAGACAGTGCCTAAAATTTTCTAATGCTTACTATCATTGTTGCAGATACAAAGCCATACCGCGCTGAGCGCATCGCTGCCGTATTGGCAGACTATGCTGACAGTGAAGTCATCATGCTTGATGACACGCTTATTTCCATTGATGCGCTTGAACACTATGTCTATCCGTCGCTGTTTACGCTCAACACTCCTGTCGTGCATGGTCGTTTCATACTAGAGGCAAAGGAAAAGGAGCTCTCTGCTGCGCTGATTAAAAAGCTCATTGCTAGCCCAACAGTGTTTCTTTTGGAAGAGCTTTCTCTTTCGAAGCCCTTTATAACGAGCATCAAGAAGCAGGGCGCAATTGTGCACGTGCAGGAGCCTGCAAAGAAGGCAGAAAAGGAAAGCCTCTTCAATCAGGTATCGTTTGTTACGATTGCGAGCAAGAAAGACCGCTGGCTGGCATATCAGGCCGTATTGGCTAAGTATCCTATAGAGGCAGTATTAGGATTGCTGTATTGGAAAGTGCGCGATGTCGCATTGAAAGAAAGAGATCCGGATGGTCAGTATCACGTGCTGTATGCCGCACTGCTCGAAGCTCATGCGGCTGCCTGGCAGCAAGGAACGCCGCTTAGCCTGGCTATAGAAAAAGTATTATTGACGCATTAAAAAAGACCCTCCGCGAGGGTCTTTTTTAATTGCTTATGCTTTGCGAGGGTATTGCATTGCAAGCACGGTGATCAGGATTCCGGCAAGGAGCGTGATTGCTGACATGAGCGGGATGGTAACGAAGCCGAATTCGTATACGTATCGAGTCAGGCAGCTGACGCCGCTTGTGCCACACACATCGCCTACGCCCCCATTAGGGAAGATGTCGATGTAGTTGTGGAATAGGGCAATCAGGAATCCTGCAGCGCTGAAGAGCAGGATTTGGCGCTGCAATATTCTGCTGTTGCGAATGTCGTCGGTGAAAAGGAGGATTGCAATCGGGAAGATTGCAATGCGCTGATACCAGCACAAGAGGCAGGGCGCATAATCAAAGTAGTTTGAATAGATAAGACTGCCGATGATCGCTCCGCCGAAGATAATGCGAAGGATGATGCTTGAGTGCTTGGCTACCCATCCCGCGATAGGGTTTTCGGTAAGCCATGCGACGACAAGGATGATAAGGAAGAGAAGGATTCCAAGGCTGGCTACAGCCATAAGGGTGTTGAATATCATAAGGGTGTATTAGTTAGCTGGTACTGGACAATTAGTCTTTTCTCCAAGAAAGGCGAATGTCTGCTCGCCAGTCGTTCGACTGCCGTCGGGGAATTCCCATGTTGGGTATGCTGCAATGTTTGCATCGTTACAGGTTCCGTTCTGCTTTGAGTCCTGGGTCTGGCATTCGATGTATGGAAGCTTCTTTGCTGATTTTCCAAACAACGCCTTTTGGGCCTGGCAGTGCGGGCACCACCATGCGCCATAGAACTTTGCGCCGCTGTCAGTGATGCACTGCGCGAACGTATCATACTTGCCCGGCTTCTTTGCCTGTACAACCAGGAAGCCAATAAGGGCGCCAATAATTGCGAGCGTTACCACGATCCAGATCCATGTATTTTTCTTTTTCATATATATTACCGTACCGCGCGAAGGCATTTTCTGCAAGTTCCCTTGAAGGACATTTGATGGTCGTATATTTTCTTGAACTGGCGAGATACCTTGATAACCTGCTGCTCAATGCTCTTTATGCAAAAGGGAATCGATTCTACTGTATTGCAGGAATCGCAGACGATATGGTGCACATGCGTCTTGGAAACGCTGAGCTCATACAGTACCTTGGTCTTGTCGACAGTGAGAGCGGTGACAATGCCGGCTTCGACAAAGGCATTGAGCGCTCTGTATATAGTCGCTGGATCGGCGCCAACCTTCTTCGTTTTGCGGGCAAGCTTTGCCACGGGAAGCGGCATTGTGGAGAGCGACAATACTTCTAGGAGCATGATTCTGAGAGCTGTTTTCTTGAATCCATACTCTTCCAGCAACGCTTCTGCGTCAATTGGTTGCAATTGCTTCTTCATAGTTGTAGTATATACAAATGCAAATGATTTGCAATAACGGCAAATCATACTGCCATAAATAAACACTATATGGTAATTATCATCAGCATCTTCGCATTTTTCGCAACGCTTCTGGGCGGGCTTTTTGCCATTCGCTTCAAAGACAAACTGCATCTCATTCTGGGCTTCAGTGCCGGAGCGGTATTGGGCGTTGCGTTCTTTGACCTTATTCCTGAAGCGCTAGACCTGGGGCAGCAGTTCTATGGCCTTCGCAACATGATAGCCTTCGTTGCTCTAGGCTTTCTGTTTTTCATGCTGCTTGACCGCTTTATCATTCTTCATGCGCACTACACCATGCCTGGTCATGACAGCCATGACCATACTGTCGCGTCTCCACGAGGCAAGCTTGGCGCAGCAAGTCTCGCGCTGCACAGCTTCATTGACGGTGCCGCAATCGGGCTAGCATTTAAGGTGTCACTCGCTGTTGGGATTATTGTTACGACAGCGGTGCTTGTGCATGACTTCTCAGACGGTATCAATACCGTGAACGTTATTCTCAAGAATAAGGGCAGTAGAAAAGAAGCAATGAAATGGCTATTTGTTGATTCACTGGCGCCAGTGCTTGGTGCAGCATCTACTATTTTCTTTACTGTTCCTGAATCTGCGCTTAGCATTATCCTGGCAATCTTCTCGGGATTCTTTCTGTATATTGGTGCAAGCGACCTATTGCCTGAAAGCTACCACAGCCACCCTACTCGATGGACAACCATTGCCACCATTATTGGGGCGGGGGTATTGTTTGCTGCCATTAGGCTAGCAGGCATCTAGGTATTGACTTTTTGTGTAAAAGTGATATGGTGTAATAAACAAAAGTCATCACTTTAAACAATAGAATATGATAAGTAGGAATTGGTTTAGATTCAGAAGGTCATACGCTAAACCCTTAATAATCGTACTTCTTATAGTAGCCGGATGGATATTCGTGCACTTAGGAACTAAGGGTCAGTATTGGGGGCTTCGTGAAAAAGCTAAAAATCTTTTCAAGACAGAAAAGGTTAGCACAGCGATTAATAGCGTAACACCACCTTTTAAGAAGGTAGGCGATGCCGTACAGAAAAAAGCAAAAGCAGCGGTTGTCGATGCAAATTTTGCCCTGATCAAACAGCTGCAGAGAGAGAATGCTCAGCTGAGAGACGATACTGCAACCTTGCGCGCTCAATTGCGCGAAAAAAAGAATGAGGATGTTGCTGCCGTTGTTGTTGACACTGCAAGTATCTCCCCAATACTTAAGGAATACATTGGCAAGGAAATTGCGAAATCCCTCCCGGCTAAATCTGTAGCGGCAAAAAAGCGAGTACGTAAAAATTCTTGCAATTGCCCAGTAAGCTATTCAGGAAATAAACGAAGGGTGTATTAACCCATAAAAGCTCAGTAGTGAGCTTTTTTTTATTTAAATTTACAAACAAAAATTTTCGGATGAATGTACGCTCCTACAACCGTTGAGACCTTAAGATCAAGCGTTGTGATAATTGAAAATTTTGACCCCTCAAGCATCGGCTGCAATAGTTTGTGCTCGGTAGTGTAGACAACCATTGTGCCATCTTGGTTTAAAAAATCCTCACAGTATTCAACAAAGCACCGATAGAGCTTCCCCAAATCTTCGTCTTTTGAAACTTGCATGCCGAACGGCAAGTCAGAAGCAATAACATCAAATTTCCCCAAGTCGGGCTTATTAAAAATATCAGCTGTCTTAAGCTGTATAGCTTTTATCAATCCAGCCTTCTTGATATTCTTTACCGCCAACGCGCTGCTCTTTCCGTTGCTATCAAAGCCAATGAGTCGTAGGTTTTTATTGGCCAGTCCTGCCTCGATAAGGAGCGTGGCGCTGCCAGAAAAAACGTTTAGGTATGATGTTGCGGAATCGAGATCGCAGAGACTGTTCATCGCATATGCGATGGTTGGGTTAAGGCCTCCTTTGATATTCTCAACTTTATAGTCGCGAAGCGTCAGCGGCCGCGAAGTCAGTCGAACGCCCGCTTCCCATATGCCGTCTGATTTGCCGATGAATAATTCCAGATCGGCTTCGTCTTTACTTGTTTCGTATAGTTGAAGATCAGGATAGTGTGATAGCTCATCCAACACCACCTCTTTCAGCCCAGGGATAAAGGTGAGCTTTAGCTGGAGTGTATTCATGATAATGATTGTATCATAGCGTGAAGTAGCATCGCGGCTCATATTGCTGCTGTAATTGGTTCACCCAGAAGGATTCGAATTCGCGATCTTTTCCTCAAAAGGAGATAGCTTATGGGTATAATATAGGTATACTTAAGGTTCAATTATACCTATATTTGACTTAATAACTATATAGGAACTTATTCGCTCAGAAAAGGTACGAAGAAATGTCTATTATTACGGCATAGCTAAGATCAAAGAATTGTTTTAACACATTCAAGAAAAATTGTTGTGCGCCCAGAGGGATTCGAACCCGCGACCGTCTCCTTAAAAGGGAGCTGCTCTACCGACTGAGCTATGGGCGCATATAGGTTTATTTGCAAATTGCGTCAAAAACTATACCATGCAGCATACATGAAATCAACGGCGTTTCCAAATACTATCCTTATACTGCCAGACATACGCAGCGCGCAGAATGTCGGCTCATTGTTCCGAACCGCAGACGCCTGCGGTATCGAAATGATCTATATTGTTGGCATAACCCCAGCGCCAACTGATCAGTTTGGTCGGGCAAATAGCGCCATCGCAAAGACAGCGCTTGGTGCAGAGCAGACCATTCCATGGCAGAAATTCGGCACCCTTGCACCTGTACTCAATAAGCTTAAAAAAGCCGGCGTGCAAACTGTTGCCATCGAGCAATCTGAGGATGCCGTTGATTATAAAAAAATAAAAATACAGAAGCCGGTAGCGTTTATTCTCGGCAACGAAGTTGATGGCTTGCCTAAAACCATTTTGAGGAAAATAGACACCATTGCAGAAATTCCGATGAAAGGGTCAAAGGAATCATTGAACGTCTCTGTTGCAGGAGGAATCGCGCTCTTTCGAATGCTTAATATCTAGTGCTGGTGCACGGGGCAGAAGTGCGTGCCGCGGCCGCCAAAGGGAATGCGCTCAATAATTCCGGCACAGCCTTTTTTCTTGCAGGGCTTTCCTGTCATGCGATATGCGTTATGCGCTGCCTGGAACTTGCCCCGCTCGCCGTTAATGTCTCGATAGTCTGACGTTGAATCGCCGCCAAAATCAATGCCTTTTTCCAATACTATTTTTATAGCATCAAAGAGTTTCTTGAACTCAGGCTTCGTTATAGTTTGCACGTTGCGCAACGGGTGAATGCCCGCTAGCCACAATGCTTCGTCTGAATAAATGTTGCCGATGCCGGCAATAATCTTCTGATCCAGCAATACTTCTTTGATGGCGCGAGTCGGGCGCTTGAGCAGCTGTTCAGTACACAATGCGAGAGTGAATTCTTCTGTTAATGGCTCCGGTCCGATATTCAGAGCATTATCAATACTCTCAGTTGGCAGTATGGTAACCTTGGCAAACTTGCGCACGTCAGACAATACCAGCTGCTTGCTGTTTGAAAGCGTAAATACCGTATGCAGGTATCGGTTATACGGATCGCGCAACGCATCGTTCTTTTCTTTTAACGATGGCACCCATTGCTGCATGTCCTTGTTAAATTCATAAAGTCCATACATCATATGGCCAGTCATTTTCATATGAATCCAAATGCTCTGCTTGCTTGAAAGATGAATAAAAATATTCTTGGCACGTCGTTCGGCTGAAACAATCTTTGCTCCAATCACGAGCTTTTTAAATGACTTGAAAAAGGCGCTGCTCTTGGTGCTGGTATGGTGATGGGGAAGCGAAGGATTTTCAACGGCAATGTCAGTCCAGACATCAACAATAGTCTTTCCCTTCACTGTCGCATTCAGCCCGTTTACGGTTGTTTGTACTTCAGGAAGTTCCGGCATGTTATTTTCCTAATAGCTGAAGGGCAATGGTGATCTGCTTTGGGAGAGGGAGCGCGTTGTCGATTGTCGTAACGACAACGCGAATTGCGTGCTCCTTGTACCCGAGCGATATAAGCGCTTCCAAGAGATCGCTTGATACGCCATTCTCTGCTGCGGCAAAGCCGTCGAGCTTGTCTTTAAGGTCAATGACAACTTTCTCGGCAGTCTTCTTGCCAATGCCCGGCACAAGGCTGATAGCCTTGGCATCGCCGTCTTTGATAGATCGTACAAGCTCGGGAAGAGTGTATAGCGCCAGCATCTGCAGCGCGGTCTTGGGACCAACGCCAGAAACGCTGATCAGGATAGAGAAAAGCGCCTTTTCGGTTGCAGTACCGAAGCCGTAGAGCTCATGCGCATCGTCTTTGATAACCATATGGGTATGCAGGGTAACGGTTTCGCTGAGCTGTGCAGGAGGGAAGGGTGTAAAAACGAGGTATCCAATGCCGGCATTTTCAATGACGACTCCTTTATCTACGATATCTACAATAGTGCCTGTTATGCGTGCGATCATGCTCGTATCATAACAAATTATAGAAGCGCCTTTCTATTGACATTATGTAAAAATAGTACATTATGCAAGCAAGTACGATGTTGTACGTTTATATATTTGTTAGTCATGATAGACACAGCAAGCAAAACACCAGCGACGCCTGGGCAATTATTTGAAATCGGAAATGCCATTGGCGGCGCGGTAGGAAAGCTTCTTGCAGAAGAGGGCCTTTCATTCAGCCAGGCCAAGGAGCTTATCGAGATCGTAGGAAAGAAGGCGATTATGGAAACCGCAGGGGTAACTGTAGAGAACTTGATCAGCCTTCTTTCATCAGATCCAATTATGCAGTACAAGAAAGACCTGCAAGAGTTCTTTTCAAAGATGTACGGCTTACAGCTTAATCTTTCGAAAGTGCCGTTTCCCAGCAGGGATGGCTTTAGCCATTACATGGTGTGTCCGCCAGGATTGAGCATTACTCACGTGTATACGCGGTTTCCCAAATTAGACAGCATTACCCACAGAAGAAACCCTATTGCCGACTTAACCAAGCTCAGAGACTTCAGCAAACGCCCAGAAGATTTGTACGCCTTCAGTTATAGGCCTGGAATACGGCCTGATACGGAACATGCAAACAAATGCCACAAGGTGTTTATGAAAGAGCCCCGTACGTATATGACCGCAGTGGAGTACGTATTGTGCTGGCAGTTTATGTGGTGGAAACACAAGATTAAGCTTGATCGCGAAACGATGACGCTTACTACCACCATAAGCGCAGTTCATGAAGAAGGGTGTTGCGTAACCGGATTTATCAGAGGTGCCCACTTTAATCTCGGCAAGGCGCATTGCAGCAAGGCGGTAAGCAATGACGGCCCCCGCGAAATCTGTCTCGCCTAACATCAGCACCACAACCCCTTAATGCATAAGCATTAAGGGGTTTTTTCTTGCTAAAATGGTACTCTTCTGCTATAGTTTTGCCGTTATGCCAATCACCAAATCAGCAAAAAAGGCCCACGCTGTCTCTCTTACAAAGAAAGCAGCAAACGACCGTACCAAGAAAACTCTTAAGGAGGGTGCAAAGTCGGTGCAGAAGCTTGTTGTAGCGAAGCAGTGGAAGGAAGCTAAGGCTTCACTGTCAGCCGCATACAGCGCAATCGACAAGGCAGCCAAGAAGGGAGTGATCAAGAAGAACACTGCCTCTCGCAAGAAAGCCCGTCTTTCTCGAATGGCCAAGGAGCAATAAGCAAAATACCACCTTCGGGTGGTTTTTTTGTTATACTCTACCCATGTTATACGAATTCTATGGCCAAGAGTGCGAGCATTGCGCCCGCATGCGCCAGTTAACCGATAAGCTCATGCTTGAGCATCCTGAAGTGCGCATCGAGCGCAAGGAAGTCTGGCACAATGAAAGCAATATGAAATTCATTGAAGAGCTTGATAAGGGCGATGCCTGCGGCGGCGTACCGTTCTATTTCAACGGCACGACGAAGAAGTGGCTGTGCGGGGAAGTGACCTATGAAGAGCTGCTCGATTGGGCTGAGGTTAAATAAAAGAAAACACCCTTCAAGGGTGTTTTCTTATTGGTGCTCGCGCAAGGTATTTTGCCAAACGATATTGATTGGCAAAAGTGTTCTTGGAAAGCCTTCGATGTTTTATGGCGATATAAGGGTTATTTGTTTCTATGTAGATATCGAGTATTTTGCCTTTAGAGCATACAGTATTGTAGAATAATCAAGCTCAAGGGATTCTATCGCCCTACTTTTTAAGCGGTCACTGCTTAAATTATTTATTCGTTCAAGATCCTGTTTGTATTTTTCTAGAACACCTTTTGATTCTTCTTCTAATGAGGCGATATTTTTTGCCAATTCATCTGAAGAGACATTTTTCCTTTCACTTAGAACGGCTTTTTCTCTCGCAACCCACTGATCCAGTTCCTGTCGGCGCAATTCATACCCTTTCTCAGTTTCTGCATTAGTTCTGCTTGTCATATTATTAAATAAAGTGTCTTCCATTGATTCCATGTATACAATTATAGCTTAAATCAACAAAAACTCTACATATGAGTTAGGGTCATATAGGACTTATTAAAAAAGATTCATGAGGCATTTGTATGAGCCTAAGTTGTGCTCCCGGTAGGAATCGAACCTACATCATAACTTCCGCAAAGTTACGTCCTATCCATTGAACGACGGAAGCAATATTTCTTTAGAAGCCGAGACGGTCGAAGATCTTGATAGTGCGAGATTCATGCATCTCAACCTCTGGCGCCAAGGGCTTCATGGCAGCGCGTACGGCCTCTGCCGTAACGCCTTCCAAGGGCAAACTCATCAATGGCATAAAGGCTCCCTTGATGAGTAATAACAGCTTATCCTGTTTATCAGTTTCGTCAAGCCAGAACTGCGTAATAGATGCTGAGGGAATAAGCTCATCATTGACTACCACGCCTTCTGTGCGGATGTTGATAACAAGCTCTTTTGGGGGAAGAAGGGCGTAAATGATAACAGTAGCGCCTGCAACAATGGCAAAGATGCCAAAGAAGATGTTGCCATAGAAGAATGAGAGAATGGCAACGATGACCGCGATAAGGCCGGCATACCAGTTCCAGTCGCGATGCCGCTCGCGCGGTTCGAATTCAAGCGTAGTCCAAGTAAGGGGATCCATTCCCTAATTGTAGACTACTCCCTCTTCTTATCCAAACGGTCCAGGCGCAATCCCTTGAAGATAAAGAAGATCACTGCGGCAATGATAATGAAATCAATGATAGAGGAAATGAATGCGCCGTACTTAACCGTTGAAGCGCCAACGATAATCATCTTGTCGCTGAGGTTAACCTTGCCAAGGGCAAGGCCTATAAGGGGGTTGATAACATTGTTAACAAGAGAAGTAACCGTGCCAGACACTGCGCCGCTTAATAGGAAGCCGATTGCCAGGCCAACAACCCCTTGCTCGCGAATGAAGTTGGTAAATGAGCGTACGCTCTTCTTTACGTTATCTCTGGTCTCTAACGCAATATCTTTTACGTCTCCCGCAAGCTCAGTTCCTTTGCCGTCTCGAATGTCGCGGCCTAGCTCTTTGAAGCTTTGTCGTACGCTGCGATCTGACTTTTCCATAGGGGTCTCTTTTGGCTCTAGGGGTGGGGTGCTTTGATCCATATATCAATTGTATAGCATCTAGGGAAAAGAGAAGTCAACGAATTGACTTTGATGGCCGCAGGCCGTATGGTGGGAAAAACGTAAAACATTGAGCTATGTACCTAAAAAAATCAAAAACTAAAGATCCTTTGCCATTTGTATATAGTTTTTCATATGATGTTCCTCAAAAAGCGTTTGTGTTCAGGATTCATCCTGCGGCTATAGCAATTTTTGATAGCATATCGTTTGAGACGTTGCAGATAAAGTACTGCAAGGAAAAGCTTAATTATTCTGAGGTTGAAACGAGCCTTGAGAGGAATTTTGGAATTAATAACTGCTCTCGAAATGAAGGAGTTGCTGATGGCCTTATCAGGCTCTCATTTCCTGTAATCGCGACCTATGCTGAATCAGAAACAATATGCGAAACATGCAAAGGGGAAAAGAAGGACTGGAACGACAATCCTTGCTTTCATTGCCGAGCAACGGGAAAAGAGTTTGATAAGACAAATAATGTAAGGGAGATATGCGCATCGATGTATATCCTCACAAACTACCTTAACTGGTGGGTCATGAAGAATGATGATTCTCCCGTTGAGGAAAATGAATGGGGCAATCAAGCTATCTTTCTTCAGCTTGGCCCGTTGGCAGGCATAGGTGGAGAATGCAGCCGCTTCTTTATAGAAAGCATTGCTCCTTTTGAAGAATTGAACAAAGAAAGAGAAAAGGCAATGTTTGAGCTTCATCAATATATTGACGGGGCAGAAGCATTCCCCGGCTTCCCATTTTTTGAACGAGTGTCTCAATTTCGCTGTGAAAACAGCGGCAAGGGCTTTTATGTTGAAGTTCCTGGACAGAATGGCTGCTCTATTCACATGGGGCATAATTCTGACAAGGAGTTTAGCTGCCATAACATTGACCGGCCTCAGCAGCAGGTTTGCCTGCTGGCCGGACTTGGACAGATTACAGGCTCATTTTATGAGCTACAAAAAAATCGCCCCTCATAAGGCGATTTTCTTTATTAGCGGAGGTGGTGAGATTCGAACTCACGAGGCTATTACACCTGGCTGTTTTCAAGACAGCTCGTTTCAACCACTCACGCACACCTCCATTGGTTTGCTGTGGGAACCTGTTCATTCTAACCATTTTGAGATTTTTTTCAAGTGCTGTAATTTGTGGCCTAGTTTGCCATACTATAGAAATGACACCGCTAGCAGCTTCTGCTAGACTGGCCATATGAAATACCTCGGCATCGACTACGGCACAAAAAGAACAGGCATTGCCATATCAGACGATGGCGGCGAATTCGCTTTCCCAAAATGCATCGTTGACGCCAAGTCAGCCATTGCTGAAATAGCGGCACTATGCGAAAAGGAGGGCATCGAGGCGATTGTCATTGGCAAGTCAGTTGCCAGCAATGGCATTGCCAATGATATTGTTCCGCAGACTGAAGCCTTTAAGGAAAAGCTGGCAGCTGCAACGGGGCTCCCGGTGCATTTTCAGCAGGAAAGCTTCTCAACCGTTGAGGCGCACCGATATCAGATAACTGCAGGGCACAGAGACGATTCTGCTGCGGCAATTATATTGCAGCGTTTCCTCGATACGAAAAAAGTGGCACAATAGCACTATGAATGAAGAACAGCAGGCTCCCGTAGAGGAGGTTAAGAAAGAACCGTATATAACCATTGATGACTTTGCCAAGATTACAGCAAAGATAGGGAAGGTGGTAGCGGCAGAAGCCGTGCCAGATTCAGACAAGCTGATTCGCTTTGAATTGGACTTCGGGGAAGAAAAGCCTCGGCAGATTCTATCTGCCATTCGCGAATGGTATCCAGAGCCAGAGCTATTGATCGGCAAGCAGATGCTGTTTGTGGTAAATCTTGCTCCAAGAAAGATGAGAGGGCTGGAATCAAACGGCATGCTTATGGCCGTCGATGGCATTGACGGCGCTCCAGTATTTCTTGTTCCAGAAAAAGAAGTGACTCCCGGCGCAACGGTGCACTAATGCTAGTGTCATAACAGTGCAAGTATCGTATACTTATGTCGTGAACACACGCTTCTTGCAACTTGCACATCATACTGTAACAGGAGTACAGCTTTCTGATACAACCTTTCGCTTCGTGTCGATTAAAACGCATGGCGACAGTATTCTTCCTGAGCGGTATGCAGAACTGCAATTGCCGATAGGATGCTTTGAAAACGGCATGCTTGTCAGCAAGCAACCATTTATAAGCTTTCTTAAGAATACAAAGAAAGCCTATGGCATAGACACTGTCTATCTCACCCTCTCGTCTGCACAGGTGCAGACCTGGAGCGTTTCAGCGCAGGGCGATGCCTTGCCCGCAATCAAGGCTTCTGTTGAAAAGGAATTCAGCCTTGCATTGAAAGACATTGTCTATGAGCATAAGGCGGTTTCAGGAAATGGCTCAGTGACGGTGCATCAGGTTGCTGCTATGCCCAAGAGCATTTCTCAAGATATTGTAAGCGCATTCAAAAATGCTGGCATTGCTATCTTAACCATAGAGCCAGTTGGGCATGCGCTAACGCGTGATCTTTTGTTAGTCGCAACGCATCAGCATGCATTGCTTATTAACATTGACGCACGCACAACATCAATCACCTTCGTCACCCAAGGAAAGGTGTCGCAAACAATACTGATTCCGTTTGGAGACGATATGATCGTGAGCGCAATGGTGAAAGGAGGGGTACCCCTTGGTGCGGTACAGCAACTGAAAGAAAGCCAGGGGCTTGTATCAAAAGAAGACGCGACGGTATTCAATGCAGTTGTTGATGACTGTGCGTTGTTAGTGCATGACATCAATGCGGCATATATTGCCTGGAGAAAAGCGCACCCTTCAATGGCGGCAGTTCAGGCAGTGTTTGTAACCGGCGCAGGCAGCACGCTGCGCGGGCTTGATGAATACTTGAGCGCCGGCTTGCGCTTGCCAGTGCGCGAAGCAAACGTGTGGACGAACTGCCTGTCATTCGACGAGCATATTCCTTCAATACAGAAAAAAGATGCAGTACGGTATGCTGCAGCGATCGGCGTAGCGCTGGTTGGGGGAGACAGTGCCAACCTGCTGCCTGATGGGCACAAGCAATTGCTGTACCGCAAGAAGGTGGCGAAGAACTCAGGCAAGATCATGCTGAGCTTTGTGCTCGGACTTGCTGTCGGTTTTCTGGCAGCCAAAGCCATTGCAAATCCAGTCGTTCATACTAGAATACTGAACGTACTTCACAAAATCGAAGCTCGATGGTAAAGTACCAGAGCTCCTAGCCCTTGTAGTTCAATGGATAGAACAGGAGACTTCTAAGCTCTTGATGTAGGTTCGATTCCTACCGAGGGCACACCAAGTAGAAATCCTTCTAAAACGATGCGCGATTAGCTCAGTTGGTAGAGCGGCGCTTTTACACAGCGAAGGTCGGGGGTTCAAGTCCCTCATCGCGCACAAACCAAAGAAAGACCCCAGGCAATGTCTGGGGTCTTTCTTTGCTATACTTCATTTCATGGAAAGCATAGTCATCTTGCAAGGCCTATCTGTCGTTGTGCTGAGCACACTGGTGTTACTGGGCGTTATTACACTCTCAAAGAAAAAGCCAGAATGGGGAGGCTTGCTTTCTTCGTTTCCGACAAGCGTAGCATTGATACTAATTTTTACTGCCATATTTAATGGAAGTGGCGCCGCTCGTTCGGTTGCATTAAGCCTTAGTTCTGCGATAGTGCTTTTTAACGTGTGGATTACTCTGTATTTTGTTCTCTCAAAAAAGTTTGCACCATACCTGACAAT
>JAZKAB010000008.1:0-47389 GCA_040389365.1 Patescibacteria group bacterium
AAGTCGTAACAAGGCACGGCTAGCGGAAGCTGGTCGTGGATTAACTCAAATTGAGCTTGTTCTGATAACGTTTCCGTTACCAGAATTGAAACGGTTGATTACTCGCAAGAGTAGTGTTGTGGTAAGCGACGTAATGCTTACTCCTTGCTGCAAGGTTATGCAGCAAAAATCCATTGTGTGTATTCTATAGAGCACGCAATGGTAGACTGAAACAGAATAAAGATGGTTTTATATGTTTAAGAAGATCAGCATTCATTATGTAATTTTTATACTAGCAATAGGAGCATTGACGGTAGTCATGCTCTTTTTGCGTTCTGGGCAGCAGGATTCCTTTAATGCTACCGCTGTATTGAAAGGCGGCAGCCTTGAGGTTCCTGTAGCGCTTGCCGATACAACCGCGCTTCGTCAGCACGGCCTTTCCGATACGGCTTCTTTGCCGGCTGGGGTAGGCATGCTCTTTGTCTTTCCTGCGCCTGCAGTGCAGGGCTTCTGGATGAAAGATATGCAGTATCCTTTAGATATAGTCTGGATGGACAGCGCAATGACTGTTGTTGGCATTGCATCAAACGTTATGCCCGATACTTATCCGCAGGTATTCTATTCTCCCGCGCCTGTGCAGTACGTGCTTGAAGTGAATGCAGGATATGCACAAATGCATGGCATAGCCGTGGGAAAGCAGTTTACATTGTAAAGAATCAAAAACGAATTTATTTTTTCTTGATGAACGCTCGTTCAAAAAGTCATTGCTTAAAGGCCTTATAGGCTTTTTTCTTTACAATGTATTTTTTTTATTTCCTTACTGCAAAAATGAGGCCAGATAATATGAGACAGGGAAAGTTTTCGATATAATACGTGTACATTTAATTATTAGATAAGAGGGTACTGTATTTATGGCAATCAAGCTCATCAGGAAAAGAGACGGCTCAGTTGCAGACTTCGATCGCTCACGCATTGAATCTGCAATCGCTCGCGCATACGAAGCATCAAAGGTCATGATTGACCTTGTTTCTCTTGCCGAACTCGTTGACCGCATAGTATCGGCAGCAGAAGAAGGGCACACTGAAGGCGATGTGCCGGATGTCGAAAGCATCCAGAACATGGTTGAAAAGGAGATTGCAGCCAAGGGAGACTTTGAGGTTGCAAAGGCCTATGTCCTGTATCGCGAAGAGCGCACCAAGGAGCGCAAGCGCGATATCTTCAAGAAAAGAGTACACTTGAAGCCCTATGAATACCCTGAACTGTATGAATATGTCAGCGCCGTGCGCCATTCATATTGGATTCACACTGAATTCAACTTTGTCAGCGACGTACAGGACTTTAACGTAAATGTTGACGAGAAGGAGCGTAACGTTATCAAGAATGCCATGCTTGCCATTGCGCAGATTGAGGTTGCTATCAAGACCTTCTGGGGCGATGTGTACAAGAAATTGCCAAAGCCAGAGATTGGCGCCGTTGGCGCAACCTTCGCAGAGAGCGAGGTGCGACACACTGATGCTTATGCGCACCTGCTCGAGATATTAGGGCTTAACGAAGTGTTCAAGACCATCGACCAGATTCCTGTATTGATGAAGCGCGTGCATTATCTTGAGAAATCGCTCTCTAATGCCCGCAGCGAAGACAATCGAGATTACAGCCAGTCAATCCTGCTCTTCTCATTGTTCATCGAGCACGTATCGCTCTTCTCTCAGTTCCTTGTCATCATGTCATTCAACAAGCATAAGAACCTGTTCAAGGGCATTTCAAATGCCGTTGAGGCGACTTCAAAAGAAGAGCAGATTCATGGCCTGTTTGGCATTGATTTGATCAATATTATCAAGGAAGAGCACCCCGACTGGTTTGATGCAGAGTTTGAAGAAGAGGTTGTAAAGATTTGCGAAGAGGCGTTCGAATCAGAAGTGCAGGTTATCGAGTGGATTTTCGAAAAGGGAGAACCTGAATTCATTTCCAAGGAAGTCGTTACCGAATTCATTAAGCAGCGGTTTAACAACTCATTGCATAGCATCGGCATTCGCAAGATCTTCAATACCGACGAGGCATTGCTCAAGGAATCAGAATGGTTTTATGACGAAGTTATCGCCACAAAGCATGGAGATTTCTTCAACAAGAAATCAATCAACTACAACAAGAAGAACAAGAGTATTACCAGCGATGACCTCTTCTAGCAGCAATCGCGCCATATTAGCAGGACATATAAACAATAATTAAAAAGACATGTATTGGTTAAACGAAAACAGCAGAAAATTTTTATCAAAAGGGTATCTTGTTGGGGATATCACTGCAGAAGGGCGCATTCGTGAGATTGCTGAAATTGCAGAGAAATACCTGGAAAAGCCAGGCTTTGCCGACAAGTTCTATGACTACATGTCGAAGGGCTTCTACTCTCTTGCGTCTCCGGTATGGTCTAACTACGGCCAGGCTCGCGGCCTGCCCATCAGCTGCTTTGGGAGCTATGTAGGGGATGACATGTCTCGAATTCTCTACACCCACGCCGAAGTCGGCATGATGACAAAGTATGGCGGCGGCACGTCAATTTATTTCGGAGGTCTTCGTCCTCGCGGCTCCATCATTAAAGACAATGGTCATTCATCAGGCGCAGTGCACTTCATGGAGCTGTTCGACAACCTCATTAACATCGTGAGCCAGGGCTCAGTGCGCCGCGGCCACGTTGCGCCATACCTTCCGGTTGAGCATGGCGATATTGAAGAATTCTTGAATATCGGAAAGGAAGGCCATCCTATTCAGGAATCTACCTACGCCGTTACCGTTAGCGATGCATGGCTGAAAGCCATGGTTGACGGCGACCAGGAAAAGCGAAAGATCTGGGCAAAGATCATCCAGCGTCGAACTGAAATCGGCTACCCGTACATCATGTTTAGCGATACGGTGAACAACAATACTGTTGACGTATACAAGGACAAGGGCATGAAGATTTACGGCAGCAATCTCTGTTCAGAGATCGCGCTTCCTTCAGCAGATGATATTTCATTCGTGTGCTGCCTTTCATCAATGAACCTTCGCCACTATCACGAATGGAAGGATACTGATGCGGTTGAGATTCTTACCATGTTTCTCGATACCGTTATTACCGACTTCACCAATCGCCTTGAAAGCTTTCGAGATAACGAAGACCCTCAGAAGCAGTCTGCATTCTATTTCATGCAGCGCGCGCACAAGTTCGCAACCGAACACCGTGCGCTAGGGTTGGGCGTATTGGGATGGCATACATTCCTTCAGGAAAGCAACATTCCATTTGAAAGCCCTCAGGCTATGGATTTGAACAAGGAAATCTTTGCGCTCATCAAGGAAAAGGCGTACAAGGCTTCTGAAGATATGGCAAAGGAATATGGCGAACCTGCAGTTCTAAAGGGATATGGCCGTCGCAATACGACGTTGCTTGCTGTTGCACCGACGACCTCTTCTGCGTTTATTCTCGGACAGGTTTCTCAGAGCATTGAGCCTCTGATGTCGAACTGTTTCGTAAAGGATGTAGACAAGATGAAGGTGACGATCAAGAACCCGACGCTTGAGGCATTGCTTGAAGAAAAGGGCATGAACAATTCAGATACCTGGAGCAGCATTCGCGACAATGACGGATCAGTACAGCACCTTGATGGCCTCACGAATCACGAGAAGCAGGTATTCCGAACCTTCAGCGAGATTGATCAGAAAGTTATCATCGAGCAAGCCGGAGACCGTCAGAAGTTTATCGACCAGGCACAGTCACTCAATATCATGGTTGACCCTACGGTTTCAGCAAAGGATCTTAACTCGATGTACCTGTATGCATGGGAGAAGGGAATCAAGACTCTATACTACCAGCACAGCATGAATGCTGCGCAGCAGTTCGGACGCCGAAAGCTGCAGGAAGCAGATGCAAAGAAGCCAAAGGTTGTCTTTGTAGAGCAGGAAAACTGCGTTACGTGCGAGGCGTAAGCATAGTTATAAAAAAGACCGGCATATTGTGCCGGTCTTTTTTATATGCATAATGTAAGGGTTGTACCGCTTGATCGCTATGCCTGGCATAGAGGAAAGTCCGAACACACAGCGATTCAATTCGTACTGGTAGCGGGTAACGCCCGTCTATCGCAAGATACGAGGTGCGAACAGTGACGCTCGAGCAGAAATGCAGAAGCATCCCTCGGGATGAATTCTTATGGAAACATTGGAAATGAAACGGCTAAATCCTTACCGGTGTGCAAGGCCGTGCCTCGCAAGAGGAGTGCCGCTATAGGCAGCTGGCAACAGCTGCCACAGATAAATGATCAATAGAACAGAATTCGGCTTACGAGTACAACAACATGAGAAAACATCCTTAGCGGGATGTTTTCTCTTTTTTTTATTTCATACAGCTGTTTCTGATGGCGCGTTAAACATTGCGAACTGCTCGCGCGACGAATGGTCTTTGGCAAAAAATAATCTATTATGGAAAATAAAAATTATTAAGAAATACAAACGCGATTAATTTGCATTTGAAAAAACGTGAGTTATCCACAGTTTTTCATGCATATTTATTGCATGCACTTGTTGTACAAGAGATAATATAAGTACGAGTGATGATAACGCGTTATCACAATAAAGTGGTCGATCATCACCGAAGATTAATAGAAAACATAACATTTACATTTATGGCAGCAAAAAAGAAAGTAGCTAAGAAGGCTGTAAAGAAAGCAGTAAAGAAGACAGTTAAGAAGGTTGCTAAGAAGGTAGCCAAGAAAGCTGTTAAGAAAGTAGCCAAGAAAAAGGTTGCTTCAAAGAAGAAGAAATAATATTCTTTCTTTACTCACTCTCTTTCCACTTCAGAAAGACCGCCTCCGGGCGGTCTTTCTGCGTCTGGAAATAGAAGGCTATTTATGGTAAAATGCAATTCTATGGCATTTTCATTACAGTCCCTGTTTGATCGGGGTCAAGTTTCAGGATATCAAAAAAGAGCAGTTAAAATAGGAGCATTTGAGGACCGGCTGTCCGGTCTTTCTGACGCGCAGTTTCCGGAAGAGACCGCAGCGCTGAAGGCGAGACTTGCAGCAGGCGAAACGCTTGACGACATTCTGCCAGAAGCGTTTGCTTTGGTGCGAGAAGCGGCAAAGCGCACGATGAACAAGCGCCACTATGACGTGCAGCTTATCGGAGGCATGGTATTGCACGAAGGCAATATTGCCGAGATGCGTACCGGTGAAGGGAAGACGATGGTAGGAACGCTTCCGGTGTATCTTAATGCCCTTGCAGGACGCGGCGTTCATGTCGTGACCGTTAACGACTACCTTGCACGTCGTGACGCTACCTGGATGGGTCAGATTTACAATTTCCTCGGTCTTTCTATCGGCGTGATCAATGATCAGAACCAATCATTTATATACGACCCAGCGCACGAAGAATTGGATGAAGAGCGTGACGAGGACGGTTCCTTCAAGGTGATCAAGCAGTTCTTGCGCCCGGTAACTCGAAAGGATGCCTACGCAGCTGACATTACCTACGGTACCAACAGCCAGTACGGCTTTGACTATCTTCGAGACAACTTGGTAAATACCAAGGAAGAAATCGTACAGCGAGATCATTACTTCGCCGTTGTTGACGAAGTCGACTCTATTTTGATCGACGAATCTCGTACGCCGCTTATTATCTCTTCTCCGATTGCTGAATCGGAAAGCCTGTACAAGACGGTTCGAGACGTGGCCGCAAAGATGGAGGCCGATAAAGACTATATCGTTGACGAGAAGCTTAAGGCTATTACGCTGACCGATGACGGCATTACCAAGGCTGAAAAGCTCTTGGGCATCACCGATATGTATACAGAAAAGGGCATTAAGTATGCGCACTATTTGGAAACTGCAGTACGCGCTCGCGCACTATTCCAGAAAGATAAGGATTACGTGGTAAAAGACGGAGAGGTTGTTATTGTCGATACCTTTACCGGCCGCATGCAGCCAGGACGCCGATGGTCAGAAGGCTTGCATCAGGCTATTGAGGCAAAAGAAGGCGTAAAGGTTGAGCAGGAAACCCGCTCAGTCGCGTCTATTACGTATCAGAACTATTTCAAGCTCTATGAAAAGCTGTCGGGTATGACCGGTACTGCCAAGACCAGCGAAGAGGAGTTTATGAAGGTATACGGTCTCGGCGTTATTTCAGTGCCAACGCATCGTCCAGTACAGCGCGTTGACCATAACGACCTGATCTTTCAGACCGAGAACGGCAAGTTCGAGGCTATCGCGCAGAAGGTGAAGGCACTGCATGCCAAGGGTCAGCCGGTATTGATCGGTACTGTGTCTATTGAAAAGAACGAATTGCTCGCCGCATATTTGCAGCGCTCAGGCATTCCGCACAAGGTATTGAATGCCAAGAATCACGAAAATGAAGGATCTGTTATCGCGCAGTCCGGAAAGAAGGGCAGCGTAGTGATCGCGACCAACTTGGCAGGCCGTGGAGTCGATATTATTCTCGGAGGCACCTCTTCAACGCCAGAAGAGCAGCAGGAAGTAAAGGATTTGGGCGGATTGTTCGTTATCGGTACCGAACGCCATGAAGCGCGCCGTATCGACAACCAGCTTCGAGGCCGTTCAGGCCGTCAGGGAGACCCGGGCGAAACGCAATTCTATGTTTCTCTTGAAGACGAGCTAATGCGCGTCTTCGGAAGTGACCGTTTGAAGTCTATGATGACTCGGTTTGGCATGCCAGAAGACCAGCCTATCGAAAACGGCTTTGTTTCTCGCGCGTTGGAATCAGCCCAGAAGAAAATTGAAGGCTTTCACTTTGATGCCCGCAAGCATACCTTGGAATACGATACGGTATTAGCATTCCAGCGCACCATTATCTACAATCGCCGCCGCGCTATGGTATTGGGCGACCGCGGCCATGTCATGAGCAGCTTCTATGCGCTCGACAGCCTTGAAACCCTTGAGCCGATTAGCAAGGCAAAGATTGACCTGGTTGGGGAAGAGGCATTCTGGGAGCAGGTTCGCCGCGTTGTCTTGTATACGACAGATACTCTGTGGGTTGAGCATATTGATACTATGGAGCACATGCGCCAGTCGGTTGGATTGCGCGCCTATGGCCAGCGCGAGCCGCTTGTTGAGTATAAAAAGGAAGCCACCCGCCTGTTTAAGGAGATGGAGCAGCGTCTAAAAGACCAGGTTATTGCTATGGTCTCAGCTATTTCAAAGTAAAAAGGAGGCTTTTGGCCAAGAGGGAAGAAATACCCTTTGCCTATAGCTTTACACCGCAATAAATTAGGCAAATCGTCAAGCTTTATTGTCTAAAATACCCTTATTTTATAAGGGTATTTTTAGTTTGACACATGCTTTTTTTGTTGTATAAGCATTGACAACTATAGGCGTTTGTGCTACTATATTGGAAGTTCGTAACCTGTAATGGGTTATGGATTTTTGTTTAGAACCGATCTCGAACGAAAGGACCTCAGACAAATAAACCTGTTACGAAGTTCCTCCGGAGCTCAACCGGAAACTATGAGTTCAATAAAACATTCAATCACTCGATCATTTATCATTATTCCGTTGGTTGCGACTACACTATCGATGAGTGCCTTTACGGCAGCCATCAATACTGCGGTTACGCCGACACTTTCGCAAGATCAACAAAGCGCGGCCGCTGCAGAACCTGCCTCGGACGTCGCCTTACTCCAAAAGGAAAGAGAGGAGAAAGCTGCCAAAATTGATGCCTATTTTGAAAAGAATGGCATGCCGCTCGCTGGCTATGGTATGAAAATGGTTACTGAAGCTGAACTGCACGACATTGATTGGCGGCTGATCCCAGCAATTGCGATTCGCGAATCAACCGGTGGTCTCCACCAGTGTAAGTCTGTGACCTATAGTCCATTTGGATTCGGGTCATGTCGCATCAACTTCAAGAGCTATGACCATGCCATTGAGATCGTTGCTACCAACCTTGGTGGTGATAATCCTAAGACAGCGCGCCATTACGAAGGAAAGAGTACTAAGGCCATTCTTCAGGCATATAATCCACCATCAGTGGTACCAACATATGCTAATGAAGTTATGTCCCTTATGACGAAGATCGACAATACAAAAGTGTAAACAGTTGGATTATCTATAACCTAAAAGCCCGCCCCGAAAGAGGCGGGCTTTTAGCATGTTCGGTATTATTGACTTTTTACATAAAATGTGTTATTATATACTTAGTTCAATAGTTCACCGCAAACCCACTATAGAAATGAAAAGGATACTAGTATTACTTCTTACTGCAGCACTAAGCCACATCGCGTACGCGCAACGCGAAGAGTCTATCAAGACTGCGTTCATAATGCTTTCAAGCGCTATGACTACCGCCAAGCCCATTGATACGCTTAAAAGCGTCGACCTGTTCAGGTCGATGGGGAAGCTCCTTGGTTTCAGCAATGCTGATTCTATTAGCTACGAAGGAAGGATGGTCACGCTTTTTTACAAGAAAGAGAACGTTGCCTACACCTTAAACCGGCAGGAATTCCTGCTCTACTACAAAACCCTGCTTAGTGTCTGGGCCGAAAGGGCTAGGACGAAGGTGAGGTACTATCAGCATGAAGGATCTCCTGGCGATGCTACGGCTTTCTAACAATAGGTAGTTTTACAAGAGCCCTCGCTTATAAAGCGGGGGTTATTTTATTATTGACATATCTAACAAATATGTTACATTGATAAAAATATAAACAACTTAACAAATGAAAAAACTTATTGTACTTTGCATGTTACTGGCATTCGCATCATGCGAGAAAGGTTCTGTGGCACCCGAGCCGCCAATTACTGTATTGTCTGTAACTGACAAGATTATCTATCCCTCAAATAAGATAGAGGTCAATTGGAAGAATTATAACATGCCTCCAGGCACGCTGGTTATGGCGGAGATTAGGAATACCGCCACCGATCGCACCATATGGTCGCTTAGGGCCGATGTGGAGGCGAATTTCAAGGATGGCTTTGCCACTAAAAATGACGGCCATGCAATGTTTACGCTGCCTCCTCTTGAGGGAAACGAAGGCTTTTATGAGAAGGGCGGGAAGCACTTTGAGTTAAAATTGAAGATATACGAGTTTGTAGATCTCACCTACATCTTTCGGCCTGCAATGTCTGCCCTGATCCGTGATATTACTATACTGCCGAATGGCTGCGAGTTCCCAACCGGGTATAGCACTACAACCCACAAGCCATGTAACGGTCCAATAGAGTAAAGACACCAAAGCCTTGCTTATACAGCAGGGCTTTTTTTTATGCCCACGCAATAAAAAAGACTCTTGCTACTATATAGTAGCAAGAGTCTTTGGGTACCGAGAACCAAACCATTGAAGGTAAGAAAGGGGATATATGTCATAGGCCAAGGTAGGGCTACGAACTATTTCCACGCTTACTCGGCCTGCAGCTTCGTCAATCATTGCCTGCGTAGGCGGGATTGGATTGCATGCTGAAAGGTTGGCCATGGCGTCAGTTTCGTCAATTGCTTCGATCACAGTCTTGATCGTGTGATGAAGCTCATTCCACACATAAGGATGGCCGTTTTTGCTGCAGCGAAATTGGTACCCAATTTTGATCTTGTCATATACTTTTTCGCGCAGCTTAGTGTTTGTGTAATTCCATTCTTTAATGAGCAGGAGTAGTTTCGTTGCGTCACTGTCTAATTTTTTTCCAATTGTTAAATGCGCAATGATGTTTTCTTCGAGTTCAGGAAGTTTTGTTGCCATTTCAATATTGTTTTGATCATTATAGCAACAATTTGTCAATATGTCAATGCTATAAAACCCTTATGTCATCTATCATTATCGTCACCTTGTCTCCGCGCTCTGCAACAGAACATTTCATGGCAGCGACGATGCCTTCCTTGACCAGCGAGCCGATCTTCTTGAACGCTTCGGGAAATATAACTGCTTCAGAGACGCCGCTCTTGTCCTGAATGGTCAGAAATGCCATCTTTGAGTTGTCTTTCTTGGTCATGATAACCTTGCATAGATCAATATGCACGACAATCATTTGGTTCTTGTCGAATTTCTTTTTCAATAGGCCGGCAATAGTTGCCGTCGCCTTCCTCATCTTCTCAGTATGAGAGTCGAGCGGGTGGCCGGAGATATAGAGCCCGAGCAGTTCCTTTTCCCAGATCAGCTTCTGCTCCATGGTTGCATTAGGCGCGTCATTGAGCCTGAGTACGCTCTTGGGCTTGTCAGCAAGGTCTTCGAACAAAGATACCTGTGCAGCGCCGTTAAATGCTCCCATGCCCTTGTGGAAGGCCAGGAGGTTCTCTATGTTTGCGCACAGCACGCCGCGATCGCCAAAGTCATCCATTGCGCCGCACATGATAAGCGCCTCAACTGACTTCTTGTTGAGGTTGCGATGCTGCACCCGCTCCAGGAAGTCTTCGATAGAGGCGAAGGGGCCGCGCGCCTTGCGCTCGGCAACGATTGCCTTGCCGATCTCTTCGCCAAAGTTCTTGACGTTTCTTAGGCCGAAACGAATGTTGCCCGTGACGCGCCCATCTTCAACTACAACGGTAAAGTCGAGGAATGACTCGTTGATATGCGGCGGCAAGACCTTGTATCCCATGCGGTTTGCCTCGGCAATGTATTCGCTGCAGGTTTCGATGTCGCCTGATTCTGCCGTCATGCAGGCTGAGAGGTATTCGGCAGGGTAGTTTGCCTTCAGGTATGCAGTCTTGTATGCGACCATGCCGTAGCTCGCGGCGTGCGCCTTGTTGAATCCGTATGCGGCAAAGGGCTCGATCTTTTTCCAAAGGTCGTCAGTCTGCTCAACGGTGAGCCCCCCATATTCCTTGCAGCCCTTGTAGAATTTCTCTTTCTGTTCCGCCATTTCTGCCGGAATCTTCTTTCCCATGGCCTTGCGGAACTTGTCGGCATCGAGCCATGAATAGCCGGCTAGGCGAATAGACGCCATCAAGACGTCATCTTGATAGACGAGAAGGCCGTATGACGCTTCAAGGTCGTCGATGAGGCGGGGATCGGGATAGGTGACAGAGCGGGGATTGCGCTTGCGCTTGATGTATTCGGGAATAACTTCCATCGGTCCTGGGCGGTACAGCGCAACCATGGCCATCAAGTCATCAACCGTTGTCGGCTGCAGTTCCTTGATATATGCAGTCATGCCGTCGCCAGCCATCTGGAATACGCCAACGGTCTCGCCGCGAGACAGCATGCTGAATACTTTCTTGTCATCAAGCGGAATGGCATCGATATCAATATCAATGCCCCTTATGCTCTTTACGCGCTCAATCGTGCCGGAGATAAACTGCAGGTTGCGAATTCCAAGCATGTCGAACTTCGGCAGGTTCACCACGCCGTCACGCCCGCCAGAAAACATGTCGTACTGGGTAATGATCTTGTTGTCGCCCTTGGTATCGTATTGGATAGGGGTATAGTCGGTAATGTCTGGGGTAGGGGCGACGATAACGCCGGCGGCGTGCACCGAGATGTGCCGCACGTTGCCCTCAATCTTCTTTGCCATATTGATAATTTCAGTCGTGCCTCGATCAGTCTCATACATTTCCTTCAGTTCCGGAATGATCTCAAGCGCATGGTCGATAGTCATGGGAAAGCCCTGCGAGCCCATAGGAATGAGCTTCGAGATCTGGTCGCCTATGGCATATGGATAGCCCAGTGCTCGCGCCACGTCGCGTACAGAACCTCGTGCAGCCATCGTTCCAAACGTACAGATCTGCGCAACAGCGCCGCGACCATATTTCTCGCGCATATAGTCGATAAGGTCATCGCGACGGTTGTCGGCGATGTCGAGGTCAATATCAGGAATACCGGGACGAAGCGGGTTCAGGAAGCGCTCGAACGGCAGCTTGTACTTGATCGGGTCAACGGTCGTAATGCCGATAAGGTACGAGACAAGCGAGCCCGCAGCCGATCCTCGAGTATTGGTGTAGATGCCCATGTTGCGCGCTGCCTTCACGAGGTCAGCCTCAACTAGGAAGTATGAAGGGAAGCCTTTTTGGATAATGATATCTAGTTCGAAATCAATACGGTCTTTGATGATACCTTCATAGGCGTAGCCCTTTTCCGGCAAGCCTTCCATGACGGCACGGCGCAGCTCGCTGTCATACGTTGTGCCTTCAGGAATAGGATATGTCGGGAACTTCCAGGGAGCAAGCTCGATTTCAATGTCGACACTGTCTGCAAGCTTCACGGTATTTTCAACTGCGCCAGGAATATCCTTGAATACTTCAATAGCTTCTGCGGTGCTGATGAAGGAATAGTTGCCGGCCTTCATCGACATCTTGGCATTGCCAACTTCGCTGCCGGTATTGATCGCCACCAGCGTGTCCTGCGCGTCCTTGTCCTCGATGGTCAGATAGTGCGAGTCCCATGTGCCGACAATGGGAAGGTCGAGTTCCCGTGCCAGCTGGATGATTGTTGGAATTAGCGGCATGTACCAGTCAACGTCTTCATGCTTCATTACTTCTACATACACATTGTCTTTGCCAAACGTGTCGATATACCAGAGCAGGAGATTCTTTGCTTCTGCAACGTTGTCATTCTTAAGGTGGTTGATAAAGCGACTGCCTGGACAACCAGAGAGGCAGATAATACCTTCTCTATGCTCTTTTAAAAGATCGTTATCCATGCGCGGCTTGTAGTAGTAGCCTTCGAGGTTTGACTTTGAGACCATCTTCATGAGGTTCATGTACCCGGCATTGTTCTTTGCAAGCAGGGTAAGGTGGTAGCGCTTGCTGTCGATGCCCGGCTCCTTGTCGAAGCGCGTGCGCTCTGCAATATATGCCTCGACGCCAATGATAGGCTTGATGCCTGCTTTCTTGCAGGCATTGTAAAACTCGATGGCGCCATACATTGCGCCGTGGTCGGTGAGCGCCAAGGCAGGCATGCCGAATTCCTTCGCCTTCTTTACCAAATCCTGCACCTTTGACAGGCCATCGAGCAGGGAATAGTGCGAATGGGTGTGGAGATGAACGAATTGCTGTTCCATGATGGCTGTAGTATAGCAGCTGGCACATGCTCAAAACAGATTGACAGAAGAAGGGGAGGGAGTATGGTTGATGCGGCAGCGCAATGTAAAATGGACGCCTTACGCTTTGGCAGTTGTACCACGAATGCCTATACCATGTGCCCGTTCTTTCTTTACAGAACCCCTGCCAGCAAGCCGCTCCAAAAGAGCGGCTTTTCTTGTATGATAGAGGAATGAAATGGGTGATAGGGATTGATGAGGTTGGCAGAGGGCCATTGGCAGGACCGGTGACAGTCTGTACTGTCGCAATGCGCGCTCCAGACTATAAGAAATATGCCAAGGAGGCATTGTGGAAAACATTGAACGATTCCAAGCAGCTTTCGGCTGCACAGAGAGAATATTGGGAGCATGAGGCGAGAATCTTAGGGCAGCAGGGCATAGTACAGATTGCGCTTTCTAGCCGCACTGCCGCGCAGATTGATAGAAAGGGCATTGCTGTGTGCATTCGAGAGTGCATTGCCGCAAATCTTAGCAAGCTGTCCCTGGATCCGCTTGAGTGCAGCGTGTTGCTTGATGGCAGCCTGAAGGCACCAAAAGAATACCTGCATCAGCAAACCATTATCAAAGGCGACAGCAAGGAAAAGATTATTGCGATGGCGTCAGTGGTGGCGAAAGTGTCTCGAGACGCATATATGGCCAAGCAGCATAAAAAGCATGCCTCATATGGCTGGAATGCGAATAAAGGCTATGGCACAAAGGCGCATAGATCGGCTATTTTAGAAAAGGGAATTACCTCGCTGCACCGCCAATCCTTTCTCACCCGAGTCATTGAC
Organism: Patescibacteria group bacterium; assembly: GCA_040389365.1. GTDB lineage: Bacteria > Patescibacteriota > Minisyncoccia > Phycocordibacterales > UBA9973 > UBA4124. Next base: position 13,745 of record JAZKAB010000008.1, read on the forward strand.
AAAAAAGGCAAATAGTGATATAAAGCGGTTAAATCACTTAAAAATTAAATAGCATGAAAAACATACTAATTTTGCTTGCAGTATCGACGCTGTTATTTTCGGCTTGCTCTGAAAAGATTACGAGCACTGGAAACAATACCTACGTCGACAACTCTAAAAAACCCGCTGAGGGATTCTCTGGCGGATTGATATTTCACCCCGTACAGAACAAAGTTACCGGTGACGGCAAAACCTTTGATCTTATTTACGATTATCCTAACAGGGCCCTGCTTCAGGCATCGGCGCCAGAAGTATTTCCTAAAATGCAGAGTTTTCTGCCCGAGGTTATTACAGTTGATTCAATTGGCAGAATATACACATTTGAAAGCTCAAATGCGCTGCCTTTATCCAGCTTAACGCCGCAGGTAACGAATGACATTGCACAGAGTACCGGCATGCGCTTCGGCAGTATCAACGCGTTTAACAATGCAAAGACCTACAATGAAGAAGCGGTACGCAATTCACTGGAGTCGTACAAGATGATGCTGCGCGCATTAAATGGCGAGCAGGAAAAGCGGCCCGAAGACAAGGGCAGGATATTGGTTGACGGAGCCCAAACAGTACTGAGAAAGCATCCTATACGGAATACTATGAAAGGTATTAAGGATACGTACTATACATTTTATGATTTAAAAAATGGAAGAATGTATTTTACAGAAGATGCCAATCTGTATGAAAGCTTCAGCAATGCAATACTTGTTGAGCAGCCTGCAATTAAAAATGCGGTTGCTATACAAGGCGCAGCCATTACCCCCCTTATCTATTTTGAAGAAGGATCTCTTAATGAGATTGCTCAGAATTTAGGAATAGAAGTTGATGGCGGCAAGGAAAAGTTGTCTAGGGTTAATCCCAAGGATGGAAAAGTAGACAGCATCGCCATTGCTAAAAAGCATCGCGACTTGAATTCTCTTCCTCTTATAAAGATAACCGGATTTTTTATTGTCGTAGACGTCGAGGGAGTTACAAGCGCCCTTACTGCCGAGATAACAAGATTAGACCCTGGATACTTTACCAGAGCTGCTGCTCCGTATTCTGGGCCAGAAATTCGTCCGGGTACTCCCCAGACAAGGCCCGGAACCAGTATTATCAGGCTTCCGCCACCACCTATTGTGGCTAGGCCAGCAGGCACTCAGCCTCCTTCCGGCAATGGTACCGTTAAGCCGGGCACCTCGCCCGCTTCAAACGATCGAAAAGTGTATTAATAATGCACCAAAACAAACACAAACCCCTCATTGAGGGGTTTTATTTTTGCAGCAACGCGTATGCGCCCACTATCGCTGCAGTTTCAGTACGCAATACCCTATCGGAGACTTTTAATGAATGCGCTCCAGATGCTGTGAGTACGGCTTCGTCTTTTTCATCCCAGCCGCCTTCAGGGCCGACATAGTACACAATTGTTTCAGGAAGTTCGGCAAGAGCTGTATTGGCTGTTATCGGATCAAGCACGATGCTATAGAAAGGGAATTGCTCGAAGCATTCTTTTAATGAAAGCGGCTCGGTAATGCGCACTCGCTGCATGCCGCCGGATTGCTCGACGGCTTCGTCGCTGATTGCTTGCAATCGGTCGAGTCGCACTGACTGCTTAACAGTTCTGTTTGAAATAATAGGAACGATTGTCGTAACTCCAAGCTCAGTCAATTTTTGTACAATAAGCTCGAATGCATCGCCTTTGACAATGCTTATCGCAGCGATAACAGTACGAGCTGCAGGCGCATAGGAAGTTATGGCGGTAACTGTTCCTGATACTGCGGCAGGAGATATGTCCTCAATTGCTATCGTATACTCGGGCCCGCCGTCAGCAAAGCACTGAATCGTTTCGCCCGGACTTAATTTTAATACACGAAACATTTGGCTCGCTATCGCCTTGTCGGCTATAGAAAAAGGCTGTCCTGCAGACGTTGCAGGAAGGCGCGAGAGCATAAATCTGTGTATTTTCTTATGGCTCATCATATCGGCAGCTTGATAAAGAATGCAGGGTGCGGGCCTGACAGGTTATGCCACAGGGCAAGCGCAGAAAGAATCATGATAATGACGCCAATGATCTTGTTGAGAAATACTGCCTTTTCATAGCGCTTGCGCTGCGTGAAGGCAATGTATGCCAGCAATGACCACCATACGAATGCGCCGACAAAGAAGCCGAGCGCGACTTGCGCGCGGGTGAAGAGCGGGCGGTCAATGAACTTAGTTAGAAACAGGCCGATAACGCCGAAGGCAAGGTAGGTTGAAGGATTGGTAAGGGCAAGGATGATTGAGGCAAAGAAATGCTTGTGCCACGGCAGGTCTCGCTCGATTGTTTTCAGCGGGTCAGCGAGCACCATGCGAAGGCCATAGAAGAACACAATGAGCGTGCCGATGACAAACAGCCAGTGCGGGATATGGGTAAAGGTGCGACGAGAGTGGTGCAGCCCCAAGAGAATGATAAGCGCGACCACCGTATCAATGAGGGCGATGGCAAACCCGGCAATAATGCCGGCACGCAATCCGTGCGTCACCGTGCGCTTCATGGTGATGAGCGCGACGGGGCCAAGCGGCAGGGAAATGATAATGCCAATGCCCATGCCCCATAGGAGATCAAAGATAGAAAAGCTCATGGCGAAATTATACTACGCTTCCGGCTGCTGCAGAAGCGCGGTCGAGGCGCTTGATGTACTGCCATTCTCGGGTGATAAAGAAGATTGTTATGACGTTTACTATAACCAGGAGCAGCGTGAAGGAAGAGAAGTGGTGCAGGATGTCATAGAGCTGGAATAGGCTGAATCCACTCAGGATAACGATAGCAAGCGGGTATGCCCACAGGCGGTGCGTCAGCAGCCCCCATACCAGAATGATCTTTACGATGCCATGACTGAAGAAGTACAGCATGCCCATCAGCCGGCTTTGCGCAAACAGCGCCATAAGCACTGACTGTATTTCGGCAGAAAAAGGATACTGCTTGAAATACAAGAGGGAGGTGACCTGTCGCTCAAAGAGAAAGAAGCATCCTGCCACCATGTCGGCAATGGCGATGCAGGCATTGATAATCACCGTGGTAAGGAAGGCCTTTCGGAATACTGGTCGCATGTTTGTGCTTTGCATAACTGGCATAAGTATAGCGTATTGTCGGCATATATTGACTATAGAACAATTGTTCTATTATACTGCCTGCATGAAAGCCACCCAGCAGCAGAAAGTTATTTCGTTCTATCGAGCGCATAAGCGCATGCCCAATATTACCGAAGCGATGGCCGTATTGGGGCTGAAGTCCCGCAGCGCGGCATTCTATGCCGTTAACAAGCTGGTTGCTGCAGGGATTGTCAGCAAGGACGCTAAGGGAAAGCTCGTGCCTGCTTCAGGCATGCACTCGCTGCCATTGCTGGGCAGCATTCGCGCAGGCTTTGCTGCTCCGGCAGAAGAAGCGCTGGCCGATACAATAACTGTTGGCGACTATTTGGTACGCAACAAGGAGTCAAGCTATTTGCTGCAAGTGCAGGGAGACTCGATGATTGATGCGGGCATTCATGAGGGCGACATGGTGATTTTTGAGCGCACCAGCGATTACAATATCGGCGACATTGTCGTGGCGCTGACTGAAGACGGCTATACGTTAAAATATCTTCGAAAGAAAGGCGGTCGCTATTGCCTGGAGCCGGCCAATGCAGCCTATCCGATTATTGTTCCAAGAGAAGGGGAAATTATTGGCGTCGTTACCGGCACGTTTAGGAAATACAAATAGCATGAAGGCAATCGTGCACTTTGACGGCGACTCGTTCTTTGCGTCTGTTGAGCAGATGCTCAACCATACGTTGCGGGGCAAGCCGGTCGTTACCGGCGGCGAGCGCGGCGCAGCAACTTCCATTAGCTACGAGGCAAAGCGGCTCGGCATCCGCCGCAGCATGACCTTGAAAGAGATCAGGCGTATCTGTCCCGATGTTCATGTGGTTAATTCTGACTACACCGCCTATTCGATATACGCCAAGCGCATGTACGCAATCGTTCGCCGCTATACGCCGCTCGTTGAAGAGTATTCGATCGACGAATGCTTTGCTGATATCACTGGTCTCGATGCGCACTATGCGCTGAGCTATGAAGCCATTGCTGAAATGATCAAGGATCAATTGCAGGCAGAGTTGGGGGTAACGTTTGGGGTGGGGCTGGCGTCGAACAAGGTGTTGGCGAAAGTTGCGTCAAAATACCGCAAGCCCAACGGCTTTACGCATATTTCTGAAGACAATCGAGTCTCTATCTTAAAGGAAACTGAAATTGGAGATATTTGGGGCATTGGCCGCGCAACGAATAGATATATGCAGGCTATGGGGCTGCAGACGGCATATGATTTCGTGAGCAAAGACGAATCGTGGTTTCAGGGCAAGCGACTGTCAAAGCCGCACAAGGAACTGTGGCTTGAGCTGCAGGGGGTGTTTGTTAAGACGCTGTCTGTCAATGAAGAAGAAAGCATTGCGTCGCTTATCGTATCGCGCACGTTCGCGCCGCCGTCAAAGGAACGCGCATTTATCCTGTCGCAGCTTTCTAAGAATATTGAAATGGTTTGCGCAAAAGCGCGCCGGCACAAGGTGCTAGCGCGGGAAATAACGTTTTATCTTAAGACACAAGAGTTTACATACAAAAGCGTTGAATGCGCGCTGTCTTTGCCAACAGCAAACCCTATTGTGATTTTGCAAAAGGTTTTAGAGCGCTTTGACGAAGCGTATAAAAAGGGAATTGAGTATCGCGCGACTGGCATCTCATTGCGCCGATTGGTTCCTGAAGATCGGCAGACGCACGACTTGTTTGGAGAAGTAGCTGCGAGTCACGATACGAAGAAGCTGCTTGGCGCAGTTGATGCGATGAACAAGCGCTATGGCAAGCAGACAGTATTTCTCGGATCAAGCCTTTCAGCGCTCACCAAGCCAGAACTGGTACGAAAAAATATAACCGCCCGCACTCATTTTGCGCTTGGCGGAGAGCAGCGAAAAAAGACTATCGATATTCCATTTTTGGGAATAGCGCGCTAGAGGTATTTCTTGCCGTACTTTTCCATTTCGGCAATGACAGGCCCGAGCTTTGTGCCAGATGGAGTGAGGGCGTAGCGCACGTCTTCCTTGCGAACAATGCCGCCTTCTTCAAGATGCTTGAGCTTCAGTGTCAAGGTGCGCGTACTGACGCCTTCTAGCGATTCCAGCAGCTCGTTGAAGCGCAGGGGGCTTTTTAGCAGGTCGCGCACGATAAGCATGGTCCACATGTCAGAGAGGAGGGATGCCGCTTTGGCTGTTGGGCAGTCTGTACAGGCTGTTGCTTTCATATACGGCCATTCTACCACTTTACATACGAAAGTAAAGCTTTACAAAGTAAAGTAATAGGACTATAGTATGCGGGTACTAACTAATCGAAAAAAACATGAAACATACAGAAATTATTGAAGCATTGAAATGGCGTTACGCAGTAAAGGCATTTGATACGACAAAGAAGGTGAGCGAAGAAGACGTTGCCGCTATCGTAGAAAGCGGAAGGCTGGCGCCCAGCGCGTTTGGACTTGAGCCGTGGAAATTTATTCTTGTAAAGAATCCTGAGATTCGCCAGAAGCTTCGCGCTGCCGGCTATGACCAGCCAAAGATTGCCGACGCGTCGCATCTTGTCGTTATTGCTGCGCGCACTGATGGCACTGCAGTTGCAGACAGCCTTATCGCCCGCACTGCCGCAGCGCAAGGCAAGTCTCTTGAAGACCTTGCGGGCTTTCAGGGAATGGTAAGCGGCGCGGTTGCTGCGCATTCACAATCATGGTTTGACGCCCAGACGTATATTCCGCTCGGCATGATGATGGAGACAGCAAGCATGCTCGGCGTCGACAACGCTGCAATGGAAGGGTTTGACCCTGCGGCAGTTGGAGAGATTCTTGGCCTTGAGGCAAAGAATCTTAAGGCGGTAACAATGCTGGCGCTGGGCTATCGATCAGAAGACGATGCCTATGCCGCACTGCCAAAAGTTCGTCAGGCATATGACGAGGTGGTAGAAGTGATCGAATAAGGTATACTTTCGGTATATGATATCAAAACAGCATCTTATAGATCTCCTGAAGAAGGAATTCGCGACAACGATAAAGGTTATGGAAGCATACCCGGCCGAAAAGCTGCACTTTGCTCCGCATGAGCGGTCCAGTACGACCAAGAAGCTGCTCTCGACATTCGTATTCGAGATGTACTTGCTGGCGTCGCATATTCTGGGAGACGTGGTTGATGCCGCAACGTTCAAAGCGTATGACCCTGCTGACCTGCATGCGCTTATCAACGACTTCAAGATCGAATCAGAAAAGGTGATTGCCGGACTCAAGTCAATGACTGACGAAGACCTCGACAAGACGGTGACATTTGCCGGGAGAGGGTTTGCTGCTGACGAGTTTGTCATGATGATGCTGCATGATCAGATACACCATCGCGGGCAGCTGTCAGTATATGTGCGCATGGCCGGAGGCCTTGTGCCGTCTATATACGGCCCGTCTGCAGACGATACTGGGACTAACCTATAATGCAAAAAATCTCCTTTCGGAGACGTGTTACAAGGGTATCCCAAGACACTTTCTTAGCGGGTGAGAACTTATTCATATACGTTATAGATAAAATCTATGGTCTATACTAGGAAGCCTTCCAGACAAGCGAGTAGATATCGGTTATAGCCTTAGCTATACTGTACGCCCTTCAGAAAAGAATAGATACTATCGCAACTGGCATTTCGTGTCATAGCGAGAATATAAAAAGCCCCTCAACGAGGGTTTTTTTTATATTATTCCTTATCGTATGCTTCCTGCAGTGCTGCAATGTCGAATTTTTTCATCTGCATCATTGCCGCCATAACGTTCTTAACCTTAACGGGATTCGCGTCTGAAACCATCGCGATAAACTGCTTCGGGATGATCTGCCATGACAGGCCGAACTTGTCCTTTAGCCAGCCGCATTGGCTTTCCTGGCCGCCATCGCTTGTCAGCTTGTTCCAGAGACTATCAACTTCTGCCTGGTCTTCGCAAGAGACCATGAATGAGATAGCTTCGGTGAACTTGAACATCGGGCCGCCGTTCAATACGTCGAATTGCTGGCCTTCGATGCTGATGCTGCCGGTAAAGAGAGCGCCGTCAGGATTGCGGCGCATGCTTAGTATTTCAACGTTCTTGAACGTTGTTGCGTAAAAGTTCATTGCCTCTTCGGCATTGTTATTGAACCAGAGAAAGGGCGTGATTTTTTGCATATGCTACTTCTTCTTTATTATTGATACTTTATATACTGTACTGTTCTTGTCATACGTTGTCCATTCGCCAACTTGTACGCCTTGCTTGAAGTGACCCGAGCGCAGCTTGGAGCCGTCTTTTCGAAACCATTCCCAGTATCCTTCAGGAAGGTCATTGTGCGTCTGGCCTTTGGCCCAGACGCTGCCGTCTTTATGGTATTGCGTGTATTTTTTCATGGTAGTCTTATGATATCATTAGGCTATGAATACAAAAACACTGTTGATCGCTCTCGGAACGCTTGTTGTTGGGTTTGGCATTGGCTATGGCGTATGGGGGCATGCCGCCATGCCGGCACGGCATATGATGCCTGACGGCTCAATGATGGATGCGAATGGGGGGACAGTTGATATGTCGAGCATGATGCATGACATGAATGCCGCATTGGAAGGAAAAAATGGCGATGCCTTTGACAGGGAGTTTTTGGCGCAGATGATCGTGCACCATGAAGGCGCGGTTGCTATGGCAGAGCTTTCGGCGGCGCAAGCCAAGCATCAGGAAATAAAAGACCTGTCGAACGGCATTATCGCAGCGCAGCAGAAGGAGATTGCAATGATGAAGGCATGGCAGAGCGCGTGGTATAAATAATGTTTGCAATTTTGTCTCAGTTGCTATAGTATCGGCCAAGAAGCGACTGTTCCGCCCAAGAGTTGCAATCCGGGGCTTCGGTGCAAAAGCGTTCATTTTTTAAACTCAATCAAGGAGGCCGCGATGCGATATCGCGGCTTTTTCTATAGAAAGGTATATACTGTATGTATTAGCAATAACAGATATATTTTATGGATTCATCATACACATCAACAACAACTAAGCCCCTATATCGCGGGACACAGATCGTCTGGTATATCTTGGGCTTTATTGAAATCATATTGGCCTTTCGCTTTATCCTGAAGCTACTTGCTGCAAACCCTGCTGCAGGATTTACTTCTTTCATCTACGGCATCACGTACATTTTCGCTACGCCGTTCCTTGCCGTATTTCACAATACTCGCATCGTTGCCGGCAGCGTCTTTGAATGGACGACCTTGCTCGCTATGGCAGTGTACTGGGTTATTGCCTGGGGCATTATCACGCTCTTCCTGATGGGACGCACGGTCTCGACTCCGGAAGCTGCAGTGAAGCTTGATAGTCAGGAATAATATAAAAAGCCCCTGGATGAGGGGCTTTTTATATTATCCGCGGATCTTGTGATACGAAACGTATGATGCGATCAGCAGTCCAAGAAATGCCAGAGGCAGAAGGGCGAGCGGAGCAAGGCCGTCAACGATAACCAGGCTGGAGAAGGCTGAGATAAAATCAATTGCAAAGCCGGCATACGCCCATTCCTTAACGCGCTTAGGGATGGCAGGGATGATGAGCGCAGCTGCTCCTGCCACCTTGAATACCATAAGCAGCGTACCGAAGTATTCTGGATACCCAAGATGTCGGATACCTTCCTTGGCAAGCTCAGTCTGTGACGTAAATGCGGGAATAACTCCCTCAAAAATAACTATAATAATAGTCGTAATCCAAAAAATGACACTATATTTTTTCATAATACTTTTATAGCATGAAAAAAACATATAGAATAGGAAAATGAAATCATCTATCTTTTGCTCGTTGTTTATCCTTGCAGTATTGCTTATTCCTACCGCAGCGCACGCCGACACTGTCGACCTCTCAAAGCTCACCGGAAAAGGCATTGCGATATACGGCTGGCGCAATGGCGTACCAACAGTGCTGTATCAAAAGAAGCAGCAATACCTTTTTCCAATCGCGAGCATAACCAAGCTTGCTACCGCAAAGGCTGCAGTGCAGCTGTATCCTGCTACGACGACATTTGTCATGTCTCCGGAAGCGATGATGAACACGCAGGAAGATAATGGAGCCATGCTGCCAGGCATGACGTTTGCGCGCGATGACATGCTGCGGGCGTTGCTGGTAAGTTCAAGCAATGCAGTGGCGAATCAGCTGCTGGCTTCGGCGCCAGCCGGAACGTTCCTTGCTGTCATGAATGCGTTCTTGCATGACAATAAGTACACGACAACGTCGTTTGTTAATCCGAGCGGCCTTGATCCTGAAGATAAGAAAATTGCGCCCAATCGACTGACGCCAAAAAGCCTTTCGTATATGATGAGCGACATATACCGAACAGACCCGCTGCTTGTTGACATCATGAAGCAGAAAGAGGGAATCATAACTGACATAGTATCAGGAACGAAGCTCAATCTGAGAACGAGCAATCGCATAAATCGGGATGACTTGTATAAAGACAAGATCATTATAAGCAAGACAGGCATTACCGACCTTTCAGGCCAGAGCCTTGCCTTTGTTACCAGCGGCGAAGGCAGGTATGACTATGTAACTGTCGTATTTCTCGGAGCGAAAAATCGCTATACTGACGGCATACTCATCATCGACTGGCTGCAGCAGGTATTGCGCTTCTAAAGCGCAGCGCGCTTTGTAGTTCCGCCTTCCTTGTATTCAATAGTCTTGTTATCAATCCAGCGCACGAATGTGCTTGCAGGCTGAGTTTCAGGATTGCTAAATTCGCGCACGGTCTTTAGCGTATTGGTTTCTACAACCGCAAAGCTGCATACTCCCTCGAAGCAATTGCCGGCATAGGCAAAATAGGTGCCGGAAGGGGAGAAGCTAATAATGGCATTGCCGAGATAGTAATTGGTGAGGAAGTGGACCTTGTAGGTTGTATTTTTCGGGAAATACATGCCAATGGCGGTATCTGGAGACAGTTCATTTGTCGCTATGGTAAACGCAATGGCGTTGCCGCCTGGACTGCTGGCGACGCTTAAAAAATGAATGCTTTCTCGTAGGGCAGCTGTATCACTACAAAATGCTGTTCGCGTGGGCGTGTTGTGTATATTGGCAGCGTCACAGAGTCCCGTCTTCGGGTCTCGCAAAAACGCTATGATTGCCGGACTATCTATTTCGAGCATGCTGCTCCTAATTGCAATGCTTTTCTGATCCGCAGAAAGAACTGCTCTATCAGGAGAAACTGTTGTTGCAGGAGCGGCAGCCTGCTTGGTGCGCAATGACAGGAATATAATTGCTGCAACTGCTGTAAGCATCAGCGCAATCCAAATCTTTTTATTCATATCTGAATGATACAGCAATGCATCATTTTTGCTATGTGGGAGATGGCCTAATTGTCAGGATTTGATAAGATGACTGTATGGATAAAAAACCAATCTCTGGCGGCGTTGTACACAAGCTGCCTGCAGACATGCGAAAGGCGCTGCTTGCTGCGCCTAAGGTATTGGCTGCATGGGAAGATATTACCCCGCTTGCTCGCAATGAATGGATTTGCTGGACTGAGTTTGTCAAAAAGGAAGAGACGAGAATCAAGCATATTGAAAGGATGCAGGAAGACCTGCTCAGAGGGAAGCGGCGGCCGTGCTGCTGGGCGGGGTGCCCGCATCGGTAAGGCTATTACTTTTCTTTTAAGTATTTGCCAGCAATGCTTAGCGCGAACGAGGGCAGTATAACGAATACGCAGGTTAGAATAATTCTCATAAACGCCCTGTTTATAGGGGCGTTATCATTTGGTCCGCCAAATACTACAAGGCAAAGGCCGGCAATGCCGAAAATGATTGAGGCGATAATGAAAACGCGCGTTGCTATTTTTTGCATAGGATCAGTATATCACGACCATTTCGCTATCGAAGTCGCGTGCCAGTTGCTATGTCGATGAGTATTGAGGGCGCGCCAACTATGGTGCCGCCATCAATATAATATTCAGCAGTATCTTCGAAGTATGCTCGCGCCTCAGCAATTGTGGTTGCGGGAGCGCTGCCTTCAGTATTTGCACTGGGGGCAATGAGCGGGCCGCTTTCTGCAAGGAGGTCATGCAGATCTGAACGTTCAGGAATGCGAAAGGCTAGCGTGTTGGTGCCGCGATCAAGATACTCAAGGTCGGTGCGGGCAATGGGCACGATGAAGCTTGTCGGGTCTTCTCTTTTATATGAAAGCACTTTTTCTACATATTCTTCTTGTACGCCAAATTCGCCCATCTGCTCTGCTCTGTGAAGCAGTATGATGCAGGGCTTTTCTGGAGAGCGTTTCTTCAGCGTGTATATCCGCTCAACGCTTTCTTTGTTCAAGGCGGAGGTTACGATGCCATAAATAGTATCGGTTGGGATGACCGCGATGGCTCCTGATCGAAGTGCTGGGGCGAGAGATTTGGGGAATGTCATGAATAATAAATATACTATAGGCGCAGGCTAAATTCCACATATGTGCTTTAGAATCAATAGCTACTGTGCATCTAAAGAAAACTAAATATTTGAGTCATCATGGCATTGTACTGAAGGAGTTCAAAAAAGAAGGGAAGGTAGAAATATTTACAACTCGAGAAAACCTGCAAATACTAAAAGAGCTTTAGTGAGAGTTATGAAAAGACCGAAAGGTCTTATTTTCCCTCTTTTCAATAATATTGACTTTTTATATAAAACGTGTTAATATAAAACAATATTGCTCTTTGAGTTTTTAGTGGTTTCCAGAGGTTCTCCATGAGGGCATCTTCGGTAACCACTAAAAAATACAACCATGAAATATGAAAAGCTTGTTCTAAATGCATCTACTGCAGAAACAATTAGGGGTCATCTAAGCCTCCTGATCTCGGGCGCAATCGTAAGGATCGACGGCGCTTGGGGAGACCAGGATCCGACGGACGAGAGCGTGCAGTTTACGCAGAAGCCGTCGTTCCACAGGAACAGGACGGTGTCGATCCGCACGAAGGCGCTGTTCACTGAGCCCTCCATCGTGATATCCAGCGAAGGAATCGGATGGTACGGATCGCCTGCATTCAGATTCGGAGACACGTTTTATATTGGCGAAGATGTCATCTTCGTAAGGTCGGGAAAGCCTGAAGGTGCGGAGAAAAAAATACAACTCCAAAGAATAACCCTGCTTTCCAGGGCCGATGAACCTGAGGCTATGAAGCCGTACAGAGAATATCTTTCTTGCATGATCAACATGTGCTGCTATTATAACGGCAACGACCGTCTGAACATTCCAAGCAGCGAAATTGATGAGCATATCGCCTTTCTGGAAGCATATCCTGGAGAGGAGATAAAGAATCCCAGGTATAAGGAATCTAATCACTCCTTTGATCTTGATGAATGAAGCGCTGCATAAGAGATAGTCATAAAAGAATCAAAGCCCATCACTTAATAGTGCATGGGCTTTTTTATTTTGGGTTCGAGCTATGACAAAGGTACAGAAAAACCACCTAATGAATAGGTGGTTTTTTATCGGCCCGAACGCTGGACGATGTTCGAACTTATTTGGTAGGGTGGTGACATTGACTTGTTAAGAAAATAATGCAATATAAAGAAAAACAAAAAAATGGAAAATAAACACTTTTACAAGAACCATCAGGAGGTTATATCAATCCTTACTCAAGACTACGGCTTCAGGTATGACGGCATAGGTGACAACGCAGAAGAATGTTTTCGTAAAGTCTCAGATAAACCTGAAACAATTTTTATTCACCCAATGTTTTGTTCGTACTACATGGCTTCTTCTAGCGACCTGTTTGCAGAAAGATTCCATAAGTTCGAGATTGAAAGTGACCGTAAAAGCGAAAAAAGCCAGTTAATAGCTTTTCGAAAACTATTAATACACCTTGATGAAGTGGCAATAAAAGAAAGTCTGCCGACCGTATCTGCTGTACAAAAACTATCGAACCCTAAAGAGGGGCTGTCAGCAGATACTCTTGTTGTTAAGCCAAGGCTACTGGCTTTTTGGCAAAGATTATGTCCCTGGTAAAAATACTTTTACTCTTTCATAAAAATCCCTTTTATGGGATTTTTTCTTTTGCTCGGAACGTCGGACTATGTTACAAGGAATGAGATACTATTGACTTTTTATAAAAAGTATATTTTAATACTATCAAAGATACAACGTATCGGCTGGCTTGGCAGAGACCAAGAAAAATCATTAAAAAATGAAAACAGTAAATTATTCAATTCTGGCAAACACCAATGCCCAATTATTTGCCCTTCAGCAAAAAATGCTGAAAGAGGGAAATCTTGCTTTTTTTAAAGAGCTTGAGTCACTTGTTAAAAAATTTCAGGACACCGAAAAACTTCTTGATTTCGATGGGTTTAAAAAAACCATACAAGGGATCACTGATGAAATCTGGTCCGAGCAAGAAAAAATAAATCAGAGCATTGGGATTTTTGACGTATTGATTAGAGACAAAAAAACCAATGTTATGCTCAAGTCCTTAAAAGAGACTAATAGCATGAATCCAGATCGGTTTGGCTTTAGCTTGAATCATTACCATTATTATTTTCCATATCAAAAGAAATCAAAATATTTTGACGGAGAAGATGCTGGTGTCGAAATTCTTAGAGGTGACTTTCTCATCGCAGTATCTTTTGAAAGATCTATGGTCATTACCTTGCGATCAAAAAGTGTATTTGTCTGCTGGTAATTAGTTTTTATACCCCGTCCTCTTTTTTAGAGGGCGGTTTTTCTTTTCTAGATTGCTTCAAAAAACACTGTTCGAACCCAAACAAAAAATCCTTATTATAAATAAGGATTTTTTGTTTCAAGTTCTAGATAAATACTTAGCTCCCCCGGTAGGATTCGAACCTACGACCCATCGATTACATCTTGTCTCACATTGCTGTGGGTATGGACTATATCATCACCCGTTTCTCTGTATAAAAGGGAAGTGTGGGTGCAAGGCGCTTCCGCCGATACTGCTATCGGAGTACTCTCTTTCGAGATAGTCTCTGAACCTTCCGTTCAATGAACGGCTTGGCTGCTGATTGCCCTCTATATTGAAATGGAGGGTTTCCAGCAATTCACCTTGTTCTTCGATCTGCATTGCTACAGAAAGCTGCTATTTTTCTTTCAGTGTGGTCACTGAAAATGACCAACAGTCGATTGCTCTACCGCTGAGCTACAAGGGAGCTAAGCATTTATCTTTGCTTGTTAAATAACCCGGAAACTATATCATTTTTATTCTCGCAATTCAATAGCCTATCTTCGTAGCCGAAAGTCGCCTTTTGCGACAGATCGGCCCTCAGTTGAAGGGTTGTTCCAGAAGTCGAAATGGAACCAGCCATAGCCTTCAGGGGGAGTTGCAGAGGCCTGGGCGTAGCCAGTCGTGTCATATGCAGCAACCCACGAATCAGGCGAAATGGCAGTAGGGGCAAGCCATTCGCCTGCCCGAACATGGGGAATAGCCACCCATACAACAACTATTAGTACTACTATTGCCAAAATCCGTTCCATAAGGCTATACTACAGTGCTTTTTTATTATTTCAACGCTTAAAAAAATTATGTCACAAATTACACGAAAGACGAAAATCGTCGCAACTATCGGCCCTGGATCAGAGTCAAAGGAAAACTTCACCAAGCTGCTTCATGCAGGGGTAAATGTCGCTCGAACTAACATGAGCCACGACGACCAGACTATTCACGGCGCGCGCATTCACAACATCCGCGCAGCGGCTGCAGAGGCAAACATGCCTATCGAAATCCTGCTTGACCTTTCAGGTCCGAAGATTCGCATCGGCGACTTTGCAAACGGTCCAGTAGAATTGATTCCTGGCGCTCAGTTCATCCTTTCAACAAAGGAATGCCCCGGAGATGCTGAAAAGGTATTCTTCAACTTCCCTGAAATCGCTGCTGAAATGAAGGCGGGCCAGGTGATCATGATTGACGACGGACGCCGCAAGCTTGTAGTTAACAAGGTTGAGGATGGCGACATTTATACGACTGTTGCAGTTGGCGGCACAATCAAGGGGCGTCGCGGAGTAAACCTTCCGAACGCATTCCTGACAATTTCTGCGCTGACAGAAAAGGACAAGGGCGACCTTGAATTCGCTGTTAAGGCAGGCGTTGACTTTATCGCCCTTTCATTCGTGCGAACCGCACGAGACATTCAGGAACTTCGCGAGCTTATTACAAAGCACGGCGGCTCCCAGCCAATCGTGGCTAAGATCGAGACTCCGGAAGCGGTTGAGAAGATCGACGAGATCATTGCAGCAACTGATATCGTCATGGTTGCCCGCGGCGACCTTGCAGTTGAAATCGGACACGCAAAGGTGCCAGCAGTAACAAAGATGCTGATCAAGAAGTGCAATGCTGTCGGCAAGCCGGTTATCGTTGCAACGCAGATGCTTGAATCGATGATCAAGGCGCCTGTGCCAACGCGCGCTGAAGTATCTGACATTGCCAATGCGGTATATGCAGGCGCAGACGCAGTGATGCTTTCAGAAGAAAGCTCTTTGGGAGAATTCGCCGTAGAGGCAGTATCAATGATGGCCGAGGTTATCGTTGAGACAGAAAAGGATATGGGCATTGATGCAGCGACTGCAGCAGTGACGCCTTGGAAGAAATAGCATACCAAGCAAAAATGCCCCTAACGGGGCATTTTTGCTTGGAGAGCTGTGGAAGAAATTATATGCAAAAGGAGTATAATAGGTATATGAGCATCACAATAAAAAGTACCCTCATCGAACTGACCCCTGCATTATCCGATTATACTGAAAAGCGACTTTCATCTATTAACAAATATACTGAAGGAGATCCGCTGATCTCCGTGGAGATTGGAAAGACAACCATGCACCATCGCAATGGCGAAGTGTATCGGGCTGAGGTAAACGTAACGACCTCTCTGGGCAAGCAATACCGCGCAGTATCTGAAAAGACTGACCTGTATGAAGCCATTGATGACATCCGTGCAGATATTGTGCGAGAGATAAAAGCCGGCAAGAGCAAGATGCAAACCCTATTCCGTCGCGGCTCTCAGAAAATAAAGAATCTAGTGAAGGGAGTGTAAGAAGTCAGCGTATGCCTGGCGCTTGCCATTCTCAGGTATAACTTCATTGATAACAAACGTCTCGTCTTCATATGAGGCGTTTGTTATTTTAACTGCTATCTCTTCATCATGTCTTGTTGCAGTGAAGTGCGCCCAGCCGCGATTGCCCAATGCGCGAAAGATCTTCCATTTTTCCCAGTCGGATGAGACCGCATCAAGATTGCCGTCTGCCTTGGTATATTTTCGCGTATGCGTCATTGCGTCGTGATCCTGAGGATTTGGCACGAGATCGCCTGAAAGATAGCCATTGATAGATTGCATGAAGAGTTCGATCCCTAGAACAGCGCTTTTTTCAGTGAGTGCTTCGACAGTCATAGTCTTCTCTAATTCAAATGCGCCTTGGGCAACGATAGGGCCGTGATCGACGGCTTTGTCGAGTTCCATAATTGAGACGCCAGTCTGGCTGTCGTCACTGAGCAATACTGACTCAAGCGGAGAAGGGCCGCGGTATAGCGGGAGCAGTGACGGGTGCAGGTTCAATACCTTGCCGTCAACGATATCCAAGAGCGCCTGGGGCAGGATCTGCCCGTATGCAACAACCAGAAAGAAATCCCATTGCTCAGCCTGATTCAGGAGCTCAATGACCTCAGGGGTGATCTTTTCGGGGGTAATGACAGGTATGTCGTGTTCGCGCCCAAAGGCGGCTACAGGGGTCTCCAGGAGGTGCATGCCGCGTCCTTGCGGTCGGGCAGGGGCCGTTATTATAAGCGACGGCAGGGAACCGTGCTTTTCCAGGGCTTCTAGTGAAAGCTGTGCAATATGCGGCGTGCCAAAAAATACGTAGCGATAATTCATGAAAATAGTGTAGCAAAGTAAAATCCCCTTGTCTCGATACGATACTATCAATAGAGGGGATTTGGGTTTTGGCATGTCATCGCAATGCATACCGAGAATGTGTGTGGGGAAAAGCCTGTACTTTTTTAGGATATAGCCTACTAAGATTTGTTGTTGCTGTCCGAATACGGACGTCATTGTCGGACTGGCATCCTCATGACAATCGAAACTGTATCGGTTTCAATTGAGGTCTATCAACGTGTTGATAGGGTGCGTGAGTCCTAGCGCTGCAGCAATTTCTTGTCGTTTGAGCCATTTTGTAATCCCTTTGTAGGTACAAGCCATGTTTCCAATACTAGCATCCAATGTCTCTTTCCATCAGGAAAGGTATGTACAAATTCGTTTAGCACGTTTTGGGAATATCCCTCAGGCTACCAAGTATTTGTATGTATAATACACTGTATATGAAAATTGTCAACTATTATTTCTGCGGAGGCAAATCCTCAACATTCTTCGCTGTATCAATAAACAAGATGCCGTTCAGGTGGTCAACTTCGTGCTGAAAGATCTGCGCCAGAAGCCCTCGGCCATCCATAACAAATTCATGGCCCTTCTCGTTTAGCGCGCGCACGCTGGCAGTTGTCGCGCGACGCACGTCGCCGTATTTCCAGCGTACAGAAAGACATCCTTCCTGCATTGCTTTCTTCTGCTTGCCAAAGCGAATGATTTCAGGATTGATGAAGACAAGGTCCTCATCAAACTTCTTGTTAACCTTTTTAGACACGACAAAGATGCGCAGTGACTCGCCGAGCTGCGGCGCTGCAATTGCAACGGCGTCTTCTTCGCCTTCAATGGCAGTCTTCATGGCTGCAATAACAGATTGAATATGCTTTGAGCTGATAGCAGCAACAGGAACCGCTGGTGCAACAAGTCGCAATACAGGGTCTGGCATTTGTACGATCGTTTTCATGCTATTTCAGTTGCTTAAGGTATGTGTGCAGTTCTGCAACAGGAATGCAGTCCTGGCTGTGCGTATCCATATTGCGCACGATGACGCTGTTCTCCATAGCCTCCTTCTGTCCGAAGATGATGGTGTACGGCACGCCAGCCTTTTCTGCAACTGCAAGCTGGGCAGAGAGCGAGTCCTTTGAAAGCGCCTGCATGACAGGAATATGCGCCTTGCGCAGGATCTCGATAACGTTGAGACTCTTGAGCTTTGCATCGAGTCCAACCTGAATGAAATACACCTTCGGCTTTTTCATAATGCGGGGAGCAAGATCCTTGCACCACGTCGTTTCGACAATGCGGTCTACGCCAATGCCAACGCCCATCGCCGGCACGTCTTTCTTTGAGCCGAGCTGTCGGGCCAAGAGGTCATAACGGCCGCCGGCTGCAATGGTCAAAGGTTCTGAGCCGTCTGCTGTTTCAGGCTCCTGAATTTCGAATACAGTGCGAGTATAGTATGAAAGGCCGCGCACAAGCGTCTTGTTGATCTGGTATGCAATGCCCATCTGGTCAAGGCACTCCAATACTTCCTTGAAGTGCTTCTTTGCAGGCGTGCCCAGGTGCGCAACGATGTCAGGCGCATTCTGGTTAACGGCAATTGTTCCTGCGTCTTTTGAGTCAAGCACGCGAAGGGGATTGGTTTTTAGGCGCTCCTGATCAAGCTCACCAAGCTGGCTGAGATGCTTTTTATAGTACGCAGTCAGTTCTTTGATGTATGAGACGCGATCTTCCTTGTCGCCCATAGAGTTTATCTGCACGACAAGATCCTTGGCGCCTGCTTCTTCCAGGATGGTGATCGTTGCCTTTATAAGCAGGGCATCAATGATGCTCTTTTCCGAACCCATGGCTTCAAGGCCGAACTGGTAGAACTGTCGGTATCGGCCGCGCTGCGGCTTGTCGTGTCG
This sequence comes from Patescibacteria group bacterium, assembly GCA_040389365.1. Lineage (GTDB taxonomy): Bacteria > Patescibacteriota > Minisyncoccia > Phycocordibacterales > UBA9973 > UBA4124. The sequence continues at coordinate 32,554 of JAZKAB010000008.1, forward strand.
GAACATTGGGCCGTAGTAATAAAAAAGAAGCGGCTGCGGCTGATTGCTCATGCCGTTTTCGATGTATGCGCGCATGACACCTGCTGTACCTTCGGGGCGCATTGCCAGCTGGTCGCCGCCCTTGGTCTTAAGCGAGTACATCTCCTTGTCGATGGCGTCAGTGCCAACGCCGATGGCGGTAGTAAAGGTGTCTTCAAATTCCAGAATAGGAGTTTCAATAGGGGTGAAGCCGTAGTATACGGATACTTCCTGCGCCTTTTCAAAGAAGCCTTGGAACTTGTAATACGTGTCGCCGAATATGTCGCGCATGCCCTTTGGGCTTGCAAGGTCTTTTTTAGCAGGTGTTGGTTTAGTACTCATAAGTTTGTTTGCCTGGCAAAATGCTAATAGCGGTTACGGGCAGGAGTCGAAGCCCTGCGCGCCCGCGAATGTTTTCAAGCGGAAGGCTGCCCCACGCTCGAGAGTCGTAGCTGCCAGTTCTGTTGTCTCCCATAACGAAGTAGTTTCCAGCAGGAACCACGAAGGTGCCGCTATCGGTTGAAGTGTGCGTCAGGTACGCTTCTGCCAGCGTAAAGCCGTCAGGGTGCAGCTTGTTGATGATTGTCACCTTGCCGTTGTTAAGCTTCACCGTTTCTCCTGGAAGACCAATGACGCGCTTTATATAATATTTCGCCGGCTCTGGCGGTGCCTTGAATACGACAACGTCGCCGCGCTCTGGGCCGTGGAAGTGATAGGTAACCTCGTCTATAATAAGGTATGAGCGATCCTTGATAACAGGATCCATAGAGGTGCCGCTGACAATAAAAGGTCTGATAATGAAAGCCTGTATCAATGCCGCAAGAAGTACTGCGCCAATAATATAGAGAATATTTTCTATAACACTCCAAAGTCCCGTATCAAAAAAAGATTTCTTTGGCACCGGAGCTGAATCAGTCTGTGTTGGTTCCATAATTAGGGCAAGTATAGCAGACCGCGAATATATGGTACAGTAGCGGTATGAATATCGTTATTGGTCTTGGGAATCCAGGAAATACGTATGCCAAGCACCGGCACAATGTCGGCTGGATGGCGCTTGATGCGCTGGCTGCCCGCGAAGGGCTGCACTTCAATGAGAGAAAGCTCTTTCATGCTGCCATTGCCTCATTCGGCAGTGAATTGCTCTTGGCAAAGCCTGACACGTTTATGAACAATTCCGGGCAGGCAGCGGCTATGCTGTTGAAGCAGCACGATGCAACCGTTGCTGTTGTATACGATGATATAGATATCCCGCTTGGCACGATCAAGTGCTCATTCGGCAGAGGAGCGGGCGGGCACAATGGCGTGCAGTCAGTCATTGACCATCTTGGCACCAAAGACTTTCTGCGTATTCGCATTGGCGTTCGTCCTGTGCATGAAGAGCTGCTGCCAAAGATCTTGCCGCCCAATGGCTTTGAGACGTTTTTGCTCTCTAACTTCGCGCCGTTTGAAATCGAGCTCCGAGACAAGGGGATTGAGCAGGCCATAAAGGCTATTGAAGCATTGCCGCATAATGACGTGAATGAGATCATGAACCAGCACAACTAGCATTGACTTCGAGTCCAGAATTCATATAGTTGAGAAAACTGTAGGATATGGATATACAAGAATTGCAAGATGCGCTCAGGATCAAGGATCCTGAGGCGATGGTCCCCGCTGTTGAGAAATTCTTCGTCAGGATGCATCAGGTAACTCATGAGAATTCTCACAAGCTGGTGGCGATGTATTCAGCCGTTACCTTGCTGCACGAATGCGGCTTCAATCATCCGCACGTGCGAGCAATAAAGCGCTCTATAAAAGCCCGCATGGTGCTGTTAAGAAAAATCGCTCCAGCGCAGACCAGAGAGAATGCGCAGGCATTGGCTGATCTAATCAGCGTTGACGAGCATATGACATTTGCAGACAAGAACTTAGCGGAATTATTATAAAACAGGCAAGCGCCTGTTTTATTTATGCAAGCAAAAAGCCGCTCTTTCGAGCGGCTTTTTGCTTTAGAGGTTAGTCTTCCTTCTTTTCATCCTCTACCTTCTGCTCGCCAGAGACAAGCGTCATGCGCTGTTCCTTTGGCTCGAATAGGGTAACGGTGAAAGGATAGGTCTTTCCTAGCTGAAGCGCTTCGCGAAGCTTTTCTTCAGAACCGAATGTTGAGTGGTGTACAAGTCCAGCTACTCCTTCCTTGATAGAAACCAATGCGCCGTGCTTGTTGTATTTGATTACAACTCCCTTAACGACATCGCCTTTCTTCAAAGTACTTTCGAAGGCTTTCCAAGGGTTATCCTTGAGCGCCTTGATCGATAGAGAGATCTTGCCATCCTTGATGTCAATGATCTTTGCCTTTACCTTGTCCTTCAATTTGAACATTGAGCGAGGATCTTCAACAAGACCCCAGTCAAGCTCAGAGATGTGCACAAGCCCTTCAAGGCCGTCTTCGATCTTCAAGAATACGCCGAAGTCAACGATGCCAGTCACTTCGCAGTCGAGCTCGTCGCCTACGTTGTACTTGCTGATCACTTCCTGGCGCTCTTCTGGAGAGCCGTCCTTTTCAGAGAAGATAAGCTTGCCGTCCTTCGGATTTGCAGAGATCATTGTCACTGCAATCTTCGTACCAACGAGCTTCTTCAGCTCCTGAAGGATCTTGTCCTTGTCAGAGTCTTCTACGCGAGGGTAGTGCTCAGGCTTAAGCTGTGACGCTGGAAGGAATCCAGACACGCCCTGCCAGTCGATTATAAGGCCACCCTTGTTGGCATCCTTGATCGTCAGGTCAAACATTGTCTTAGACTTGATGGCAATATCTGCCTCGCTCCAGATCAGTGCCTGCTTTGCTTCCTTAAGGGAAAGCTCAACATAGCCGTCTTCGTTTTCAATATCAACGACTTTCGCCTTGATAATGTCGCCGATATTGGTCTTGCGGATCAGGTCGCGGGCTGCGATGAATTCGCGGCCGTAGATGATACCGGTGCCAAACGGCTTCAGGTCGATGTAGATTGCAGCCTTGTCGACTGCAATAACAGGACCTTCAACGATCTCATCCATCATTGCGCGGTGAGGCTCGTTGCTTGCTTCTTCAGTTGCTGCTGCAACTACTGTTTCTTCTTCATTCATAATAATTAAAAAATGCCACCGCAAGGTGGCTTCCGCCTGTCGGCGGACCACCTTCTAGATTTCATACTGATCTTGATACGGGTTATAAGGTGTATCGTCTGGTATGAGGTTATTCCAAAAGGGTTGCGGTTAATACTCGGTTGAGTACAGGAAAGATACCATTAAACGCTTTGATTTACAAGTGTCCCCGGGGAAGCGTATATATTGACTTTTGTATATAATCGTGCTATTATTTTATTAACAAATTTACAATAAAATAGCGAAAAAACATGAAAAAAGCACTCTCAATCATTGCCGTATTGGCAGCAGGTATTTTAATCTCATCGTGTGGCGGGTCTCGTTCAAAAGGGACAGCAGACAGCATTGCTACGGCAAAGGCCGACAGCATAAAAAACCTTCCGATAATCGATACGCCGCAAAGGATGGATGTTACAGAATATTTCCAGGGCCAAGGCGCTGAAGATTCTGTCGAGACAAAAAAGGATTCGTTTAGCGTTTCCTTTGCGCGTAAAGATGGAAGCCGGGAACAAGTATGGTTCCACGCAACTGATAGTTGGAAAAGTGGCAGCAGCGCCAAAGGGGCCGATTCAGCAATAATGACATCAGGCTTAAAAAGATTGTATGCTGAAATAAAAGCATCAAATGCAAATGACTTTTACCTGGAGTCAAGAGCGGGCCGGTTACTGCGGGTTGTATTGATTGAAAAAACAGTTAAGGGTAAAGATGACGCTCCAGGAATGCTTGGTTCGCAACGGCCAGTATGGGTTGAAGGATACTCTCAGGTTATAAGATTGTAACCATCCCATGTTCTATGTCCCCACGCACTAGCGAGGGGATTTTTTATTCCTTATTTTTTTGCTATAGTACCCTCATGGTTATTACGTATTTCGGGAAATCTTATTTTAAGCTGACATTGGGAGACTTAACGATTGCTATCAATCCGCCCGCAAAGGAGTCAAAAGCCTTTGCTAAGGTGCCCCGCTTTGGCGCTGATATTGCGCTTATTACAACAAACACTGTTGATACCAATGGTGCAGATACAGTGACGCTTGGCGACAAGGAACCCTTCGTATTGGAAGGAGCAGGGAGCTATGAGTCAAAGGAGCTGTTGTTCACCGGCGCTCCAAGCACTGTCTCTATTGATGGCAAAGACTATATAAATACTGTATACGGCTTTGAGCTCGATGGCATCAAGATCGCCTTCATGGGCCTTATCGACGATGACAAGAAGCTGTCTCCAGAAGCAAAGGAGATTGCCGGCAATGCCGACATGCTCTTCATGCCCGTGCAGGGCGTGCTGAATCTTGACCCTGCAAAGGCATACAAGATCGCAACATCGTTTGACGTTAATATGGTGATTCCGTACGAATACGATGCAGACAGCCTCAACCGCTTCCTGAAAGAAGGCGGTCAGGAAAAGAATGAGATGCAAGACAAGGCAACCTTGAAGCGCAAGGATCTCGATGGCAAGGAAGGGTATATTTTAGTATTAGAAGCCCAGGGCTAATCCATCGCCATGCTGCTGCAGGACAAACCGCTTCATGAACGCCGCCGCATCGCGATCATCGCAACGGGCGTAACAGGGGCAATTATTGCCGCAGTATTCGTATACTCATATATCAATCCGATTGAGCCAAAATGGGACATTGAACGAGGCATATCGGGTGCTTACACCACGGTTTTGGAAAAAATACAATCGCTTTTTCATCGAAAATAGACTATAATACCTACACAATATGGCTAAAAAAGACACAGCAGCGGAGGCTATCCCATCACCAATTGAAAATCGTCAGAGCGTTATTCCTGTAAATATCGTTACTGAAATGCGCGAGTCATTTATTGACTACGCGATGAGCGTTATTACAGACCGCGCTCTTCCTGACGTGCGCGACGGCCTAAAGCCGGTGCACCGACGCATCCTGTATTCATTGCACGAAAACGGCCTGACTTCGAGCGCTCGCTTTCGAAAGTCTGCCTTTATTGTCGGTGACGTGCTCGGTAAGTACCACCCGCACGGCGACTCTTCAGTGTATGAGGCGATGGTAAAGCTGGCTCAGGATTTCTCTACGCGCTATCCGTTAGTGCAAGGTCAGGGTAACTTCGGTTCAGTTGACGGCGACCCCGCTGCTGCGATGCGTTATACCGAAGCCCGCATGTCAAAAGTGACATCGGAACTGATGCGCGATATCGAAAAGGATACGATTGATTTCCGCCCTAACTATGATGCAACGCGAAAGGAGCCAAGCGTGCTTCCAACTGCATTACCCAACCTGCTCTTGAACGGTACTCTCGGCATTGCCGTTGGTATGGCAACAAGCGTTCCTCCGCACAATCTGGGAGAGATTGTTGATGCCTGCCTGCACCTCATTGAAAACGGCGATGCTACCAATGAAGATTTGGCAGAAATCGTACAGGGCCCAGACTTTCCAACAGGCGGGCTTGCATTCGACAAGGCAGATATCTTGCATGCGAGCGCAACTGGACGAGGCGGCGTGGTATGCCGCGGCGAAGCCGAGATTGTTGAACAGAAAAATGGCGTCTACCAGATCATCATCACCTCATTGCCGTACCAGGTAAACAAGTCGACATTCGTTGAGTCTATTGCCGCATTGGTACAGGAAAAGAAGCTTGAAGGCATCAAGGCGCTTGATGAGCTTTCAACGAAAGACATGCGCGTGGTCATTACGCTCAAGACAGGCATCAACCCTCAAAAGGTACTTAACTTTTTATACAAGCACACTCAATTGGAGCAGAAGTTCCACTACAATATGGTTGCGCTCGTTGATGGCGTGCCGCAGACGCTCTCATTGAAGTCTATCCTTACGTACTTTATCGCGCACCGAGAAGTGGTGGTACGACGACGCACCGCATTCGACCTTGCCAAGGCAAAAGATCGCGAGCATATCTTGCTCGGTCTTAAGAAAGCGCTTGACCACATCGACCGCGTTATTACTATCATCCGAGAATCAAAGGATGCAGGCTTGGCCAAGGTTAACCTGATCAAGGAATTTAAGTTCTCAGACCTTCAGGCGACTGCCATTCTTGAAATGCGTCTGCAGAAGCTTGCTGGCCTCGAGCGCAAGGCTGTCGAATTGGAGCTAAAAGAAAAGCAGCAGCTGATTGCAGAGCTTGAAGCATTGCTTGCAAGTGCAAAAAAGATCTACAAGGTTATCGGAGACGAGCTGCAGGAAATTCGCGACAAGTATGGCGATGCCCGCAAGACCAAGATTGTTGCAACCGGCAACAAGGCTATTTCTGACGAAGACCTGGTTCCTGAAAAGGAAACAGTACTCGTATTTACTGCTGGAGGCTATGTAAAGCGTACTGACCCGTCTGAATACAAGATCCAGAAGCGCGGCGGCGTTGGCGTGATCGACCTTGAAACGAAGGAAGAAGACTTCGTAACGATTCTTCTAACAACCGATACGCACAGCGATCTCTTGTTCTTCACCAATCTCGGCAAGGCATACCAGATCAAGATGTACGAGCTTCCAGAAGGCAAGCGCGCAACAAAGGGCAAGTCGATTATGAACTTCCTGTCGCTCAGTGCAGATGAGAAGGTGACGTCTATTCTTGCAGTGCCAAAGAAGGCCAAGCAGGAGAAGGCATCATTGATGCTCGTAACAAAGCAGGGAACTGCAAAGAAGATCTCATACGACTCATTCAAGGACGTGCGACGGAGCGGCATTATCGCAATCCGCCTTGAAGACAAAGACGAGTTGGAAGCAGTGCTGCGCGTCCAGAAAGACGACAGCGTTATTCTTGCAACCGCGCTCGGCCAGTCTATTCGCTATGAGGAAAGCGACATTCGCGAAATGGGGCGAACTGCAGGAGGCGTACGCGCGATGAAGCTCGGCAAGGGCGACAGCATTATCGGCGCTGACGTTGTCTCTTCAGAAGACAATACCTTCTTCTTGGCTATGAGCGCTAACGGTATTGGCAAGAAGACTGCCATGAAGGAATACAAGATCCAGAAGCGCGGCGGTTCAGGCATCAAGACGACTAAGGTTACCGCCAAGACCGGCTCATTGATGGTCGGCAAGGTGGTGCAGAATGACATGGAGCTCGTTGCAATGTCGAAGAAGGGGCAAGTGATCAGGGTTGATCTCAATACTGTTCCTTCAAGCGGCCGACAGACGCAGGGAGTGACGATCATGAAGCTTCGCGCAGGCGACAGTCTCGCATCAGTTACGTGTCTCTAGTCAAAACGCCACTCTCTGAGTGGCGTTTTATATTGTCTGCACGTATACTAGTAGCATGTTCATGGATCCTGTCACAGTGTTGACTGCATGCGGTATTCGCGCCACTCAAACCATTGCCGACTTTGGCGCGGGCAGCGGCTTTGTCGCTCAGGCTGCGGCGGCATTCGTGCCGCAGGGCCAGGTCTTTGCAATCGAAGTTAACAAGGATGTCGCGACCCGCATTACGCGCGATGCGCTCGACAAAAAGATTGCCAACCTGCACGTGCTCTGGGGCGATGTTGAAATGCCTGAGGGCTCAAAGCTTGCTGCTGACAGCGTTGATATCGTGCTGTGCTTCAATACGCTGTTTCTTTTGGAAGACAAGGCAGGCGTTGCGCGAGAAGCATACCGAGTATTGAAGCCGGGAGGGAAGATTGTCGTGATCGACTGGACAGAGTCGTTTGGCGGCATTGGCCCTCGACCGCATCATGTGTTTCCTCAAAGCGTCGCAGAAACGCTGTTGCAGAATGCTGGCTTCAAGAAACTGCCCGTGCAGGTGCCAGCAGGCGACCATCACTATGCTATACTTTTTGAGAAATAACCTATGAAATCATCGTTTCAAACTATTCTCATTATTGTCTTCGTTATCGGCTTTGCAGTTGCGGTCGCTGTTTTCTCAGGAATTTTTTCATCAGGATCTTCATCATCAACCAGCACCACTGCAACCGGTCGCGTTATCGTCTGGGGCGTATTGCCAAACGATATCATGCAGCGCTATGTCAGCGATTTCAACAGCCAAGGCTTGGGCTATACGCTGACGTATGAGCAGCACAGCACTGCAAATTTTTATCAAGACGTCATCCTTGCATTGGCAAACAATGCCTCTCCCGACTTGGTATTGGTATCGTCTGAATTGTATTCGCAGCTCGGCAACAAGCTCTATACCATTCCGTTTACCACATATAACGAGCGTACGTTCCGCGACTCCAATATTGACGGGGCGCAGATGTTTCTTTCAACGACCGGGGTGACAGCACTGCCGATTCTTGTCGACCCGCTTGTTGTCTACTACAACAAGGATTTGCTTGCAGCAAAAAACTTCGTTACCACTCCCGTTACCTGGAATGACCTGCAAAGCGCCGTGCCGACGCTGACGCGTCGCGACAGCAAGAATCAGATCGTGCAGAGCGCCATCGCAATGGGAGAGGCGGGCAATATCGATCATGCGCGAGACATTCTTTCTGCGCTGTTCCTGCAGACGGGGAATAAGATAGTGAGTTACGATGCTGCTACAGGCTCGCGCAAGGTTGACCTGTCAACGGGCACAATTGCCGGACAGCTACCCACAGTGCAGGCGCTTGATTTCTATACGAGCTTTGCTAATCCAACCACTACAAATTACACCTGGAACAGCGCATTGCCTGAAAGCCTGCAAAGCTTCCTGGCAGGGAAGTCAGCATTCTATATTGGACGAGCAAGCGAGCTTTTTACCATCCAATCCCGCAACCCGAACCTGAACTTTGACGTAACGCAGTTCTTCCAGAGCGCGGCCGCAACTCGTCCCGTTACCTACGGCTCATTCGTCGCTGTCGGCATTATGGCTCGTGCGCCCAACCCAACTGCTGCATTTACTGCCGCAACGCAATTGGCTTCAAGCGCGCAGATCGATGCACTGTCAAAGCAGTTCTCATTGCCGCCCGTGCGTCGCGACTTGCTGCAGCTTGCACAGGCGAATCCCTACGTTGCGGTATTCTTCAAGGCAGCATTGTCAGCATTCTCATGGCCTGACCCTAATCCGGTTAGCACGCAAAGAATATTTCGTGATATGATTACTAACGTGAACAGCAATACTGCTGATAGCCAAACAGCCATTTATGATGCCATACGCGATCTTCAATCGACTCTCAACTAACACGCTGTTGCTTGGAAAATTTCTCATCTTTGCTTTCTTCATCGGAACAATCGTATTGCCGCTTCATATTGCACGCGCGGCAAACTTTATCTGCACAAAAAGCACTATCGGAACGACCACTGCTGATTTGGAAATCGGTTATATAACCTCATCTCAAACATATAAGAATGCGCAGTTTGCATTGATGCCGGTTGTAAAGTCTTCTCAGGTCATTCATTCTGAGCCGCCTGCAGACGGCAATACGCTGCAGCAAAGCCTTTATAGCTACAAGGGGCTAACCCCGGGATTGCCGTACCGACTTATTGCATTGGATCAGTATAGCAATTTCCTCGAAGAGGTTCCTGATTGCAATTTTACTACTAAGGCGGCAGGCACTACTGCTGCTACAGCTACTACTCCTACCTCTCCTGCGCCCGTACAAACTGCAACGCCTTCAACAGCTACAACTACCCCAACAAATACCGGAGGCACTATTATTCCTGCGGGATCAACAGCGCTCAATATTCCCGAAGTTACCGTTGGCGCTGGCGGTTCGGGGCTGATTCCGTGCGATGGTCCTGAATGCGACTTGAATTCATTCTTGCAGCTGGCAAACAACGTGATGGCATTTTTCTTCAGAACGTTATTGCTTCCTATTTTTGTAGTGATGGTTATGTACCTTGGCTACAGCTACCTCACCGCCAATGGCAACCCTGCCCAGCATGGCAAGGTGGCGAGCATGGCAAAGCACATGGTGCTCGGATTGCTGCTCATGCTGTGCGCATGGGTGATTGTGCGCAGCGTACTGTCGATGATCGGGTATCAGGACGACTTATTCTTTTTTGGAAAGTAATATATGATAGTAAGTATGAAAAAACTTTCGTACGGAATTATAGTTGCAAGCATGGTTGTTTTTTTTAGCACTGCGGCACTTGCCGTGCCAAATACTCCAGCCGCAGGCACTACCAATACTCCTGCGGCTGGGTCTGCTCCTTGCAGCAAGACTCCGTGCCCTGCAACTACAACAGCGCAGAATGCGCCTCTCAGCATTCATTTGAATAACCCCCTTACCGGCATCAGCACGATTCCGGAAGCGATTAGCAAGATTCTAAGCATTGTCGTTCGTATTGCCTTGCCGTTTATCATTATCTTCTTTATCTGGTCTGGCTTTAAGTTTATCCTTGCTCGTGGCAATGCTAAGGAGATTGGCGAAGCGAAAAACATGTTCTTCTTTACGGTGATTGGCACCCTGCTCATTCTGGGGGCCTGGACAATTACGAACGCTATTATTGGAACCGTTAACGCAATAGTTGGATAGTATGAAATATATTTTTGGAACGCTTATCGTACTGGCAAGCTTGCTCTTCAGCGCTCCGCGCGCGCAGGCTGCTAGCTGTACGAACATTACAGATAACACGCAGTATGAAGAATGCTGTCCGCCGGGAAACAATCAGGGCTTTGCGTGCATTAACTACGTAAAAAATAATACTCCGGTAACGCCTGCAAAACAGCAGGTTGGCGCAGGGACGGGCACAGTCTCAACGCAGCCTGTAGTGATCGTAACGACGACTTCGTCGTCGGGCGGCCTGACTGCCGATCAGAAAGTTGTAGCAGCATGTTCTGCCATCAAGTTCTCAACGTTGCTCGACATTGCCATCTGGGCAAAGTGCATCATTGCAGGCGTGGTGATCCCCGGGATCTTCACTCTGGCATTTGTTGTATTTCTCTGGGGCGTATTCAAGTTCATTCGCTCGTCAGAACAGAAAGACAAGCAGGACAGCAAGCAGTTTATCTATGTGGGGCTAATAGGCTTGTTTGTTATGGTCTCAGTGTGGGGCATTATCAGAATTGCCGCTACGACGCTCGGAATCGAGTCTGCCGTACCAACGCTTCAGACTACTACCTTGGACATGAAGAACGCTTCCAAAAAATAATTTGTGCTATACTCTAGGTACCTGTACATAACCAGGAACAGTAAATAATTAATTATGAAAAAAGCAATTTTTAATTTTAGTGCACTTTCTGCGCTGCTTGTGCCTGCTATGGCCTTCGCGCAAACTCCAAACTTCAACTATGTTAACTCATGGGTGAGCAATGGACTTACGTACTTGCGCTTGGCGATTACCGTTATCACTATCCTGATGACAGTATTCTTCTTGTACAACGTACTTCGTTTTATCATGAACAAGGATCCAAAGAACGCTCCAGACCTTAAGCAGAACATGATCAATGGCCTAATCGGCTTGTTCGTAGCTGCAGCAGTATGGGGAATCGTTCGCTTGGCTGTTAATATTACCGGCGTAGATACAGCTCCTGTTAATACGATCACTTGTCCTCCCGGATTGGTATACAACCAGTCTCAGGGAACTTGTTCTACAAATTCAGGCGGATTGTTCTAATTTTGTAATTAATGACTGCCTACGCCGCCGATGCCCTTGATACTGTACTAGGCAAGATTTACGTCAATATCGTAAATCCCGCCATTGAGTTTGCCTTCATTATTGCGACGGTTATATTCCTTTGGGGAGTGCTTCAGTACATCATGAATGCTGCCGACAAGGAAAAGCGACAGGAAGGCAAGGATCATATGATCTGGGGCATGGTAGGATTTCTTATCATGTTCGGCGTCTATGGCATCATTACGCTTATTGCAAACACTATTGGCGTGTCAGGCCTGACCGTCAACCAGAAGCAGCAGACGTTTACGCCTCCTGCCATTCAGGAAATAAAATTCCCGAACTAGGGAATTGAGCGCATAAAAAAAGCCCTCCGGTTATGCCGGGGGCTTTTGCTTTTGTTGTTTAGTCTCGCACTTCTTGCATGACAAGAGTGACGTTTCTGTCTACTGTCACAAGGTAATCGCCGTCGAGAAATGGGTCATCGCCTTGCACGAAATCAAGCGTTGAAACTCTTGATTCGCATTCATACCACCTTGCGGGATCATCTTCATATGTAAACCGTATACGTACCGTACCCTCAGTTGGGTTGAAGTAGTATTTGTTTTTGCACTTTCGATGATAGCGATAGGTCTCTCCAGCGGTCAAAGGGTTTTGGCCTTCGACGATGAGAGGGTAGCTGGGCCTTGCGACAGCGGGCGCTGCGCAGCAAGAATTTCCTGATGCAGAACTCTGGCTACTGTTTTTCCTATTTTCCCACCAGGCTTTTATGACGGGTGAGTAACGGTACAGCAGGCAGAGCAGTGCGATTGCAAGGATGAGCTTCCAAATCCAAGACCAGGCTGACCTGATCGAGAGATTTCTTATTCTTGGAAACAGCATCCATACAACAATACTAGCGATTATCGCTGCTAATAGTAGCCATATCCATTCTGGCATTTCATGCATTGAATAATGGCCTGAAAAGGAAGGGATGTGAACTGTCGGTGCATAATATATAAAATATATTATGGGACAAATTATCAGCAGACCTACCACAATCGCTCCATACTTCAAGAGGGTAATTAAGGAAAAGAAATGGCTAAAGCCAGTTGAAGTTTCCTCGGCATACTCTTCATCGTCATTTTCGGGTACTTCATCCTCATATTTTTTTATTGCTTTCATGTGCGTATAGCACGTAGAAGCAATAAATACGAGTGTGAATATCCCAAGGGTTGACCAAGAAATGCCGCCAAATAGTGCAAATAAAATTGCGAGCATGATTGCACCTGCACAGGTAAACCACAGTAGCTTTACTGATAGTTTTTGCTCAGAAGTAAGATTAGGATGCATTAGATGATTCCTCCTCTCTGCGTTTTCTTCCAACGTTTGCGCCGGTTGATTTGGCAATTTCTTCGAACATATGCTCGAAGGCGATAGCGCCGATAGATTTTTCCTCTGTGTTTGCTTCTACTAAGACAAATTTTCTCGCTGACTTAACTTGTGTTTCGCCAGTATAGACTTTGTCTAAAAGCTTGCCCAAAGGCTCGGTGTATGCCTCGATTGCAATTTTTGCAACCGCGGCAGCATTCTTCGCATCATTTAATTTTGTTTGGCGTTCTTCTTCTTGCAGTTTTTCAAACAGCAACTGGTTATTCATTTTGATATCGAACTCAGTGCCTTCTTGAATTTGCTTGAAGAGTGCCTTTGCGGTCTCGCCATAGTAAATCTTCAATGCAAGACTGCTTGTTTTGCAGCCAAACGCCTTCATTTTGCCATCAATAAACTGCTCAAGCGTACCGCCGTCAAGAGTGATACCGTTTTTAACAGTATCTTCATCGACAATGCGGATTTCCTCAAGAGTCTTAGTGCTAACCCATGGAGCAATCTTTGTTTCCAGCTGCAATCCACCAACCATCTTGAAGGATGGTCGACCGATCGGGCCTTCGTCATTGATAACTTCATAAATTGGGGATATGGCCATAACGAGGTCGTATCCATCCTTAGTTACGACAGGAATTCGATAATCAACCGGTTCGAATATTTTTAAGAACGGAACTATTTCATCCCGATGCACAAAATATTCTTGCGAGTCCTTATCGAGCAATATCGGTTCTTTCGAAGCGTTATCACTACCCCTGTTTCTATCCTTTGCTCTCTGAAGGCCAGATATAATCTGGGTCCATTTCATTTGAGGGGATATTACTACAAACGGCTTAGGAAGGGGGATTTTTGAAAGCCACCATGGCAGCTTGTCACCCTCCTTCTTTGCTTTGCCGAGTCTAATAGACCCAAGAATTCTTTTTCCAATGCCCCAATAATAGATGTTGCCATCTTGTGGTTCGAGAACACGATCAGGCGCATAGCCTGAAAGGATGTAGAGTACTATGGCAACTGCCAACATACTGCAGATAATCATTAGTATTGTAATCATATATTTAATTGTTAATTTGTAAATATTATAGCAGGAATAATACTATTTGTCAATGTAAAAAAGCCCCTTATGAATCCATAAGAGGCTTTGTGTTTTTGCTCATCCGAGCTTAGATCTGAGCGATGTACATAATGTCTGACCAGGGGTTTTCGTTGCTGTTGTATCCTTTCCCAAGGTATTGGCGCCCCATTTTAACCGGTATGGTTAAAGGATCTGGATTTCCCTGCGTATCGCAATAGCGAAACAGTTGTATTCCATTGTTTCCCTTAACCCATTGGCCGTTTCTTGTTATGGTCAGCGTGCCGTTAGGCTCGATGTTTCCCAGAAAGAACTTGATGTACTGTTCCTGGGATTCAAAGTTGGCTGGTACAATAAGCTTTTCTTTTACATATTGGTCTTTGCCGATCTGGCGCATAACCGCTACAGAAACCTTGGTCATATCCTGGATAACAAATCTTCCCATGGCATCCTTAACGATAGGAGCATAAAATATGCGACCAACGCCTTGCACGTAGTGCATGCCTGCCTTGAAACGATTTTCAAGAGGGAATGACTCATGGGCGGTTGGAGTCCAGTCAGGAAGCTTTGAAACATCCATTTGGTCCTGTGCCTTAACAACAAAAGAAATGGTTGCCAATAGGGCAATTAAGATGTACTTTTTCATATATCGATATTTAGTTTTGGTGAACGTTTATAAGAATATAATAGCACAATTTATATAAAAAGTCAATAGAAAGAATAATGGTATGAAAAGGCTTGAAAGGGAAGCGCAAATGGGGTATTATAAAGCCTACGCTTGTCTCTAAAGTGCTGGGATGGTGGAATTGGTATACACGTT
>JAZKAB010000009.1:0-33634 GCA_040389365.1 Patescibacteria group bacterium
CGTACCAGCATTGTGCTCGTGCCAGAGCACAGCTTGGAGAAAAAGCTCAAGGAGCAGTTTCCGCGCTTCCAGACCGTATCAGTGACGCGCAAGAGCTTTTCCGCGTTAACGGTAACTGTCTCTGAATATCAGGGCGTATACCTGTGGTGCGTGGATGACAGCACCTGTTATTTCATGGATCAGAACGGCATTGCCTTTGCGCCGGCGCCATACTTTTCTGGCAGCGCATACCCGAAGATGTTTGTTGGCGAAGCGCAGGGCATTCCATTTCAGGCATTGAGCGCGGCGCAGCTCGACATGGTCGAGCTGCTGCTTGCCCGACTCCCTGCAGTTTCTATCACCCCAACTGAGTTTCATTTTATAAGCGACCACAAGCTCGACGTGCATTTCAATCATGACGGCAATCAGGCCTTGTTGATTCTTGATCCGACAACCGATACCTTGCAGGCATTGCAAGTGCTGTACACCGGCCTTCGCACAAACCCTCTGGCATCAAAGTTTCGCGACAATGCAGAGGTGTTGCAGTATATCGATTTGCGCTTTTCGAACAGGGTAGTGTATAAGTTTCAATAGTATGAATTTTTGGCAGGAACTAAAAAACAAGAAGCAGCCGTTCTTCGCGGTTGCCCCTATGGCCGACGTTACCGATCCGGCTTTTCGCCGCCTGATCGCAGCGCATGGCAAGCCTGACGTGATGTGGACGGAGTTCGTGTCTGCTAACGGCTTGATGAGCGGCGGCCGAAAGGTGCTGCAGCGAGACTTGGAATACTCTGAAATCGAGCGACCCATTGTCGCGCAATTGTTTTCGTCTGACCCAGACACTATGGAAGCTGCAGCTCGATTGTGCGCAGAGCTTGGCTTTGACGGCATCGATATCAACATGGGCTGTCCTGACAAGACTATTGAAAAGCAGGGAGCAGGGGCTGGCATGATAAAGACGCCTGAGGTTGCGGTTGCGGTGATTGCAGCGACGAAGCGCGGTGCGGGCGCTGTGCCGGTATCGGTCAAGACACGCGTCGGATACAACACGGTGCAGATCAAGGAATGGATTTCGCTTCTTCTTGAGCAAGATATTGCCGC
This sequence comes from Patescibacteria group bacterium, assembly GCA_040389365.1. GTDB lineage: Bacteria > Patescibacteriota > Minisyncoccia > Phycocordibacterales > UBA9973 > UBA4124. The sequence continues at coordinate 1,081 of JAZKAB010000009.1, forward strand.
GCTAACCGTGCATGCGCGCACGCGCAAAGACTTGTCGAAGGTTCCTGCTAACTGGGAATACTTGAAAGAGGTTGTTGCATTGCGCGACAAGCTCGCGCCGCATACTGTTGTCATCGGCAATGGCGACGTGATTAGCCTGGCAGACGGCAAGGCTAAGGCCGCACAGTCAGGCGCTGATGGCGTCATGGTTGGCCGTGCATTGTTTGGCAATCCGTGGTTCTTTGACGAGTCGCGCGCCATGACCGCAACGCTGCCAAAGAAGCAGCCGAAGCTTTTGCGCTTTTTCACTCGATTTTTTGAAACGAAGCGCTCAGCGCCGCAGTCTGCGGTTAAGCCTATAACCATTCAGGAGCGGCTTGAGACCATGGTGCAGCACACCAAGCTCTTTGACGAGCTCTTAGGCGACATCAAGAGCTTTTCTATAATGAAAAAGCACTATAAGGCATACTGCACCGGCTTTGCCGGCGCAAAAGAGCTGCGCATGCAACTGATGGATGAGGCAAAAAATGCCAAAGATGTCGAAAGAATAGTCCAGGATTTTCTGGTACAATAGGCACTATGCATGACCAAGTACTGTATCGAAAATATCGCCCCGGCAGCTGGGAAGAGGTGGTAGGGCAGGAGCATATTGTCTCTGTCTTGGCGCAATCAATTGAAAGCGGCAACTTCTCCCACGCCTATCTCTTTACCGGCAGCCGCGGTACAGGCAAGACATCAGTTGCCCGTATCTTTGCCAAGGCGCTTGGCACAAGCCCGGAAGACATTTCAGAAATTGATGCGGCATCAAATCGCGGCATCGACGATATTCGCGCCTTGCGCGAAGCTGTGCGCGTACTGCCATTCTCGTCTCCTTTCAAGGTCTATATTATCGACGAGGTGCACATGCTGTCTCGCGACGCATTCAATGCGCTCCTGAAGACACTTGAAGAGCCGCCAGCACACTGTATTTTCATACTTGCAACCACGGAGCTCGACAAGGTGCCTGACACCATTCTTTCTCGCTGTCAGACATTCTCATTCCGAAAGCCGACAGAGCGCACTTTGGTGCGAGAAGTTGAGCGCATGGCAGAGCTGGAGAAAATCGTTATCGATCCTGACAGTGCCGCGCTAGTCGCTTTTTTGGGCGATGGCTCATTTCGCGATACGCTGAGCATTTTGCAAAAGGTATTTTCTGCAGCCAAGGGCCGCGTCATTACGCGCGAGCTTACCGAGTCTGTTACCGGCGCGCCTTCTCTTGCCGTTATTCACGAGCTGTATGCAGCGCTGATTGCAAAGGATATAGACGCGCTGTATCAGACGCTTGCCCGAGCCGAAGCCCATCATACTGACATGATGCTGCTGGCGCAGCTCTTGCTTGATACGATGCGGTTGTCATTGCGATACCGCTACGCTCCAAGCGCTCGAGAGGAGATAGAGGCTGACCATTCGGAACATTATGCCGAAGTTATCAAGAAGGGCGCTGTTGAGAATACTGAAGCGATTTCTTCAAAGGGTATTGTTGCTTTGATTACTGCCATAGAGCGCATCGCGTATGCCTCTATACCAACGTTGCCGCTGGAGCTGGCGTTTATAGAGATGACTGGCGTTGAAGCTAAGTAATGAAAGCCTTCCGAATGGAAGGCTTTTTGCATGCGTTGACAAATCAGGCTTAAAACGTACTATGCATGAAAATTCAAGCTCATGAAAAAAATACTAATAGTTACCAACTCCCAAGAAAATGCTGAGCATGCCAAAGAGCACTTTAAGGATATTCCAGGTTTCGAATGCGCTTATGCGAGCACTCGAGTGGCAGCAGAAGCGCTTATTGGCTCAGTCGACATGCTGATCACTGATTGCAATATTGCGTATTCTGATGACGATTCGCTTCAGTGCTATCCCGGCTATCTTGCCATGATACGCAGCCATCACCCATTTATGACCGAAGCAGAGGTGTATGCTGCCGCAACTGCATTAAATGGATGGTCGCTCTTGCTTCAGGCAAAGATGAGAGAGCTACCCAGCCTCATGATTGGGGAGTACGGCCCTGGCATGAAAGACGAAATGCTTACACTGCCAAAAGGTATTGTTCCTGCTCCGTACGAAGCGCTAGTTAAGGAAATCTACAAAGATAACCGCGGCGACTGGAAAAGCTTTATGGATGCACTGAATGTGTACATAACAAGCCATGACATTGAGTGGTTTATGGCAGGAGATGGCTTATTTCATTCAATGTTTCTTACAAACTGGAGAGTTGTGTGGGGCGTGATCCAGCAGCAGCTATAGTTAGATGTTGATTAAATACCGAGTATATCGGTATTTTTTTATTTCCTGCCGGTTGGTTCGATTTGGAACTAGTATGTTGACAAACAGTGCTTAAAACGTAGTATCAAGAAAAACGACAGAAATGCTACAAATCACACAAGACGAGGCATTGAAGGTTGCCGACTCCCTGCGGGGTATCTCCGATCAAGAGCTTGCCCTGCCAGTTCAGGGCTTTCCGAAAGAAATAGCAGTAAGCAAGCTGATTGAGGAGGTAGAAAGCCTTACAGAAATAGGGCAAGCCTTTATCGTTGACTGGAGGAGGTCGACGGATAGGTACAATAAAATTAATTAAAGCTTTTAGAGCCTGCAGTACGCAGACTCTTTTTTATTTGCTGGCCGGCTGGTACGACGTTGGAACTATTGTATCATTGACAAATAAAGTTTTTGAGTTAGAGTGAATAAAAACTAAATCTAAGTCATGGAAAATTACAAAACAATAGAGGAAAAAATAGGCTCTCTCAGTGAGGACAGCCTTAAACTAATCCTAAGAAGACTGATTCTTGGATATGTCATGACGCACAAACTACCGTGGATGAATGAAATTGTTGATGTGGACCATATTGTCATCAAGGACGCCTGGAACAAGCCCATCCTTACATCTTCATCAAAATATGAGGCGGAAGAAATCATCATCCTTGCCGAGTATGCGCTGGATCGCCAGAAAGAACTTTTTCCAGACGGATATAAAAAGATCCTTCACTTATGGAAAACAATTGAAAAAGAAGACAGGGACATAGAAAGCGCACTGGCTAAGGAAGATGAAAATGATTTCAGAAACAGGCCGTTGATTTCTTAAGGGTACTAAAGCAGTCGGAAGACTGCTTTTTTCTTTGCTGGCCGGCTGGTACGACGTTGGAACCGTATTGTTGACAGAATCAAGATAAAACGTAGTATCGAAGAAAATCCCATGCGAATGCATGGTGGCCTAAAAGGCAACGGAGGGTACTCTCACCTTCATCATTGAGAGTGTTCATTAAACTAATTCGTATGAATTTGAAAAAAAGATTTATCGATGGTGGACCATCGAGGGAAGCCATGACAGACTCGTTGCGACTCGACACAGAAGTGCAGTTTAAGTTTAACTCGTCGCTTACCGTTCTTGGTACAGAAGGTAAGTGGGTAAGGGTTGTGGCAATGGAAAGGATATGGAAACTATGTCCTGATTCCTGGAAAATAAAGTTCGAGTACAACTACAAAAGGTTTGACGCATTTTATTCTACCGCTAATCGCATAGGGTTTATATGCAATACGGATCTGAGGATTTTCCTTACTCCTGTCGCGCCAGAAGAAGCACCGGACTACTTCCCTTTATCGCTTAATCAGCTGATCATACTGTACCATCTCAAGTACATATGGCGCGGAAGCCCCTTGAGCAACCTTATCATCAAGGAAAGACTTATAAGGGGCATCAGAGGAATGACCTTTCCTCGACCAAGGGAAGGTGCTGTATATAGAAACATGGAAAGAATGAAATCTTTTTTACTCTATACACCATGGAGAGATAGAGATGACACGGATTCTATTCTTAAGCTCAAAGAGTTTATGGACTAACCCAAAAGCCGCACGCTATGTGCGGCTTTTTTCTTTTGCTGCGATGTCTGATCTGGTACCAGGTACCGTTAGGCGTACTAAGGGTATTCTGGCACATTCCACCCTATGATAATAAGGGCTCTGGGTCGGGTCGTTTCCGTACGCCTTTGCGGCATAAGGATATGATCGTTTATTTGATACAATGGAATACATGAAGATCGGAACCGACACAAAGGAACGGCTGAAGCGGATCATTCGGGACGCGGTGGCGCTCGACCCGATGATCTCCCTTCGCGAGCTGCAGGCCCTCCTCCTGAAGAGGAACATCAAGATGGGAAACCTCAACTCCCTGGCAAAGCTCAGGAAGGAGATCACCGCCGAGGCGGTCGAGGAGTCCGACCGCAAGCAGGTGATCGAGCGGTTTGCCGAGATGTCCGAGCGCTCCCGCCTCATGCAGCAGCAGCTGTGGAAGGTCATCTTCCCGAGCGACACCCAGCTCGACCGCCCGACGCTCAGCGAGCAAATGCTGGCAATGCGGACCATCGCGAGCATGGACGCGAAGCTGCTGAAGGCCGGAATCGAGATGGGCGTCTACCGGAAGGACATGCTGCCGGGAAAGAAGTACACCGAGGAGGAAGAGTTCGCGCTCAGGAACCAGCCGCTGCCGCCCGAGATAAAGGCGAGCATCAGGTGGGCGTTCGAGAACTGGGGGTTTGTTCCGAGGAATGAAGAAGTATAAAAACTTAGCCAGTCCTAACCGTATCCGTAACAGTTATTTTAAATGTATAACCAAGAGAGCTTTTTATTAACCTGAAAGCAAAGATTACCGAAACAAAAGAAAGTATTAGGTTTATTAAAACGTATATTGCTAGGGACAAATATGCTTCGTGTGCTACATAGAATCTTGAAAAAGGAATGCCAATCAGCGCAATAAAAATATTTATAAAGGACAATAGAGAAAAATCGACTACCAGGCTTCTTAAATCCGATTTTTCTTTTTGCTTCTGCTCAAGCGTATCAGCTCCAATCCTTAAAGCCTCTACTCCATACCCATCCGGAGCGGTCCTGACGATTTCCCTTGTCTGAGTTATGAATTCATCCGGACCGTACGTGTTTGCGGTCATTCCTCTATAGTCACGCATTATTCTTATAAGGTTCCCTTCAAAGTTAAGTAATTGCGACGTCGTATTTTCAATTACCTGTAACTTGAAGATCACAACAGTTCCCAGGAATCCTATCAATGCCAAAAAGCCTTGGACTATGGTACTAAAAGTATAAAAAGAAACACTCGGATCTGAAAAAATAGTCTTATAAAAATACAGGAGAGTTCCGGCCACAATAGCAAAGAAAACATGCATCGCTCTCGAAAAGAACTTGGTGTTTACGAGATTATAGAAACCATCCTTGATACTAAATTTTTGCATGATATGTTAGTCAAACTGAATGACGTAAAAGCCCTTTTCCTTTATTTCAGGCTGGCTCTCAGTCCATTTTTCCAAATCCACCTTTCTTAAAAAGGTAACCTTCTTTTCCATAAACCTTCCGGTGGGCACTCTTTCTCCCTTGTCACCAACCCATCCATTTTCAGTCCATTCTTCCAATCGCAACACATCTCCTTCCTCAATATCAAAATCAGCAAGCCGAAGCTCGTATTTTTTCTTTCCGGACTCGATCATATCGAACCATTCCTTGTCGATCTTCTTAGTGATGGTTTTCATAATTAAGCCTACTCTATCATTTTTTGAGCCTTTTTACACCTTAGCTTCCTTTAATGGAAATGTGTAGTTGACTCAATGAGGTTCCTGCTACCTAAATTAGGGAAGATCAGTCAAGCATTTGATGCCATAAGCGGTTGATGCATCTGTTAATGCTACATCACTTGTGATCAAGGTATATTCTTCTGGAAAAAGAGTTTGAGGAGAGTCTCTCTCCGAGAGAATATAAGCAAGCATGGCAATATCTCCCGTTCCCTCGCTGGTATACAACCTAATCAGCTCGAGATTGTCTCCGTGAACATCTAGCACCTCTATCATTTTATCAATGTGCCTCTTTTCAAGAGCCAGTATTTTTATACCAGCGTTTCTTATTTTTAAAACTTCATCATTTAAAAAGGCATATTCCTCGAGAATGTCTTCCAAGATAAAGACATCATTTCTGCCCTTACATTTCTTGAGTGTGGAATTAGACAGAGAATTTGTATCCAATAAATATTTCATAGCCTATTTAAACTGATTGTAGTATTGCTGAAAAAGTAACGTATCCATCTTTCCCTTTCTAAAGAGAACGTTCTTTACCTCATCATGAGATATCTTTCCAGAAGCATATGCTCTTACGACTTCCTGAGAGAACTTATGGCCATTATATTTCCCATATCCATTAACCAGTGAAGGCTGGTGCTTTGGCGATGATTGGGCGTTTTTTATTTCATTTATTAATTTATCCCTGCAGGCATCGGCAACAGGTTTTGAAATCAGTCTTAGTTCCTTCAGCCTTACCAATAGCATACTCGGAGTCACCTTAAAGAATTGAGCCTGCTGTTTTAAGTCGTCAATGTTATTGATTTTTACCCCATTGAGATCTGCGGCAGGAATTAATATTTCGGCAGTAAGCGCATAGACCTTCTTGAGAGATTCGTCCTTGGTCTTTCCGCTTTTCATGTTAAGGATGAACTTATTCATGCCGATACATACCATCATTGAAATGATGCTGAATATCTGCCTTCCTTCACTTTCCAAAATCAAGGGCTCTTCATCGCCGTCTCGGGTATTAATAAAAATAAACGGAAACTTCTTGTCCTTAACACAGATTCCACTGACTTGTACTTCACGCTGGATGTTTTGTGGCATGAAATTATATGAGCTTATGGAAACCAAAATATTTTTGTTTTCAGCCTTCCCACATAAATAGCCTATGACTTTTGCCTTGGATAGCCCTCTTAACTCAGCCAGGTCAATCTCGAAATATTCCCTCACTTTTTCGGCGACCTTAACATCGCTCACACCGGTTTTGACCATCTTCGCTATGTGTCCAATAAAGGCATTATCCGGCTCTGTTTGAAGAATTCTCGTTTTTAAAAACTCCTGCTTTCTCGCCAGATCTTTCACGATGAGCTCGATGTCAGATGTTTTCATGTTACCCCGAGCTCCTACCTGCGCCTCAGTTTTCGTCGGCAACTTATCGAATAGATTTTTTTCCTTGTCCTTAAGTTGTTTGATGACCTTTTCTTTCTTCGCAAAAAATAGTGGGTATGGAACATTGGCTTTAGCCGCTAAGTCCTTTAGTTTTACTAAACTTATTTCGTTTGCAAGAACTGCATCTTTGTAAGAAACATATTGTTTTATGGGAGACAGATCAAGAAGAGTAACGAATATGGTCTTATCGATTCTTATGCGCTCGTTTCCGATTTTAATATAGAAATCATCCATCTATAGACCAAATATAGCCTATAACTATATATTAGCAATCTAAAGAAAAGGTAAACTTTTCCTTGACTATGAGGCTCATCTGCTCCGTAGTGCTCTTCCCCCATAGACTTCGTGCCCCGTTCCGGTATGTTCGTGTCATGGAAACGACAACGGAACCAATCAGATACTGCCTCTACGCCCGCAAGTCCAGCGAGGCCGAGGAGAAGCAAGCACTATCTATAGAATCACAAGTGAAGGAGATGCTCGTGCTTGCCCAGAGAGAGAATCTCAATATCGTTGACATGTACCGCGAGTCTCATTCTGCAAAGGACTGCGGGCAGCGCCCCGTGTACAACAAGCTCTTGGTTGATATCCGCGAGGGAAAGTTCGACGGCATACTTGTCTGGCATCCGGACAGATTATCAAGAAATGCTGGAGATCTCGGTGCGGTAGTCGATCTTTTGGACCAGAAGAAGCTGGTCGAGATACGAACCCATACCCAAAGGTTCACCAATAATCCCAATGAGAAGTTCCTGCTTATGATATTGGGAAGCCAGGCGAAACTGGAGAATGATAATAAAAGTTTAAACGTGAAGCGCGGACTGAAGACCAAGTGCGAGCTCGGCTTCTGGCCGAGCGTGGCGCCGACTGGCTATCTGAATTCGAAGAACAAGGACGAGAAAGGAGTCGTGCACATTGACCCTGACCGTGCCTCAACCATCAAGGAAATGTTCGCAAAAGTCGGGCACCAAGGCTGGAGCGGCAGGAAGGTATACCGCTGGTTGTTGGAAACGAAGTTCAAGACTCGCACGGGAAAGCCGCTCACCTTGAGTAATATTTACATGATCCTCAACAACCACTTCTATCACGGCACGTTCGAGTATCCCAAGTTGAGTGGTCGATGGTTCCAGGGAAAGCACTTGCCGTTGATATCGAAGGATTTGTTCGACGATGTTCAGACGCAGCTTCACCTCCAGGAAAAGGTTAACATCAAGAACAAGGAGTTTGCCTTCACCCGTATGCTGACCTGCGGGGCATGTGGCTCGGGCGTGACAGCGCAGGAGAAGTACAAGACACTCAAAGATGGTTCTGTGGCAAAGTATATCTACTATGGCTGTACTCGATCAAGAAACATAAATTGCAAGGAGGGATATATCGAGGAGAAGGTATTGATAAACCAACTCACCAATATCATTGACCAAATCGATCTCGACAAAAGCGGTATCAAGAAAAAGCTGGAAACGGAAATCGAGCGGCACAAGAAGTTCCATTCGGGGATCATGGGAAAATCGGAAGAAGAATACAAGGTGAAGGATGCGGACATCAGGAACTATGCGAAGTACCTGCTGACTGAAGGCAACATGTTTGAGAAAAGGGATTTGCTGGAGTGCCTGAAGAGCAAAATAGCATTGAAATCAAAGGTAATAATAGTTGTTTAAAAGCCCTTTAATATGAATAGTTGATAGGTATTGACAAAATAGTATATTTGTGATACTATTTAAACATAAGCAATTCTAGCTGCTTCATCAATCAATCGGAAAGGACTCGCTAGAAAGTCTGCTCTTCACAAAAAAATATTGTAACAATGAAAAATTACACTGCTACTGCTTCACGTAAGCAACACAAGAGTTTTGCAAAACAAAACTACTACACTATCACCGTTCGGGTATCACAAAGAAATTATGACTACCCTGGCGGCGGCAATCTTGGCTTCTATAGCGGTACATCATCTGAGACATATCAGGTATATGTACCATCTAACCAGATGGGTCGCCTACGTGTAGGAAATACTGTGAGCTTCAAGAGAGCAAGCATATTCAGTACCGAGTATTATCTTAAAGGAAGTTCAGACCTGGGATTCACCAGTCTCTTCCTTGATACACTTACGGGAACGATAACCAGCAAATAATATTTGCACCCACGTAACCCTGGTCAATAGATCAGGGTTATTTTTATGTCAAAAATCATTGACATTTTCATTTTATGATGTTATTATATAATCAAACAAATCATTATTTAAAAATCATGAAATACATTGGAACTCCCAAGCCCGCCCGCGCAAAGGTGAGCTTCACCATGCTCGCGCTTGGCATCGTTACTCTCCTCATAGGAATATTCCTTTCAGGACTGATACCTGTCGTCCACGCGTTTGAGGAACGCATGCTGACCCCTCGCTTGCTCTTCGGCATCGGTTACATGTGCATACTTATCGGCATAGTATGGATAATAACGGCAACATGCTCTTTTCCATCATCTAAAACCGTGAAGCCGCACTCTTCTGCCGGCGGTCCCGACCAGATCGCGTATGCCGAGAATGGCGAGCCGATCGAGGTGTATTACGATTAGCCTCACTGCTCACAATGACCCTGTCTATTTTTAGACGGGGTTATTTTTTATTCATTGTGTACATTTATGACCCCTCTAGGTCTTTCGATACTTTTTATGACTGCTGGCCGGCTGGTACGACATTGGAACTATAATATTGACGAATAAACAAGATGTGTTAGATTAAAAGAAAAGGAGAAAACATGCCACAGTCAAAAATTGATCAGACATACAGTCAGGGAATAAGAATATTTCTTGAAAATTGTGTAAAAGAATTGATAGACGAACACAAAGGATTTCGCACTCCAGCAGAGGCGCTGAGAGAAGGCTTAAGACGGACTGCTAACAGCAAGGTAAGGAAGCTTCCGGTAGCTGAAAAGGCAATACAATTCCTAGTTCACGACTTCTATCACAGAACTTGGGGTTGGCTGATTATCCGGCTTAAAAAAGCCCAAACATATGAAGCGATGCGGGAAGGTGCCGATTTGGTCATTGGCCAGATTTGCGAAGGCATTGAAACAGTAGTTTTATCAAAGGTATGAGGATGCACTACTTAAGCTCGAAGATTTTTTCTTTGAGCTTTTTCATTTGCTGGCCGGCTGGTACGACGTTGGAACCTTGATATCATTGACTTATCAATGATATGTGGTAATGTAGTAAAAAATACTTAAACCAAAAATTATGAAAAATACTGCTCTTTCTATACTACAAAAGCGTGTTGTTCTGCATGGAGGTTTGGCATCAGATGTTAACTTCTTAGATGAGGACATAGCGAACAAGATATCCGTCCTGCTTGCAATCAAAGGCGCAACTTCAAGGCTCGGTAATGACGCTTTTCCGCTAACAACCTATGTTCCTCTTGGCAACAATCGAAAGAGGCGGCGGATAATTACTTTCATTGAATTGGTTCCTGTTGAAGCGCAAACGTCGCTAGGTGCATTGGCAGAACTAAAGGAAAAGGGATACAAACCAGTTAATCCCGACACGATGCGTGAACTTGGTCGCCAGCTTGTTGATCATCTTGATTCTTATTTTAAAAAAAATGACAAGAAAAACTTCAAGACAGTGCTTGCCGTTAGTGCAAACGACAAACAGAAAGTTTGCGTGCTTAACTGGCTGAACTACTCGTCAGCTTATCCATCTCCGCATACTTATTTTTCGAGAGATGCGGATTATTACGATAATTATCTAAAAGAGGTTCCCGCATTGTTGCCATTAAGATTTGCGGCAATACGAAAACGAGTGTACAAAAAATAATTTATTTAAATGATCTAATGTAAAAGCCCTTTTATCAAGGGCTTTTTTATTGAAAACCCTCCACATGGTGGAGGGTTTTGTGATTCAGCGGAAAGAAAGATTGGCACGCGTTTACATTTTGGCACGACATGTTAATGAACCATCTCTTCAGTCATCGTCGAATGCGGTTTGTGAGCTGGCGGCATCTTCAATAATAGTGGGCGGCCTTGCGCTTTGATGCCGCCGCGTGAACTGTGCTATTTTATTTTTGAAAGCAGGTTCACTACGCTTCTCAAAGTCTCGTCATCAGGAATTAGATCTTTTAATTCCTTCGCCTTGGTAACCATATCTGACAGCATATGCTTCTTACTCAAGTTCTTTTCGTTCAAAGCATTTTTTAATTCCTCTCGAATATGCTTTGGATCAATACCTTTCTCGTACGGTTCATAATACAGACTACCGAGAGTGTTACGGATAAAGTCACTATCCTCAACACCAGCTTTTTCTGTAGTTTCAATTAAGAAATCGGAGTGATTTCTCATAACTGCAGCAATTGTTGCCTTAAATGCATATCTTTCATTTAGGTCTCTTTCCACATTGTACTGTTTAATAGCAAAACCGATTAGCAACAACAATGGAGATGTTAAGGTTAGTCTGTATAAAACAATGTTGAACTCTGGTACATTAACAAAGAAGTCTTTAAACAAGTAGAACAGCATTACTGAAAGAGCTAAGATAGAAATGATGAAAACCCATAGCCAGATATTCAGACTTTTTCGTATTGTCTTCTCTCGTGATTGAAAAGAATTTGCGAAGCCAGTATCGGTGATTAGGTCAGTAACCTCTTTTACCCGAGATTCGTTCTCCTTAACCGAAACAAGCACAGCCTCGATGTCCACTTTTAGTTGGTCGGAAGAATTCTTATTTCTTTCTATTTGCTCTAGATGTTTTTTAGATTCTTCATGAAAATTTTTGATGTCCGCAAGGATTGCGTCTGAACTTTCTTGTAGAGTCGTGGCATGGTTCAGAATTGCTTGAAGACCTGTATTCTCATCTGCAAACTTTGTTTGCAGGGCAATGAAGCCTTCGTATGCCCCCTGTATCTGAGTTATCTTTTCTTGAGCTATAGTAAACTGTGCGTCAATGTCTGCCAGTCTTTGTACTGCAGATGCCTTCGCTGTCTCAATATCATTCTTAAGGCTATTAGCAGTTGCTATCAGTGTATCAATTTCACCTTCTCTCCCTTCGACCTTTCCTTTGATGTTTTCGAATCTTTGCAAACCTTCAGCGATTTGGTCGATGCTAGTTTGAGTTTTTTCCAGATTGCCTTTGATTTCCAAAAAGAATGCTGTCGAGTCGTTTTTCATCGTCTCAATCGTATTGAATCTTTCTTGGATATCAGTAGCTGCTTTTTCGGAACTCGTGTTGTATGACTCAAGTACGCTGAAAGCTGTATTGTACTTAAGCGTTAGGCCACTAATTTTTTCTAGTACGTCTTTGGCTTTATTGTAATTGGTTTTTATTTCGCGTAACTCGTCAGGAGTCAGGATCGGGGTATTTTCATCTGGCATAGGTAAATTTGTCTAAGGTTAATAAGGGTCGTTGGAAGAAGGTTTGGTTTTCGTGATTCTAACACATAATCAGCTTTTTAATAGGTTTGACAGAGCTTCCCGAAAAGTGAGACACTGGGATCAGTATAGGCTTGCACATTGAAACGAACTGCTCCGCACAAGGAGCTCTAGTTGTGTATCAGCCTAAAAACTTTGCCTCCGTCTAGAAATAAGACAGATCTCATAAACTCCCTAAAAACAGGGGGCTTATTCTGTCGTTTATTTCAACGGGCACCTATACCTAAAAAGTATAGAGTGGGTAACAGATTCAGTAATAACTTAATACAGCAAACCATCAAAATCTTCAAAGAAGAGGACGGTTTAGAGCTCACGCCCGATTTGGCGAATGAGTACCTGCAACAACTTGCGGGGTTGTATTTGGCGTTTGCGAAGGTGGATCGTCCCCGAAACCCCGAAGGGGGTCGAGGCGAGCCACTGACTTGATTACTCCTCACTACTTATAAATTATTAAGTAATACTCATTAACTGCTATGAGAACAATTTATAGGAAATATGGCAACATCATCGAACTCACGTCAATCGAAAAAGAACCGCGGAAAGTACGTGTATATGCTCCCCGAGAAAGGCGTACTGTATACAAGGTTCGGCGACAGGATAACATTAGAAGAACACGACAAATATGTGTGCGGCGCGTGTCTGCTGCTATTGAAGAATTTGGGGTGCCACTCTTGGTTACGCTCACCTTCAAAGGAGACGCTTCCGACGCATCACACGCGAACGATTCACTTCATGACTTCCAAGTGCGGCTGCGAAATAAGTATGAGGGTGCGCAATCCCTCTTTATTCCCGAACTCTCTCCCAAAGGACGAATCCACTTTCATGGGCTACTCTTTAACGTGCCGCTGCATCTCGGGGATACGCGCAAAGGTAGACGGATCGTTTCCTATGGAAGCGAACGCGAAAGTCGAGAACTTGCTACCCTATGGGGAGAGGGTTACGTTGACGCGCTATGCACTGACGGATCTGGACGCTTGGCAGGATACATTAGCAAGTACGTAACAAAGAGTGCTGGCGAGGTGATGTTCAGCGCGATGCGCATGCTCAGAATCTCTCAAGGGTTTCCAAGGGAGATAGTCGTCCGAGACGAGTTTCTTGTAGAAAAGCTCTCCATGCACTATGCTTCAAAAAAACCATTCGAGGAATGGGAACGAACCAATCCCTTCCTCGGGAAAATCACTCGCAAGAAATACTACCAAAACGAAGAACTATGAAATACGCAATATACCTAAGAAAATCAACAGACACTGAAGACAAGCAAGTCCTATCTCTCGAATCACAAGAAAGCGAGCTTAAAAGGCTCGCCTTACTTCACGGTCTTGATGTAGTGGAAACGTTGCAAGAAAGTAGGTCAGCGAAAGAGCCAGGACGTCCCGTATTTAACTATCTTATGGATCTTGTCTCTTCGGGGAAAGTTGACGCAATACTGTGCTGGAAGATTGACCGACTTACGCGCAACCCAGTTGATGGTGGCCAGATACAGTGGTTCCTGCAAAACGGAAAAATTAAATGCATAACAACATTTGAAAAGAATTATTACCCAAACGACAACGTTCTGCTTATGAGCATTGAGCAGGCCATGGCAAGTCAGTACATCAGAGATCTTAGTACAAACGTAAAGCGCGGCAATCGAGCAAAACTTGAACGTGGCGAATGGCCGAATCACGCACCATTCGGTTACTACAACGACAAGGCTACGAAAACAGTTAAGGTTGATAAGAAACTCGCTCCGTATGTTGTGAGAACATTCGAGCTCTGCATCGCTGGTAAAAACTATCAGGAAATTTCTAACGCACTATACGAAGAAGGACTGCGGACAGAATCAGGAAGAAAGGTATTCAAGTCTCAAATACAGCGCACCGTTCTCAACCCGTTCTACTACGGCATGATGCTTCGAGACGGAAAGTATTACGAAGGAAAACACGAAACACTAATCTCAAAACATACATTCGATTCCGCTCAAGAAATAAGTCTCGTTCGATCACGTCCAAAATCGCAATCGTTATTCTTTCCTTTGCGCGGATTCCTTACCTGCCACAACTGCGGCTGCAATCTGACCGCATCGCTCAAGAAGGGTCATCATTATTATTACTGCACTGACGGCAAGAAAATCTGCGAGGAGCACAAGGGCTACATGCGCGAGAACTACCTGTACGAGGAAGTCTCAAAGATTTTTGACGACATCCACATTAGCGAGGCTAAAATTGAACTGATGTACCAAGCCGCAAAGGAACTACAGGAGCGAAAGGCAGGAAATTCAATGGATATGACCAAGAGCCTGAAAGCTAGCCTAGATAGCCTTAAATCGAAAGAATCTCGCCTCCTAGACACTTTCATAGCAGAACAGATAACCAAGGAGCTTTATGACAAAAAGACGCTGGAATTGCACAACGAACGCATTTCACTTTCAAAGCAGATCAAGGATCTCGAAATGAATGAACCTGCTTTTACTTTGGAACCAGTCAAAAAGGTATTTCTAGAAGCAAATAGAACGCGAAATGAGTTTTTGAATGGTAATGATACGAAAAAGAAAGAAGTGCTAGAAAAAGTACTTTGGAACCTTTCTCTTGAGAACAAGAAAATCGTTACAGTGAAATACAAAAGTGTTTTTGCCGTGATGTCGAAGATGCCTAAAAATGCACCTATTCACGAAATGCTGTCGGGCTTGGACTCGAACCAAAATAAACGGTACCAAAAACCGTTGTCCTACCATTAGACGACCCGACAATATTGAGTATTTTAATGACTCAGTGAGATTTTATACTACAACACCCCTTTTTCAAAGCCAGAAAGCAAAATGCCCGTATCGTCAGATATGGGCATTTTATTGAGAATCTAGAGTTATTTAGACTTCTTGCCAGCAGCTCGTGCAGCAAGCATGGTCTTCTTGATTTCAAGACGCTTCTTGGTTTTATGAGCGTGGTTTGATTTTGGGTGGATTCCCAGTGTTTTGTCTCGTTTTGCCATATAAATAGGTTATTCTTAATAAGATGACCTGTACTATACCTTATATTTTCTAATTAATCTATATCTGGACGAGTTGTGGTATAGTGCCGGCACATGAATACACAGACCTTTGCCCAGGCAATAACCAAGACAATCTATGAGACCTGGAAAACCAAGTATGCCTTTTGGAAATACGGCATCAAGGTCTTCTATGCGCCAGTCATTGAAAACCCAAAGCTGATGATTATCAGCTACCAGCCTGGAGGCGGGGAAGCAGACTTTGAGAAGGAAGACAGGGAGCAGTTTGAAAAGGGAGAGTTTGCGCCAACCTTCAATACATATATCGATACGAACTATACGATGGCCAAGAAGGTGCGCAGCTTCTTTGACTTTGATCCGCAGCATGCACTCTTGAAAGAGAGCGTCATTTTCCCGCTGATCTTTTTCCGCACGCCATCAGCAAATATTTGGGACAAGGAGTTGTCGGTTAACAAGCGCACTGAGATGGAGGCGTACTCATTCTCAAAGACAAAAGAGATTGTCGATACGGTCAAGGCAGAAAAAATACTTGTCATTGGCCTAAAGGCATACAAGAAGCTCAAGACCATACTTGGAAATATTGAAAACGAGCAGGTTGTGTATGCGCGGCGCAATGGCTCAGAAGACATGGCGATAACGGCAGAATACAAGGGCACGCCAATATTCGCAGTCATTCACTTCTCGGGAGCAAAGATCAATCGACAGGATTGGGCAACGCTGAAGGAACTCTTTAAAAACTGGATATAAATAAAAGGCGATCGAATGATCGCCTATTTTGCTAGCCTTGAAATGGAAAGATTTCCATGTGCTTGTACTCTCCGCCGGGTTCCTTGCGGTACAGGGAGAATGCATTGAAATATAGTTTCATATCTTCAACCTCAATGCACTTGATATTCTCCCATACTTCATCGAAGATTTTGTGCAGGTTTTCTGCATAGGTAATATGAAAGGTATTTTCCTTGTCATACAATTCAAATTCGAATCCGGCCAAGGAAGGCAGCTGCTCAATGAGCGCTGCCTGCATCATTGATAATTCCGGGGTAAGGGGCAGCCTGCGCACGACATACTTTTTGCCAAAGTTATCCAGTGGGCCTGTAATGGTAGCGCTGAAAGAGGGGATCGCGGCGGCAATCTTTTTGATGATCGCGATCAGCGCGCGCTCTTCGCTGGATGCTAGTCCGATAGGCCTAAATGCGGTTACGTGAGGCGGCAGCTTTTTGAAAGGCGGCGGCAATGCGGCGCGCCAGGAAATTTCTTCCTGCACTTTTTCAATAGCCGGCCTGTTGGCTTGGAAAATAATGAGCGCAATGAGGTATTTGTTGTTTGTCATAATGGTACTTTTTTCTTTGATTCATTTCTATAGGCTTTAGCAATTAAAGTCAAATGCTATATACTCATGCCTATGACATTCAGCGAACGGGTAGTGCAGCTGGCACTGATGATTCCGGCAGGAAAAATAAGCACGTATGGTGCCATTGCGAAGGCTGCAGGCGGCGGACCTATGGCGTCTCGCAGCATAACGGGCATTCTAGGCAAGGCATATGCAGCGGGAGAAACAGGGATTCCATTCCATCGAATCGTGTATTCGAACGGCACTGTCTGGCTAAATGACGAGTATCGAGACAGGCGCCTGAAGCTGTATAAGAAAGAGGGGATTAAGGTGAATGAAAAGGGCGTGATTCAGGACTTCAGAGATACGCTGTTCGAGTTCAACTAGCCCTTGCCAAGTCATGGAAAGAAGAGTACAGTTTTCGGTAAACCAATTCATTGTATGGATATCAATCTCCCGCATGAAGAAGCAATTCTTCGTCAGGAAGATGTACAGCCACGTTCGCCTAAGTTAGTTACATATTTTGCCTTGCTTATCATTGGAATAATTGGATGGCTATTTTTTTGCTGGGTACTCTCGCTTATATTCACGAGCCGCAAAGAAGAAATGAGATTCCTTTTTATTTCCATGTCTGTAGTATGGGCAATCGTTTCGTGTTTAATGATGAAGTATAGCCCTAAGCTCCCTGCATAATCATCTGCTAACGGTTGTATTGCTTTCGAAAATTGCCCTGCGCAGGACGCGCAGGGCAATTTTTTATTGTCCCGTGCTATCATATGTTGCATATGAGCGAACACGAAGAAAGCACGTTTGAGAAGATTGTTGCTGCGCCTGCAAAGGCGCTTGAGATGGGGTTTGAAGAAAGCGAAACGCTGGAAAGGGAAATAATCAGCAAGAAGCCGTTTTCTGTTGCAAAGGAATACTGGAACAACCTGGGGCCCGGGCTGACGACTGGCGCTTCTGACGACGATCCTTCGGGCATTGCCACCTATTCTCAGACGGGCGCGCAATATGGCTTCCAGCTGATCTGGCTTTCAGCCTTTACGTTCCCGTTTATGGCAATCGTGCAGGAGATGTGCGCCCGCATTGGCATGGTGACAGGCAAGGGGCTGGCGGCAAACATCCGCGCGCACTATTCAAAGACCTTGCTGTATATTGCAACCTTCTTTCTCGTCGCAGCAAATGTCTTTAACATTGGCGCTGACCTTGGCGCCATGGCACAAGGCGCGCAGCTCTTGCATCCAGGAATGAACTTCGCATTTCTGGTGATTGGCTTTGGCGTCCTGAGCCTCTTGCTGCAAGTCTTCACCACCTATGCCCGCTATGCCAAGTATTTGAAATACCTGGCATTAGTATTGCTGTCGTATGTTGTCTCGGCGCTTTTCATTCACCTTAACTGGAGCGAGGTATTGCGGCACACCGTTGTGCCGTCAATTACGTTTTCAAAGTCCCAGATCTTCCTGATCTGCGCGATCTTGGGAACGACTATTTCGCCATACCTCTTCTTCTGGCAAACCTCTCAAGAGGTTGAAGAAGAAATACTCAAGGGACACGATACGGTGGCTGAGCGGCAGCACTCAGTGCATCCGAAAGACATCAAGCGCATGCGCATCGATGTCTGGACGGGCATGTTCGTTTCGAATCTGGTCATGTTTTTCATTATTGCTGCCTGTGCCGCAACGCTGTACAAGTACGGCATAACTGATATCAACAGCGCAGCGGATGCTGCGTCGGCATTGCGGCCGTTTGCGGGCAACCTGGCATACATCCTGTTTGCTATTGGCATTATCGGTACTGGCATGCTTGCTATTCCGGTGCTTGCTGGTTCTGCGTCATACGCAGTGTCTGAGAGCCTGGGCTGGAAGTTTGGATTGTATCGCAAGCTCAAGAATGCCTATGCATTCTATGGCGTGATTATCTTGGCGATGGTTGTCGGCATTGGCTTGAACTTTATCGGCCTTGACCCGATCAAGGCGCTGATCTATTCAGCCGTTGCCAACGGCCTTGTTGCGCCGATCATTCTCTTCTTTATTGTCTCATTGAGCAGCAACAAGCAGATCATGGGCAAGCATAGCAACAAGCGCTTTGTTACCTGGCTGGGATGGCTGGTGACAGGAGCCATGGTTATTGCCGGCATTGCCGTTATTGCCTCATTGTTTTAAATGATTGCAAAAAATCTATTGTGTAGTAAAATCACCTTACTCGCATAGAGAAGGGGCCCTTAGCTCAGCTGGTAGAGCAGTGCTTTTGCAAAGCAAAGGTCAGGAGTTCGAATCTCCTAGGGTCCACAAAGAAAAACACGCCGATGTTCAAACCGGCGTGTTTTTCTTTGCTATACTATTCTCATGAAATCTACAGACTTTAAGGAAAAAGTATTGCAGGTCGTTCGCGGCATCCCAAAGGGCCAGATCATGACCTATGCCGGCGTTGCCAAGAAGGCAGGGAATGCAAAGGCGGCGCGCGCTGTTGGCGGCTATATGAAAAACAACTTTGATCCAACCGTGCCCTGCCATCGGGTATTGCGTTCTGACGGTACAATCGGAGACTATAATCGCGGCGGTTCTGCTGCAAAGCGCGCATTGTTGATAAAGGAAGGTGCAATAAAAAAATAAACGTTCTATACTTATCGCATGGAAACACAACACCCGCTCGTCAAGCTTGGACTTATTTTAGGAGGCAGCTTTCTTATTGCCGTCATACTTGGAGCAGTGACGCTCTTTCAGGTACGCGCACTGAGCGATGTCGTGTCAGTGACAGGCTCTGCAAAGATGGAGGTTGCTGCAGACCAGACAAAATGGAATGCGCAGATAACCCGTACCGTATCCGAAGGAGGCCTGAAGGCAGGCTACGCGCAGATTGCCTCTGACCTTGTTGCGACAAAGGCATTTTTCAAGGAGCAGGGCATTGCTGATGACCAGCTGACCGTTTCTCCTGTTTCAATGAATGAGGTGTACCAGCAGAACCAGTCTGCTGCAAAGCTCTACACGCTTTCTCAGAACTTTACCGTGCAGTCAAACGAAGTTGAGCTCTTAACAAAGGCATCTAATAACGTGTCGTCGCTGATCGACAAGGGTGTCGTCTTCTCAACGCTGTCGCTTGAATACTATTATTCAAAGCTTGCTGATGCGCGCATTCAGCTGCTTTCTCAGGCTATTACCGACGCCAAGTCTCGTGCAGAAGAATTGGCAAAGAATACTGGCCGCGGCGTTGGTACGCTCAAGAGCGCAAGCAGCGGCGTGGTGCAGGTGCAGTCATTGAATTCAACTGACGTGTCTGACTACGGCAGCTATGATACGTCTCAGATCCAGAAACAGATAACCGTTACCGTTAAGGCGACATTCGCATTGCGCTAGTATGAAGAAATTTATAGCACTCTCATTTTTTATAGCATTGCTTGCCAGCTCAGTCTCATTTGCAGCAGCTGAGGTGCCTGCAGCTGCAGTATGGTTTGAGCCTGCAGCGGCTGCTGTTGATGCGCCTATCACGCTGCATGCGCTGGTGTATAACAATCAGGCGGTTGACGCGACTGTCGTAGTGTCGTTTTCAACTCCCGCAGGGAAGATAGGCGAAGTGTCTGACACTATTGCAAAGCAAACAGCAAAAACTGTCTCTTTTGCGTGGAAGATGCCCGCAAAAGGCATTGTCGTTACCGCTGCTGTCACGAAGGCGACTGACAAGAACAAGAAGACTCTTGCGCCGCTTGTCGGCACTATCGGTACCGTTACTGTTGCAACTGCGCCAACGCCCTTGATTGGCGGCAAGACTATTCCAGGCTGGAATCAGGTCAAGGCATGGTTCGGCCCACTGCTCGCTTCGATTGAGAAGTTTCGCGAAGGCGAGACGGTGAAGTTTGAGCACTTGCGAGACACTAAGCGCGCAGCGCTTGGCATTGGGGTTGAAAACCCTGCTCCTGACAAGGACGCTGCATCTAATGCTCTTGGCAATCCTGGTGACTATTTTCTCTATCTATACGGCACTGCAATGGCCTCAGTATTCTCAAGCGTTGCGCTGTTCTATATTGCCTCTGTCCTGATGATCCTTTTCCTGCTGCGCTTCATCGTCAATTTGCTGTTCTAAAAGTATGGTAAAATGGGGGTATGGTTCGAACTATACTATGGATAGCGGCATTGGGGGCGGCAGTACTATGGCTGCCAGTATGGCTGCAAATACTGCTTTTTATCACGGCAATCATTAGCGGCCCATACCGTTTCTTTTTTATACTCCCTGCTATTGCCAGCGATGCGCTCTATGCGCCAGGGTCGGTCTTTGCCATTCAGAACCACTGGATGACGCTATTGGTATTGGGGCTATTGGCCGCGCACTGGCTTATTATGAGAACCTTGCGAATTAGCACGCTCTATGGTTTGGAAGCGTAGCAGAAGAAAGAAATACGGCATGGAACTGCATCCAGACGAGATACTGCTGGATGTTAACAACCTGCCTGAGTTTGACCGGCAGCAGTTCGAAGGCCGCATGGAGCAGCCGCTCGGCAAGAAGTCATTTCGCAGCCTGTTTGTCATTATGGTATTTGTCGGGCTCTTTTTCGTCGGGCGATTGGGATTCTTGCAGATTGCAAAGTCGGCATACTATCAGCAGAAAAGCGAGAACAACAGCCTTGACCATATTGCGGTGTTTGCAGACCGCGGCGTGATCTATGACCGAAACGGCGTTGAGCTTGCCTGGAATACTCCGGGAGACGATGTCGTGCCGACATTTCGAAACTATACGAATAGCGAAGGCTTTGCGTCTCTCTTGGGATATGTCTCATATCCTGCAAAAGACTCGAAGGGCAATTTCTGGCAGACTCGAACGATCGGCAAGGACGGCGTAGAGAAAGAATTCGACGTCGAGCTGGCAGGGCAGAATGGCACGCAGCTGATCGAGACCAGCGTTGACGGCAAGACCGTGTCTCAGGGCATTGTCGAAGATCCGGTAGAGGGAAAGAACATCTCTCTGGCCGTTGACGCCCGCGTGCAGGAAACGCTCTTTAACGGCATCAAGGCACTTGCTGAGCGGTCGGGGTACGTAGGGGGCGCTGGCGCGATAATGAACATAGAAACGGGGGAGCTGATAGCAATGACGAGCTATCCTGAATATGACGAAAATGCCCTGTCGTCAGGAAAGGACAAGGCCCTTATCAATACGTACCTGCAAAGTCCGGCGCGGCCGTTCCTTAACCGCCTGATTGACGGCCTGTATGCGCCTGGATCGATCGTAAAGCCGTTCCTGGCTATTGCTGCACTGCAGGAGGGCATTATTAGCCCAAATACCATCATTCATACCACCGGCGTCCTGAGGTTCCCCAACCCGTATGCGCCGGGGCAGTACACGATTTTCAAAGATAACGCCAATCATGGCGATGTTGATATGCGCAAGGCAATTGCAGTCTCTTCTGACGTGTACTTCTATCAGATCGGCGGCGGCTTCGGCTCGCAGGCAGGCCTTGGCATTGCCAAGATCGACAGCTATATGGACCTGTTCGGCATTGGCAAGAAAACCGGCATAAACATTTCTGGAGAGCTTTCTGGCGTGGTGCCGAGCATTGCCTGGAAGGCCAAGCATGCTCCGAAAGACCCGTGGCGCATTGGCGACACGTACCATACGTCTATCGGGCAGTATAGCTTCCAGGTGACGCCCATACAGATGCTGCGCGCTGTCGCGAGCCTGGCATCGAAAGGCACGCTGCTCACCCCGAACGTGCTCAAGAGCATTGACGGCAAGCCTGTTGGCCCAGTTCAAACGCTGCCGTTCAATGATACGCAGTATGCGGTCATTCATGACGCTATGCGCGCTACCGTCCTCGAAGGAAGCGCAAAGCCGCTGCAGAACCCGACTATCAGCGTTGCGGCCAAGACCGGTACCGCGCAGATCAGCAACAATACGCGCGTGAACTCATGGGTTGAGGGGTTTTTCCCGCTGGACAAGCCCAAGTATGCCTTTATCGTATTGATGGACAATGGCCCGATCGTCTCTTCTGGTGCAACGTACGCCATGAAGCCGGTTATCGAGCTGTTTGCCGCCAATCCGGAGCTTTTGACTCAATAACTCGCCCATAGTATAGTTGTCATCCATGAAGGAATATCTCACCAAAGAAAACAAGATTGCGCTTGAGGCAGAGCTCAAGGAGCTTCGCGGCCCGAAGCGCAAGGTTATTATCGAGGCGCTAGAATACGCCAAGTCGCTTGGCGACTTGTCTGAAAATGCCGAATACCATATTGCCCGCGAAGAGCAGGGCAAGCTTGAAGAGCGCATCAGCGTTATCGAAAACGTATTGAATAACGCCATTGTCGTTGACCGCTCGTCAAACGGCACGATTGATGTCGGCTCAACCGTCATCATTCAAAAGGAGGGCGAGTCAAATACCCGCACCTTCGTATTGGTTGGCAGCGAAGAAACTGACATGCTGTCGGGCAAGATCTCGTACAAGTCTCCGATCGGCAGCGCGCTGTCTGGCAAGAAGGAAGGCGATTGGATTACCGTTGCAACGCCGAGAGGCGATATGGAATACCAGATCATGAGCGTTAAATAAACCATTTTATACTACAAAAGCCCCGCACATTGTGCGGGGCTTTTGTTATCCACACATTGTCATTTGCAGAAGGGGGAGATAGTGGGCTATAATGGGAACAAGTGGGATAGAGTGGTAAATGTAATGTAACAATGTTAATCGGCGAATACACACACAATATTGATGAAAAAAACAGACTGTCGCTTCCAGTTAAGTTCCGCAAGGAAATGGGGAAGACGGTTGTTATAGCGCCAGGATTGGAGCAGTCATTATTCGTGTTCACTGCAGCTGAATGGAAAAAGAAAGCCGAACAGCTGGCAGAAGGATCAATGCTGCAGTCTGACACTCGAAGCTTTAGCCGATACTTTCTCGGCGGGGCAACAGAAGTGTCAGTTGATGCAAGCGGTCGCATTTTGCTCCCAGACTTTCTGAAGGCTCGCGCTGGCATTACGGAAAAAGTTGCCGTAGTGGGCGTATACAGCCGCTTGGAACTCTGGGATGACGCAACCTGGCAGAAATACAAGAAGCAGGTTGAGCAGAATGCCGATACGCTCGCAGAGCGCCTTGGTGCAATAGGGGTGCTGTAGTCATGAATAAAGAGACTACCCACGTTCCCGTTCTTTTACACGAAGCTGTCGATTCTCTCGCTCTTGTGCCAACTGACATTGTCGTTGACGGCACGTTTGGCGGGGGAGGTCACAGCTCAGAAATTGTTGCGCTGCTTGGTCCGAAGGGTCGCCTGATCTGTACTGACCTTGATGAGGCAGCACAAGCGCGCTTCCAGACTCGATTCAAGGATGCGGCCAACGTGCAGTTCGTGCACAGCAACTTCAAAGACGCTGCCTTTATTCTTGAGCAGGCAAAGACCACTACGGTCAACAAGGTCTTGCTTGATCTTGGCACCAGCGTCTTTCAATTGCTCGACGATACCAGAGGCTTCTCGTTTAACAGCGACAAGCCGCTTGCCATGACCTTCTCTGAGCATGGCTCGCATACAGGCTTCACTGCCGCTGACATCGTCAACACCTGGCAGGAAGAGTCTATTGCAGATATTGTCTTCCATTATGGCGAAGACCGCAGTGCGCGCAAGATTGCCCGAGCAATCATTGCAGCCAGAGAGACAGGGCCGTTTGTCACCTCAAAGCAGCTAGCAGAGGCAATCGAGAAAGCCGTACCGCGGCGAGGCCGCATTCATCCCGCCACCAAGACGTTCCAGGCCTTGCGCATTGCGACGAACGACGAGCTTGGAACGCTCACTGCAGCAATGGAAGGCTGGTGGCAGGCACTGGAAAAGGGGGGCCGCCTCAGCATCATTACCTTTCACAGCCTTGAAGACCGGCTGGTCAAGCAATGGATGAAAGCACAAGAAAACGCAGCAATCATTACAAAAAAACCACTCGTACCAACATTAGAAGAATTATCAATTAATCCACGGTCGCGCAGCGCAAAGCTCCGCACTATCGAAAAGCTATAACACTATGATCGCAATACTACGAAACAGAATCGAATCAGTACCCCTTAACGATGTTAACAAGACATTGAAGCTTGTCACTCGCTATGCCTGGATCGGCACAGGCGTGCTGTTTGTATGCTATAGTTATTTCGTCGGAGCAATAACCTTTTCAGTTATCAGTCAGCGTGCGGTGGAGCAAAAAAACAGAACCCTTATTTCTTCAATGAGCGAGCAGGAGCGCACATACCTTCAGTCGCAGAAGCAGCTGAACGAAAGCTATGCAGCGTCAATTGGGCTTGTTAAGGGGACGGCGGTAGCCTTTGCTGTTGCGAAACCAGCTGTCGCATGGAATGTTGGACAGTAGTATTCATAGAAAAAGAATACAGATAATCATCATCGCCGTAGCAGTGCTCGGCGGTGTTATTATCATTCGACTGTTTTCTTTGCAGGTGATCAATTCTAAAGACTATCGCGCCCGCGCAGAGCGCCAGTACGTAACGCCGTCAGGCAACGTATTTGACCGCGGCACAATCTATTTTACAAGCAAAGACGGCACGACCGTGGCTGCGGCAATGGTGCAGGACGGCTTCAAGGCCGCCGTTATACCGAACCTGGTAACAGACCCCGAAAAGACCTTTACTACTATCAATGCGGTTACGCCGCTTGACCGCACCTCATTTTTTAACAGCCTGGCGAAGAAGAACGACCCGTATGAAGAGGTTGCAGTGCATCTTTCAGCAAGTCAGGGCGAAGCGCTGACCGCGCAGAAAATTCCCGGCCTGACGCTCTATAGAGACAAATGGCGGTACTATCCCGGCGACTCGTTGGCATCGAAAGCCATCGGCTTCGTGTCATTCAAGAGCAACAATACGCTTGTCGGAAACTACGGTCTTGAGCAGTACTATAACGACGTTCTGTCGCGCAACGGCAGCGCATTCTACGTAAACTTCTTTGCGGAGATCTTTGCCAACATCCAGTCGAGCATTTTCAAGAACACTGCCTCGACGGGAGACGTGGTGACATCGATCGAGCCAACCGTGCAGGCGCAGCTTGAGGCTGCAGTGGCGGGCATTCATGACCGCTGGTCAAGCGAGGCGACAGGCGGCATTGTCATGGATCCGCATACCGGCGAGATCATTGCCATGGCGCAGGTGCCGACATTTAACCTGAACGCCTACGGGGGAGAAAAAGATCCTGGCATTTTCTCCAACCCGTTCGTGCAGAACGTGTACGAAATGGGATCGATCGTAAAGCCGCTGATTATGGCAGCAGCGATCGACAACAATGTCGTTACCCCGAATACAACCTACACTGACAACGGCTCGCTTCTTATTGGCGGCAAGACCATTTACAACTTCGACAAGGCAGGACGCGGCGCCGGCACCAGCATGCAGGACGTGCTGAACCAGTCATTGAACACGGGCATGATCTTCGTAGAGCAGCACATGGGCAAGGAGCTGTTCAAGGACTATATGATCAATCGATACAAGCTGGGGCAGAAGACAGGCGTTGACTTGCCTGGAGAGGTCAACGGGCTGGTGAGCGGGCTGAATGGCAGCAATGACGTGAACTATGCGACTGCCGCATTCGGCCAGGGCATTGCGACAACGCCGATCAATATTGTGCGCGGCTTCTCGTCGCTTGCCAATGGCGGGTATCTGATTACGCCTCATCTTGCAACTCAAATCCTGGAGCAGGACGGCACGATCAAGACGCTTGAATATCCAAAGTCAGGACCGTTGCTGAAAGCGTCAACGCTCAATACCATGGAAACCATGCTGACGCATGTGGTTGACGACGGGTATCATCGCGGCTTGGCGCACTATACCGTTGCAGCCAAGACGGGTACGGCGCAGATCGCCAAGCCGAATGGGGGAGGATACTATGGCGACCGCAACCTGCACTCGATGATCGGCTTCTTCCCGGCGACTAATCCAAAATATGTCGTCTATTTCTACAACTACTATCCGAAGAATATCCTGTACTCGATCCAGACATTGGGAGATCCGTTCTTCAGTATGGTACAATTTTTAGGAAATTATTATAACATCGCGCCAGACCGCTAATTTATGCAACCATTTAACTTTTCTATTCGCGCTGCCCTTAAGGACTCATGGAATACCTTTGCCAAGCATTGGGGATTCTTTATAGTGCTTGCGCTCGTACTTATGATCTTGAACTCATTTACCAATCGTGGTGGTCACCCAATCGTTATGGGCATTGCCTATGTTGCCATTATTATCTGGACCTATGTATTGATGAGCGTATCGCTTGCAGGTACAGACCATAAGGATGAGTTGCTGAACTTCAAGTCCTTTCAGTTGCATACGCCAACATTCCGCCAGTTTTTTGGATTGATTGGCATCGTGATTACAATCGGGGTTGTTGCGCTCGTATTGCTCGCTTTTCCGCTTGTCTTATTTTTCATGGCTTTTGCCCAGATTACTCCAGTGCCAGTATGGCTGGCTGCGCTTGCCGTGCCAGTGCTTGTGCTAGGAGCATACCTCTTGCTTCGCTCGTCGTTTGTGATGATCTCATACGTTGACCGTCCAATCTCGATCAAGGCTGCATTCAAGCATTCTTGGAAGCTGACGAAAGGGAAGGCGGTGCTTATGGTATTGGGCGTAGCGGCTGTCAGCATACTGCTATTTATCGGAGGCTTTATTGCGCTCATTGTCGGCATCCTTGCGGCATACCCATTGTCTATATTGCTGACCGCGCACCTGTACCGCAGCCTCACCGTTCGCGAAAGCCAGGTATCCACAGCGTAAATTGACTTTAGATTTTCTTTATGTTTAAATAAAGAAAATCTAAAACTATACATTTAAAATTCATACAGCATGAAAAAAATCGTACTTTTGGCTGCAGTCATGCTAAGCATGGCCGTACCTACCTTCGCGCAGCAGGCAGCTGGGCAAAAGAACATTCCGAATATCTTCGTATTGAGGGCAACAGATCCGCAGGGCGGCTCATATGCCCTGGAGTTTACTAAAATCTTCATTACTATGAAGAAAGACTCGACTACGGCGTACGTAAAGCTCGGCTGGAACGAAATCGTTCCAAACATCAACTACCAGGTTAAATCCATCCAGGTTAAATCCGCCGATCAGCGCTTTGCAGCAATGAAGCTGAGCAGGCCGTCATATTTTGGGGGGTTTAAAAGGTATCGCACAGAAGGCGATTATAATTTCGACATCCCTTCAAAAAACATAGCCGAGTATGTAGTGTACGTTGAATTCAAAAACGGCACTGTACAGCAAAAACGGTTTACTATTGACGCTGCATCTGCAACCCTGTGGGAGTATCCCCGGGCGGCCAGCGGCAATGACATTGCGGTTGTAAAGTAATTATTTTTGGTGAGTTAGAGGGCGCCCCGGACAACAATTGTTGCCGGGGTTTTTTATTTGCCAGCTATACTTTGATACTGGCTAATTATAGTGATTCTTGCCTGAAACCCTTAGAATCTTGCATGCAAAGGACAAGCGGTTCTGGGTATCAAAGATAATAAACGTGATTGGGCTAAGTGGCTAGATGTGGTATAAATATCACATGTTTTCAATATTCAATAAAATTCTTGCATCACTATTATTTACCGTGGGTTTTCACCACGTTCCGCCTGCTGCTACTCTTCCTGCGGTTACGCATGTTCAAACACAGGCAGATGCGTTGCAGGCAGTAAATGCTTCTTCTAATAACTTACCCACTCCTTCATTAAAGACTGCATCGAATAAAAAAACAGTAAATGACGCTACGACTGTTCCAGTTACCTCCCTAGCCCCTCAGTCTAAAACTGATGCACTTAAAGAGTTAGAAGAAGGCGAGCAAACAACTAGAGAGTCACATCAAAAAGGCTACACTAACCATAGTTCAAATTGTTCAGAGGCTGAAAAAGCCTATTATGCCATCGAAAACGAATCAAAGGTTGCAATTATTAATTATCCTACTAATTCAAATGATTCTGAGCAAGCTGCATATAATCAAAAAATGAAAGATCTTTCAATTAAAGAGCAGGCTGTAACGAGGGAATATACTCAAGCATGTTTTAATTTAAATATACCCTCAGCAATAACCCATTAAAGATAGGGGGCAATAAAATCGATAGACTCATTCTTTTTAATTGAACAACATCAGCCTATTGCCCTGGGGTGTATTTTAGATAAATATTAAGGAACCATATTGAGCCTTGAGGTGTTATCGCAGGGCGTGCGATATAAATGAAAAAGGGTATTAATTAAATCTTAGAAATCTGCGTTATGTAGCATAAAGTGTTAATTTGAATATTCTATTTTTATTTGTGATCCCTCTGCGTGGCCTTCGGAACTTTGTAAGAACACGGATGAAATACAGCAGAGCATTAAGTGTATTGACTTTTTGTTAAAATAGTGTATTATAATTTTAAATTCATTTAAAATAAAACATACTATGCAATTTGCTTCAGAAAACACAGCACTACTTTTAGACATGCCCGCAAGTTGGCCATCCGAGAGCCGCCTTGCCTTAATCAAGGGATTGGCAGACCAGCTGGATAAGCATATTTTCAATAATGCGATTGTTAATTTAACCAAGGACGCGACATTCCTTAACCTAAATCAATTGATCGCATTACTTGCCGCTGCCCCAGCGGAAGAGCTTAATATGCTCCGTTCGCGGTTTAAAAAAACAATTCAATATCCTCAAAAAGAATTCTTCTTCTTGATGGAAGGTTGATTAAGAAATTTATCGCCTGTAGAGACACTCTACAGGCTTTTTGTTTGCAAAAGTTCTGAACACTCATTCGGGTGCATGAAAATACCTTTATGTGCAAGCGTTTTAAATCTGTGCCCCAAGGGGGAAGGAATTGGAACCGCCTTCTATATAGCATAAGGGTATTTAGTGAATTGCATTGACATTTTAAAGAAATAAGGCAATATCAGGAAAAAAATAAACCTGGAATATGTTAGGCAAGGTAAAAGAATCGACTGTAATATGCACGTTTTCCATTGGCGAAAAGTCCTACGACTACATTGACTACGCGATAGTGATCGCGTGGGCCACAGAAAGCCTTCCGCTGGTCAGGTTGGCATGGCACTTTCACGGCAATATGCATGTCTCGAGAGACGAGCGTCCGAAGAAGCACATCAAGAGTTTGGAGCACGCGTTTGAGCAGATAGCCAGAACGCAGTCGCACGATCGAATGTATCTCTTCGGGGTCGTAAAGGACTTTGAGAAGAAGGCTCTTTATTACGACAGCGAGAAAGGATTGGACGAATACAAGTCATCGCACCAGGATGAGTTGCCCTTTTTCAAGCAATTTATCAAGGTTGAGAAATGGATTTAGCGCAAAGAGGCTGCATGCTGCAGCCTCTTTTTTTTGTCTTAGCCGAGCTTTGCCCCATTGCTTATATCCTTGTCCGGCACGGCAAGCACCACCTTTCCGTCGTCCCGGTAAAAGCCAGTAGTTAGGAATTCCGACTGGAAGGGCCCGATTTGCTTTACAGGGAAATTAACAACTCCGACGATCTTTTTCCCAACCAGCTCCTCCTTGGTATAAAGTTCGGTAATTTGGGCACTTGATTTCTTTATTCCGAATTCTCCAAAGTCCGCCGTGATCTTATAAGCCGGTTTTCTTGCTTCGGGAAAATCCTCTACTGCAATTATTGTACCCGCACGGAGCTGTACTTTCTCAAACTCGTTCCATGATATTTCTTCCATTCAGAAATCATACTAAATTAATGCAAAGGAGACTACTCGCACAAAGTGTCCTGTTTTGTGACCCCACGGAGAATCGAACTCCGATTTAATCCTTGAGAAGGATTCGTCCTAACCGTTAGACGATGGGGCCAGTGTGGGATAACTATAAAGAAGGATGGTGTATAATGCAAGTATGAAAAAAAGATACATTTTGCTCATATTTGTCTTCTTGTTTGCAGCTGCAGCCTGGGGCTTTGTTGACTCTTTGAAGACTAAGGCTCCTGCGCAGGATACTATACCAGAAGAGCAGGTTTCTGCACCGGTGCAGAAAGACGACCTGATCGTCATCGATATGCCAAGAACTGGCCAGGCTATTGGTTCGCCACTGACAATTACAGGCAAGGCGCGAGGGAATTGGTTCTTCGAAGCGTCGGCTCCAGTTGAGCTGGTAACGGATGCTGGCACAATTATTGCTCGCGGCATTATTCAAGCGCAAGGCGACTGGATGACAGCTGACTACGTGCCATTTTCAGGCACGCTGACATACTCAGTGCCTCCCGCAGGAACAGTGGGCACGCTTATTCTCCGAAAAGATAATCCAAGCGGGGAAGCGCGATTTGACAACTCTGTCGCAATAAAAGTACAGTGGTAGTATGACTAGACCACCCACATCAAAACTATTGCTTATCGGACTCGTAGTTGCCGCATTGGCAGTGATTGGCATCGTGCTGTATACGCATCAGCCAAGCAAGGATATTGTTCCTGAGCCTGTTGTCTCAACAGTACCCGTAGCAGGCGAATGGCCTTCAACCAAGATTGATGAGAAGACTATTGTAGACGACAAGAGCTACTACACCATTACCGCTGCCTATCCTATCGTAAAAGACAGCGTGATTAGCCAATATTTCAAGGATTTCATTGATGACAATATCAAGCAGTTCAAGGAAGACACTGCCTGGGCAGAAGGCGATGGCGCAGACATTGCTCCAGCCGAAGCGTCTTCATTGTCATTGAACATTTCATATACACAAGAAAAGAGCAGCAATGCTGACAATTATGTCTTTTCTATCGCTACCTACACGGGCGGCGCGCACGGCCTGTCTGCAACGAAGACCTTCTCATTTTCTCCAACAGGGCAGGTGATCAACCTGTCATCGCTCTTTACCAATCAGGACAAGGGGCTTAAGGCAGTTGCAGCTTACGTGCAACAAGAGCTGAAGAGCCGCCCCAACGCCGACCTTACTGCAATAGAAGCGGGCACAGAGGCGCGCGCAGAAAACTTCCAGAACTTTGTCGTTACCGACAAGGGCATTACCTTTACCTTTGATCCGTATCAGGTTGCGCCATACTCAGCGGGAACCGTGACAGTATCCGTACCTGCAAGCGCATTCAAGAGCGTTGCAAGCAAGGATATCTTTACTCTGTAGTTCGCTCGATAGGAGAGGTGTCAACCAGGAGCGGCTCGATTTCGTTGCCGGCTCCGGTGATGCGCATGACATCCTTATCAACCTTTTTCAATTCCTTTCCAGCATTGCTGTAGTGGTTCACTACCGTGCTCAATGAGCCGCCAATCTTGTTATGGTATTCCTCGTAAGCCTTCATGTGCTTGCCGAGCTCTTCGACGCGCTTCACGATATCCTTTGCGCTCTCTTCAATCTGCATGGCGCGCAAGCCCTGCAATACGGTCTGTAGATAGGCCAGGAATGAGGTTGGCGAAACGATAATGACTTTCTTTTCGAATGCATACTGCACGAGATCCTGCGTATTGACCTTGATGCTGCCAACTTCCGCTACAAGCAGGTCATAGTATATAGATTCATGCGGGATGAACATGAAGGCAAAATCAAGGGTATTTTCTGCCGGGCGAATGTACTTAGATGTCTCGTCAATGCGCTTTTTGATGTCTTTCTTGAATTCGTTCACGAACTGCTCCGGGTCTGCGCCGCTCTGGTTTGACTCGATGATGCGATTGTAGTTTTCAAGCGAAAATTTCGAATCAATTGGAATGATCTTGTCTTTTACCATCACCACTGCATCGACAATCTCGCCGTTTGAAAACTTGTACTGCGTCTGAAAGGTTTTTGGCGGCAATACCTTTGAAAGAATGGTCTCGAGATAGTATTCGCCCAGGATAGTGCCGCGCTGCTTTGGATTTTTCAGGATATCCTGCAGATTGCGCAGCTG
>JAZKAB010000009.1:33644-41219 GCA_040389365.1 Patescibacteria group bacterium
CAAAGTTCAATACCTGCTTGTTGCCCTCGTCGAGGCGGGTGAGGCGCTCGGTGATATCGCTGATGATTGAGGCAGACTGCGAAGACTGGTGCATCATTGACTCTCTGATAGATTTTTCAGACTCGCCCAGCTTCTGGTCGACAGTCTTTTGCAATTCGCTCACCTGCTGCATAAGCAGCTGAAAGCCAGTGTTGTTGTCTTCGTTTTTTAACGGTTCTTCTTTCTTGGGTCTCGCTAGAACATAGACGATGCCGCCGCCGATAAGGAGTCCGATGAGGGTGTAGATAAGCTGCATATTATTTAACATATTTTTCTAGCGTATAAATCCAGTCAGTCTCATCTCGATCGCTCTTTCTCTTCTGATCCAAGAGCCATGACAGGTATCCAATATCAAGCGTCGCAACTTCGGCAATGGTCTTGCCGTTGTACTTGCCGAAGTTGATGGTCTTGATTGCCAGGGGCTCAGCGGTGATGGCAATCATTTTCGCTATAGCTGCTTGCTCGTCGCAATTCCATTTCTGCATAGCTTCCTTCAGCTCGTATTCGAACAGCTGCTCAAGCACTAGCACGTCCGCAAAGGCCTCATGAGAAGAGACATCAAGCTCTATATCCAATGCATAGCGCAGGTATTGCAGCTTGTGCATGGCGAAGCGGGAATCAGTATCAAGCTCTCGAATGGTCTTGAAAGTGCACAGCAGGTTCTTTATCTGTATGTCGTCGTTTTTCAAGATCAAGTCGTCAAATGACGCGTTGTGCGCAACGCAGATAGTGTTTTCGTCTTCAAGCAATGCCTTGATGGCAGCATATTCAGGTGATTCCTTAAATAGGGGGCGATCAGCAACCATCTTGTTTGAGATGTGATGAATTGCAGAGCATTCAAAGGGGATTGGCACGGGCGTCTTGTATATTGCATCTACAAACGGCTCGGCTACGCCGCGCTGCTTGATTGCAAGCTGGCACAGATAGTCATTCGGGCCAGCACCGGTTGTTTCAGTATCGAAAAAGATAATATTCATGCACATATTATATCATGCTCAGCCAGAGCATTGACACGTCATATTTCAAGTGTTATGGTATTTAAAATTTGTTTACACTTAAAAACTTAATCATGAATGATCACTACAACCTTTCGATTTCTAAAGTTCGGAATGCTGCCATGCGCAGAACCTTTCTTTTTTGGGTCTTTGCCGGCCTGGTCAGCATCGCTGTTCAGATAGCGTTTGTTATGAATGCTATTAGGCTTGATACGCTGCACTCCTATAACGTGGAGCTTATAACGCTTGCCAATATAGGCGCTGCTTGCCTGCTGCTGCCGATATTTCTCGCATATGGATACTGGGGCAAGAAAATGCACCGTCGCTATATTGACGAAGCAATTGAGCAGGTATCGCACTTTATTGTGCGGTATGAGAGTAGTATGCTGAATACTCATGTTATGTTTGCTGACCTGGAAAATACCTTTACTCATAGCATGCTTATAGTGCGCGAGAAGTATGCCCTGGAATCAGACGAGCAGAAAGCTGCGCATATAAGAGAGATAGCTGCCGCACTGGAGGAAAAGATGGCGCGCTTCAATGAGAAAAAGGCAGCGCTGTATGGCAATATAGGAATCGGCATCGAAGCAGGCCTGGAACAGACGCTTGAATCGATGTATAATTCAATTCTGGATTCAATCAGCAAGTTCAACGAGCTGAAGCACCTTACCCTTGAAGAATTGCAGAAAAGCGAGACCGAGTATCTTGCCTGGCTGGCCGTTTCCAAGGCAGGCAGCATGGAAACTTTCATAAAAATGAAAGAACACTCTAAGAATAATATCGCAACCATGCATGAGCTGATCGCAACGCATAACTTGTAATGCACAAGCCCGCTTAACGGGCTTTTTTTTATGCAAAAAAAATAGCCCTCCAGAAAGGAGGGCTATAAGCACGAGCGTGCGGCGCGGAATCCGTTAGGGAATCGCGAGGTGCGGCACTGCCGCGGGAGGCCGATAGACAAGGGAACGTGCCACAAGGGCTCATCCTGGTCTGCCAGAAGTATAGCATCGGCAAGGGTAACGGCTATGCGTTCTGTGGCTGCGGTTAGGATTTTCCTGTACGCCGTATCTTTGTATGGCTGAAGAAAATCCGACCCGACAACTACTGCCATTGCCTGGGCATGCACGTCTGCCAGGGAAACAGCCTTTTCAATTGAAAAGAGATGCGACTTAGGGAAGTGCAGCACTGTGGCGGCGAATGCTGCATGCATGTCATGCTCAATATGATGAGTCATTCTTTCAGCATGCGGGGCAGGATGGTGAAAATGGGCGTAAGGAGGGATATGGGCGGCAGACACTATAGTAATGCCCCGTTCATGTCCTATGCTTAAGCTTAGTGCTTGTAAAAATAATCTTCTATTCATTTATAATGATTTTTCTTATTATGTCATATTTAATAATAAAGTCAAATGCACGGGTAGGTATGATACACTGTCTATATGACTATAGCCCAATCAATACGAGAAGATCTTAAGCAGGCAATGCGCGACAAGCACCAGGTAGCGCTTGATACCTATCGGGCAATTTTGACTGGATTTATGAACGAGCTCGTTGCGACAGGCAAGACGCCGCAGGATGACGTGTCAGACGATATGGCACTGAAGGTTATTCTGAAGCTGATCAAGCAGCGCAAGGATGCAATCTCGCAGTTTGAAGCGGGCGGCAGAGCTGATCTTGCTGATCAGGAAAAGGAACAGCTGGCAGTATTGGAAAAGTTTCAGCCGGCGCAGATGGGCGAGGCAGAAATTCGCGCTATTGCCGAACAGAAGAAGGCAGAGCTCAATATAACTGACAAGGCCAAGTCAGGCATCTTGACTGGCGCAGTGCTGAAGGCTGCAGCTGGGCAGGCAGACGGCATGCTCGTAAAGCAGATTGTTGAGTCGCTCTTCTAATCTGGTATACTGAACGCATGATTTTACTTCGCTGGTTCATTACGACGCTCGCAATTTTTGCATTGCCATTTTTCGTTGGAGGCATAACGCTTACCAGCGCCAGCCCTATCCTTACTGCAATCGTTGTTGCGGCCTGCTTAGTGTTCTTGAATATGGTGGTGAAGCCGGTAATTACGCTTCTCACGCTCCCGTTGAACATCTTAACGCTCGGCCTTTTTTCTATAATTATCAACGGCGCATTCTTCTGGTTCGTTGCCCAGATCATCCAGGGCTTTAACGTTGCGTCATTTATTGCAGCAATCATCGGCGCATTCGTCATCTCTATCGTCAACTGGATTATCAATCGCTTTATCAACGACTAGCATGGAGCCTGTAACGATTGTCGCACATGACGGCACCTTTCATACCGACGATGTCTTTGCCTGCGCGGCATTGTCATTGGCATTCAAAGACAAGGAAGTTGAGATCACCCGCTCTCGCCTCGATGCAATTATCAACAGCGCCGATATTGTCGTTGACGTTGGCGGCGTATACGACCCTGCAGCGGGCCGCTTTGACCATCATCAGAAAGACGGCGCAGGAGCGCGAGACAATGGTATTCCGTATGCTTCATTCGGGCTTGTCTGGAAAGAGTATGGCCGGCTGCTTGCGGGCAGCGAAGACTCAGCCCGCTTTATTGACGAGCAGCTCGTGCAGGGCATTGATGGCGCTGATAACGGCGTCTTGAACAAGGTTGCCGACAATGGCGTCTACTGCTATTCAGTTATCGACATCATCAGCGCGATGCGCACGACCTGGGAAGAAGAGATGACGATGGATGAGGCATTTATGGAAGCAGTCAATATGGCAACGACAATATTGGAACGAATGATTGCACATGCCCAAAGCTATGCTCATGCGCAGGATATTTTAGAAACAGCGTATACGCAATCTGAAAACAAGCAGATCATCGATATTCAATCCGAGTATCCCGGCTGGTATGAGGTTATGGCTAACCACCCTGAACCTTTGTTCGTTGTATATGAACGGGAAGACGGGAAGTGGAGCGCCAAGGGCGTGCGAGCGAATCCGATGGAATTCGCTCTTCGCAAGCAGTTTCCCGAAGCCTGGGCAGGATTGCGAGACGCAGAGCTGCAGGCAGCATCAGGCGTTGTTGACGCGATCTTCTGCCACAACGGTCGCTTCATTGCAGTTGCTGAAAGCAGAGCAGGAGCTATAGAACTTGCTCAAAAGGCAATACTCCTATAGGATGTCAACACATATATGGCATTTTTAGATGAAATTACAATTCAAGCCAAGGCAGGCAAGGGCGGAGACGGAGTCGTACAGTGGCGCCGAGAGAAGTTTATTGCCAAGGGCGGCCCTAATGGCGGCGATGGCGGACGAGGCGGGCACGTGTATATTCGCGCAGTGCGCAGCTTTCGCGTACTCGACCAGTACCGCAGCAAGAAGGAATTCTTTGCTGAAGACGGCAAGCCGGGCGCAAGCCGCAGCTTTACCGGCGCAGACGGCAATCGCCTAACGATCGACTTCCCAGTCGGCTCTTTGGTGACGAACGTTACCACTGGCAAGACCTATGACTTGAACAAGGAAGGATTGGAATTCAAGATCCTGACAGGCGGAAACGGCGGCTTTGGCAACGAGCACTTCAAGAGCTCGACCAACCAGGCGCCTGACAAGGCAACGAAGGGCTGGCCAGGAGAAGAGGCTGAACTGCATGTCGTTATCTCGCTTATCGCCGACGTCGGCCTGATCGGCTTTCCCAATGCCGGCAAGTCAAGCCTTTTGAATATTATAACCAACGCGCAGGCAAAGGTTGGCGACTATCCGTTTACCACCCTTGATCCCAACCTCGGTGACCTATACGGCTATATCATTGCCGACATTCCCGGCCTTATCGAAGGCGCGAGCGAAGGCAAGGGACTGGGACACAAGTTCCTGCGCCACATCTCAAAGACCAAGGTACTGGTGCACCTTGTCTCATTCGAGCAGGAAGACATGATGAAGGCATACGAGACTATTCGTGCAGAGCTTGAAAAGTTCGAGGGCAACCTGGGAGAGAAGGAAGAAATAATTCTTCTGACAAAAACCGATACGGTTTCAGAAGACATGGTTAAGGAAACGATGAAGAAATTCAAGAAGCTCAAGAAGCCCGTGTTTGCAGTTACGCTGTTTGATGACAGTACCGTGAAGGACTTCAGCGATGACCTGGTGAAGTATTTAAAGAAGGACGCATAACAAAAGCCCTGTACCGAAACGGTACAGGGCTTTTTTTTGTGTAATGGAAATTTAGCCAGCTTTGAGCAGCAGAGTACCGGTAATTGCAGTGTCGTTGCAGCAGGGCTGCTGGCAACGTTCGCGAAGTTTTTTAACTTCGGGGCTGAGGATATTCTTCAGCTCTTTGTCCCATGATTTCATGTTGGCATTGTTTTGCTGTCTGATTTCAAAATGCTTTTCCATAACTGTTTAATTTTAGTTTCTCATATCGTACTACTTTATACTTAACAGTCAATATAAAAAAAGCGCCCTGCAATTGTGCAGGGGCTTTGTGTACTAATCTTCATCCAGATCATCGTCGTCATCAATAATATTGATGGCTTTGCTTGGAATGATGACGTCATCGTCATCTAAATACTCATCTTCCTCTTGTCGCGTCGGTTGATATGTCATATTTTTATAATTTCATTGATAATACCATGGCCATGAAAAATTTAGAATTTCATGTATAATCACCCTATATGAGCAACACGTACTATCCTGTCATCGGGCTGGAAATCCATGCCGAACTGAACACTGCCAGCAAGATGTTCTGCAGCTGCAAGAACGATCCTGACGAGGTCAGCCCAAACGTTAATATCTGCCCGATCTGCATGGCGCATCCTGGCACCTTGCCGGTTGCCAACAAGCAGGCCATACAGTCAGTTATCAAGGTTGGCCTGGCGCTGGGCGCAGACATTGCTGACTTTACCGAATTCGACCGCAAGAACTATTTCTATCCCGATATCCCGAAAGGCTATCAGATCTCGCAATATAAGTTTCCCATCGTGTCAGGCGGTACGCTGAACGGCTTTGGCATCACCCGTATACACCTTGAAGAAGATACGGGGCTTTCAAAGCACGATCGCGGCAACTTTACGCTCGTAGACTATAACCGCGCGGGAGTGCCATTGATGGAGCTAGTGACAGAGCCGGTGATTCATAGCGCTGCTGACGCTGCTACGTTTGCAAAGGAATTGCAGCTCTTGCTTCGCACGCTTGGCGTATCTGAAGCAAACCTTGAAAAGGGAGAGATGCGCGTAGAGCCGAACATTTCAGTTTCAACAACCGGAGGAGTATTTGGCACGAAGGTTGAGGTCAAGAACCTGAACTCGTTCAAGAGCGTCGAGAAGGCGATTGAATTCGAGCTGGCACGCATGATTGCGTTGCATGAGGCAGGAAGAGAAGCAGAAATCGTGCAGGAAACGCGCGGATGGGATGAGGCCAAGCAGTCAACCTTCTCGCAGCGCTCAAAGGAAAATGCCCATGACTATCGCTATTTCCCCGATCCTGACCTGCCGAAAATGAAATTGCATAGCGCATTTGATATAGATGCAATGAAGGCATCATTGCCTGAATTGCCGTGGAGCAAGCGCGCTCGCTATGCGAAAGACTTTGGCATCAAGGAAAACGATACTGAGCTCTATGTGTCAGACCCAACGCTATCAGCATATTTTGAGTCTATCGTTGAAGGAAAAGATGCTGCATTTGCTCAGCTTGCCTCAAACTACTTGAGCAGCGACGTGATTGGCATGATGAAGAAGGATGCTGAAGCGAAGCTTCCCGCACGAGATCATTTTGTCGAGCTTATTGGCATGGCAGCAAATGGAGAGATAACCTCTCGCGGCGCGAAGGATATCTTGGCGGTGATTGTAAAGGAAGACAAGTCGCCAAAGTCTATTGCAGAAGCCGAAGGCTTGCTGCAGCAGAACAATGAAGACGACCTCAAGCCTGTCATTGCCCAAGTCATCGCAGACAATGCCGGCATGGTTGCGCAGTTCAAGGATGGGAAGGAGGCAGTGCTGCAGGCTTTGGTTGGGATGGTGATGAAGGCGACGAAAGGCAGTGCCAATCCGGCGGTCTCGGCCAAGCTCTTGAAAGAGATGATGCAATAAAAAAAGTCGCAACGATGTTGCGGCTTTTTGGCTACTTGATCAATGTAAGCGTAATTTTAAATGCATAGGACTGCGGATCTGCATCATGCGCACGTTCCGAATGTATGCCCACAATACCTAAGAGAGTATTGGATATAGTTTGCATGCAAATGCTAAACTCTTGGCATGTCATATTAAGATACGCCAGCTCCTGATCAGTGATCAGCACTTCTTCTTTTGATAAAAGGACGTGGTTTTTCTTGAAATGATTATAAAGAAGGTTGTTTACAGCTTTGTTGAATACATGCTCTGTCGTGCCTCCGTTTATAAATGCTTTGTATGCATATACCGCATTCTTCAGGTCATTTTTAACCGGCCACTCATATTCTTCTTCTCTACCCTTGTTCTTTAGCGAATCTAGCTCCTCCTTTGTTTTCAGCGTACTCATTTCTTGGTCGTTTTTTTTATTTACCTTACCATCTAACACTCTTTTGTCAATGATTCATATGAATCTACAAGG
>JAZKAB010000009.1:41229-111204 GCA_040389365.1 Patescibacteria group bacterium
AAGGGAAAAGTGATATACTCTTGTGCATATGGATACAACAACAAACGGAACGATAAAGGTAGCGATTAACGGATTTGGCCGCATTGGCCGCGCATTCTTGAAGATTGCATGGCTGCGTCCTGAAATCGAGATAGTGGCGGTGAATGACCTCGGTACGCTTGAAAGCCTGGCATACCTTTTGCGCCATGACACGGTATACCGCAACTGGGAGCATGACGTGCAGATCGTTGCAGATGGCCTGTCGATTGACGGCAAGGTGGTGAAGTTTATTTCTGAGAAGGATACGGCCAAGCTGCCCTGGAAGGATCTGGGCATTGATGTTGTTGTTGAATCAACCGGATTGTTTACCTCATTCGACAAGGCGCACTTCCACATAGAAGACGGCGCGAAGAAGGTGGTGATTTCTGCTCCTGCCAAGGATGGCGACGGCACTATTGCCGGCGAGACAATTTTGCTGGGCGTTAACGAAGACAAGTTCGGCACGTGCGACATTACGTCTAACGCGTCTTGCACCACAAATGCAGCCAGTCCATTGATCGGCATTCTTAATGATGCCATCGGCATCGAGAAGGCAATCCTCAATACTGTGCATGGCTATACAGCCTCCCAGTCGCTTGTTGACGGGCCTAGCAAGAAAGACTTGCGCGAAGGCCGCGCAGCAGCGCAGAACATCGTACCGAGCTCTACAGGAGCAGCTATCGCCGTTACCAAGGCATACCCGCAACTGACAGGATTGTTTGATGGTATTTCTATCCGCGTGCCAGTGCCGGCAGGGTCAATCGTTGATGTAACCTTTATTGCAAAGCGGGATACGACTGCAGAAGAGGTTAACCAAATCCTGATGAAGG
The DNA here is from genome assembly GCA_040389365.1 of Patescibacteria group bacterium. Classification (GTDB taxonomy): domain Bacteria; phylum Patescibacteriota; class Minisyncoccia; order Phycocordibacterales; family UBA9973; genus UBA4124. Next base: position 42,078 of record JAZKAB010000009.1, read on the forward strand.
CGGCACAGAGCCCTCAATGGGCAGGAGTGTTTGCGGTTACTGACGAGCCGCTTGTTTCAAGCGATATTCTTGGCAACAAGCATGCTTCAATTGCTGACCTTGCAATGACGCGCGTTGTTGGAGGGAATCTGGTGAAGGTTATGGGATGGTATGACAATGAGATGGGGTATACCCACACACTAGTGGAACACGTCATAAAGACAGGAAAAACGATTAAATAAATTATATGGAAAATACAATAGATAATACTGCAACAACGAATCCACCTCTAGGGTTGAAGATATTTGCAACGATCTATTTATTGAAAAGTACGATTCCTATTCTAATCGTTTCGATTGCGAAGATATTAGAATGGAGTACTTTTACTGACTTCTATTATTTCTTATCTTGTCTTTCTATGATTGCCGGTAAAATGATGAAAGACTATTCTGATTCACAGCCATTCGGAGCAGTTATAGTTTCGCTACTTGTAGTATTGGTATATGTGTTATTCATTACGAATAACCTTAATCTGCAATTTCTTAGGAAGCCTTCATACTTGAATCTTGTTAGAGCGTTGGCTGTAGCAAGTTTGGTTATCTCTGTATTGACAAGCGTTTCTGGATCAGGTGGATACGGAACAGGACAGTGGAATTCTGTAATTTATGTCTTGTCTTCTTGGGCAATAACCATTGCCTTAATAATCTATTTGTTCCTCAGCAAGGAATTGAAGAGATTCTTCGGTAAGATGGTACAATAACGAAACAGTATATACGTATACGCTCGTTGATCATGTGATAAAGACAGGGAAGACGATTAAGAAATAAACCCACACAGATGAGAAAAAGAGCCTTTTAAATAAAGGCTCTTTTTAATTGACTTTTTATTAAAAATGTGTTAATACAAACACAATAAATAAATTGCTCATTTAAACCAAATTCATATGAATGTACTACTAATTTCTGTTAGTCCAGATAATTTTGAAAAATATAAGCCATTATGTGCATATGTTGCATCTAAATTAGGCAAGGAGTACACAGCGGTATTCCTGATTGTACCCGAGCTTGGGGTTTTGGTTCCGAGCGGGTCAAGGGTTTGCTATTCCTTTGGCGGCATACAAAGTATGGAGAAAGAGGAACTTGTAAATAATTTATTCGGTACAAAAACCGAAGCATGGCTATCTTTACGTAATAATGAATGGGCCAGTATTATTTATAATCATGAAAAAACACTCGAAGGAATATTGGTTGCTATGATGGTACACAGTGTTTATGATTTACCGGATCAGAAAAAAAATGAGGAACAAGATGCATTTCTTGATGCTCTTATTGAAACACTTCCAGTGTCACAAAGAATTGTTAATTGTTGCAAAAGCATCAAAATCAAATCCTTAAGACCCTTGCTGTCGATCTCTAGGAGCAATCCTCCTCGCGAATATAAACATTTCTACAAAAACTTAGGTATAAAGCCGATGAGAGAATTAGTAGATCTTTTCGCAAAACATGGCCTGACTCTGCCAGAATAGAATACCACCCACTGAACGCTGTTCAGTGGGTATTTTATATTGCATTTGCAGGGCAGTGTGCGTGGCGTATTTATTTATACACACTTGCGCCTATTTCCTCCAATTGCTATATATACCCCTGCTTGTTAAAATAAGACAACGGAACCCAATGGGGGCTTTTAATACTAAATTAATCAATATATTTATGGAAAACGGAAACATTGAACTTTTTAAAAACGAGAACGACGAGGAGATTGGACGCGTAGTGCCGCTTAATCCTGAAATAGAATCGATTGAAAGGTTTGATAGCGAAGAAATGAGCACACTAGAGCAGATGCAGGCAGAATACGACGCTTTGCAGGCTCAGATTGCAAAGCTTCAGGAAGAGTCAAGCGCAATAGCTGAGAAGATAAAGAGAGAGTTAGACGACCAGGCGGCATAGTCATGCGTATTCATCTCGCTACAGATCATGCCGGCTTTCAGCACAAGGAGGCTGTTAAAGAGTACCTGCTCGACCAAGGGCTTGAGGTTATTGACCATGGCGCTGTGGTATTCGACGGTCGCGATGATTATCCGGACTTTATCGCACCAGCTGCTCAGGCAGTTGGACTAAGCGGCGGGCCTGAAATGAATACTGACGTTGGCATCATCTTCGGCGCTTCAGGGCAAGGGGAGGCAATGGTTGCAAACCGCGTGCCGGGCGTGCGCTGTGCCGTATGGTATGGCGGTCCGGTTGAAATCCTGACCCTTTCTCGCGCGCATAACAATGCCAACCTGCTCTCTATCGGCGCACTCTTCGTAACTGTCGAAGAAGCTATTGCCGCTATTGCAGTCTGGTCTGAAATCCCTTTTTCCAATGACGAGCGAGACATTCGCCGATTATCAAAATTTAAATAAGCATATCGTGATTAAAATAATTCCAGCCATTCTCCCTCATACCTACCGAGGCATCGACTTTGCCGTCGAGAAGGTTGTTGGCGCCGTTGCCAGCGTGCAGGTTGATATCGTTGACGGGCACTTTGCCCCTAACCGCACCTGGCTGTTCAACAACAAGGATGAAGAGAACTTGCAGGGCATCCTGGACCAGGAAGTCGGCATGCCATATTGGGACAGCATCAATTATGAGTTTGACCTGATGGTCAAAGATCCGATCCAGTACATGGATATGTTTATTGCCTTCGGTCCGTCTAAGGTAGTCTTTCATCTTGAAGGCTTAGACCATGAAAAGACCATCGCATTCTTTGAAGCAATTCCTGAAATCGTCCGCACCGCAATCGCCTTCGGCATTGCTATCGGCATCGATACTGATCCTGCAGGCATTGCTCCATACATGCCGTATATCGAAAGCATTCAATGCATGGGCATCAAGAACGTCGGCTATCAGGGTCAGGCATTTGACGAGGGAGTATATGCGCAGATACAGAAGGTTAAGGAGCTCTACCCCGACAAGGCAATTGCGGTTGATGGCGGCGTGTCGCTAGAAAATGCAGTGCAGTTAGTTGAAGCGGGTGCGACCGAGCTGGTTATTGGCTCAGCGCTATTTCAGAATACCGATTCGCGCGGTACAATAGATACATTCTACAGACTATGCAACAGCGCGATTACACAATCAGAGAATTAGAGAGCAAGGCGAATGACATTCGCCAGTCTATTGTCTCGATGCTGCTTGAAGCGGGAAGCGGCCACACTGCCGGACCGCTTGGCATGGCTGATGTCTTTACCGCCCTCTATTTCGAGCTTGCGCGCAATGACCCCGAAAACCCGTCATGGCCTGAGCGCGATCGCATCGTGCTTTCAAACGGCCATATCTGCCCCGTCTTGTATGCGACGATGGCGCATGCGGGCTATTTTCCCGTTGAGGAATTGCTGACTTTGAGAAAATACGGATCGCGACTGCAGGGGCACCCGCATCGCGACTTCTTGCCGTACCTGGAAAACTCTTCCGGGCCATTGGGCAGCGGCCTGTCTCAGGCAATTGGCATGGCCATTGCAGACAGAATGGATAGCGGCATCGCTACAGAGCGCACCGTCTATTGCATGCTGGGAGACGGAGAGCTCAACGAAGGCAACAATTGGGAGGCAATCATGCTGGGCGGCAAAGAGAAGCTCAACAATGTCATCGCTATCGTTGACCGCAACAACATACAGATTGACGGCTATACCGAAGATATCATGCCGCTTGATTCTTTGACGGAGAAATGGGAAGCATTCAACTGGCACGTGCAGGAAATAGACGGCAACAATATGCAGGCTATCATAGACGCAGTGCACACTGCCAAGGCAGTGTTTGAAAAGCCTTCAGTTATCATAGCCCGCACTATTCCAGGGAAGGGCGTAAAGGAATTCGAGCGAAAGTTCGAATGGCATGGCAAGGCGCCGAACAGAGAAGAGGCGAATATGGCGCTTGATGAATTGAGAACATTGGGAGGAAAGATAAGGAGCGAACATAAATAAAATAAAAAAATGCTCAACCCACAATTAAAACTCAATACAAACGTATTTGCCGATGATGTAGAGCAGGTGCCTATTCGCAAGGGCTTTGGCGAAGGGCTGGTGCAGGCAGGAGAGGCAAACAAGCAGGTTGTTGCGCTCTGTGCCGACCTGACTGAGTCAACGCAGATGCACTTGTTCAAGAACAAGTTTCCAGAACGCTTCGTTGAGATTGGCGTTGCTGAACAGAACCTTGCAACGGTTGCTTCAGGCATGGCAGCGATGGGCAAGTACCCGTTCTTCTCTTCATATGCCATGTTCAGTCCGGGGCGAAATTGGGAGCAGATCCGTACGACTATCTGCTATAACGATCGGCCGGCAGTTATTGTTGGCAGCCATGCCGGCGTATCTGTTGGCCCTGATGGCGGCACGCACCAGGCAATCGAAGACATGGCACTGATGCGCGTCTTGCCGCGCATGACAGTTATCTCGCCTTGCGACGCGATACAGGCCAAGCAGGCAACGCTTGCGCTCTCTGCCAACCCTCGCATTGCGTATCTTCGACTTGCGCGAGAAAAGACGCCGGTTATAACAACTGAAGAAACGCCGTTTGAAATAGGGAAAGGGCAGATACTGTTTCGCCCTGACGGCATCGCGCAGGTTGCCATTATCGCAACAGGCGGGCTTGTTGCGCACGCGCTTCGCGCTGCCAAGGATTTGGAAAAGAAACACATCAAGGCAGTTGTTGCCAATATACATACTATAAAGCCGATTGATACTGATCTCTTGGTACAGCTGGCCAAGGAAACAAAAGCAATTGTTTCTGTTGAAGAGCATCAGATTGCGGGAGGGTTAGGCAGCGCTATTGCTGAAACGCTGGCAACAAGAGTTCCGGTGCCGATGGAATTTATTGGCGTACAGGATGAGTTCGGCCAGTCAGGAACGCCGCAGGAACTGATTCAGAAATATGGCATGGATCAGGATGCGATTGTTGCGGCGGTACTGAAAGTGCTAGATAGGAAATAATACATAACAAAAAAGCTCCTCGATGAGGGGCTTTTTTGCTATTCTAATATTGTAGCTTGATATTGCGCGGGTGCATTCACCAGATACTGCTGCAGGCTTTCCCTTGTCAGCAATCCTTTCTGCGCGCCGACATACTGCACGACAGACATGGAGTTGATTGGCCCCCATTGCAGCGCCTCAGGAACAGTCTTGCCTATAAGCAATGCAACTGAAACGGTTGAGGCAAACGCGTCTCCGGCACCGGTGCGCTCGAACGGGTCATGCGGGTATACGGGCATAAACCAGTGCGTCGTGCCGTCTGAGGCATACGCGCCCTTGATGCCGTCAGTTATGAAGACGAGCTTTGGTCCAAGTGCGTGCAGTGACTTGATCAGTTCCTTTACGTCATGCGTACTGTTTTTTGTTATAAGCTGCGCTTCTTCAAGGTTGCAGAAGAATGCATAGGTATTTGCATAGATATCTTTTAGTACTTCCGTGCCAAGCTTCATCTGGAACGTGCCTGGCTGGAATACCACTTTCATTTCAGAATGCTCCTTGATGAATGTTGCGATTTCAGCGTGATACGCTTCGGTATGGTCTCCGAGAGAAGAAAGGTACAGCATCTTAGGCGCGACGGTCAGTGCAGGCATCGCAACAGGGAATGTTGCATGCTTTACGAGAATGGTGCGCTCAACGCCATACCAGAGCACGTAGTGGTAATTGGTCTTGATACCGTCATGCATGCCAACGTATTGCGTCTGTACGTTGTTTTTCTTCAATTCCTCAATGCAGTCTTTGCCTTGCTGGTCTTGTCCAACATGCGCAAGCAATGCCGCTGAAAGGCCGAGGCGTGCAGCAGAAACTGCAGCATTGGCGCTATTGCCAACAGCCTTCACTTCTTCCATAGACTCGTACGGCACCTTGTCGCCATAGCGAAAGGCAAGATTCGCATTGCTGCCGTCTGCAGCTGTTATGACTTCTGCGTCATTTACTCTGATAAACGCATCGGTTACCATGTCGCCGATAGCGAGAAAATCTATTTGTTGGTCCATATGATACAATTGTATCATGAATACCCTTAAGGAATATATCGCGCAGGCGAGAGCAGAAAAGAAGGCAATCGGCCATTTTAACTTTTCAAACATTGAGGGGCTCTATGCTATTGCGCGAGCGGCAAAGACGCTGGGCGTACCTGTTATTGTCGGCACGGCAGAGGGAGAAGAGGAGGCTGTGGGCACCAAGGCTGCCGTTGCATTGGTCCGCATCATTCGCGAAGAATGGCAGATCCCCATATTTCTCAATGCCGACCATCACTATAGCTTCGCGACGGTGAAGGCATGCATAGACGCAGGGTATGACTCGGTTATTTATGACGGGGCAAAGCTGACGTTCGAGGAAAACGTTGCCATCTCAAAGCAGTGCGTTGAATACGTGCGCCAGATCAGCGCTGCAACCGGCCGAGACATTCTTGTGGAGGTTGAGCTCGGCTATATTGGCGAAGGCTCAAAGCTTCGTGAAGAAATTCCTGAAGGATTAAGCGCTGTTACCAGTCCTGAAGAGGCTAAGCTCTTTCTTGATCAGACCGGCGCAGACATGCTTGCTCCCGCAGTTGGAAACTTTCACGGCATGCTCAAGCATGCTGACAAGCCGCGCTTGAATATAGACGCTATTAAAAAAATTGCAGCCATAACCGACAAGCCGTTGGTCTTGCACGGCGGCAGCGGGGAAGAGGCAGACTTTGATGCAGCTATTGATGCAGGCATTAGCATTATTCACGTAAATACAGAATTGCGCCGCGCCTTCACTTCAGCGCTCAAAGATTATTTGAATGCCAATCCAGACGACATTGCGCCTTACAAGTACACGGCCAATGCGTCGCTTGCGATGGAGGCAGCGGTGACAAAGAATTTGAAGATATTTAACCGCATGAACTAATATGATTAACGTCTCAGACCTTCAGAAGCACGTGCATGGCGAAGTGATGGCAGACGAGCCGACGCTGATCAAGTATTCTCGCGATGCCAGCCTTTTTGAAGTGCGGCCGGAAGCGGTTGTCTTTCCGAAAGATACTGCTGACGTGCAGGCGATCGTGCAGTATATTGCAGCGCACAAGGAGCAGGACCCGTCGCTTTCAATCACCGCGCGCTCTGCCGGCACTGACATGTCTGGCGGCCCGCTGAACGAAAGCCTTATCATGGACTTTACCAAGTACATGCACACGCTCGTGTCAGTTGATGACAATAGGGGCATTGCGCAGCCCGGCGTGTTCTATAGGGATTTTGAAAAGGAAACGCTGAAGCGCAATCGGCTTATGCCCGCATATACTGCGTCTAAGGAACTAAATGCAATTGGCGGCATGGTCGCCAACAATTCAGGCGGCGAGAAGTCGATCAAGTATGGCAAGACAGAAAACTATGTCTTGCGTCAAAAGGTTGTCTTTTCAGACGGGAACGAGTATGAAGTGCAGCCGTTGAACAAAGAGGAGCTTGCTGCCAAGATGGCTCAGGGAGACTTTGAAGGCAACGTATACAAGCAGCTCTATGACCTTATCGAGCTGCACTATGACGCCATTCAGGCAGCGCGCCCGAACGTAACAAAAAACTCAGCCGGATACTATCTCTGGAATGTCTGGAACAGGGAGACAGGCATATTTGATCCAAACAAGGTACTCGTCGGCTCGCAAGGCACGCTTGCGCTGAGCACTGAAATTGAGCTAGGGCTGGTGCCCGTGCCGAAGCATTCGAAGATGGTGGTGATGTACTTGCCAACGATTGCTCGATTGGGAGAGGTTGTTGATACGGTGATGCGGTACAAGCCAGAAAGCTTCGAATCGTATGACGACTACAGCATGAAGCTTGCCATCAAGTTCTCGTTTGACTTCTTTTCGCAGCTTGGCTTCTGGGGCGCGATTAAGCTTGGCATTCAGTTTATTCCTGATTTGTGGCAGGTGATCATCGGCGGCGTCCCGAAGCTTATCCTGATGGCAGAAGTGACCGGAGACGACGAGGCAGAGGTATTGGCGCGTGCCAATGCCATTAAGGCAGCGGTGAAGCCGTTTAAGTACAGCACCCATGTTGCGCGAAGCGCGGCTGAGGTTGAGAAATACTGGAAGATACGCAGAGAAAGCTTTAACCTGCTGCGCAAGCACGTGCAGGGAAAGCAGACCGCGCCTTTCATCGACGACATTATCGTTGACCCGCACAAGATGCCGGAATTCCTGCCGCAGCTGCAGGCGATTCTTGACCAGTATAAGCTCGTGTATACGATTGCGGGACACGCAGGCAATGGCAATTTTCATATCATTCCATTGATGGATCTGAACAATCCTATTTCAAGCGACATCATCCTTGACCTTTCGAAGAAGGTCTACACGCTTGTTACCGCATACAAGGGCTCCATTACCGCCGAACACAATGACGGCATTATCCGCACGCCATTTCTTTCATACATGTATAGTCCAGAAATTATTCAACTGTTTGCCAAGGTCAAGGATATCTTTGACCCGCTGCATATCTTCAATCCAGGCAAGAAGGTTGGGGGATCGTTTGAGTATATTGGCACGCACCTCGTAAAGTCTCATCCAGTTGCGCATAATTCATAAATAAAAAAAGCGCAGTTCATTTAGAAATGCGCTTCTGTACCTGATATTTTTTTAATGCCTGATCGGAAATATGAAATGGTCCATTGATATATCCGAGCACGCTGAACATAGCTCCAATTGCAAGGGAAAATCCTATAATAATTATAGCCTGCAAGGGGTTGTTATCCCGTAAGCCAAAGCTGTACGCGATCATGAACACAGCCGAGATAATAGTCAGGGCGATGCCATATTGGAAAGCGCCCAGCCATCTTCCTTTTGTAGTTTTCGAGAAGCTATCTTTCTTTGATTGTATGCTTTCCATAACAATAGTTTTTTCTTACTATATAACTAAAATATTTAAAGTCAACAAAATATTGCATATTTTCTCTTTTTCAGTATACTAAGTGCCTATGATTACCCTAGAAGCAACACAACGAAACGGCTCAGCTGAAGCAATTCGCGAGCAAGACATGATCCCAGCAGTGTATTATGGCGCAGGCAGCGATGCGGTGTCTATTGCAGTTCCTGCAAAGGCATTTGCCAAGGTATTGAAGGAAGCAGGCGAAACTACTCCTGTTACCCTTACAATCGGCGGCGAAAAGATCAGCACTATCATTCATGACATGCAGCACAATCACCGCACTGGCGACGTGACGCACATAGACTTCCTGATCATCGACATGAAGCAGGAGCTTGAAGTGTCTGTGCCGCTTGAATTCGTCGGCACTGCAGAAGCTGAAAAGGCAGGCCTAGGAACAATCACCAAGGCTATCCACGAAGTGCAGGTATCTGCGCTTCCAGCAAACCTCCCTCACTCATTCGAGATTGACGTTACGAATCTTGCCACGCTTGAAGACCAGATTCACGTGAAGGACATCAAGCTGCCAAAGGGCGTAACGATGATCACTGACGGCGAAGAAGTCGTTGCAATGGTTGCTCATTTCGTTGAAGAAGCGGAAGAAGCTCCAGCGCTTGACCTTTCTGCAATTGAAGTAGAAAAGAAAGGAAAGACAGAAGACGAGGAATAATCACTTTCGTCAATAGATTCTCATGTAAGACTCCTGGTATACTAGGAGTCTTATTGTTATGACCAACACATTGATTAAAAAGCTATTCATAGGGACACTCGCTATCCTTATGCCGTTATCATTTGTCCCTTTATTTAGCGTTAAAGAAGTAGAAGCTGCAAGTCCTGCAGTGTGTACTAATCCAAGTACGCCTGAAATAGCACAGGCCTGTGCCGACTATGAGGCTGAAAACAAGGTCTTGGCACAACTCCAGGCTCAGCTTGCCGCCCAGAAGGCAAAGAGCGGCTCGTTGCAGAAGAACGTTAATGCGCTTGTGTCTCAGATTACGACAACGCAGTCAAAGATTTCAAAGGAAATCAGCAACATTAATAGCCTGAGCATCCAGATTGGCGAGAAGCAGAAGGCTATTGGCGACTTGAACTCAGAACTTGACCGTCAGCATGCTTCTATGGCGCAGCTTATTACCCGCACTGACGAAATTGACCAGAAAGGCGCGGAATATGTACTGTTAAGCGCCGATTCTATTTCAACCTTCTATAAGGACCTTGATGACTTCTTTTCTATCAAGGAATCCCTATATGGCGCGCTGACGCGCGTGAAGGAAATTCGCAGCGTAACGCAGACCCAGGAACAGCAGCTGCAAGACAAGCAGTTCCAGGCGCTTGATGCAAAGAACGCATTGCTGAGCCAGAAAAACCAGCTTGCAACAAACCAAAAGCAGGTGCAACAGCTGTTAACAAGCAGCAAGACCCAAGAGCAGCAGGAAGCGTCATTGGTGTCAGCGCAGCAGAAGAAGGTTTCAGCAATTGAAAGCAAGCTCTTCAGCTTCGCCGGAGGCGCAACGGGTGCTATTCCGTTCAGCCAGGCATACCAGTATGCCTCAGAAGCGTCGCGCGTTACCGGCGTGCGCGCAGCATTTATTCTCGCGATTCTGACTCAGGAATCTAATCTCGGAAAGAATGTCGGAACGTGCAATCGCCCTGGCGATCCCGTGTCTAAGAGCTACAAGAACATCATGCCTGGTCCTGTACAGAAGGCGGCAGGGAAGTCTTCTCGCGATGACCAGAGTGCCTTCCTGCGCATCACAGCCGCGCTTGGCTTGAACCCAGAAGTAACTCCTGTATCTTGTCCGATTGGAGGCGGCGGCTGGGGCGGAGCGATGGGTCCTGCACAGTTCATCCCAACAACATGGGAAGGTATTGCACCGCGCGTTGCCTCAAACCTTGGCAAGTCAACTGCTAATCCGTGGAATGCCCGCGACGCCATTATGGCCTCAGCGACATACTTGAAGGACCGCGGCGCGACAGGCGGGGAAACTAACGAGCGCAATGCAGCCTGCAAGTACTATTCTGGCCGCTCATGCGACGGCAAGACGCCAGCAAACAGCTTTTACGGAAACAGCGTTATGTCGCTTGCCCGCGGCATCCAGACCGATATTGACTATTTGGTACAATATGGCGTTTCAAAGCGATAGTATAAGGGCTTGAAATCCCTGCAAACTATGCTACAATAGACCAACTATGAAAAAAGACACCCATCCCAAGAACTTCCGCGACGTGGTATTTCATGACAACTCGTCTGATACTGATTTCGTGATCGCTTCTACCGTACGAACTACAGAGACCATTACGAAAGACGGCAAGGAATACCCAATGTTCCGCGTTGAAATTTCAAGCGCCTCTCATCCGTTCTATACCGGTACTGAAAAGGTTATCGACACTGCCGGACGCGTTGATCGCTTCAACAAGCGTCGCGCTGCATCAGCAAAGTAACGCTGCTATAAAAAGCCACTTCGCCGTGGCTTTTTATATTGCTACACTATACCCATGATCGACATCGACGCCTTAAAAAAGAATCACAAGACCCAATACCTCGCAGAGCAGTACGAAGGTCTTTTGAAGCAGGAGGCTGAAACGCAGGCGCTTGCCGAGACAGACTCTTCAATGAAGGAAATGGCGCAGGACGAGCTTGAGGCTATTGCCGTGCAGAAGAGCGCGCTTGAAGCGCAGTTCATAGCGATCGAAGAGTCAGAAAAGGAAGAGGAGGAGTTTCCAAACGAAATCATTCTTGAAGCCCGTGCAGGCGCGGGCGGCGACGAGGCGAACCTCTTCGCGCACCAGCTGGTTGAAATGTATTGCCGCTTTGCCGAAAGCAAGGGATGGCAATGGAAGATGACCGACGACATGAGCGTTGAAATCAAGGGGAAGGACGTGTATCGCTTGCTGCGCTTCGAGACAGGAGTGCACCGCGTGCAGCGCGTTCCTGCAACTGAAAAGAACGGCCGCATCCACACCTCGACTGCGTCCATTGCCATTCTGCCTATTAAGAAAAAGGTGACATTTGAAATCAATCCGGCAGACTTGGACATGGAATATTCTCGCTCAGGCGGCGCGGGCGGGCAGAACGTCAACAAGGTTGAGACGGCCGTGCGCCTCATACACCGCCCGACAGGCATCGACGTGCGCTCAACCAGCGAGCGCAGCCAGCTTGGCAACCGCGAGAAGGCCTTTGCCATTCTGACTGCCAAGCTGCAGCAAATGAAGGAAGCTGAAGAGGCTGCAAAGTATGCCGGCGATCGCAAGAGCCAGATCGGCACTGCTGATCGCAGCGAAAAGATTCGTACCTATAACTTCCCGCAAGACCGCCTCACCGACCACCGCATTCGCCAGAACTTCTCCAATATTGAAGGCATTATGGCAGGCAAGCTGGATAAGGTTATCGACGCGGTGCAGACAGGAGAGTTTGGCGACGCAGCGGAGGAGGAATAGTGCGGCTTGAATAAACGCCAGAATTTGGTATAGTACTGCAGTCAACCACGCGTGCATAGTTCAGTGGTAGAACGCTGTCCTGATAAGACAGAGGTCCATGGTCCGATTCCATGTGCACGCACAAAAAAACGCCTCTTCGCTATTGCGAGGAGGCGTTTGCCGTTAGGGAAGCAGTGCTTCAATGGTAGGCGGGCCATCTTGCTCGTCTTTGAAAGGAAGCGTTGTGCTGCCAATTACCGCTTCTTTCAGCTCATAGCTGATATTGCGATGTTCTGTCGCAGCAAAGTCTTCTTTGCCGTCGCCATTGCAGTCGATTGCATAGAGCGAGCCTCTCATGCCAATGATCGTGCCGCGCCATATCCATGCAGTATCGGCTGCGGATGCTTCCGAGCGATGCATGTACTTAATGTTTGCCCTTACAGCGGCTAATTCCTCTTCTCTGTCAAAAGAAGTTTTTTGAAAAGAAAGGATCACGCAGAATCCTACCGCGATAAGCAATATGATATCTCTTTTTAACATAACGATGTGTTTTTCATACCATATCACATTTTTCTATTTTGTCAAAAAAAAAGCCGCCTAGGGGAGGCGGCCAGTTTGGCTGTGATAGACACGGTGTATGAACGACCTGATCATAATGGCGCAGTACGTGCCAATGAAGAAAAGCACTCCCGGAGCTAGTCCGGGCAGATAGGACGGAAGCGTGCCGGAGAACAGCCTGACGGAAAGTGCGGTCAGCAACGCTCCGAACGGAGAGAGGTACAGGCATGCGGTGAACAGTGCAGCAATGCGAAGGGCGCGAGATCTTTTCATAAGCTAACGAATAAGGTTTTAATTAATTTAGCACGCATTTACATTTCGTCAAGAGCAGGGTAGAATGGGGCATCATGATACTCAACATTGTCGCGACGCCCATAGGAAATCTTGCCGACATATCTTTGCGCGCAAAGGAAATGCTCGAGACCGCAACGCTCGTGATTGCAGAAGATACGCGCTCTACCAAGAAGCTGCTCACCCTCCTGGGCATGAACAGCCACAAGGAGTTTCTTTCTTCGCATGCGCAAAGCAGCGCTCATTCGCTCGACAAGACGCTTGAAGCCTGCGCGGCGCATGCAGTAATTGCGCTTGTCACTGATGCCGGCACGCCTGCTATTTCTGACCCCGGCTCATTCTTTATCAGCCATTTCAGAGCACTGTACCCAGACGCGCTTGTAGTGCCCATTCCGGGGCCTTCAGCCGCTATTGCTGCCTTGTCCGTATCAGGCTTTCCCTCAAGCCATTTTGAATTCATGGGCTTCATACCGCATAAGAAGGGGCGCCAGACGCTGTTTCATGCATTGAAGGAAAAGGAGCATGCCGTTGTGCTGTACGAGTCGCCGCATCGCATTCTCAAGACGCTTGAAGCGCTCGATGAGCATTTGGGCGACAGGTTGATCATGATCGGTCGCGAGATGACCAAGCAGTTTGAAGAATACCCCGTTAACACTGCCGGTGCATTGCTTGCATACTATACCGAGCATCCTGACAAGGTACGAGGAGAGTTCGTCATCGTCATCAGCCCAGAGGGCTACCATCAGTCAGCATCGTCTGATACAATAGAGGAATGATTGGCAAGCTTCGAGTATTATTCTGGTTGGGCATCGTGATGCTCTTTTTGCCGTTCTTCGGCATTCCTAATGTATGGAAAACAGTCATCGCAATTGCCATCGGCATTGCGCTTGTTGCATTGGCAATACTGCTGCGAACGCAGTATCGCGCAGTGCGCACCATTATCCGCAATCTAGAGCAGGCAGCTGCAGGACAAACGCTTCATGAATAACGAAACAGAAAACACAGAATCAAACGCAAAGCCAACGCAGGTCAAGACTGCGCTGCGTATTATTAGCGCTCTTGCAGTTATTGCAGCGGTCTTTCTTGCCGGCGTGTATATTGGCTATGCCAACCGTCCTGCATTTGCAAAAGTGACTGACATCGTGCACCAGGGCACTCCCGCAACTATTGCCACAACTGCAGACTTTGCGCCATTTTGGAAGGCCTGGCAGGTTGTTGACCAGAATTTCCCAGGAGCAGACAAGGTAGCGGCTCAGGATCGCATGTATGGCGCTATTAAGGGCATGCTGGCGTCATTTGGCGACCCGTATACCACCTTCTTCACTCCGTCTGAGAATACGCAATTCCAAAGCCAGATTGCCGGCTCGTTCAGCGGCATTGGCATTGAGATTGGCAAGAAAGACAATATACTGACCGTTATCGCGCCGCTAAAAGGCACCCCTGCAGAGATTGCCGGCATCAAGTCAGGCGACAAGATTGCAAAGATCAATGATACTGACACTGGTACGATCACGATCGATCAGGCAATTGACCTCATTCGCGGCAAGGATGGTACTGTTGTTTCTTTGACCATCGTACGCGAAGGCGTTGCTGCGCCAAAGGTCTATGACATTACAAGAGCGACAATCGACCTTCCAACAGTTAATACAGAAGTTCGCCCTGACCAGCGGGTATTCGTTATTCATCTTTATAACTTCTCAGCAAACTCAGCAACGCTTTTCAAGAAGGCTCTGAACGAATACAAGGCATCTGGATATCATAATCTCTTGCTTGACCTTCGCGGCAATCCAGGCGGCTATCTTGAAGCGGCAGTACAAATCGGCAGCTCATTCGTTCCGGAAGGGAAGGTGATTGTAAAGGAGATTGGCAAGACGCCAGAAGACGTTTCTTCGCACAACAGTACGGGACCTGTTATTTTCCCAAGCACTGACAAGCTCATCGTGCTTGTCGACAAGGGTTCAGCATCAGCGGCAGAAATTCTTGCGGGAGCGCTCGCCGAGCAAGGCGTCGGCATGCTCGTTGGCCAGCAGACATTCGGCAAGGGCTCTGTGCAGCAGGTGATTCAGGTGACAAAAGATACTGCTATGAAGGTGACTATTGCGAAATGGTATACGCCAAACGGCGTGTCTATCTCAGAAAAGGGATTGACTCCGCATATCATTATCCCTGTTGATCCGACTGCCAAGACTGATACCCAGCTTGCCAAGGCAATTGACCTCTTCGCCCACCCGCAGTAAGATGGAAGGGTATGAAAGTTATTCTGTTAAAAGCCGTACCAAAGGTCGGCAAGGCTAATGATATTGTCGAGGTAAGCGAAGGCTATGCGCGCAATGCGCTCCTGGCCAAGAAGCTCGCCGTTATCGCAACTCCCCAGGCGATTGCCGAGGTAGAGCGCAGGGCGCAGAACAAGATTGCAGAAAAGAATATTCAGCATGCTTTGCTGGACAAGGCCATTCAAAGCCTTGAAGGCCAGACCTTGGCGTATCCTGCAAAAGCCAATGAGAAGGGAAGCCTATTCTCAAAGATTAGCACGCAGGACATTAGCAAGGCATTGCTGGATCAGCACCGCATTGCAATTGATCCGGTGCTTATGACAATGGAGCCAATCAAGCAGGTTGGCTCATATACTGTTTCTATAAAGGACGGGGAATACAGCTCATCATTTACCGTATTGGTTAAATAACAAAAAAACCTCTCACTAGAGAGGTTTTTTTGTTATCGTGAGTCTACGATGTTTGCCATCTTGCGAACGGTAGTTGTACCATCGAAGTTTAGCTTGCGCTTCTGGCTGAACTTAACGAATCCAGGCTTCAAAGCGTAGAGCGTGTGGTCTCTGCCAATCCCTACAGCCTTTCCGGCTAGGATCTTCGTACCGCGCTGGCGAACGATGATAGCGCCAGCAATTGCTGTCTGCCCATCGTATAGCTTGGTACCAAGATATTTTGGTTGCGAATCATTTAGGTTTTTTGCCGCTCCTTGGGCTTTCTTATGTGCCATAGTGGTAGCATAATAGCCTAAACGCCTTTCTGTGTCAATCTCTCTATTTGGGGTATACTAGTGCCATGCGGGCCTTTATCGCCAGACATACTAAGACGCTTTTTGCCTTCACGGGTGCCCTGGCGGTCATCTTGGCCTTTTATACGGGGTATTTAGAGGGAAAACAGTCGAACACTATGCAGCCCGTTACGCTGTCTTGCAAAGACAACGTATTAGATAAATTGTCAATACCTGTCGAGGCATTGGCAAATGGAGTAGTGGCGCATGCTGCCGCAGCTCCTGTGCCCGTTCCCGGTACGGCAAAAGGGAAGTATATGGGCTCAAAGAACAGCACGAAATATTATCTGCCGACATGCAGTGCAGCGAAGCGCATCAAGCCTGAAAACTATATCTGGTTCAGCACGGAAGAGGATGCGCGATTGCAGGGCTATACTCCAGGAAAATGTTAAAATCAATTCTATCACTATCTATAATGGCAGCGTTCGGACTGCTCGTCTTCGCCCTGGTCTTGCCGACGCAGGCGAATGAGGTGGCACAGCGCGTGCTTGGAGGCGCTATAATGATAAACAACGCAGTGGGCGTGAACAGCGCGCCAGTGAAGACTATTTCAAATGCTGTCACGTCAGTTATCTCAACAGTCGTGTCAGAAGAAAAGCCTGCGGCAAAGAAAGACAATTCGCCGCTCTCCATTGAAAATATTATTGACGCAACGAACGTTGAGCGCGTGAAGGCGAATCTGCCGCCGCTGAAGACCGATGCCAAGCTTGCTGCGTCTGCGAAGATAAAGGTTGATGATATGATCAAGAACCACTATTTTGAGCACACGTCTCCGGCAGGAAAAACTGTTGCCGACTTGGGCAATCAGGTTGGCTATGACTATGTCGTTATGGGAGAGAACCTGGCACTGGGAGACTTTTCCAATGCGACAGAACTGCTGCAGGCATGGATGAATAGTCCCGGGCATCGCGCTAACGTATTGAATGCATCATACGAAGAGATTGGCGTCTATGCGGCACAGGGCACGTATCAGGGCCGCACTGTGTGGTTTGCAGTGCAGCACTTCGGCACAGAGCGGGGAGTGTGCCCTAGCCTGAATGCGGCGCTTAAGACGTCTATCAACACCCTCAATGCCCGCATCAAGACCCAGGAAGGGCAGATAACTGCATTGCGAAAGCAAATAGAAGCTCCAGACCACGTACAAGGGCAGGCATACAGCGCCCTTATCGCGCAATTCAATGCGCTGGTAGCCTCATACAATTCAGATGTCACCTTGTCACAGCAGAAGGTTGGCGAATACAACAGGCAGGTTGTTACGTTCAACAAGTGCTTGAGCCAATACCAAGTATCTTTAACTGAATAGTTTTCAACACCTTTATTGACTTTGTCAATAAAGGGGAGTAGAGTAGGGAAAACTCAAAACATGAATAAAGCATTAACTAAACGGAAGCTTAAGCGGCAGACGCTTAAGCATGCAGTCTCGCAGAATTTAATTCTATCGGTGCTCATTCCTATCGCAACGGTACTCTTTGTTATAGGCGCACTGTTCGTAGCACTTCCAATTGTGCTCGCTGTACGTACTCAAACCTTACCGCCAGGCTCCCAAGCTCTAAGCGTGGGCAGCATGGCCGGGTTCGTAGCAATGCTGGTAATATTTCTTGCTGCCATGCTTGAGCTAGCAGTGCGGCTCGTTGGCTCAAATAAGAAGCTTCAGAGGGCATACTTGCAGGCAAAGGTAGACGCATTTAACAAGTGCGACAAAGAGAAGTCTGGCAAGGTACTCGCAGCAACGCTGGAGAACAATGCAATGCTTAAAGAGCAGTTTTTAAAAATTGACGATCAGTGGCAAAAGCTCAGACAAGATTGCAATGAGGCTGAAAATTTTTTAAAAACAATTTAAAATTTAGAATCCCGTAGGGCAGGCTGCTCGCGGGATTTTTTTTTATTGGAATAGGAAGCATCTTTATTGCTGTATAAAGTGCGCTAGGGAGTATGTATAAGAAATTATATTAACGTCGCACAATTAAGCCTTATGCGACAAGCTTTTTAATACAATCCACACAATCCACAGCCTATATATGCCTATCTATAAATATTATAAAAATAATATATATGAGATATTCTTGTGGAAAACTTTATACAGATCGTTAATATCATCGGATTTTGGCATCTATTTTTCTTCGTACTTTTGCTGGGAACAATCCTAGTTGCACTTTTCTACATCGCGCTCTCATGGATGGCTTACGGTATCGCTCGCGCTTGGCGCATCGGTATCAAAGGGTCACGCTAAAACGTGCGTCCCATCCCTGAAAAACTAAAAAAGGAAATGGCCAATGACCCGTACTACGGACAATGCTGCCGCTCTGCCACTGGAGAGTGCAACGGACGCATTACCTGGGAGCACGCGATCATCTACGCCGGACGACAGCTCAACGAGAAGTGGGCTATCATTCCTCTTTGCGCCTACCATCATTCCGTTGACCAGCACCAGGACGGCGACGGCCTCAATAAGGAGCTCAACATCGCCATTGCCCTCAATCGCGCTACTAATGCGGAGCTTTTCGCCATTTCGAAAGCGACCGACTATATGCGCATGCGCTCGAACCTCAACCTAAAGTATTCTTTGGGTCTTTCGACGCGACCGCCTACTCCATTGCCAGTCGATCCTTATGAGATCGAGCTATGAGAAAGAAGGCTGACATACAGCTGGACCTCGACCAGACGATCCGCGAGCGCGATCAGGCAATAAAAGCATTGGGAGACAGCCAGAAGCTGCTCGAGCAGTGCAAGGGAGACGTAATAAGCTTCCGAAACCATCTCGAGTTCATCGGCAACATGGCCTTCGGTCCCAACTGGATACAGGAGCACTCGATATTCGAGCTCTCAGAAAAGGTGAGGGAAATAATATTCCACCACAACCGCCTCGAGGGAGGCAGGGACGAAATGGTAAGGCTCTTCAAGCAGTACCACCCTACAGAAAATTTAGCAGCCAAGAAAAAACCACATGCAAAACCCTGAAATACAAGACATACCGAGAAGCGTCCTCAACCGCTACCTCTCGATGGAAGCCGAATGGATAGACAAGATGTTTGCCGAGCACTGGCCCTCGATATTCTCATGGTACGCAAGATCGGCAAACGCGCGGCTGTCAAAGGGTAAAAGGCAGTGGCTCTTCGGAAGAATGCTCACGTTTCTATTCGCCAAGCTCTCCGGACTCACCGTCCACCGCAACAAGAACATGGAGATGGTGAAGCGCAACGGATTCAGAAACGAGAACGCAATCATTACGAAAAGCGTAACGGTAACTATTAGAAAGCACGACAAAGAAGTCGCTAAGGCAGAGTTTCAACTATATGGGTAAAGGACTAGAACGAACAGAAATACTAAGAAAGCCGTGCCCCCAATGCAAGGGCCACGGATATGTGACAGGACAGAACGGCGTAGAGTCATTCTGCGAATACTGCATGGGGTCGGGAACACTGGAAAAGGAAGTGCCGTACAAGTTCGATGGCGAAAGGTCAGCCGAAGAGGTCAAGGAGATCTGGGAGGAATAGGAAGAGAATCCTTACCCCCAACATCCCGCCCGGCATAGATCCGGACGACTACTGCTCGCGCTGCCACTATCCCATTGAGGGAATGAGGTTCAGAGACCTCTCAGCCGTGCGGTCCATACACCTCTGCCTGTACATGTGCGCATACTGCCAAGACCAGGAAAATAAATCCGTTTAATGCCATTTATTATGAGAAAAGGTAAAGAAAAGGAACTCGACTATATTCCCGAAACATGCACCTGCTGCTCTCAGACCACCACCTACGCGCTCACTCTCGACCGCGGATCGGTGGAGATACTGAAAAAGCTCGCAAGGTATATCGGGAGAAAGGGAGAGAACGTCGTATGTCCCCGAAAGGAAAAGGAATGCGGCCTCACCCAGAACGAGATTTGCAATCTCATACGCCCGCGGTCCCACGGCCTGATCGCTCCATACAAGGATCTGCCCGGACACTTCGTACTCACGAGAAAGGGCGCACAATTCCTTCACGGAAAAGAAATTCCCAAAACAGCCATACGCAGCAAGGTAGAAAACCGAACGCTCGGATACTGGAAGGAGGAAGAAGACAAGTGCACCATAGCGGACTTCGACAACGGGTCCACGTATTGGGAAGGAATGCAGTACGACATTGTCAACGAAATAGTGGTCCCGTTCGCGGTCCCGTCGTCTACCCAGCCAACCTTATTCGCAATATGAAATATTATTCAAACAAGCCAAAGACAAGAATCATAGTGCTCTTCGATGACGGCCTCCTCGAGCACTACCACTCAATTGCCGCAAAGGACATGCCGTCGTTTGACGTCCTATCCACCCAGTTCGTGAAGATGCCCCAGGACAAGCCCCGCATCCCGAGCAGCCCGAGAGAGGGAACGAATACGGAGATAGTGATACGCGCCGCGCTGCTCGGAAAGCTCTCAAACGAGATCCATCAGGAAACCGGCGTGCCTATCACTTCCGTCTATACCATCATGTCCAACGCGAGAAAGGCGGGACTCATCCCGAAAGACCTGCCTGCCTCAGTGGAGAGCGAGGAAACGATCGCCGAAGCCCTCAAGGAGGAAATGGTGATCGACCGAATCAGGGAGTTATGGGTTGATACCGACATGGATACCCGCGAAGTGTGCGAGGAGCTCGGCATATCGCTTGCCTACTTTAACAGCCTAATTGTGGAGAACAACATCTGCAAGACAATCAGTCAATTATGAAAAAACTGCATTGGATGTGCGAAAGATTCCATTCCACTGATTTAGCTGGTGCGCCGTGCCCGAAGTGCGCTAATTTCAAATGCGGTAAGAGCTATTCTGAAAAGCTAAGGGAACAAGTCGATGCGATCCCCAGAGAAATGAAGCAGGCGTTGCTGGATAACGTATGGTCAGGGATGAAGCTTGGCGAAGCTGCAGTAAAGGCCGGATTCAAAGAAGACGATACTCCTATATACGCTCAGATAATGTCTGACAACATTGAAAACAATAACTATTACTCGCTAAGAAAACAGGTTGCATAAAATGCCAAAACTAACTGACGTCCAAAACACGATACTCAAAGCATTCTTCGATCTTCAAATGACCGATGAAGGGTATTTCAACGACGACGAAACGCCGTTGATGCTTTACAGCAGGCTTGAAGAAAAGACCGGCATAAAAAAAGCCTATCTTCAAATCGAGGTAAGGGAGCTGCGCAATATGGGCATCCTATGGCTTGCCCAGGCTGTAGACCAGGACTATGTCCCAAGCGGCAGTGGATGGTGCCTTACTGATCCTAAAGGAGTCGATATTGTCAGAGAATTATTTTTCACATAAATATGGACGAACACGTATCCAACTGCTGCAAGGCTGCAATAAAGAATGTACAGGTCCCGGGCGGCAACTTCATGTCCATCTGCAAGCAGTGCGAGCAGGAGTGCGACCTTATCCCTGCAGAGCAGGAGCCGGACGATACTGACTGCGGTAACAAGGACTTCCGAGTTATCTGCCGCCAGCCGTTCTGCAAGAGCTGCAAGCCGAAAGCTCCGAGAAGAATTGAAGACCTTGGCGAAACCATAACCCCTTCGAACATAGTGGGAGTATTCACTGGAGCTATTCAAAAGATCAACGAGCACAACGTATTTGACCGCATGGTCCCAGCAAGCCAGCTGAGAGAAAAGCCCATAGACCTCATGTTTGTAGTAGGATGGCTGCTTTCTGACGATACTGGCACTTCAAGCAAGGCGTTGTGCCGCCACATGCTCGGAATAAAGGGCGATCATTGCGCCCCAAGCGACCAGGGAGACAGGGGTAGGTGCATAAGGCTTCTGAAAATGGTCCCGCAGTGGTTTGACCGCCTCAACGAGATGTCAATGTACCCGGACTGGAGAGAGCAGGTAATGCTGATCCAGGGAGAGATGAATATTATTAAGGTTCCACTAGTTTAAATTATTTATGAAAGTAGACTATTCTCCGCGAAGAAGCGGCAAAACAACACGACTCATAGAATATATGAGAGCAACGCCAGGAGCTGTAATGCTCACGTTTAACTACAATATGGCAATGATTCTTAAGGGCGAGTACCCGGATCTTGCCGACAGGATAGTTGACTGGAAGAGCTATACCCCGTTTATCAACAGTTCGGTAAGGCCGATTAAGGAAGTGGTGATAGACAATGCCGACCTTGTGATCAGCCAGCTTTTCAAGCTACCAGTTACCAGAATTAGCATGAGCGAGGAATAGTATGGAAACAAAATACTACCTCACATATGACGATTCTCTGCTAGTAGTGGTCGATGGAACCATAGCCGTATTGCCGCCCCTCACTTTCAGGGAGGTCCCAGAAAGCTTTATAAGGGAAATTCCGCACCTTTCCCAAGTCCAAGTGATTGAAAAGGTCACTGATCCCAAATACAAGATTCTTGCCGTAGGAGTTTCTGACGTTCCTCCGAAGGGACGAGGCCGTCCAAAGAAAGTGGTCCCAGAGGCCGCTGACAAGGGCAGGGTCGAAGTTAAGCAGAAAGTGTCCTTCGCGAAGCGCGAGGAGCTCGTAAGAGCCTATGGGCGCACTGTGGTAAACAAGGTAATAGACATGGCTCTGGTAGGCGAGGAAGAGCAGACGATTGCCGACGACAGCGACGTTAACCTTAAGGTAAAGCACGTTCGCATCATCAAGGATCAGCTAGGGATGGAGCTGGAGAAGTAGGATGGAAGAAGGTAAAGATTTTATAAATACCAGAGGTAAGACCATCGAGCAGTTAGATGAGGAGTGGAAAGCCATGGGAAAGCCACCGCTTGCATTCATTGATGACATTGAGGGAAGGCTATATCTATCCAAAATGCTTCCATCTATGCCTGGAGAGAAAAATAAGAGCCATATACCATGGCTAAAAGGAAAATAATCAATTATCAGAGCAATAGAGATAACATTATGAACAAAGAACCAAAAAACAATTTCATGTGCGAGATGTGTGCAAAGAAAATATCTTCGTTTGAAGCCTTTGAAAGGGGAGGTTATATCTACTGCACCGAATGTGTAAATAAATTGGAACAGAAAGAAGCTCAAAAAAGACAGCCAATGGTCATTCAGTTCGGAATATTCCCCAAGTGGTGGAAGTTCCAGTCCCAGACCATCTATAACACCTCATACATATGGAAAAGGGTGGGATGGCTAGGTATTTCTATTGCGTGGGTAGACAAATATTTGCAATAAATTTCCCAAATGAAGCAAGAAACATACAGAAGTAATGGTTATCGACAGGTCCTGGTATGCAGATCTAAAGTCTTCTATCGGACAAAGGCACTCGCATGGGATAAGTCACTGTTCTTTTTCAGGCAGTTCGGCGAATATGAGGTCCCATACAGGTGCAAGCACTGTTCCCGGTATCATCTTTCAAAAAAATGGAACGAAGAACAACCTTCACTAGAGTTTATAGAGGGATTCAATAAGTGGTTTGGCCGGGAAGTTCTGTAGCTATCACAGAGATCTTAAGACTGTCAAATTAAGTCTATATTATTAAAGGATATATGGCAGCTAACAAAACCTCTCCAAAGATCCCCAAGGAGAAGACACTAAAAAATATCAACCATGAGCTTTTCTGCATGCTCTATGCTGGCGGCGCAAACCCTGACTTCTTTGGCAACGCATCGAAATCATACCTTGCCGCCTTCAAATACGACGAGCAGATCAACAAGCTCGAAGAGGAGCTGAAAACCATTCCCTATAGCAAGGACAAGGAGCGAAAAGAGAAGCAGTCTGCCATCCTCAAGGTGAACAATTCAGCCAGAGTCCTTGGAAATAGGCTTTTAACAAAGGTAGACATAAAGGCAAGAGTGGCAGTGCTTTACAAGGCGCTATATACGCACGATGCAGCCGATCAGTCTCTTGCATATGCAATGCGCCAGCGCAAGGATATAGCCTCTGCAGTAAGCGCCGTGAAGGAATACAACCGCGTTACCAAGCGCGTTGAGGAAAAGGTAGAGATCACCAACAAGGTATACCGCTGGGCAACTACAGAAGAGGAAGCGAAGACAGCCGCAAACGGCGGCTAATGACAGCAAATGATATGTCATGCACAGGCGATAAAACTTTCATCAGTGCCGCTTGTGCTTGGTATGTCAAAGCGGCGACATATCACCACAGTCATATGCTCGCTAAGTGTCCTGACAAACCGTAACTAATTGTTATAGACAAAACAGGGCTTGGGACTCCTTCCGGCATGGGCCGGGTATCTGACCTTCGGGTCTATGATGTAAATTCTCGTTCGAATCGAGGGGGTTCCACATGCTAAAGGTTTCAAAGGAAATGCATCCAATATATTACGAGTGCAAGCGACGCTTCGGAGTGAGCTGGGACGGCGGCGTATGCTGCGTATATGGCGACACTGCATACTGCAAGTACGACCTTCGACCTGACGTTATCGCCCATGAGTCTGTTCACGTGCGCCAGCAGAGCGAAATGGGCCCTATGGAATGGTGGAAGCGGTACTTTGCGGACAAGAAGTTCCGACTGGAGCAGGAGATCGAGGCATACAAGGAGCAAATGAAGTTTGTCCGTGAGAACTGCAGTAGGGACTTCAAGCGCGACATACTGAGAAAGTGCGCCCATGACCTTGCGGGTCCGATGTACGGAAACATGATCACCTTATCAGAAGCATTCTCGATACTGGAATGATCAACGAGGCCATCATCCCCTATAAGCCCCGAAACTGGGCTCTAAAGTTCCATAACACGCTTGTCCGATGGATCGTGCTCATCATCCACCGCCGAGGCGGTAAGACGACTGCAGCGCTTAATCACCTGGTACGCGACGCGCTCAACCATCCAAAGACGCGCTATGCCTATATCGCTCCTACCCACAAGCAGGCAAAGCGAATCGTATGGGGCATGGTGAAGGAATACACCGCGCCCATCGACGGCATCAGGTACAACGAGGGCGAGCTGCTCGTTAAGTTCAAGAACGGATCGGAGCTCATGGTAGTCGGATCGGACAATCCGGACTCATTGCGCGGTATTGCGCTATGGGGCTGCTTTCTCGACGAGTATCCCTTGCAGTCTCCATTGGTGTTTACGGAGATCATTACCAAATGTCTTGCCGACCACTTGGGCTACTGTATCTTCGGTGGGACTCCGAAGGGCAAGGGACACTTCTTCCGCATCTATCAGGTCGCTCAGGATCACCCAGAGTGGTGCCTTGTGTACAGAACCATTGATGACTCATTGAAATACGAGGAGGGCGAGACCATTACGCGCCTTACTCAGGCATTGAAGGATGACCGAGAGCTCGTGAGAACAGGGCTTATGACGCAGGACGAGTTCGATCAGGAGTGGTACAACTCGTTCGAAGCTGCCGTTAAGGGCGCCGTATACCGCGCAGAGCTTGCAAAGGCCCGCGAAGAGGAGCGCATTACCAAGTTCGTTGCCCATGATCCGCACTTGCTGACTCATACCGTATGGGACTTGGGGATAAACAAGGGGAACAGCATGTCTATCGGCTGGTACCAGAAGTACGGCAACGAGGTCCGCATGATCGACTATTACGAGAACATAGGCCAGGGATTCGCACACTACATCAAGATAGTTAAGGAAAAGCCGTATATCTACGGCAAGCACTTCGCCCCCCATGATATCAAGGTGAGAGAGCTCGGCACAGGAGTAACCCGCTATGATACTGCTGAGAAGCTGGGGCTGACGTTCGAGCTGGATGCTGACGGTAAGTCCGCAGTGCCGAGAGTCTCGATTGATGACGGCATAGACAAGGCGCGAGCGATGTTCAACCGAATATTCATTTGTGCCAAGAAGTGCGAGCAGTTTCTGGACTTCATCGGCATGTACCACTACAAGTTTGACGAGAAGAAGGGAATATTCACGAAGGAGCCGTACCATGATTTCAGTTCCAATGGCGCAGACCAGTTCCGCTATGCCGCTTTGTGCGAAGACCAGATGGTAAACGAGATGGCCGTAGTCGCTCCTACTCCAACGCCCGAAGTCTCAGTCAAGGACGAGTTTGTCGGACAGGAAGGATACAATGATGGAGACAGGCATCCTATGTTCCAGGGTGTGGATATCGGCATGATGGGGCAGCCTAAACCTTAATAGTTGAGTGCTTTAGTTAGTAGACTTTAGGGAATGGATACCACTACCGAAGAAACTACTTACGTGAAGACTGCGAAGGAGAAGCTTGCAGACAAGGCCCTCGCAGTTGCCATAAAGCAATTCGATACAGCGACTCTTTTCCAAAAGCCCGTATTCGATCGCATTCAGAAGAACGAAGACATGCTTGCGGGCAAGTCAGCTCCTGCATTGAAGGGGCGCAACAACGTTCCTCTCGACACTGTGATCATGAACGGCTTTCAGGACACCATGCTTGCGGGCACGGACGAGCCGGTCAATGTGAAGTTCAAGAACCAGCGAGAGCAGGATCTCAAGTCTTCACGAAAGGTGAGCGCCGTATGGGAAAGAGAAAAGCAGCCTTCACGTGGCAACTTCGACGCCTTCATTCTCGATTCAAAGTGGCTGGCATCAACGTCAGGACGTGGCTTTATCAAGCACTGGGTTGAGTCATTACCGAAGTTCCGCGCCTGCATGGATGCTGTAGACCACTTCGACATGCTCGCTGAGCCTATGGGCGGTCCATACTTAGACAGGCACCTATTCAAGGGGCAGCAGAACATCTTCCGTACAAACGGCGAGCTTGACGCTATGGTGGCTGCAGGCGTATACAATGCCAATCAGGTAAGCCTGCTCAAGGCCGCATTCACTCCGGAGATGCGAAAGCAGAACGAAGACCGCTACAAGTTCAAGCTTATGCGCTACGCCGCAATGGGCATGGACGTTTCAAGCAATGACTTCATCGGAGAAGCACTATATGGAATGGTGGAATGGGTAATGTTCTTCGAAGGGGAATGGCGCTACATGGTTTTCTCATACCAGGCAAAGACATGGGTGAGATTCGAGCTTTTGTCTGACGTATTCGCTCATGCGAAGGATTATCCTGGCCGCGGCTCATGGGTATCTTATGCTACCAACCGCCATCCTAAGATGTTCTGGTCACGCGCTATCCTGGACGACATTCGCCCTATCGCCTACACCATGAAGAAGGTGCTAAACCTCTCATTGGACAACCTCGAGAAGCGAAACTGGGACATGAAGGCCTACGATCCGAAGGTTTTCACCGATCCTACCCAACTTTTATACAAGCAAGACGGACTTGCAAAGGCTACTCTCGAGCGAGGAAAGTCTATTCAGGCCGGCATATACCAATTTACTACGCCCGACACTACAGGCATCACGATCAACCTCAACGAGTATCTTGACCGTTTCATTTCAACGAAGACCGGCGTGACTACAGAAAGCCAGGGTGACGCGGATGCTCAGACTAACGGCATCTATTTCGGCAACCTGCAGCAGTCTCAGAACCGCCTAAGCCTCAAGAACAAGATGTTCATGCAAGCCGTATACGATATCGGCGTCATTTTCGACTACGGATGCTGGGAGCACCTAAACGAGAAATATGCAGTGAAGATAATGGGTCCAAGCGGCATCGAATGGGAAGAGGAAGTCCGAAGAGACGACCTTGAGCGCGAGTTCAGCATCGACATTACCGGCGGAAACGACGAGGAAAAGCAGAACGCGGAGATGCTTGCCCGAAAGAACCAGACTCTTGCTTCCATTGAGCTCAATCCGGCACTCATGTCAAAGGTAAATCCTATGTGGATGCTTCGAGAGAAGCTCACTGCAGGAGGCTATGACGACGAGAAGATCCGCGTTGCGCTTGATACTCAGAACGACGGCGACGAGGAGATATTCTCAGAAGCCGCGGAAGCCATCTATATGATCGTTGAAGGCAAGAAGCCCAAGCTTAACCGCGGAGCTACAAGCGGATACGTGCAGAAGATCGTTGATTTCTGTTATGACACCGAAAGCCTTTCAGACCAGGTATTTGCAAACCTCATGGCATTTGCCGAACTTCACATTCCTATCGCTCAGCAGAACATGATCCGCCGAGCACGCTCAGTCATCGCTACTCAGGGCGGCGACGTAATGGGAATGAACGCCCAGAATGCAGATCAGGCAGCTCGAGACCTTACTACTATTCCTGCTCCGGCAACAGCTCCAGTAACGCCAACGGTACCAGTTGCATAAAACTATGGCCATTCAAGAATTACCACTATTGGAAAAGATCACACAGCTCAAGGCAAAGCTCTTTGGAGCCGACCAGGATCATATGGATACAGTCCTGGAATGGGAGCGACAGGCAAAGGAGGCGCTCATCAATGACGACCTTGCAGGCCATGAGGGCATACAGCGCATCATTGCGAAGATTACCGAGGACATAGCCGACATCGACAGCATTCTCCATACGGGGTATTCAAAGGACGTTTCTGACGGCGACCGCGACCGAATGCTCGACATGAAGAACTTCTACCAGTGGTTCCTCACCTTCTTCACCTCTGCCCAGTCAAAGATCATGGAGCTGGGGGAAACGCTCGACTTGCAACTTAATAATGAAGAGTCTCAAGATTTATAATGAAATTATGAAAAGTATATTCCGCAAAAAAGAAGACACTATGTCGTACACGGTCCCTGACTTCGCTCATGCGCACAAGGATCTTCTTGTCATCGTATGCGATCCCAAGACTGACAACATCTTCGTGGGATATGGCGACCAGATAGTATCAGGTCGCATCAAGACAGCTCTCGGCAAGGAGCTGAACGTAGTAAGAAACGTTCTTGACCACTCTCAGTTCAAGGAAAATGTGAACCCTTTTATTACGGGCATCATGGAAGTATTGCAGCTTCCTCTCAAGGCAGGCAACCAGCTCTATCAGTTCATTGACGGGGCGTTGTTCGCCATCTCGAAGGCATTGCGTAAGGATAAGCCCCCTGAAAACGGCGTGGCTTCTCCTTATCATAAAGCCCTCGTGAACAACGAATAATTAACAATAAACAATCAGTATTATGGCAAACAAAACAAAACCACAAACAGTTGCAGAAGCAAAAGCGCTAGGAATCGTATTCGATGAGGGTATGACTCAGAAGGATATCCAGGCGCTTATCGATGCGAAAGCACCGGGCAACACTCCAGAAATGGAAACAATTACTATTGACGAAGACTATCTTGCTGCTCATCCAGAACTTGCAGCACAAGGCTTCACAGTAGGTCAGACAACAGAAGTAGTTAAGGCTGCTCCGACTCCTGCTGCTCCGGCACCAGTAGAAGAGCCTGTAGACGCACTGGACGAGTCTACAAAGACAGCGGTCCCTACTAACCAGTTCATCGTTCGACAGGTGGCAGAAGGCAAGTTCCGTCTGTACAACCCTCTCGGACAGGCTGCTAGTCACATCGCGGACAACCAAGAAGAGATCGTTAAGATCAACAAGGCCTCAGCTCGCTTCAACGCATTGCGCAACGCGAACGAGGGAATCAAGCCAGTACAGGCTTAGCACTTTCAAAAATTGAAAATCTCTCCAACCGACTATCGCCATCTGGTGGTATCGACTTTGCTTTTTGCACTAGTTAAAGGTTCTGGAGAGATCCTTGTGCGAACTCAGAAAGCAAAATCGATATCGTCAGAAGTGATGATCTCGCTTTTTAGTTTTGAGTGTCTAAAAGGCTTAAAAAACAAAACACCAATTGAGGCTGGTTGCGCCCACTATTAACAGTAAATGCGCCCCCGAAGGAGATTACGGGTTACGAAATCCTACAAACATGGCTAATAACCAACAAGAATCGCACGCGGACGATCATGGGCTCCAGAACCTTCCCCAAAAGGAACGCGAAGAGACTCAAAAAATCCTAGACGAGCTCCAGGAAGGCGAAAAGGATAACACCGAAGCGCCTGAAAAGGAGACCGAAAAACCTCAGAAGCAAGAAGAGGCAGAGACTCCTGCAAAGGAAGAACCTAAAGAAGGCGAAGAAAAGCCCGATTCTGAGAAAGGCGAAAAGAAGGAGCGACGCGAGACAGGACTTGTTCCTGCATGGAAGCTGGGAATGGAAAAGACCCGCGCTGCCAAAGTGGAAGCTGATCTTAAAGCCGATATCGAAAATCTCAAGAACGGTACTCTACCTGAAAAGAAGCAAGACGAATCCAAGGAAGAAGACGTTGACATTGACGCTGTTGCCAAGGCAATCATCGAAAAGCATGACGTTCAAGACCCCGAGGTTATTGAGGACATCTTCAAGGCAATCAAAGGATATGTTTCAAAGCAGTCCGCATTGCCTGCAGACCTTCAAGCAAAACTTGCCCAAATTGACGAAATTAAGGCAGCAGAAGAGATCAAGGTTGAGGAAGCAAACTTCAACCGAGACTTCGACAAAGACATTCTCCCGCTTATCAAGTCAGAATATGGCGAAGATATCACGGACGAGAAAGTCGCTGAAATTAAGGAAAAGCTCAAGGAAATTGCTTACTCTCCGGAATACGCAAAGGTCCCGTATGACGAGATCTATCATGGAAAGCGAGACTTTAGAGGTGTCGTTGCTCCAAAGAAGAAGTCTGCAGAAGGCACACGCGAATCATCAATCAATCTCAAGGCAGGCGAAACAAACTACTCTGAGCTGACTGACGCGGAAGCGGCTGCACTCTCTCCTGAGGAGTTCCAGAAATACTCCGACAATATGGCCAAGAATGAGCGTCAATCGAAATAAGTAAGGTAGGGGATTACATTTACAAATAATCCTTTTAAACATTATGTTAAACGCACTGACTCCAATGAGTCCTACATACTGGTCAAAGCGAATGGGCTACAAGCTCTACAAGACGGATATCTTCCGTTCACTCGCTAACTTCGAAGAGCAAGCAACTCTTACGGATGGCCAGAAGGTTGATCGACCTTATCGAGCAAACATTGTTAGTGAAAACTACAGTAAGGGTACAGCGCTTACGGCGCAAGACCTTACTGCAACATCTGATCAGCTTACAGTTGATACTGTTAAGGCTATGTTGCTCTACGTGGATAACGTGGACAAGATCCAAAACAAGTACTCTGCAGCTAACCAGTGGATTGATGAAGCGGGCCACCGCTTGTCAAACTCTATCGATGCAAAGTTCCTTTACCAGGTGTTCCAGGCTAACAACACTGTCGATGACGGTGATCTAGGCGGAACTGCTGGCGACGGGCTTACATTGACGACAGGCAACGTTCTTGACGTGTTCGGCGCGATTAACCTCAAGCTTGACGCAAACAACGTTCCTGACGATGCAGGCTCTCGTTTCTTCGCTTTCTCTCCTCAGTTCTACAACGTGCTATGGAAATACCTAGCCGGAAAGGAAAGTTTGCTTGGAGACAAGACAGGCGAAAACGGCAACATTGGTACTTACGCAGGCTTGCGCTTGTTCAAGACCAATAACCTTACAGGTTCTGCTCGTTGGACTCCTGCAAACCGTCCTTCTGCTGCTGACACTATCACTATTCAGGGAATCACTTTCACTTTCCAGACCACTATCGGTACTGGAGCTGGAGCTGTTCTCTCAGTGACTGACACTTCTACGACTCTTGGCAACCTTGTTGCCTTGATCAACGCAGGCGGTGTTGGAGATGGCGTGAATAACGTATCTTTGTCACTAGCAAACCAGCGTGTCGTACAAGACTGGGTAGCCGTTAACGGTACTACTTACGTTGAAGTGCGCGCGATGGGATCTTCATACCTTACAGTTACTGGCTCAGACGTTGCAGACGTATGGACAGCGACTCAGCAGATCCAGAACAACATTGCTGGACGAAAGGGAGTATCAATCGACGCCGTGATCCAGAAGGAACCGGGCGTAGAAATGGGCTCTACTATCGCTGCAGGCAAGTCTGGTATGAACATTCTCCCTATGACATTGTTCGGCGTTTACGTCTTCAATCAGGGCAAGAATGAACTAGTTCGCGTAAAGATTCGTACTGACGCTTTCTAGCTGCGCTGCACTCTTAACAGATAAGTTGATCGGGTAGTTCCGGTCCTCTCAAAACATAGCTTAATGTCTAAATCAATCACGAGAAACTACGTGTTTCGAGACTCTAAGGGTATCTTCGTTCGCCGAAAGACTGCTACGGCAGTGACGCAGAACAACGCTGTTCGCTCACAGATCACCTCTGAATCTCTTACTACGGCAGCAGCCGCAGTTTACACGCTGACTCTGACAAACAACCTGATCAAGGCTGACTCGCTCGTCATGGCATCGGTTAAATACGGTGGCTCTACGACAGGAACTCCTGCCGTAGCCATGGTAACACCAGCCGACGGCAGCGTAGTCATCAAGATCCAGAACATTCACGCCTCAGCTGCTTTCAACGGCACGATCGTAGTGGATGTATACCTTGTCAGAAACTCACCTGCAAACTAGGTCATCTCACTCTGTCCCTTTACGGGGGCGGGGATGGGCTGATCTAAGACCCCTTATCAAAGTAATTTTTATCTTATGAAGACAATCATCATATCAACAGTTATCGCACTAGGAATACTATTCGGGGCATATCATATCGCCAAGCCTCAGAGCTTCGGAGCGGCAAACGCGCCTACGCTTCTTAAAAATGCTACCAATACCGGCGTAGCAGTAGGCGTTGCGTCTGCGGCTATCCTTACGACCAATACTGCCAGACAAAATGCAGTTATCGTGAATGGCGGATCGAACGCTGTATATCTCGGCTTCGGCACAGCGGCTGTAGTGGGCCAGGGCGTGTATCTCGCGCCAAGTGGAGGAACGTACCAGATAAATGATCAGAACCTCTACATAGGGGCAATCAACGGCATTACGAGCACTCAGACTTCGCAGGTAACAGCCTTGGAGATAAAGCAATAATCCTATGAGCATTCAGATCCAGCCACAGCAGAACTTCGCCATAGTGAGACAGCTTCCAGATCCTTCGGATGTGGCGACTTATTACGTGCGCTGCGAGATCCGCAATGCTCAGACGGACGCGATCATTCCGGTAAGGAATCTTGCATACCTCAACATGACAGACAAGGGGTCCCGGCGTTTCATTGGCATATTCCAGGCTCCTGCTGACGTGCATGGCCAAGGGCTGCTGATATCGGTGAAGACAACCGTATATACGGACTCAGGCTATACGACAAAGTCGGATACCTACAACGAGGAGATGGAGACATATCTCGTATTGGAGCGATTCAATCCTAACGAGGTGATCCGCCAGATGGGTCCCGCTCTAGGGGGTGAGGATATCGACTATAAGAAGATTGAGAAAATGATCATCAAGGCAGTCAAGGAAAACTTGCCGGAAGAGCAGGAGGAGAAAACAGACGAAACTGTCATAAGGGCCATTGGGTCACTCGAAAAGAAACTAGCTGACATCTCTATATTGGTTGGAAAGATCGAAAGCCCCAAGGAGACAATTGAAAAGGCTCCTGAGACTAAGATTGAAGCTTCGCCTGACTTCTCTCCTGTAACAGACACAATCAAGGAAACCAGCAAGAACGTTACAAAAGCGCTTGCGGGCGTATTGGACGTTGTGCAAAAGGTGCAAGAGACACTTTATTCAATGGAAGAAAAACATGTTGAAGACAAAAAGATAAAAAAGGCTATCGAGACAAAAGCGACTCACGACAAGAGAGCCGCTGAAATAGTTAATGGGCTAACAACTGCAGCGCCTGTAGATCATTCAGCGCGCGCAAAGGAGTTAATCAATGGGTAGTTCAGGAACAATAGACAAGCTCTTCAAGGTCTTCACCGACGGCATTACCATACTGGGAAACGGAACTCGCAACGATCCCTTGCGATCTGCGCTTTCCGGAGAGACGCCGCTTTCGTTCACTGGCGCCGTAGACGGCGTAAACCGAGTGTTCATAATGAACATTGCGCCAAGCCCAACCACTTCTGCCAAGATCTGGGACGGGCCGGCATATACGACTCAGGGCGTTGACTACGACATTTCTGGAACCACTCTGACATACCGCGTCGGACATGCTCCTTCGAGTCTTGACGGCCTGTCAGGCTTCGCAGGAATCGGAGTAACTGGCTCAAGCGTCATCACGATCGCCTCGATTGCTAGCATGCGACTGCTCGCGTCTGCCATATCAGGAGCGCTGTACTATGTTAGCGCAGCCGGGTATCAGGGCTTTTTCTACTATGACTCAACCGACACCACAAGCTCTGACAACACCGGAACAGTGGTAGTATCGGGAACTTACCGGTTCAAGAGAGTGTTTACCGGCGACGTTTGCGCCACATGGTTCGGCGTAGTCGCAGACGCTGTGTTTGGCGCGTCAAACGTTGTTACAGGTACCGACAACACAACTGCAATGCAGCTTGCTGTTGACTCGCTTGTGAACTTTTCAGGAGGAACTCTTTTATTGCCGAAAGGAAAATATCTGCAGAACGGAACAGTGTACATCAATCCATTGCTGACAAATCAGGTTCCCATAACAATCAAGGGAGATACTTCTAACAACCGCGTCGGTCAGGGCAACGGTTATGGCGGAACCGTCATTGCGAGAAACGTAACTGGAGACTTCTTCCGAGTGAACCTTACTAGTGGTGGAGTTGCTTTCGTTAATCCTGGATTCCAGTACTTTAGCTTTGCCGCTGAAAACCTATTCTTTGTCGGCAAGAAGGTAAATACTGGTGACAGTACAGTTCTAGGCATCAAGGCTTTCAACATGTTCAGAACAAGAAGCATTATGAAGAACATCACTTGTCAGCTTATCGACTATGGCGTGTATCAGGCTCCGACAGATGCTGACCTGAACCAGAACTACTGCGACCAGAGCACCTACAACAATATCTACTTCGAATCTCCGACACTGGGAGGACTATACCTGTATAACGCCGACGCGTGCGTGCTTAACAATATCAATTTCGAGCACGTTCTTCCGCAGTCAACATTCAACAAGGGCATAGTGATCGACCATGGAGACGGTGCCTCAATTAGAGGTGTGGTGAGCTGGACAAATACGACAGGCGTTACTGTTCCTCCTGCGACGTCTGACAGCGCAATTATCTATCTCGATACGACCTCGAATGTATCTATCAACGGGATCCACGCTGAAAACGTGCTGCATACGCTATGCGTTTTCTCGGTGAACAGCGCCACCACGACGACCGTCAAGAACGTGCAGATGCGCTTTGATGGAAACACCATGTTCAAGCTTACGAACGTGAAGGGAGTCTCTATCGAGGGATGGTCAATGCAGGCATCTCCTCTTTCTGGTTTTTACGATATACAGTACGTTGGCTCAGGCAACGAGAACGTGACCTACTCAAACGTGAACTTCAAGACCGGCTCGCCATCATTCGCTGAGAGAGCGATGGTCGTGAACACTACCGGCGGAGTGCGCGGCTTCTACAGCAATCCTTCCGACCTCGTTCCCATTGTCGCTACTGACGCCGACCTTGCGGCGGTTGGCGGAGCGATTTACCGACTTCCGGTAATTACCGCGAACCGCGTCATCACCCTTCCGAGCGCCATCCATGCCCCAGGGCAGGAAATAGTGTTCTGGAACCTCAATACCAGCGGGTTCACATGGACGTTCCTTGCGTCGGCAGGAGCAGACATGAAAATACCTTCCGGAGCGACTATAACAGCATTTCCGAATAGCACCGTGGTAGTCGCCAAGGGATACGGAACCACTAACTGGCTAAAAACCAACTAAAACAATAATAAAAAATATGAAAAAACTACAAAACAACCTATTAGTACTCGTCGCAAGCGCATTCTTTGTCGCCACTGTAGCCGTTCCTCTTACGCAGGCGCTTCTGCCTGTAAATTATGCAGATGCTTCTGCCGTAGTGGTGCAGCAGGGAGGCACCGGACGGCAGTCGTTTCAGGTGTTCGCCCCGATCATCGGCGGAGCAACGCAGACTGCCCAGGTCGGTCAGGTCTCGCTGAATACCAGTGGATTCGTTTTCACTTCGAACGGGGCAGGAGTCGCTCCGACATTTCAGGCGGCAATAGGCGCGGTATCGAGCGTGAGCAATTCCGACAGCTCGATTACCATCTCTCCTACAACAGGAGCCGTTGTCGCGTCAATTAACGTGGCAAACCCTAAGACTTGGACAGGGGCGCAGACCGTATCTACAGTACCTTTTACAATTTCAGGAAACCAATCAGCGGCTGCGTGGACTACTAGCGGAAAGCAGCTTGTAATTTCAGCAGCTACATTGACCGACACCACAAGCTCTGGAACTGTAACAACCAATACTGCAAGTGCTTTTGCAATCCCAGTATTCGCTGCATCTTCCGCGACTACTTACACAAACGGTACAACCTTATACATTGCAGGTGCACCAACACCAGGAACAAATGTAACGATAACAAATACTTACTCACTTCTTGTGAATAGCGGATTCAGTGTATTCGGCGGAGGGCTGACTACTGGCACAGGACTGGGAAGCAATGCCAACGCATATATTAGCGGCGGTACTACTCTTACTTCTTCAAGCAATGCAGCGATTCTCTTTGCAGGTGCTGGAACGGCTCAGTTTAGGTCTGTCTTTACCGGAAACATTGCAACGACAGCGCTGACAGCAAACACATCTTCCGCAAACATAATTATCGGAAGCGGAATACAGACTACTGCGGCAACTGGCACTCACGCGCTTCTCGCCAACATGGTGGTCAACCCTCTGGGAACGGTTACCAGCGGTGGAGCGACCGTAACGAATACTGCTTCTCTTTACATCAATGGAGCAGGCTCGGGCGGCACCAGCAACTACGCCTTCTGGGTGAACTCAGGAGCCTCGAAGTTCGGCGGCACTGTCCAATTGATGAACTACACCGTGGCAACACTGCCTACGGGCGTACAGGGCATGACAGCCTACGTTACGGACGCGCTCACTCCGACATTCGGAACAACGGTAGTGGGAGGCGGAGCGGTCGTCATTCCAGTGTTCTATAACGGATCAGCGTGGGTATCGTACTAGTAACAGATGCAAAAAACTTACACAGCAACATTCCATATATCGACCGTTATTACTGTCATTATTGCGCTTGTTTTGCTTGCGGTATTAACATTGTGTTCTAAATTTGAGCCTCACAAGAAAGTTAAAATATGTAAAGACTTCAAGACATGGGTCAGCGCGCAGGAAGCGTTCAATGCTGATTCGGTCAAGTATTCTGGTCTCGATAGGGACGGTGACAAAAGAGTCTGCGAATCAATGAAAAAATCCCTATGAATGAAGAACAAAATCCACACAATCCAAAGGTAACGATCAAGACGCAGAACTTCTTCGAGGCGGTG
Organism: Patescibacteria group bacterium; assembly: GCA_040389365.1. Lineage (GTDB taxonomy): Bacteria > Patescibacteriota > Minisyncoccia > Phycocordibacterales > UBA9973 > UBA4124. The sequence continues at coordinate 79,388 of JAZKAB010000009.1, forward strand.
CGCATCAACTGGTCCATCATCATGTTTATCGTCGCGATCTGCTTTGCGATGATCACCGCATATACAAACCTCAAAGAGGTCCAGGCGCAGACCACTACAAATACCAGCGACATCAAGTCTCTCGACCAGCGACTCAGCGACACCGAAGGCGACATAAAGGCAATTCGAGAGGGTATCGACTATTTAAAACTAAGAGCTCAATAATGGAAAAGACAGAAAAGAAAATTAAAGACGGACTGCTGCCATTGCCTGCAGACACTCGCGATTATCCTCACGCAATGGTATTCGGCGCCTTGCCGCTCAAGGCGCTCCCTTCCCAGGACTTTGCGGTAATGGAGCCATTGGGCATCAAAGACCAGTCCGCCACAGGAGACGAGGACTTTTGCACGGCTTTCAGCTCATGTGCCGTGTCAGAAGACCAGGAGTCAGTACTGCTTAACCCCGAGTACATTTTTATGAAGAGCAAGATCCTTTCCGGCGATCCGGAGAAGTGGGGCCAGGATCTCAGAGCGATTTGCAAGGCGCACTGTAAGTTCGGCACGATCGAACAGCAATACTTTCCATACCTCAACAACCCGCAGGAGCGGGACTTTTACGTTGATCCCAAGAACTGGAGCGAGGAGCTGGACATGCTGGCTTTCGAGCACCGCAAGAACTCATTCTTCGCAGTGGACGGTCCGCATGACACGTTCGACAACTTCCGCATGACGCTATGGCAGAACAAGGATCAGTTCCAGTCAATAGTTACAGGGGCAAACTGGAAGCCGTCATGGACTTCGGCTCCGGGCGGAATAATTTCTGAAACTGAAACTGCTGAGGAGGGAAGTCCTCATGCTTTTAAGATCTACGGCCAGAAGACTATCGACGGCAAGATGTACCTTGTGGCGCAGCTTTCAAACGGCATAGATATCGGAGACATGGGCATTTTCTATTTCCCTCGATCGGTAGTGAACAAGGAGTTTGTATTCGGCGCCTTTATCTTTCATGACATGCCGAAGGATATGGCTGCGTATCACGCAGAAAATGGCATCTCGGTCCATGACTCGCTTCTCAAGAAGTTCATCAAGGTCATAAACAACATATTTATCAGCTATTTTAAGAGCAAACTACTATGAATGGAGACGAACTGGCAACGCAATTTAGAAACCTCGTAGACGACGACTTCGATACTACCCACATGTATCAGCTGTTTTCTCAGGCGAAGAACAATATCGAGCGAACATACAAGCCCGAGGTTCTCAAGAAGCTCGACCAGACTCAGACTTCAAGCGTTGGCGACTCGTACAATACCGCAAAGGCCCTGCCCGCAGACTTCCGCACATTCTGCAAGGTGTATCTTGGCCGGATTGAATACTTGTTCGTAACCTTCGAGCAGTCTGTAATGTATCGAAACGCTCCGCGCAAGATATTCGCCAATTATGGAGCGAATACTTTTTCGCCTACAGGCCCGGTAAGCGTTGCCGACACATGGAGCATATTTTACATACCGAAGACGGAAGACTTTACCGAAGACAATGCCGACGAAGTGGTGTGCCTGTGGCCTTCTGAATTTCATCCGCTTATCCCATACGAGGCGGCGAAGATTTATCAGGCAAACATTGACGCCGACGCCATCGCATTTCGCATGTCAGCGGCTCAGGAAAAGGAATATGACCGTCTTCTCAATGCATTCATTCACTGGGATCACGACATCAAGCTCGCCGCGATGAATGGCCAGACAGGATTTGCAGATCAGGGAGATTATCCGATTGACATAGGAATGCTTTAGCTTATGGCTGACATTGTCCAAAAAAAGAACAGACTCGTTGAAACCTACAAGTACGGAGTGATTTCGACGCTTGAGCCTATCACTATTCCTCCAGGAGCTGCTCAGGATTCACTTAACTGGCTCACTATGGGCGACCATATCGAGCTTCGGCGCGGTTTCGAGTACATCGGCACTGAATCGGTAAACGAGGGCGTAGGGAAGGCCACAGGGCTCCGCAAGGTGGTGCTGGCAAGCGGCGCAGAGCGCATATTCGGCTCTTACGGAAAGAAGGCCAAATACTTTGACGACGTTACCACGAACGAATGGGTTGAGATCGGAACCGACATTCTCGGCAATAATGTCGTTGATGCCGACGGCATAGGGAAAGAGTCAGTCTCTTTCGAAGAATACGTAGGGCTTGCGGGAAATCAGCTTTTCATCAACTCAACCAATATTGGCGGCTACTACAAGGTAATGGTCGCAAATCCTACAGACTACACCAACATGTATGACAGCGCCAAGAACAAGAAGGGGCTCATCAAGATCGATAACAACCGAACGCTGCTATGGCAGACGCTAAAAGACCAAACAGGCCTTAACGGGTCATATATCGATACTCAGGCATACGTGACAGTCGCATCGGAAAGCATTGGCACTGGCGACGGAGCAGCGGTGACTTTCACCGGCACACTTGCTTTCAGGGCTGCTAATCCTGTCAATACTGCTTTCGGCATCAGCGTTACCGATGGGGTGGAGACATTCACTGACGATTTCAACGGCATCCTTATAGGGTCCCTTGGAGGCACTGGTACGATTAACTACACCACGGGCGCAATATCAGTGACCTTTGCTACCGCTCCTGCAGGCGCGGCAAACATTGACGCTTCATACCAGCACGAGAACTCCAACACTCACGGCATCACCGACTTTACCAAGTCGCCTACCCGCCTTGCAGGCGAAGGATTCATTATTCGACAGGATGCGGGAGGCGGAAAGTTTCAGACAGTGAAGTCTTACAACAACGTCTATTACTGCCTTCATATAAAGCGCTCATGGGCTCTTTCAATATCATCTGACGACTCAAGCGTGAACAACCAGCCGTATCGCCACAAGGTGGGCATCCCGAACGACCGCGCGGCCGTGGAAACAGGGGAGGGCGTCTATTATATCGACGAGACTGACGAGAACGACACTCGTATTCGGCTGCTCACATACGACACTCAGGGATCAACCCAGGTGCTGCCGGTCCCTATTTCAAACAAGATAAACCTCAACAGGTTCACTTGGGACAACGGCGCTTGCGGCAAGTACGGAGACTTCATCTACTTCGGCGGACGCGAAAAGACGTCGCTCGTGAACAATCGAACGCTCGTATACAACAAGCTCTACAGCTCATGGGACATTCTCGACTACTCGATCACCTGCAGCGATACCTATTTGGGAGCGCTCATCGCAGGCGACGGGTACAGCGACAACTTCATGACGCTGTTTTCCGGCTTGGACGATATCGGATCGCCAATCTTCAACTACTGGGTAAGCGGAGAGGATCAGCTTGGACTTGACGGCCTCAAGAAGTCAAAGAAATTCAAGGTTCGCGGGGACATCGGTCCAGACCAGTCCATAAAACTGTCAGTGTCACTTGATAATGGTCCCTTCGTAGAGCTTCGAACCACTTCTGACATTGCCGCTTCGACAGAAGACCGCGTTATCCATGCAATCGAGGGCGACGGGACATACGTTGACCGAGGAAATCGCGTCACTGTCGGTCCGAGAACTCTGGGCCGCGGAGAAGTTGGAGGCGGTGGAGACGGCATTGAGGCTTATCGATTCGAGAGAGAAATAGCCTTTCCTTTTGACAAGTTCGAGACAGCAACGCTGAAAGTGGAGGCAACTCGACTCGGATGGGCATCGCTCTCGCTTCACGGGTTCATGGACGTGCGGTTCAAAGGGGTGAAGACTCCGAGAAAGTATCGCGGATAATCTAAATTTTAAAAGTAGCAAGTTATAAAATATAAGTATGAAAAACCTGAAAAAGTTCCTGGCAATTCTCTCCATCCTTACAGTGTTCCTTGCAAGCGGCCTGGGCGGCATACTCAATGCTCCTGCGATCAATGCTGCGACAAGTCCTATTCCGGTACCGGTAGCGCTTTTCGAGACAAGTCTCGCTTCGGGCATTACCTCATCGGCTACTTCAATGACGCTAGTGTCAGGACTCACGAAGGACGGCACTACTCTTAATGGCACATACGCCTTCATCATTGACGAAGGAACCGCAAACGAGGAGTTCGTAAACACTGACTGTCTCAACAAGGCCTGCACGGCAATGACTCGCGGGCTTTCAGTCGTTACGGGAACAACTTCTGTTGCTGCCCTGACTCACGAGCACCGCCGCGGCGCGAGCGTTAAGATCACTGACTCACCGCAGTTGCTCATACTGAGCCGCATCCTCAATGGCAACAGTACTATTCCGAACCCGCTTTCATATACTAGCGGCACCGGTCCAGTTTCTGGAAGCGATCTAACGGACAAAGAATATGTGCTTTCTGTTGTAAACGGAGGCCCTGTTACATATAACCAGGTTATCGTTGCAGGCACAGCAGGGGAAACAGTTTCTGCAGGAAATCTTCTTTATTTAAAAACTAGCGACGGTCGTTGGTATAAGACCAGCGCAAGCACTGCATCAACGCTGCAGTCAGCGCAGCTTGCAATTGCCGAGGGCGCAGGCACTCTAGGCAACGCTATTACCAATGGCGTGCTTATCAACGGCGTAGATACGAACAACACCGGTACAGCCGGAGCTTTGGCATATGCCTCAAACACTTCTGGTGCTATTTCAGGCACTACAGGTACTACAGAAAGAGTGATCGGTCAGTACATAGTTTCAAGCGGCGGACTGTATTTCAACCCTAATTTTTACTACACGCTGACAAAGGATCAGAAGGACGCAATTGCAGGAGGCGGAACGCTCGGCACTCCTTCGACTTCGAACAAGTTCCTTACTCAAAGCTATCTCACGAGCGGTGCGCTCACACGCTTCGGCGGCACAGGCGCTGACGGAGCTCTTAACGTAACCTCAGGCACCACAACTATAAACCTTGGCGGATCTGCTACGGTCATCAAGAACTATACGAGCATCAACGTCTCAGCAGGCGCGACTCTCGCTTTCAGCAATCCGCACGCCAACGGCACAATCATCGAGCTCAAGTCTCAAGGGGCTGTCACAATCGCTGGAACCGTTGACGCGTCAGGAATGGGTGCTGCTTCTACTAACACGGGAACTGGAGTTCTCGACGGAACCGCAACGGGCGGACAGTCGGCAACCTCTATTGCCAACGGCGCGGCAGGAGTGGCGTTCAGCACCCTTTCAAAAAATCTCTACACGAAGTCAAGCATTCAATATATTCGAAAGTCAGTCATTCTATATGCTGGCTCAGGCGGAGGAAACGGCGCGCAGTCATCTAGTGGCGGCACTCCGTCAGGCACTCCGGGCGTTGGAGGCTTTGGCGGCGGCGCAGTCTATGTCGAATGCGCAGGCAGTCTCACATTTACTGGAACGATTAACGTTTCAGGCAAAAACGGATCAGCAGGAGCTGGGCAAGGCTCTGCAGGCGGAGGAGGATCAGCCGGATCTCTCGTTATTCTTGCAAACACAATCTCTACAAACAGCGGAACTGTTACCGCCTTGGGTGGAGACGGCGGAGCCAACGCAGGCGGCGCTGGAAACCCTTCATTTGCCGGTGGTAGTGGAGGAGGTGCGGGAGGGTACAACGGCGCTGGCGGACTTAATGACGTATCAATAAACCCTGGCTCAGGCGGTGCAGGACGAGGCTATAACAACAGTTCTTCGAGTGCATTTTCTGGCGGAGGTAATGATACTACAGCCGGCTATATAGGCCTTAATACTGATTTTTTCTAACATTATGGCTAATGCAAATAATCTTACAGACGAGCAGGTAAAGCAGGGATACAGCACTATCCCGGGCAGTTTTGACCCGGTAACAGGACAGCAAAAAGCAGCTACCACAGACCCTCTTGGCGGAGTGCGGCGATATACTGGCAGCAACCCCACTCCCACAGGAGAAAGCGGAGGCAATCTCGGCACAGCGGCTGACGCCTACTACAACAATTTAAATACTACGCTTCCGAACAGGGACGCGATACGAGCTACCGCCCTTTCTCAGATGCAATCCCAGATTGACGCGATCAATGACGTGTATGCCGGCTTGACCGCAAAGGAAAAGATTAACGCTACTGACCGCACGGGAAAAACTCGAGCGATCGGCGCCCGATCAGGAGATCTTGGCGGCGATTTCAGCAATGCTGAGCTTCAAAAGACCTCTGACTTCAACGATGAGGCCATGGCAACCCTGCAGGCGAAGAAGACCGCGGAAATTTCCTCAGTGCTCAATGCGGTGAATGCCCGCGCTGACGCTCTTTATGCGCAGCAGAAAGAGGAAGCGCTCGGCAATCAGGAAAAGAAGCTTGCGTATTCTGAGCAAAATCAGAAAGAAGCTCGCGCAAACCTCGCTACTCTGGCAGGCCACGGAGTTTCTCTCGACAAACTGACACAGGACGAATACAACAAGCTTATCGACCAGACAGGCTATGATCCTATGACATTCCAGTCCGTATACAACGCTTCTCAGACTGCAGCGAACAAAATCGACTACAAGTACACCAGCCTTGGAAACGGAAAGGTTCTTCGCACAGGCACGAAAGCCGATGGTACTCCGGTCGCTGAGCAGCAGTTCGACTATGGCGGCAACAACAACTTCGAGATCAAGGAAACTAAGGATGGCCAGCTTTTGGCGTTCGACAAGGATACTGGAAAGGTTACTACGGTTGGCCATAGCAGCGGATCTGGTTCAGGCAGCGGCGCAAGCGGAAAGCCACTCGTGAGTGGCGGGGTAACTATTCCGGCAGCTGCATTAAAAGCAGGCGAAGACAAGCTCAAGGCTGCAGCAAAAGGCACTGCATACACTGACCCGTATGTGTACGTGCAGGCATTTCAGGAATGGCCAGGGGCTCCGGCAGACTTCATCAAGAAATTCCCGCCGAAGGTATGGATCAATCCGGATGCCAACGACCTTATGGTTGATGGACAACCTTTGCTTCCTAACGCGCTAAGAACAACTAAGACTGCTCCTGCTGCGGCAAAGAAAACTACTACAGGCAGAACACGATAAAACAAATGTCATTTTGGGATACACCACAATCAAACGCTCCAGTCTCTCCAGCTAGTACTGGGGGTTTTTGGGGTGCTCCGGTCCCTGCTCCATCAAAGACGCCGCTGCAGAAGTTCCTGGCTCCTCCTGCGGCCCCAGTAGCCGCTCCGGTCCCAGAAAACAGCTTCTGGGGAATAGCAAAAAATACAGTGCTCGGCATTCCCAATGCTGCAGTATCTGAGGCAAAGAAGGCGGTAGGCGCAGTGAAAGAGCTTGTTTCTCCTACGCCCGGTATGCAATTTCGCGTTGGTGAAAATCTTGATAATGACCAGACAAAAAATGCATACGAAGCAATCGCCAACAAGCAAAATGATCCTATCGCTCAGATGACGCCGGTAGGGCTTTCCGAAGGACATGAGATTTTTAGAGCATTTCTTACTCACCAGCTTCGAACAGATCACCCGGAAGACTTTCCAGGAGAAGCGGGTCCTGAAATATCCCCAGAGCTTTTAAAGAAATCTTTTGAAGCAATGAATGCTCCAGTGCTTGGAACTGTAGGCGGAGCTGATTTTGTCGCTGAAAACATATTAAAAGGCAAGGCTTCTACAGAGCTGATGAAGACTCTGGCAAAGACGAACACTCCCGAAGATGTGGGCAAGGTGCTCAAGTCTCTTAATATGAGCGACGATGTGGTGAGAGAGTTTTCAGAGCCGCTTTCAAAGGCCAAGACTTTGGATGAGGTAAAGGATGTGCTTTTGGGAAGCGTAAAAAAATCAGCGCCGAAGCAGGCGAGCTTTTGGGACGTTCCAGGCGAGCTTCCTTCTGCTGAAATATCACCCAAGGCGCAAGCGGCAAAGGATGCGCTCGTTGTAGCTGAAAAGAAGGCTTCTCCGCTCGCTAAGAAGGGCGTGGCTACTCCTCTTGAAATTCCCGAGCAGGCGGCTCCGAAAGTTGCCGTTCCGCAGGCAGGGGGCGCGGAGTCCAAAACGCTTAACCGCTTGAGCGACGAGGCTAAGAAATATGCGACCGCCGATGAGTTCATAAAGAAGTCAGACAATACTAAGCTATTTCACGGAAGTAGAGATGCCGCACTGGTAGAAAAAGAGGGCTTCAAGGTTATGGAAGACATGGGCAAAAACGCTTTTGGCAACGGCGTTTATTTGAGCGAGAAGAAGGCGGATGCAAAAGGTTATGGTCACGGCAGCAATGGCGGCGTTGTTGAAACATATGTTCCGTCGGACTTGTCATTTAAGAAGGCGGGGCAGGCTGACATTGGCAAGATAGATGTTGCCGAACTCAAGAGCCAGGGATATGACGGCGTGGAGATATGGACTCCGTATGGAAAGAATTACGTGGTTTTCGATCCTTCTAACGTTAGGACAAAAACTCAGCTTACGGAAATCTATAACGGCTCAAAGCCAAAGCAGCCAGCAGTAATCAGCTTTAACAAGGATGGGAGCATAAAGGGCACCAAGACAGGCTTGAATACTAAGAAGACAGCTGCTCCCGTAAAAGAGGAAGTTGCTTTTGAAGACCCTACTTCTGCAGTTGAGCGCGCGAAGCAAATAAGAAAAAACCCTTCCCTGATCAAAGATCAGCGTATTGCGCGTGCAAATTTTAATACTACAGCCAATGAGAAATTGGGCAACATAAAGCAGGAAGTGGAGATTCGAAAGGACATGGCAGGGGACACGCCTGCGGCTGCTCTCGAGAAGTACGTCATAAGAAGCGGCGACCATGCCGGACAGTTGCCCGAGGTGCTTGGACATACTGACGCGAGCTATCTTAAGCGCGTGAAGAATCCTGACGTGCTCGAATACGCCAAAAAGGGAGACGTGATCGCAAAGGAGCTCGGCTTTGCCAGTCAAGAGGAGGCAATCGCAGCGCTTGAGGATCATATTGCCAACAAGTCAGACATAAAGGACACCAAGCAATCCCTTGCTGAAACTAGAAAAAGCTATGACGAGATCAAGAAGGCTTCGCATGCAGAACTTAAGGCGGACTATGAGAAGCGGGCTATCGTTGAAAATGTCGAGAAAGACCTTAGAAAAGAGGGGAGAGCTAGGGCAGATCAGATCAAGGCAATTCAGGATCATTTTAATTTGGAAAACAAAGAAATGCAGTCCATCCGTAACAAGGTAAGTGCTTCCGATTTTCGAACGATGACCGATGAGAAGTTTTCCCAACTGCTCGACGAGGTCCAGAAAGAGGCAGAAGATATCGCCATACAAAGAGATGCTCGCATAAACGTGCAGGCTACCATTCATTCTATGGAACTTAAAAAGGTGGACAATCTTCAAAAGGCATTGAAGCTTCCGGACATTAAGAAAATGACCGTTGATCAGCTCAACGAGTTCAATGATCTTCTTGAGACATTTCATACAGGGGATGAGTTTCTTGGCGTGCGCCAGATCCAGACGCTCAAGAACACCGACCTAGCAGGCATAAAGACGCGCAGAGAGGCTTTAGAGGCCCTTGCAAGGGAATATAGAGAGAAGACGGGCAAGCCGCTTGATGCGAAAGATCTTGCTGAAATTACAATAGGCAAGCTTTCAAATGCAAAATGGCTAAGCGACTCGTCACTGGCAGAAAAAAGTCCATTTTTCCAGATTCTGGTTGATGAGGTAAACGAGGCCACTATCGGAGCAAGTCTCCGCTTCCATGAATTTAAGGAAGAGCTCAATGGGCTCATGAAAAAGGCTCGCGCGTCTCGCCCTCGCACATTTGCGGACAAATTGGTCCCAGTAGACAAGCAGATATTTAATTATCTCGAAAGCAATGCAGAGGACAAGGTCAAGCTCGCTGCAAAAATGACACCCCAGGAAATGGATGCAGCTTTGTTTATACAGGAGAAATATGCCAAGGCACGAGACTATCTGGTAGAACAAGGCGTATTGAAGAAATACCGAGAAAACTACATTACCCATACTCGAAGAGGGTTTCTTGAAGCCGTATTGCAGAAGGACTACACGTTTGATACTAACGGCAACCTCACAAAGGTTCCATCAAGCCTTCCAAAGAGATTCAAGGCAGCTTTTAGGGAGCTTATCGATTCCAACAAGCAGGATGAAGCTTATTTAAATATTTTGAACGAAAAGACAGGAGAGATTCTTCCGCTTGAAAAGTTTTTCCAGTTTTCAATGAAGCGAAGCGGCGAACTGGTCCCAACAAAGAACGTGTCGGCAGCAGTGGAAAACTATTTCAGAACATTCGAAAAGAAGGTTGCGCTGGATTCATTTATTCCAAAGCTCGACGTGTACGCTCAGGCTCTTACTCCGGAAAAGATGACGCCTAGAGGTCTCGAGTATGACGACTCGCTAAAGCGCTTTGTTAAGATATGGCTCAACGCGAAAAAGGGTCGTGCCCCTACGATCGCCATTTCTCCAGGAGACAAGAAAGACTTCTTCCTAAAGTCAGCAATGTCCGTTAGAAGATTGCTTGATCTCGGTTTCAGCATTCCTGGCGGTCTCGCATCAAACTTTGGGGAGCAGTCAGCTACATTCACAAAGCTTGGCCCCAAGTACTTTACAGGCATAAAGCGATTAAACACTTCTCAGGGCAAGAGTATTATAAAAAAATATGAGGAATTTGTAGGGGAAAGCGTATTTAAGCAGCTTGCCGACAGTTCTAAGAGTATTGGCGAAAAGTTCTACCAGGCAGCTTTGGGCTTTTACTCAGACGCTTCACGCCGAGCCAACATGATTCACCTTATGGGTGCAATGACTCCAGAAGAGTTTGCAAAGGGAGAGATATCAGTGCAGCGACTCGCTCAAATTCGGAGAGAGATGGGCCACTGGCGGCCAGTAGAGGGCGCTGAAAGCGTATTTGCCAAGACAGTTGAAGGAAAAATTGTTCGACAAAACAAGTCTTGGATCATGCCAATTATTTCCCGAACTAGTTACGATGTCGGAAAGGTTGTTGAGCAACTGAAAAACAAGAAAAACCCGCTAAAGGAGTCTGAGGCATGGGAGCTTATTCGCGGTCCAATCGCTACGGTAATTGCTGCAATCATTGCTTATGACCAATACGCAAAGCTTCGAGACAAGAAAGAAAGGTCATTTATCGAGACAATCGCATACAAGTCTGCAAACGATATGATGTCTATCATTGGAGGCCTTGACCCCGCAAACCTTCTTTCAACGCCGAGACTCCTTACCTTTTTTGCGAACCTGGGAATTGGCTTAGAACAGATAGGCCAGTCGCTAGTAACCGGCGAGCGTGACAGCGAGGACAATCTCAAGGGATTGAAGCAGGTAAAAAATGAGATAACGCCTTCTGCTATAAAGCAGACGCAGGTTGATCCTTCAAAGGACAATATGCGCAAGTTCTACGAGCAGGTCCAAGAACTCGATGCCGAGGGTCGCAGCGAAGACGCCGACGCTTTAATGGCGAAGGCTTTTCCAGATACAGAGGAAGGAGACAAGCAATATGCAAAATACAAGAAGGTAAAGGAAGAAGTGCTTGCCGAAAAGATGCAGCCTGTCTATGACAAGGTCCAGAAACTGGACAAAGATGGCAATGACGAGGAAGCTGACAATATTGTTGATGGTTTGAGCGATGATGAATACAAGGCATACAACAAGATCAGAATTGCAAATTTGGTTGAAAAGGTCCGCGACCTTGAGAAAGATGGCAAGACTGATGATGCTCAGGCTATTGTTGATGACCTTTCCGACAGTGATTATAATGTATATAAGACAGCGGCAAACAAGTACGACAACAAGGACAAGCCGACTTTTGAAATAGGGGAGGAAGTGGATAACAAGACTATTATTGAGAAGGCGTTCACTTACGCAAAAGCAATAGGCACTGATCCTGTTACCGCGTTTAACCGGCTTTTCACAAATCAGAGTATTAGAAGGGTTGATAACGGAACTGTCATTATCAATAGAAACACTAATATAATAGGCGGAGGCGGAATTGGTGAAAATGGATGGTCCTCAAAAGTAAGATCTGAGCGCGGTGCTGACGATGATCAGATACTCGATCACACAATCCCTATTCAGCTTGGTGGTGCCGACAGTGAAGACAATGTTAAGCTTGTGCCTAATTCAGTATGGAAGTCATACACTCCAGTAGAAAATTATCTAGGAAAACAGCTACGCGATGGAAAGATATCCAAAAAAGAAGCACAGGATCGTATTACTAAATTTAAAAATGGTGAAATTACCTTTGACCAAATTAAAGGCTTGTAATCGAACTATTCTGCTTCAAACAATGCAAATGCCATATAAAGCATGATTAGCATTCCAAAAAAAAGTGCAGTGAGTATGTCTCGAAATAAATTACCGGTGTAAAAACTCTTTCTTGCTAAAAAAACAAGGATTGAAACTAGTAAAAACCCAAATATCATAATCTTATTCTTTTGTGCAGATGTAATTTTTCTCATTTCTATAACTGATTTTTCCTAGTGCATTGCGTGTAATAACCGTTGTAAGTATTGCCTTTTATTGGTCCCCAAAAGCCATTCTTGTCTTTAGATACTGCTTGTAACGCATATTCGTTACAACGAGCAATTATCTCTTTTGCCCTTATTTGGTAATAATAAAACAGAAATGCACCTATAAGTATCAATACAAATAAAATACAGTATTTGATATAACTTCTCATATACTTGCACAATACCATATTCTTTTATATTTGCAAGTATTGCTTGCATATCTAAAAGAACCGGCCTATTATTAAGTCTCCTCCTGCTGCCTCGGTGGCAGGACGCGAAGCCGCAGCGAAAGTTGCGGCTTCTGCATTCTTAATAGGGGAGATGCAAGCAATACTTGCAAATCTGATAATATGCATTATACTGCTCAAGCACTCAGATCTTAAGCATTTAGACCCTCAAGTTATACAATGAAAGGGTGAAATGGAAGAACCTACTTATAGGCAGGTGTCCTAAATGCGGAAAAGATTTAAGCGAGCCTGACAGATTCGACATGCTGCGCTGCATAGGAACGCTATGCACGTTCATAGTCGCGAAGGAAAAGCTCGAATCGATCGTCGAGTCTCTCAAGAGCCGACCATACTAACTTATGACCCTAAAGACACCAGTAAAAGAAATATCGGAAAAGCTTGGCGTCAGCACCCAGGCTGTTTACCTGTGGAAGGCCGGCAAGTCTTTGCCTTCTTCCAAGAACCTGCTAAAGCTTGCGGAAATGGAAGGAACGACAGTGGACAGCCTTCTAAATAGCTAGCCTCTCAAGTGTGTACACTTTGTACATGCTTATATTAGACATTTTCGATCGCTTCTTCGGAAGAAATGGCCAGCAGGTTATAGACCCCGAGGCAGTATCAGTAAAAAAGTACCCGCTCAGCGCCCATCTCAACGATCCCGACTCCCGCGACGTTTCCTATCCGTTCGTTGCCGGATCGATCGCGCCTTCGTTTCCAGCGCAATACAATACGGACGTATCTCACATGACCCGTCTATGGCAGGGATATTTGGGTACCTGCGTGGCGCACTGCTACGAATTCATCAAGCGGCTTCTTGATTTCAATGAGACTGGTGCCGAGACAATATATTCCCGCCGCTTTCTCTATGTTCTAACCCGTCGCTTCACGAATGCGGTGAATACCGACTCTGAGCAGAACCAGGGGCTTTCTCCTCGTGATGCTGCAAAGATACTCGCTACGGCAGGAATTGCTAAGGATAGCGGCCAGGATGACAACAGTCTTCCTCATAGTGCTTACGTGAACAGTTATGTTGTTACTGATGCCATGAGAAGCGAGGCGGCACTTTACCGATCCGGAGGATTCGCGTTTCCTATCATCGACTCCAGCGTCCTAAAGAAGGCGATCATGCAGAACAAGGCGGTAGGAGTGACTATCGGGATAGACTGGTCCAAAGTCTCGCCTGACGGCACCGTGCGCCCTCCTGCGGTCCTTGCAGGCTTCCATGAGGTTGCCCTGTACGGATGGGAGACTGTCAGCGGAAAGGAGCGCTTCATCGCCCGAAACTGGTGGCCAGAATTGCCAAACCTTTACATAAACAGCGAAGACATTGAAAAGGTAGTATACGACTCGATCGTCTTTACGGACATTCCGAACGATCTTCTTTTGCGAGCAAAGCAGCGGCAGTACGTGTTCCTCACCGATCTCAAGCAGGGAATAGTGAGCGACGCGGTAGTCCAGCTGCAGAAGTGCCTGAAAGAATACGGCCTTTTCTCGGCGGCATTCAGCAGGTCTTTCGGCCCCGCTACGCTGCAGGCAGTGAAGGATTTCCAGAAACTGAAAGGCCTGACAGCTGACGGCGCATTAGGGCCGAAGAGTCGCGCCGCTCTCAACGAGTCGGCAGGGAATACGCTTTCAAAGTCAAGGCTCGACTTGTGGTGCGAGGCGGCGAAGAATATGGACGGGGCAAAGTCCTATCTCAACAATCCTGGCAATATCCGCTGCAACGCGATAATGAACAAGAACGCGATAAGCGTAAGCAACAACGGCTTCTGCATGTTCCCTACATACGAGGCAGGGTACAAGGCCCTGCGCGATATGTTTATCCGAGCAGCTACCATAGGCACTGCAAACTATCAGCCGACAATGACCCTGTATCAGTTCTATGCGAAATATGCTCCTTCTAACGACGGCAACGATCCGAACCATTATGCCGAATATGTGGCGACCCATATTGGAGTATCACCTAGCACGATGATCAAGGATCTGGTATAAGATCCATAATACCCAGATAGTATATAAAAAAGCCTTATTTTCTGGTGACTTATCCACAGGTATTGCACATTTCTGCAAAATAAGTAGTATACTGTGTGTATTAAAAGTAAGGTGTCCGCCCATAGAAAAAGCCCTCAAACGCGTTAATGAGAGCTTAATCTAGGTTTAATGCAAAATAAAGAAAGTCTAGCCCTCAGTTTTAAAACTGAGGTTTTCTTATTTCCACTTGGAACCTCTGAATGTTATTACTTGCACATGCCGTGTTCGGGGCAGAATGGTGGCCAGCTACGGAGACCGTAAAGGCGGGCATTCTTGCACACACCATTTGGACAGATCACTGTACGGAACAGCATCTTTTTGCCACAAACGGGACACAGACACGGCTTTTTTGAATTTGCCATATTTGGTTGTAGTGTTCGATAGTTTGGTTAAGAGGTCGATCCCTCTCCCGCATGCCTGAAATTTCTGAAGCAATGGCTGGGTAACTAACAACTGTTGATAGTGGGAGTGATGTAGTGAGAAACAAAAATGTCCTGCACTACGTTCTATAGGTTGCGGCGGCCAAACAAAGAATTTGTTTGAACATCTACAATTGTAGGTATTCAAGTGATGCGAATCACCTTTCAACCTACAGAACGTAAAGCAGGACATGCTGCTTTGTTTGACTCTCTCGTGCATCACTACGAGTTAATTTTTTAAAACTGATCCCATTATAGCATATTTTTATGTAAAAGTTAAATCCTAAATGTATTTTTTAGCCAGTCGCTTGAACTCGTCCGGCAGTAGGGATGTATACATTTGAGTCGATATGATGGTCCGGTGCCTCAGCACTTCCTTGATGTCATTGAGGTGTGCCCCGTCCTTGAGCATCTTGTGCGCTTTCCCGTGCCTGAACATGTGCGGATGGACATTGTGACCTATTCCGGCATTCGTCGCTACTGAGGCGACCCAGCGCTCTACAGAGCGGGTAGTGATGCGCTCGCCCTTGCGGTTCGTGAACAGCGCGGGGTGCTCGTCAAGGCAAAGCTTGGTCCCTATGTACCGCATCAAGAGCTTGTGAGATTTTCCGCTCCACATGATCCAATCCATATGCCTGTTTTTCTTGGTGACGATCTTGGCGAAGTGGCGAGTGTTCTTTATATCGAGCACGTCCAGGTCGCACAATTCAGATACTCGTATGCCCGTACTCCACAATAGGTTGATGACAAGCTTCTTCTGCAGGGAATAGTACTCCCATTCGCTCAGCGACTTGTCCATCATCCTGAACTCCTGCTCCGTAATGAAAGAGACGGGCTCAGGGGTAAATTTTGGCCGCTTGATCAGCTTCGGGTTTACCTCGGTGCGGTAGTATGAAAAGAAGTCTTTCAGTATGTTTACATAATAGACTATGGTTCTCGGCTTGAACGGGAGGGAAGCGATGAAGCTGGTAACGTCGCTTTGCGCTATCTTTGTCATCTCCTTTGAGCAGTGCTTCTCGAATGCTGCCAAGCACGGCGCATAGGAAATAGAGGCGGGAACCGCGTAGCTCCTTTTCCAATCCAGATATTCAGTTATTGCTCTTGATATATGCATAAAACACAAAACCGCGGGGAAAAACCGCGGTTCGTGCTGTTGCAACATAGCCCAAAAGAGGGCCACGATCAGTATAGCAAAATCCATTGTTTTCCCCATACCCTTGCGGGCACGTCCTTTGCAGGCAACGGCGTTATTCGGTTATGTTCGCATATTAACCTTATATTAGATTATGTCAAGTAGGGAAGCATCTTAATACTTTTATGCTCAAGTTCTATACTTTTAAACATGAACACATATTCAGCAACTCAACAGTCAAACCTGGTGGCGATCGCGGGAGTAATAGCCCTCATTCTCAACCACTTCCATATCAACATCGGCAGCGATGACATCATGCTCCTGCTCGGCTCAGGCCTTGCGGTAATCGGCGTCGTTACTAACTGGGTGCACAGATACCAGAAAGGCGACCTTACTCTCGGAGGATTTAGAAAAGGGTACTAGTCACTTACTGCGGTTTAGTATAATGGTAGTACGCCGGGCTCATATCCCGGAAGCGCTGTTCGATTCAGTCATCCGCAACAATAAGAAAGCCCCTTTATAAAGGGGCTTTTGCCTAGGCGGCTTGCGTTCCATCGATCGTTCGATGAACTGTCTTTAATTTCTTTTTGTTGCTTGTGATCCTTACGAACCAGATGAAGATGGTGAAGGCTCCGAGAATGATGATTCCGATGATTACATATGGTCCCATAGCTGACTGTTTTGTTAAGTCTACATCTTAAGAGCAGGAGTTATTAACATGTTCTTGCAAGTAATACTTGCACGCAATTTCAGGTGGTATATACTTAAGGAGGTTCGATAAAAACTTTATAGAAAGTCATACAAAAATCTTCCTCCAGTACGGGAAACGGCCGGGGATAAGTGGTGTATAAATCGGGATCTGAATGTTAACAACTTTTCGACGATAAAAAGTTACGGGGAGTTGTTATATTTTTATCCACAGTAACGTCGCACAATATATCTTTCGCGTCGTCTATATTCATTTTCAGCTATACTCTGTGTATGGCGCTGAATATCTACGCTGCAAATACTGGCATGTCGCATTCAATCGGTAGTCTCTAAACTCTTGGCTGTCATATCTAAAAGATATTGAACTTAGCATAAACGGCTGAGACGTCAGCTATGATTATGCGGAGCTGGAGGCTACCGAGTGAATGCAGACATATTGTCTTCTTTAAGATAATTCAGGGGAGACGCACTTCCCTTTCCTGTATAGTATTTTAAAACTCTCTTTTCTCGAAAGAAACGGCATGATTTACAATTTGGCCAGTGAACCACTGGCTATAAAAACAAAGGCGGATTGTAATTATTAAGTCTAGGATGTAAAGGGAAACCTTGCCATTCTGTGGAAATGAGCTGATCTGAAACAATACTGACAATACGATAGTAATTACTATAACTGTAAAATTGATAATTATTTTTCTACTATTTTCCCCTCGTGTAATTTTCAATGTAACTTCACCGCTCTTACTTTTGTGATCTTTCCATCTTGAATACAAAAATAAGGTCACTATAATTATTTGTAAGATTATAAACCATAGCATATCACTTTGAATGAGAGTTGTTAGTTTGATTATGCAAATATTCATATTAATTAGTTATTATTATATAGGCTCAACTATATCCATGGTTTTTAGATCAGGTTTTTTTTCAAGCATAGCGATTAAACATTTTCCTATATGATATCCAAGATTTACGGGAACTGCATTTCCGATTTGCTTATATTGAGATGATGTTGAACCTTGAAAATCCCAATTGTCAGGGAACGACTGTATACGCGCATATTCACGAACCGTAAGAGGACGAGTTTCTTCTGGGTGACATCTTTCCGTTTGCTTTTGAGCGGGCGCACAGGTTAAAGTCAAACTTGGTTCATCCCAAGATAGCCTTCGTGCCATTCCTGTCTTGCCTCCTCCTAAATAAAAGCTTCCTTGCATATATTCTTTCTGAAGATCTATTGGAAGATCTCTCCAGTATCCCCCTTGTGGGATCAGGCTCAATATTTCCTTCTTTCTTTTAGGATATTGTTGCCCTGCTGATATTGGTACATTTTGCAAAGCCTCTCTTAAGCTAACTGTGTAATCTTGTTCTTTTGGAAAAAGTATAGGTAGGTCTAGGTCGTTGCGCACCCCTAAAATTACCAATCTTTCGCGTTTTTGTGCAACATCTAAGTATTGTGATCTAAGTACTTTATAGGCAACTTTATATCCTAGCTCCTTTAGAACAGAGATAATTACCGGCAATGTTTTTCCTTCATCATGAGTCAATAAGCCTTTAACATTTTCACCCATAAAAATTTTAGGGCGTATTTCTTTTACACATCTTGCGAGTTCGAAAAACAACGTTCCGCGAGCGTCATTAAACCCCATTTTTTTCCCAGCTTCACTAAAAGCTTGGCAAGGAAACCCACCTTCAACAATATCTGCCTTATATCCGCTGAAATCAAAATCTCTTACATCGGCTCTAACCGCATTCCATTCCGGATGGTTCTTGTTTAGTGTAGAAACAGAATCCTTATCCAAATCAACCAGCAATGCATGCTTTAAACCAGCATTTTCAAAACCGAGTGCTGTTCCACCTGCACCTGCAAAAAGTTCCACCACCGTATAGCCGGTTTTTTTATTTGACTTAAGTACTTTGAATTTATTCCCATTGCTTTTTCCTGCAATTTTTTCCTGCAATTTTTTAATTTCAGAAAAACTAAAAAGCCTATGATTTTGATCAGATCGAGTAGCTTTAATTAACCCTTTTTTTTCCCACCTTCTAATAGTATCGGTTGAAACGTCTATTGCTTCTGCTGCCTCATGAACATTTAATAGCTTATCCATGGCTATAGTATATATTAGTACCCTTGCTATATGCAAGGGTACTAATATATTTTATCAAATAATGCTTTGTAGGAATCAGATTTAATTAATTGGGTTGGCGATTTCTTCAGCGCAATGCATGTAATTAATATTAAATTCATATAAATTTTTTCCAAAGCATTTGGGTCTCCCGTAGCTAGTTCATAAAAGCTTTTCCCATCAATAACCCTTATCTTTTCATTTATTGGACGCCTAGATTTTGAATTATTATCTGAAGGAGTAAAAGAATTATTATAAACTTTTTTATTTTTAGGTATTATTTCAACATAATATCCTATATATCCTTCATATGTAGTATTTAGTAAACCATTGAGATTGTCGTAAATAGCAGTTTTATGATTACCTTTAGTTGTATTATGCTTATTCTTAACCTCAGCTATTATTTTCTTTTTAGTATTCTTAACATCTATTATCTTCCCTGTCCCAAGGTTTTCCCAGCCCTTAAATGAGCCAATAACATTTTGGTGAAACTCACCTAGTGCATTCTGAAGGCTTTTTTGAATTTGACGTGCTTTTTCTTGTTCAATCCAATCGGAAATTGAAATGTTTTTTAAAAGGCTTTCGAATAAGGCAGAAAATGGGTCAACGGAGTTTTTATAGAAATCCGCATCGCTTTTTTCAAGAGATCTTTTAGCAACTGAAATAACCGCATTTACATGTTTTGTTAAATCTTCATTCGATATAAATGGTAATTCTGGCACTATAATCTTACTGTTCATGTTGTTATGATATCTTAATCTTGTCGAAATTACCATCTCTTAAATTAGGCTATAATTTATCTTTTCTTGATACAATACTACAACATTTTACTTCTATGCCCGATATCTTCACCCCTCAAAAAAGAAGCGAGATCATGTCGCTCATTCGCTCAAAGAATACCAAACCTGAGCTGGTATTCTTCAGGCTGCTAAGCGTCGCCTTTCATTCAAAAGGCTATCGATACCGCAAGCACTATAATTCCCTTCCTGGGCGTCCTGACGCAGTGTTTGTATCTCGAAAAATAGCACTGTTTGTTGATGGCGATTTCTGGCACGGCTATCGATTCGATCTCGCAACGACAAGGCTTGCCGAAGGATACTGGAGGGACAAGATAGTGCGCAATATGCAGCGTGATAGAGCCGTAAATAGGAAGCTTAAGAAAGCAGGCTGGACTGTCATGCGCTTCTGGGAGCATGATGTAAAGAAGCATCCTGAGAAGATTGTATTAAAGATTGAAAAGAAGCTGCAGATTTCTGAATAATGGCAAATGTTATTTTTGTGCTATGATTAGTTCGTACTTGTACTTTTGATTTTTATAGTTTTTCAGCCCCATATTTCCAGCAACGGAAGTATGGGGTTTTTCATATATGCAATAAAAAAGCCGAGGTTCTCTCGGCTTTAACAGTTACTTCTTCTTTTTCCTAAAGATCATTAGGTCATGAGTACACTGCATCCATAAGCACAGCTCGCTCTTTTCCCATGTAGAGCTATGCTCAGCATAGATTTCAAGCGAGTGCTCTTCGGCTAGTTCCCTAACATACTTATCTGCATAATAATACATGTTGACGATACCGTTAACATTTTCGCATACCTGCGGCTGCTGTCCCCATTCTTGCTGCTTGTACGAGATAAGGTCAGCAATGAAATACCCTTCAGGTTTCAGTATGCGGCTAGCCTCTGAAAAAAGATTGCCTATACTGGAGAGATATCCAACAGATAGCAGGCATGTTGCGATTTTCGTGCTTGAGTCAGGAACGGGCAATGCTTCAGAAAGTACGTTGCAGATTGCTGAATTGATCTCGTACTCATCCATTTTTGTACGGTTTAAATAGTTGATCATTTGCGCAGATCCGTCTATCGCAAAACCTTTTTTCATTCCCAGGCGCTTAAGAAAGCACATAAGTGAAATTCCGGGGCCTGATGCAATATCGACCAGAGTATCGTCAGCAAATACCTCGGTGTCCAGCTCGCTGCAGACAAAGTCGGCTAGCTGCTCATGCACTATGAATCGTGCATCTTCAGAAAAGCTTTCGATAAAAGACTCAATATCGACTTCGTATTGATAATAATGCAATGCTTCCATGTATTTAGTTTTTTACCCATCCTACCCTATTTATTGACAAAGTCAATGAGTATGGTGATGTAAAATATTTCTATTTCCCGAGCATCTCTTTCAGCACAGGATATATCTTGTCTGCAATTTTCTTGTACCCCGCGTCAATTAGGATGAATAGGATCAGGGGCTAATGCTTTGTTGCCGAATATTCCCTCCATGATATTGGGCACATAGCCATTATTGTATTTCTTTGCCAAGGCCTCAAAACTGCGCCTTGTACGGATCATTGTATATGCTGCCCTATTGGCCTCTAGCTGCTCTATAATGGTGCTGAGGTTCTGGAATGTCTTGCTGTTTTGATGTTCAAGCATACTGTATACAATATTGACAAATTACCTAGAAATGGTATTTTAAGAAAAACAAAAACATAGACAATATGGAAAAATATTACGGCTTTAATTTTTGCGGAGAGAGTTTTGATTTTAGGGCCCTTGTACAAACGAGCCTTCCTGTTGGCCAGATAGGCCTTTCAGATATTCTGCCTGAAATCGCTGGCTCCGTACACGGCCTTGATTTCAAAGTACGATTCGGCTTCATCAAAGAGCTTGGGGTGCATAACAGCAAGGTTATATCAAATGCTCCATCAAAAATGGATACCGATAGGCTGCAAGCCTTTGTACTTAAGAAGCCCGGCGAAAAGGTTGTGCTCGAAGGCACTCACTATTTTATCAATGGCAAGAAGATTCACTTCGGCGGATTTCATCACTACAATGTTACTATTATTGAAGTGCTTTCTTAAAATGCAAAGCCCCTTTCTTTTCAGAAAGGGGCTTTTTTACTTACGCAAAATCATCCTCCACAAACAGCTCGCTGAGCTCTGCTGGAGACTTGTATACGCCGTCTTCTGGCAGCTTTTCAAGCTCTGCAATAATGTCTTCCTCTGCGCCATTATCCATGGCTTTTTCGATAAGATCCTGCTTTGTTGCCGGATACGCAACGTCTTTTACGAATGAGTGCACTTCTGATGGTGTTCGCATAATGATACCTCTTGAAATTATATTATTTTTAATCGCTCCTCTTATTATAACGATCAAAACTGCTATTTTATTTCACCTGCTATACTGCATATATGATACCTCTCGAAAACAGGAACTATCTCATCAAGAAGCTCAAGGAAGGCATGGATATAAGAAATGCCTGCGATGCGGCAAAGATCTCGCGGCCTCAGCTGTATGCCTGCTACAAGGAACTGCCGGAGTTCA
The DNA here is from genome assembly GCA_040389365.1 of Patescibacteria group bacterium. Lineage (GTDB taxonomy): Bacteria > Patescibacteriota > Minisyncoccia > Phycocordibacterales > UBA9973 > UBA4124. Next base: position 101,692 of record JAZKAB010000009.1, read on the forward strand.
AGAGCAAGGTTGAGCTGACTATTAGAACTGCACAGCAGCGCAGCCAGACTGCATCGAAGATGGCAGCGCGGCATGCGCTTCGAAGGCAAAGAGAAGATATGAAGAAATAAAAAACCCTCCGTTTGGAGGGGTTTTTATTAGTACGTATGCGCTCGAGTGATATCAAGCTTCTTCTGGTCGTATTCGTCCTTGTTGATCTCCCCTTTCGCATATCGCTCGTTGAGGATTTCAAGCGGCGTCTTCGGCGCTGCTCCTGTCGTATGAATCGTTGCGACAGGCATAACGGGAGGCTGCGGTGCTGGAGGCGTTGCAGGCTGCTGCGGTCGCGGAGCGGGACCGATGATTGCGCGCACGATCTCAATGACGACGCCGATAATGATAATCCAGATAAGAATGAAGATAATCAATCCTAGTACGCCGTAGTTGTAAGTGAAAAATGTATACATGGAATAACTCTATAGTCTGTTAACGGTCCTGATAAGTACTTATGCAGTATAGCAGAATTCAAGGGATTTTATTGCGCCTCCCGCACTTGCCGCAGCCGAAATGCAACCATCTTCTTTATAAGAGTAAGCGGCAATGGGATATCGAATGGAAATTTCACCGTGCCTTTCGATGTCTCATATTTTGCCAATTCCTTCTCAAAGGCCTTGATCGCATCAGGCATGGCATAGAAGCCAATGTGCTTTGCGTGCGCGGCATAGTACACCAAATATTTCTTATTGAGCTTTATCACCGGCATGTTGTAGCTAATTGACTCAACTGTTCCCGGCGCAGCATCTGCAACCGCCTTCCTCATCGTTGCCAGCAGTTGCTGCACGGGCTTTGGGTATGCCTTGATGTATTCGTCCACTGTCTTGAACCGCCGTGTTGCCGTTGCCATATGCAAAAGTATATATGCAAAAAGCACCCCAGAGAAGGGGTGCTTTTCAACAGAGTTAGATATTGTCTCCTTTCGCTGTTGGCGTTGCGCGGAATGTAAGACGGTAGTCAGCGAAGGTAATCTTTGCCTTGCTGGTTGGTACTGGAGTTACCTTTACAAGCTCAAGGTCATAGCCCTGGAACTTGAATGGCCCTGTATTGCTGATGAACTGGTGCTCGGTAACGACTTTGCCTAGGCTCACAGTCGTAAGCACTCCAACTGATCCTGCCTGGATGCACTGCACGTCGCTTGGACAGCGGCTGTCTTGCGCCAATCCGTTAACGCGAATAGTGATGCCTGCAATGATGCCGGCCTGGCCCATGGCGATAGTCTTTTCTTCTGGTCCCTTTACGCGTGATCCTGCAGTTGCGGTACCAGTAGCATCGGTTGACTGGTCAGCAGTCTGTTCTGTTGCGGGCGCTTCAACTGTTGCCTCTTTCTTGCGGACGATAAGCAGAACGCCAAGCACGATAATGAGTACGATAAGAATAATAACAAGGGGTTTTTTCATAAATATAAATATTATCTGGTACTTCTATAGTGTAGCACTCTTTGACATATGCAATATTTAGTTGTCCACATAAAAAATACCATGAGCAGTGCTCATGGTATTGGGAATCAGCTAGTACACCAATTCCCTAGCGTACTTTTTTGGCAGATTCATCTTGATGATGAATAACGCTTCGGTGTACTTGTCTATGCATTCCATGCTTGCGTTGCCGTGGATAACAGGATCTTTCGTTTTTAAGATGTCTCTGCAAACAAGGTAGCAGATAGTAATAAGGTCATCTGTTTCAAATGGAACAAACTTTCCTCTCACGATCTTTCCTCCATGGATTGTTGCCCGGGTATGCATCGAGGTAACGGCAACTGCGTCAGCGTCTCCAGCTTTTCTCCGCGCTTCTGCAATCGCTTCTTTTTCAATCGGCTCAGAAACAGTTGCGGTCTTGAAAACAAATTCTTCAACAGGGTTGCTCGACATGACATGCATGGCAAGCACTGCTTCATGATACAGGCACCCAACGCTAATAAGGGCTGTAATGAACTGGGAGAACTGCGTTCTTTTCTGGCTTCGTAAGGTATTTTCCATTTTCTCTATAATTTGCCATACTGTACCCTATTTTTCTATGAAGTCAATGTTTCGGTGTTGAGTTTTAATAAGCGGCAGGAATACAATTGCTGCTAACAGCGCGCCAATAGTATTGCTGATCAGGTCATACCAGGTATCGGTGACGCTTGTAGCTGATGCTAGCGTGCCGTATTGTTGCAAGACGCACTCTGCTATTTCGTTGGCAACGCCCATTGCTGTCACCAGCAGGAAGGCAAAGATAAAGAAGCGTACCCGATCAATCTTGAGCTTGCTGTCGCTAACAGCCAGGAAGCAGACCAGAAATGCCAGGAAGCCGCCGCCGAAGCCGTGCATGACGCGGTTGCCAACCTCTATGTCCTTAATTTGAAACGATATTGCGTAGCCGATGAGGCTGAGGAAGAAGATGACTGGCAATGACACAATGGCTCGCTCGGGAATCCTGGCAAATTTGCCATCAAAGAAATAGCTAAAGAGCCATATGAAGAGTATGTAGGCCACGCAGAGCAGGCATGAGAGCGCGATAAGGTAATTCATATTATGACTTTCTAAAGAAATACTTCGCTCCCTCGACAAGGGCAACGTTGAGCGCCAGCCATGCGCCAATCAGCCATAGCCATACAAGCGGCAGCGGAGCAATGTCAAACAGGTTTCTGATAAACGGAATAGTCATGGTGGCAATAAGAAACAGCGTCGCCAGCATGATGCTCTGGTTGAGCTTCTTGTTTGAGAATACGGGGTATGAGAAGAGCGGCTTGTGCAGGCTGCGGAATGAGAATGCGATAACCAGAATATACGAGGCAAAGCAGACAAAGAATATAGACCGGGCAAGCGGCAGCTCTATGCCATACAGGATAAGGCCATAATACAGGAAGAAAAGCAGCAGTGAGCTGGCAATGCCAAGGCCGAATGTTAGTACGTTAACCTCTTTCGTAAATATAGACTTCAGCGTGTGGCGCTTTGCTCGCTCGTGGTCAAAGTCTTCGTCATAGGCAAATGCCAATGCAGGCAGGCTGCCAGTGAAGAGGTTAACCCAGATGATCTGGAGCGCAGTGAGCGGCAAGGCGATGCCGACAATCAGGCTGCCCCCGATAACGAACACTTCATCGAGCGAGTTCGACATCAAGTATACGAATGCCTTCTGGATGTTTGCCAAGATTCTTCTGCCCTCCTGAATAGCATGGCTAATCGTCTGAAAGTTATCATCGAGCAATACCAGGTCGGCTGCGCTTTTTGCCACGTCGCTTCCCGACCCTAGGGCTACGCCGATATCCATAGCCTTCAGTGACGGCGCGTCATTGACGCCGTCTCCGGTCATGGCAACGATTTCGCCGAGCTGCTTATACAGCAGGCCTATGCGCAGCTTGTCTTCGGGCGTTACGCGCGCAAATATCCTTATGCCGGGAATGACAGCAAGCAATGCCTCGTCACTCATGCCCTGTATGTCATGCCCGGTCAGCACCTGATTGTCTGCAACGCTCCAGCCGATCTCTTTTGCAACAGCAATCGCTGTGCCTTTTAGATCGCCTGTTATCATAACCAGCCGCGTATCCAGCGACTCAATTTTCCGTATTGCCTCAGGCACTTCCTCTCGTACTGGGTCATGAAAGGCCAGAATGCCCTTGAAGGCAATATGCTGCACCTGGTCAACGGATGACACTGCATGCTGCATGCTTCCAAGCGCAATGAGGCGCATGCCTTCAGTGCTGGCCTGCATAATCCAGGCTTCAATTTTTGCGCGTGCAGCATCGTCAACGCCTGAACGGCCCAGAAGTATGTCAGGCGCCCCCATGACAATATTGCCGTCTGCTGGAGAAGAAACAGAAAACTTGTGCGTTGAGTTGAACGGCAGCGCGATCGAAGAAGCATTTCTTTCCTTGAGATATGCAATGTCGATGCCATGGTCTCGGGCAGTTTTTGCAATATTGATTTCAAACGGCTTGCCCTTGAAGGTCCATTCCGCAACCGCCTCATCCGGATTTTCAATCAATACGGAAATGTTGGTGAGGGCCATGCGTATAAGCGCTTCGTCAGACGCGTCGTATTCTTTTGCACTAGTATCGCCTGCTGCAAGCTCGCTCGTGTCATAGATGCCGACCAGTCTCATGTTTGCCTCTGTCAGCGTGCCAGTCTTGTCGGTCATAATAAGGGTGGTTGAGCCAAGCGTCTCGACGGCAATAAGCGTGCGGGCAATGCCGCGGCTTTTGGCAATGCGCTCCGCGCCAATTGCCAAAATAACCGTCAACACGATAGGCAGTGATTCAGGCACTGCGCCAACCGCAACGGCAACAGACAGGATGAGCATTTCAAAGAGCGATTCGCCCCGCGAGATGCCGAGCAGGAAAATGCCAATGACGATAACGATAACGACGGCAAAGATAATCCAGGCCAATCGCGACAGCCCTTTCTGAATCGGCGTTGCGGCGCGCTGCGTCCCAGACACTAGTCCTGCAATCTTCCCTATTTCTGTCTTGTCGCCTGTCGCGACAATGACGGCAGTCGCAAAGCCGTCAACGACTAGGGTGCCGGCATGCGCCATGCAGGTGCGCTCTGCCACCGTTGCGGCAACTGATACCGGCTCAGTGTCTTTCTGTACCGGCACTGACTCGCCTGTCAGGATAGACTCGTCAATGCGTATGGTGTTGGCGCTGATAATGCGGGCATCTGCGGGCACCCGGCTGCCGTATGACAGCTTGATAACATCGCCGGGTACCAGAAGCTCTGAGTCAACCTCCTGCTCATAATTGTCTCGAATGACGCGAGAGCGGTCTTTGATGAAGGTGCGAAGCTTCTCAAGCGTATTTTCGGCGTGGTATTCCTGATAGAAGCCAAGGCCCGTATTAACCAATACGGCCAATGCAATGACAATAACCTCAAACCATTCCTGCAGGATGCCGGTGATGACTGCCGCGCCAATAAGAATAAAGATAAGCGGGCTTGCCAGCTGCTTAAGGAAAATACTGACTGCAGTCTTCTTTTCCTGCGAGTGAAAGGCATTCTTGCCATAGGTGTTGAGGCGCGCTGCGCTTTCTTTTTCTGAGAGGCCGGCATGAGCAGTATTGAACTGCTCAATAACATCAGGAGCGGGCGTTGCCCATGGCGTCGAGTGTTCCATTAGGGCAACTGCAGATAGCTAGAAATGGCACTTGAAGGCAATGGCAATGCTACGGCGCCCAAGGCTCCCGCGCCAACCTCGTACTTGTCGAAATAGATGGTGAGGGTGCCGTTCTGATCAATTGACCAGTCATCAAGCGAAGCAAGGGTAAGCTTGTTCACGTCATCTGCAAATGTGCCGCCAGAAGGCATATTCATAAGAGATTTCTTTACCAATGCTACAAAGGCATTTTGAGACTCTTTCTTAACAACAGCGCTCAAAGAAAGCAGCTCCCCTGTCTTCTTGGATGCGGTAAATACTTTGTATGCGCTGCTGCCGTTTGCTCCGCCCATATATATGTAGCTATCGATAACGATAGAATCAGTTGAAGGGCCGGATACCTGCTTTGCATGCAGTTCAATCGTATAGCTGCCAGCAGAATTGTCGTTGCCGTATTCTTTTTTTCGATCAGGCACTTCAGCTGCAGCATTGGCAGCAAATTCAGCGACTGTCGTGTCTACGTAATTTCGGGCAGCAACTGCAATGGCGCTTGAGCCTGCGATAACTGGCTTTGTGCCTGAATAGTATCGTTCTTTAATCTGAGTGTCTGTAATGGTAACGGGAGTTTGTACCGGTGTCTGGGGCACGGGCGTTTGCTGTACGGGAACAACAACGTCAGGAGCTGCGCTACGCTGTAGCGCGAGAATGCCAATAAGAATAACAAGTAATATAGAAGCGATAATGAGCAGAATGGTTTTTCTTTGCATGGAATTATTTTACCATACAACGAACGCTTGCATTATTGGGCAGGAAGTATATAACACTATTTGAATGATTTAATTGTTTGTATAGGCCGGGGACATTGTAAGATTGTGTCCCTGGTTTTTTTATTCCTCTCTCTAAAATAATAAAATACATTTTGAAAAAGTCCATAGCCATGTTATACTTTCGCCATGAAAAGTATTAAAGAATGGTGGCTTGCTTCAAGCCTAAAAAAGAAGATTTTTATTGGAATTATTGCTGTGCTTGCTATCGCTCTCCTTGTATACGCCTTCAGCGGCGGAGACGATGCTAATTCCCTTTCGGCAACGGTACAGGCCGGCGACGTAACGAGCGCAGTAGTGCTCTCAGGTACGACTCAGTCTTCAAGCGCAGTCAGTCTTGGCTTTGCAGACCAGGGCCGCATTGCTGCAGTTCGAGTAAAGGAAGGCCAGAAAGTATCAGCCGGACAGGTATTGGCAACGCTTGATGCCGCAGATCTGTATGCTTCACTGAAGAATGCGCAGGCTTCCCTTGTCATTGCCAAGGCAACGGCAACAAATACGACGACTAACGTTGCAACAGTAACTGCGCAGCAGGATACGCTTGTTGATAATGCGTACAATGCACTGCTCTCAAGCGACTTGCAGGCAACGCCAAAAGTGCTGAGCACCAGCGCAATTGCTCCTACCATTTCAGGCCGCTATGGCGGTCCCGAAGGACAGTATGTCGTGCATGCCTATGCTTCTGGAACCAACAGCGGCGCGTCATTCAGCATTTCAGGCCTTGAAAATGGCTATATCAATGAGGTATCGACCAATACGCCTGTGCCGCTTGGCTCAAAGGGCTTGTACATTCAGTTTTCTGCCGGTTCTTCATATGCCGGGTCTGACTGGATCGTTTCAATTCCAAACAAGCAGTCTTCTTCATACGCAGCTAATCTTAACGCATACAATGCTGCGCTTGCAGCTCGCACGCAAGCCATTGCGACAGCGCAGGCATCATTGAATGCCAATGCTGCAAACCAGTCTGTTGCGAGCGCGCAGATCGCGCAGGCGCAGGCAAGCGTAGACGGTATCATTGCGCAGATTCAGAAGCGCCAGATCGTTGCGCCGTTTGACGGCGTAGTGGCGGCGGTTTCGATGAAGCCAGGCCAAACAACCAGCTCATTTAATCCAAGCAGCGCAGCTGCCGAAAGCGGCAATGCAAGCATTTCCCTTATTTCTGAAAACGACTACGAGGTTGTACTGAAGACGCCTGAAATCGACGTGGCTTCTCTTGCGGTTGGCCAGTCAGTATCATTGGCGCTTGACGCGTTTGGTGCAGATACAGCTTTCCCAGGCACTATCACCAGCATCAACCCTGCTGAAACAGTCGTTGACGGCGTGCCGGTATACCAGACCAAGGTTGCCTTCACCAAGCTCGATAGTCGCATTCGCTCAGGCATGTCTGCAACGGCAACCATTACCGTTGGCTCAAAGACTGGCGTGCTTACCCTTCCCGCTTCATACATTCACGCTGACAAGCGCGGTTCTTATGTCTATGTCTTGAATGGCAAGAAGACTGAGCAGCAGCCGGTTACTACCGGCCTTCGCGGCAGCGACAGCGTCGTTGAAATTACTAGCGGCCTTGCCCTTGGCCAGACGGTAGTTGCTGACGAGCGCTAATATGGCGTCACTCGGACAGTCAATCAAGGTTGGGCTGTTTCTCGGCACGCGCCAGCTGCGCCGCGCTAACCGCTCGACGACGATTCTTATCGTCTCAATCATGACGTTTACGTTCCTGAACCTGGTTGTTGTATCTGGCATACTGATCGGCCTCATCGAGGGCGGCAACATTGCAAACCGCAACCAGTATACGGGCGATGTTATTGCCACCACCCTTTCAGGCAAGACTGCCATTGACCATTCGCAAGACTTTATCAGCACCATTGCCCGCGACCCTCAGGTCACTGACTTCAGCGCTCGCTATTTGGCCGGCGGCAGCATCGAGGCCAACTATCGCACGCGCACTGACTTCAGCTCGAAAGCCAACACTGTGGGCGGACAGGTTGCCGGCATTGATCCGGTGCAGGAAGACGAATTCTCAAGCATTTCAAAGTATGTCGTTGAAGGGAAATTCCTTGACCCGACTGAAAGCGGCTATGTGGTGATCGGCTCAAACCTGCTTGATCGCTATTCGTCTTCGTTCGGCGACGGTTTTGACTCATTGAAGAATGTCTATCCCGGCTCGACGGTGAAAATAACTATCAACGGCAGCACGCGCGAATTTATCGTAAAGGGCATCGTGAAGTCAAAGGTTGGCGAGGTGTCAATCCGCGCCTTTCTTTCAAAGCCTGACTTCATTCAGCTTGCCGGGCGATCAGACTTGAACGCAAACGAAATCGCGCTCAATCATGACGCGACCATAACCGACAATCAGATGAAGCAGCGCCTCATTGCCAACGGCTTCAATGCCAACGCAAAGATTCAGACTGCCAGCGAAGCCATCCCTGACTTCCTGACGCAGATCAAGACTGCCTTTAGCGTGCTCGGCAACCTGATTGGCGCCATCGGCATCGTTGTCGGCTCGATCACGATCTTTATCGTGGTCTTCATCAATGCCGTTACAAGACAGAAATTTATCGGCATCCTGAAAGGCATCGGCGTATCGCCGCTGGCAATCCAGGTCTCATACCTCTTGCAGTCGCTGTTCTATGGCATCTCAGGCTCGCTCTTGGGCAGCTTGATACTGTACGGGCTTCTGGTGCCGGCATTCGACGCGCACCCGATTGACTTCCCCTTCTCAGACGGCATCCTGGTTGCAGACGTGCCGACAACGATCGTGCGCATTGTCGTACTGCTGATCGTTACCCTTATTGCCGGCTATATCCCAGCCCGCATGATTATCAAGAAAAATACATTGGATAGCATCCTCGGAAGATAATATGATTACCGCAAAAAACATTACAAAGACATTCAAGAACGGCGCGGTTGAGACGCACGTGCTGAAAGGCGTCGACATCACCATCAACGAGGGCGAATTCGTCGCCATTATGGGCAAGTCCGGCGCCGGCAAGTCTACCCTGCTCTATCAGCTTGGATTGCTTGACCATCCGACTAGCGGCGAGATCATGATCGACAGCATACACGTTACCAGCATGTCGGCCAATGACCGTACCTCATTTCGTTTAAACGAGCTGGGCTATATCTTTCAGGACTATGCCCTGCTGCCGGAGCTGACCGCTATCGAAAACGTTATCGTTCCCCTTCTGATGCAGGGCAAGACCGAGCTTGAGGCAAAGGCTATTGCCCGCGCTTCCCTTGACCGCATTGGCTTGGTGCACAAGGAAGACAATCTCCCTAGCCAGCTCTCAGGCGGCGAGCAGCAGCGCGTATCGATTGCACGAGCAGTTGCTCACAACCCGAAGATACTCTTCGCAGACGAGCCTACAGCGAACCTGGACAGCGGTTCCAGCGAAGCTGTCTTGGATATCTTCAAGGAGCTGCACCGACAGGGCCAGACCATTGTTATGGTGACGCACGAAAAGGAATACACGCTATTCTGCGATCGCGTGATTACCATTGCTGACGGAAAGGCATTTGAATAAATAAACAAACGACCGCCGGACCTCGGTCCGGCGGTCGTTTGTTTGCTGGCAATGCGGGATGG
>JAZKAB010000009.1:111214-113115 GCA_040389365.1 Patescibacteria group bacterium
TCACTGTTTATCGCTGGCAGTCTGTGACTATATTGGAACTTTTATACTTGACAATTTATATTTTTGATGTAAATTGATTAAAAAATAATACGACAGCAATGAAAGAAATCAGTTACTTGAAATTCCTATCCCTGGAAAGCAAAATACGGGGAATATTAGAATCAGCATGCGAAAAGGTGAAAGATTGCACCACACGGTTCTATTCCCTCTCGGACAACACGATGAGCGCGTTATACAGCAGCAACAAGGAGAGCATAAACTTCGATAAGGATCACGGCGCTGGGAGTTATCTAATCTTCAAAGCATTTTTAGAGCAGGCAGGTACTGAGACTATCGAAATCGAAATACTGGCTGACGGCCGCATGGACTTTTGCGTCACAGCAATGCTTCCGGCTTTCCTGAGAGATGATAGCTACGATGAAATCGAGGTTTTTGACGACGGCGGCAGAAAACTAAATCTACTTGAAGTGGACTTTGCAGATATCGATCTAGCAATAGACAATGTATTGTTCATAGCACAACTAAAGGAGGCGCCAAATAGTACGAACGACCTAAAAGACGCAATTGCGGAACTAAACAAATTCAAAAAGGAATACCTTGTGTAAAACGCAAAGAGCGCTCAGAAAAATCTGAACGCTCTTTTTACTTGCTGGCCAGCAGGTACGACGTTGGAACTTTTTAATAAGTTCAACTGCGGGACTAATTGCATGAAAACTGATACTATTTTAGCATGAAAACAATAAAGAAAATTTCACCAAAATCATCTCGGAATTGTCATAATGATTGCTTCTTTTGTGGGGAATGTCGGCGGTAACCTAAGCGGTGCTCAGCAAATTATTATTTTTGGTATATTTGCTCCGATATTGCTAATTATAGGGTATGGATTATTTGGTTTTATTACCGGATATGTAATGTCGTGGCTTTACAACCTCTTTGCAAAACATATAGGGGGTATCCAAATAGAAGTAGACTAATATAGAGAAGTTTTGGCCTGGCCAAAAAACCTCCACAACGTGGAGGTTTTTTGCGTTTGAAATGATAACAAATATATCAAAAAGGTATTATTTCAGAATTGCTGTCGGGCTGGTACGACTTTGGAACCTTGATAGCATTGACAAATATGTAATTTGATGCTATTATATACTCAAATAAGTGCTGAGACGGCACGTCATACAATGCAATGTCGCAACGTATGTAAAACTGAGACAGTTTATGTTCACTAACAAAAAATCAGAGCTTACACGAGTTGAGGCTTCAGCTCTAAGCATCGCACAATGGAGTATCCTTGAACTTTTACCTGAAGAATTTAAAAACAGAAATGTTTTCTTCACGCAGGTTACAGTATCAACCGTATCACCAAACAAGCTGGATAATGGATTTGCATCGTCTTCGGATTGGCGTACAAATAAGCGTAAGGCACTAAAGCTCAAGGCTTACTTTACCACCCTGCAAGAAAACATTGATGCAGACGAACCTCCTTGCGTTGAAGCAGAAATGCTATTCGCAAACAGTTCCGATTTCTATTTCAGCTGGATGCCAGTGGGTATCGTTGTCGATGTATTAAATTACCCCGACATACACGAGTACCCCAAGGTAACCTATGATGCATGCGATTTGTTCAGAGAGAGATACATTGATGAGCCTTCATCCGATGTAGTAGAGCGCGAAAAGCGATTCGAAAGATTCTTTCATAAAGTTTTTATGAAGGTACCTCAAAAAGAAATTGCTACAACCGAAAAGTAATTAGCCCATAAAGGCAACCTAGCACCAGACTTAATCGTTCGGTGCTTTTTCATTTGCTGTCCGGCTGGTCCGGCGCTGGAACTTTGATATTGACAAAATCAGGATAAAACGTAGTATTCAGAAAAAAGCAAAATGATAAGACATAGCTTTAAAGACCA
>JAZKAB010000010.1:0-9864 GCA_040389365.1 Patescibacteria group bacterium
GTGAAAAGAAGCGTAAGACAGGTTGGTCTCCTATCTACTGCAGGCGTCGATGATTGAGGAAATTCGCTCCTAGTACGAGAGGACCGGAGTGAACGAACCTCTGGTGTACGGGCTCTAGCGCCAGCTGGACTGTCCGGTAGCTATGTTCGGAATGGATAACCACTGAAAGCATCTAAGTGGGAAGCCAGTTCCAAGATTAGTCATCATTTGAGGGCCGTGAGAGATGATCACGTTGATAGGCATTAAGTGGAAGCGCAGTAATGCGTTGAGCTGAGATGTACTAATTGCCCGACTCCTATTAGGAAATCTGGAAATCATCCCTTTGTAGCAATACAAGGGGTCAGAAAAATAAACCTCCAACTGTCGCTATCACGACAGTTGGTACAAGTATTCGAATCCACCGTCTTGGTGGTTTGTCGCAGGGGTCACACCTTTTCCCATTTCGAACAGAGAAGTTAAGCCCTGTAGAACCGATGATAGTCTCTTTGAGGCAAAAGTAGGTAGCTGCCAGGACAGTGGATTTGAATGCATAAGAAAAAGCACCAAGCAATTGGTGCTTTTTCTTATGCCTACCAATAACTAGCGATGAGAAAGGTGCTATTGACTTTTTAATTAATTTATGGTAATAAGAAGAAAACATTCACAAAAAAACTTACTTAACAATTGAAGAAATGAAAAAGACCCTATGCATCCTTATCCTACTATTTGCTACTGCAGTACAGTTTTCCTGCAAGAAAGAATACATTCACCTTAAGCCGGAAGACCTTCCTGACCTAAGTGTCGGGAGAGACGGCAATCGGCCGAGTCGTGGAGAAACGGGGAGTGCGACCTTTGTGATCATTACAAAAGATCTGGAGGGAGAATTTGATAACCGGGCTATTGCAGCCAGCTCCTCGTTCCCGCTGCACGGCGTACCGTTAAGCAGGTTTTATTTTACCTCACATGGCTCGTCGCCAGGGCTGAGCAAGCTGCAAGTTACGTTGAAAATATTCAACACCGGCACTGCTGGGATGGAAAATGCAACAGCGTTAACAAAAACACTGAGGTTGTATAATAGCTTCGGCCAGCAGCTCGATAGTCAGGAAGTTCCTGCAAATGGTATCGTAACCTTTCAGGGCTTTACCCACTACATTCCCGATGGAAGTACTACTGCACTTATTGTTAAGGCAGACATCAACCCGCTTGACGGAGTGACTCTTACCGAAGGGTGTACTGTATACGTTACAATTACTCCTGAAAATGAGAAGAACAGTAGTGCGTATGATGAAAATGGAAAGGCAGCGAAGGTGACTTATACCGGCTACAGAGAAAGTTCCAACGTAAGTTTTTATACTACGATGGCAACAGTCCTTCAGCAGGAGGTTCCTTTAAATTATTATGCTGAACCGGCTGGATTAGAAAAGCATGGCTTACATACTATGTCCATTCCGTTTTCAATCAGTGCGCAGGGCAAGGATTATTATATTCCTTCTATCGTGAAAGTATTGTCGGATGGCACGGGAATATGGGCTGCTGATTTTGCTGAGAGTGCTATCCAATGTTCCATTGATGATGGTAAAAGTCTGCAGAAAGAAACCATTGTTTCTGCTGTTGTTGTATATAGCGGCAGTGGCACGTTGACCGTTACGCCAAATGGAAACTATAAGATTCCAAAAGGAAACGTATATGCGTTTAAGGTCGTAGTACAGTTCAGGCCAATAGCACAAGGTTCATACCGTGCAAGCATTGTTAACATAAACCTTAACAATGATGACTCAGGCAGCAGGTATTTTCCAACCAACAGAGTACATCTTGGTAACAAGTTTATTACCGATTATGTTTCCGGACAGTAATTGGTGAAAATGCACATTCTGTAAAACCCCTCAAAAGGGGTTTTTTTACTGCCGTATTTGCTATACTACAGCCATGAATTGGGCACAGCGACGAAAACTCACCTATATAGCGCTTGTAGTGGCGTTCTTCGGCATCATTGCCTTTGGCATTTACTATAAGGTCAGCAGCGCCCCGGTATCCTGTACTGACAATCGAAAGAATGGCGATGAGCAGGGCGTAGACTGCGGAGGGTCATGCAATATGTACTGTCCCAACCAGTTGGCTAACCCGGTGGTGCAATGGGTGCGCGCATTCCCTGTAACGCCGGGCGTTGTGCAGGCTGTTGCATACATTCAGCACAGCAATCCGACATCTGCTGCGCGAGCGGTGAATTACGAATTCAAGCTCTATGACGAAAATAACAATATTCTCGCTACTCGTACTGGTACGACATACTTGGGAACAGCAGGGAATAGCGCGATTGTTGAAAGTCTTATACAGGTATCTGGAACCGTGAGCGTAGCGCGCTTTGCATTTACTAGCCCTGCTATCTGGCAGAAAGTATCGCCGCTCTTTTCTCAGGCAGTTATTCTGACCGATCGCAACAGCACGGAGCGCTTTGACGGCAATACGCGTCTCACTGCCATACTGCAGAACAAGTCTCGACTGAATTTTTCAAATATGGAAGTTGTTGCAATCTTTTACGACAAGGACGGCAATGCAATTACTGCATCTAAGGCAGTGCTGCCGTCTTTGCCGGCACTGCAGTCAAGCACTGCATACTTTACCTGGCCGTATCCGGTTAACGGCATTGCTCGCACCGAGATCATTCCGCGCTTCAATCCTTTTACTACTGAAGAACTCTAATGAAAAAGCTGATACAAAACATTGACTTGATATTGGTGCTTGCCATTGTTCCTATACTGCTTGGCGGCCTTGCTACCATGACCTCGTTTGGCTCAGAGGCAGGCTTTTTCTTGCGCCAGATTATTTGGATTGGCGTTGGAAGTTTGGTGGCATTGATCTTGTCAAAGAGCGATATGCGCTTTTTGCGCGATTCGCGCTACATCGTTATCTTCTACGGCATCTCCGTTGCCTTTCTGGTATTGGTATTGCTGGTTGGAAAAACCATCAAGGGCGCGCAGAGCTGGTTCAGCTTCGGCTTCTTTTCATTTGAGCCGGCTGATATCGTAAAACTGCTGGTTATCATGGTATTGGCAAAGTATTTCTCGCGACGGCATGTTGAGATTGCACGAGTGAAGCACCTGCTTATTTCTGCAGTTTACGCCTTTATTCCCATCGGCCTTATCATGCTGCAGCCAGACTTTGGTTCAGCATTGGTTGTTGCGGGGCTATGGCTCGGCATGGCGCTCGTTGCCGGCATTTCAAAGCGCCAGATACTGATTATCCTCGGGGCGGTGCTGATCGTTTTTTCAATGATGTGGCTTTTCGTCTTCAAGCCATACCAGAAGGCCCGCATTCATAACTTCATTAACCCAACAGCCGATATTCGCGGCACAGGGTATAACGCATACCAGTCGGTGATTGCAGTTGGCAGCGGCGGTATTTTAGGCAAGGGCTTGGGCTATGGCACGCAGTCTCGCCTTGATTATCTGCCTGAATATCAGACAGACTTCATCTTTGCAGCCTTTGCAGAAGAATGGGGCTTTGTTGGAGCTCTCATTATCGTTGCCTGCTTTATCGTCGTGCTCTGGCGCCTTATCATTCATGCTCGCAGAGGGGCTTCCAACTTCGAAACCTTGTTTATTGTCGGTTACGCAATCTTGTTGTTTGGCCACATGGTCGTGAATATCGGCATGAATATCGGCATTATGCCGGTGACGGGGATCCCATTGCCGTTTATGAGCTATGGGGGCTCGCATATCTTGGGCGAATGCATTGGCCTTGGCATTGTCATGTCGATGATAAAGTATGAGCGCGCAATGCATCCTGACGATATCAATAACGAATTTGTCGGCTATGCATAATATAAATACGCAAATTTTAGAGTTTGTTAACGGAGCAGCAGGGTATTATCACCCGCTTGATATATTTTTTGAAACTGTTACCTCGAGCATACTGATTGGCGTTTTAGGCGCAGTTATTGCTGCCTACTATGGCATATACCTGCCGTATTATCGAAAAGACGCCGTGCGAAAGGAAAGAATAAAAGATGCGGCAGTAATTGGAGGGGGAGTGATCGCTACAGGCATTGCAATTGTCTTGCTTAAGATATTCATTGCATACCCTCGCCCCTTTACGGTGCTCGCTAACCTGCGCGTATTGGTATCGCTGCCTGACGACTATTCGTTTCCTTCAGGACACTCAGCTATAACCATGGCGCTGGCGACAGGCGTGTATTGCTATAACAAGAAGCTCGGCATGCTCTTGTTTGCATTTGCCTTTGTTGTTGGCATGGCGCGCATCTATGTAGGCGTGCACTATCCGCTCGACGTTGCGGTAGGCTTTATGCTCGGCTTTCTCATACCAAAGCTCATACAGCACTTTTTTGTAAAAAAAGAGAGTTTGCAACTTCAATAAATATTGATTTTGTCAAACGAATCTCTATTGTTTTTAAGGGTGAAAAGAGCTAGAATGTGCGAACTATGCTGAAACGAAGAATTATTGCACTTGTGATATTAATGGTTGGAATTGCCCTCGGGTATATGGTATTGCGCTCAGAACAGGCTAACCCGCCTCGCTTCCTTGCGAAGTTTCCGTTCCATCTTGGTCTGGATCTTTCTGGAGGAAGTCACCTGATCTATCAGGCTGACGTAAGCCAGATTGCGCCAAAAGACATTGATGCGTCAATGGAATCGGTGCGTACTGTTATTGAGCGCCGCGTCAATACGTTTGGCGTTTCAGAGCCAGTGATTCAGGTGCAAAACGGCGGCTTCGGCGCTGCGAACAGCCACCGTCTTTCTATTGAGCTTCCAGGTATCACCGACCTTTCAAAGGCAATCGCGCTGATCGGCCAGACTCCGTACCTTGAATTCAAGGTACAGTCAGACGCTCCTCAGAATATTGTTGTTGGCGAAGACGGCAAGGCTACGGTTAACGTATCAGACCAGTTCGTTTCAACAGGCTTGAACGGAAAGTACCTGAAGCAGGCACAGCTTGTCTTTGCTCCGGGAACCAATGAGCCTACGGTTAGTCTTCAGTTTGATGACGAGGGAACAAAGCTCTTTACGCAGATTACGAAAGACAACGTAGGGAAGGTAGTTGCGATATATCTTGACGGGCAGGTTATTTCAGCTCCTGTCGTTCGCGAAGCGATTACTTCAGGTACTGCAGTTATCTCAGGCACCTTTACTCCTGCTGAGGCGCGAGACTTGGTAAGCAGCCTTAACTCAGGCGCGTTGCCTGTGCCAATCTCGCTTATCTCAACGCAGACTGTCGGCCCAATCCTTGGCGCGCAGGCAGTGCATGCGGGCATCCTTGCAGCTATCATCGGCTTCATTATCGTAGCGCTGTTCCTTATCCTCTGGTATCGCCTTCCTGGCCTTGTCGCTGTCATTGCATTGATGCTGTATACCGTCATTACGCTGTTTTTGTATAAGCTTATTCCGGTAACATTGTCAGCAGCTGGCATTGCAGGGTTCATTATATCGATCGGCATGGCAGTCGATGCCAATATACTAATCTTCGAGCGAGCGCGCGAAGAGCGCTTCCGCGGCCGCACTGTACCTGACGCATTGACTGCAGGGTTCGCTCGCGCATGGACTTCAATTCGCGATGCGAATACTGCAAGCATCATGATTGCCGTTATCCTGTTCCTCTTCGGCAGCTCATTGATCAAGGGCTTTGCGTTGACCTTCGGCCTTGGCGTGATCATCAGCCTTATCTCTGCAATCACTATCACTCGCGTATTCCTTGGCGCATTGCCAACGCCAACCAATAGCAAGTTCGGGCGCTTTCTCTTTAGCAGCGGTTTTACAGCCAAGAAATAATATACCCCTATGTTTGTCATTAAATACAAAACTTTTTTCATCAGCCTTTCAGTCGCATTCGTTGCAGCTGCAATCGCGCTTCTTGTCATCTTCGGCTTGCCGCTGGGCATCGACTTCAAGGGAGGCTCTTCTCTTGAACTCCAGTATGATGGCGCGCGCCCTGCCCCTGAGGCAGTAAATGCAGCAGTGAAGACTGCAGGCTTTACTGACGCGCTCGTCCAGCCGCTTGGCGAAGACAGCTATATGATTCAGACGCATGAGCTTACTGACGCAGAGCGCGCAACAGTGGTTGCTGCAGCATCGGTACATCCTGATCAGAAGGTAACTGAAACAAGCTTTACCTCAATCGGGCCATCAGTTGGAAAGGAACTGAAGAGCAAGGCACTAGCATCAATCGTGCTTGTGCTGATCGCGATCATTCTCTTCGTTGCATATGCGTTTCAACAAGTGTCGAAGCCCGTGTCTTCATGGAAGTACGGCTTTGCGGTGATCATTGCATTGATTCACGACATTATCATTCCTGCTGGCGCGTTCGCATTGCTTGGCCATTTCTATGGCGCGCAAGTCGATACGCTGTTTATCGTTGCCCTGCTTACAACGCTCGGACTGTCTGTCGCAGATACGATTGTCGTATTCGACCGTATTCGCGAACACCTGAAGGGATCAAAGGCGTCAATGCCGTTTCCTCAGCTTGTCGGCGAGTCATTGTCAGAAACATTCGTGCGATCGATCAACACTTCTCTGGTTGTGTTGGTGATGGTGATAGCGCTAGCAGTCTTTGGGCCAAGCAGTACTCGATTGTTTGCAATCACGCTTGCAGTTGGCATGTTCTTCGGAACATACTCGTCAATCTTCCTGGCTTCGCCGCTGCTGGTTCTTATGCAGCAGGGAAAGAAATAGGGAATTAAAAAAGCCGTTCTACTATGTAGATCGGCTTTTTGCATTGTGCTTCTTGAGAATACGGTACGGGATATATATTCCGATTACAGCCAGGGCTGCACAGGAGACAGTTACCGCTGTTGGCACAATACGGTGCAGGGGCTTATATATCATAAGTATGAATAAGACAGCCATGCAGAAGATCATTAAGTGCTGTGCCTGCTTCTTTTCCATTTTTATCTTTCCTTTAAGTTTTCTTTATTAAAGCACATAGATTGATATTTGTAAATGATGAGAAAGGTGTATAATGAATGCATGACATGGATAATAATTGCAATAATCATCGTACTGGTACTATTCTTTTTCGTTACGTATAACGGTCTTGTTTCAGGACGAAACCGCATTGAGGAGGCATGGGCTGACATTGAGGTACAGCTGAAGCGCCGCTATGACCTTATTCCAAACCTGGTTAATACCGTAAAGGGGTACGCAACGCATGAAAGTACTGCCTTCGAAAAGGTAACTGAAGCACGCGCGCATGCTATTAGCGCGCAAGGCACTCCTGGCGCAGCGCAGGCAGAAGGGGAATTGAGCGGCACGCTCAAGTCGCTGTTTGCAATCGCTGAAGCGTATCCAGAACTAAAGGCTAATACGAACTTCATGGAATTGCAGCGCGAGCTTTCTGATACTGAAAACAAGATTCAGGCAGCGCGCCGCTTCTATAACGGCAATGTTCGCGACTATAACACCAAGGTTGATGTTGCGCCTTCTAATATAGTTGCAAAGATGTTTGCATTCCCTAAGAAAGAATACTTTGATCTTGCAGACAACGATGCTGCACAGCAGCCTGTTGAAGTTAAGTTCTAATTATGGAAAATAGTTTTTCAAGGAAAATGATAATAGGTTTGGTATTGCTTGTTGTTTTATGTATTGCTTTGTATGCAGCGACAGCTGCAAGAAAACAGCCTGTAATGCAACCTGTTGCGCAAGAGCAGCTTCCTGCAAACACTGTAACACCTGTTACCCAGCCGTCAGTAAAAGCACATATTGAGAAAAATACTCAAGCCTATACTCTTAGTTTTTTCAAGCCTAATCTTGAGCAGTTTCCTGACTCTGTCATCTCGGAGGAAAATATCGAGGGCAATACGTATTTTGCAGCTAGTTTTAACAAGTATAATGCTGAAAACGGATCATATATTGTTGGAGGTGCGGTAGAAATATATAGTCCACAAGGAGTTCTTATAGCTTCTTGCTTGCCAAACAATCAAACTGATTTCTGTAAGCTGTTACGAAGTTCCCAATCAGGCAAGATAGTATTTTCAAGCACTAATTCGCTGAACAGTAAGCAGGATATCGATATCTATCATATTTTAAAATAATTTAATGGCAACACTGTATACGCACCGATCATCAAACATAACAAAGACATGGCTGCTCGTAGCGGTGTTTTTGGCTGTTGTGCTAGGTCTAGGATATTTTCTCGCAGCGGTATATCAGTCGCCCGGCATCCTGACCATTGCCATTGTCTTTGCCGTCTTCATGAATATCCTCGGGTATTGGTATTCTGACAAGATCACGCTTTCAATGGCCAAGGCTGTGCCTGCTGATCCTGCGGCGTATCCAGTATTGAATAACACGGTTGAGAACCTTGCCATTACTGCCGGCCTGCCAAAGCCAAAAGTGTATATTATTCCTGACCCCGCTCCCAACGCATTTGCAACTGGCCGCAATGCAGAGCATGCAAGCATTGCCGTTACCCAGGGCTTGCTCGATATCATGACGCAGTCAGAGCTTGAAGGCGTATTGGCGCATGAGTTGAGCCATATTGGCAATAGGGATATCTTACTGCAAAGCATGGTGGCGATCCTGGTTGGCTTTGTTTCAATCATTGCCAATATTTTCTCAAGAAGCCTGTTATGGGGAGGGGGCAGAAGCGACGATCGCAAAGGCAATGGCGGCAACATTTGGGCTATTGTCGGTATCGTATTCATTATCCTTTCTCCAATCATAGCTACGCTTATTCAGCTGGCTATCTCACGCAAGCGCGAATATCTGGCTGATGCTTCGGGGGCCTTGCTGACCCGCTATCCTGACGGCCTCGCAAGTGCGCTTGAAAAGATTGCAGGATACGGCGCGCCCATGAAGAGCGCCAACAATGCCACGGCGCACATGTACATCAGCAATCCGTTTGGCAGCAAGGCCCTAAGCGGCTTGTCGCAACTGTTTATGACGCATCCGCCGGTTGAGAAGCGCATTGCTGCATTGCGCGACATGGCGGTATAGGAAGAAGTGGGGTAGAATCAAGAAAACCCTACGATAATGAAAAATATAAAAGAGTTTATCCCCGCAAGCGTGGGAAAAGGATTTGGATATTTTATGGTACTGCTTTTTTTAATCGGCTGCTTTTCAGTTATTTCATACAATAACAGAAGGTGGAGATTTTAAAAAAGGCCGCTTAACAGCGGCTTTTTACATAGAGGATTCGCATAGCGGTCTAGTGCACCATCTTGGAAAGGTGGCAGGGTAGCAATGCCCTCAGGAGTTCGAATCTCCTATCCTCTGCTATACTAAGAATATGAATAAAATAATTTTATGGATATTAGGCATTATTATCATTGGAGGAGGAGCATTCTTGTATGCAACTCGTCCGGTGCAGACTGATACTACAGTTGCCACAAATGAGACTGTTGCAAAAGAACAGCTTGCAGCAACTGCTCCGGAGCAGAAGCTGTACCGCATTGATTCAGCGAACTCAAAGGTGCAGTTCAGCATTACGGAAGAGCTTCGCGGCAAGCCCTTTACTGCTGTAGGGACAACCAATCAGGTTGCTGGAGATATCATTGTCGGCACTACAGACGGCAAGGCAAGCCTTACCGCCGGCACTATCACTATTGATGCAAATACCTTCAAGACTGACAGCGCTCAGCGCGATGGCGCAATTACTCGCTTTATCATCAAGACTGGCACTGAAGGGAATCAGTACATCACTTTCAAGGCTACAAGCATTAGCGCCCTGCCAGCAGTTATTGAAACAGGAAAGCCGTTCAGCTTTACTGCAACTGGCAACCTTACTCTTGCTGGCATCACTAAGCCTGCAACGCTTGCTGTTACCGCAACGCAGACTGACAGCGCATTGACTGGCACTATCAAGTCAACGCTTAAGCGCTCAGACTACAGCCTCACTATCCCAAATATCCCATTCGTTGCAAACGTTCCTGATACG
>JAZKAB010000010.1:9874-14488 GCA_040389365.1 Patescibacteria group bacterium
CAGCAGCATTTACTGCAAAGCTGGTTAAATAAGCTGGCAATTAAAAAACGCCCTTCAGAGATGAGGGGCGTTTTGCAGTTCTTACTCCAGGCTAACTTCCTTGGCATTTTCATCAAGTGCCGATTCGATTTCGATTACGTATGAAATCATGCCTTTTTTTACAATAAGCTTCGCATCGTTGAGACTCGATCCTTTAATAGAAGTGATCTTAAATTCAGCATTGTTAAAATCTGTTGAAAGGTTCGAGTTCGGCATTGTCTTAAGAATGTTGCCAAGCCATACTTTTACATATTTGAATGCCTGGGGCAGCGTCCCGTTGCCAAGTCGCACCGTTTCTCCAACGCGGAATACTCTTCCTTTTCCATTTTTGGATATGTATGTCATTTTGTCAGGAAAGGTACCCCATTGTTCTGATGGCGCAAATGTAGCAGGGGCTGCAGAAGAGGAGCTAGGCGAATTGGCCGTACTGCTTTTGTTTACCATCATCTCAATAATGTCATCGTCGACCCCTGCAGTTTTTAACTGTGCCAATGCTGTTATGTCAGTATTGAAATTGCAGGGAGTGCTGTTAATTTTTGACTTGATAATGCCGGCACTTAGGTTGACTTTCTTCATGCTGATTACCGAGGCATTAGTGAGCGTTTCTGGCTGCGCAGTTTGTGCAAGGGAAACAGCGGGCAATAGCAGTAACAATACCGCTAGCATAGCGCAATTCTTAACCGCGCCATGAAAAAGAATGGTGAGTTTTTTCATGTATATGGAATTTAAAGGTGTAACGAATGTGTTTACACTAAAATTACTCCATTTTTCTAAACTTGTCAATAATATATTATTGTGTTGTAAAATGTATTAATACAACCTCTGGGCTGTTGAAAAGCCGCAATGGCGGCCCAAACGTGCCAATCCCGTTGCTGGTAATGACGGTAAGGTCGTTAAAGGGGTTTTTGCCGTAATAATAGGCGCCATAGACCGCTTTTGTCACATAGTTGAAAGGCCAGAATTGCCCTCGGTGCGTGTGCCCAGACACCATAAGGTCAATGCCGTTGTCAGAAGCTGCCTGCAGGGCTGTAGGCGGGTGGTTGATGATAATAGACGCCTTGGCAGGATCAAGGCCAAGTCCGGCAATTGCGGCGGTTGCCTCAGGGCTGTTCTTGCCATCTCGGAAGGTAATGCCGGCAATTTGCACGCCTTCGTATTCTGTCACCTTGTCATCCAGTACCGTTGCCCCAGCATCGCGCACCGAGTTGATAAATGTTTCGTAGTAGGTATAGCCTTCGTGGTTGCCAGGGGTGTAAAAAACAGGAATTGTTGCGACAAGCCTTTTCCATGAAGCGGTGATCGGTACAGTATCGATGCGCGGCCCATCATAGAAGTCGCCCGCATGCAGCACGAAGTCTGGATGCAGCGAAAGTATCTTGCTCACTACCTTGTCTGAAAACTTTATATAGTTAACCAACCCGAAGTGCGTATCGGTAACAAGCGC
The DNA here is from genome assembly GCA_040389365.1 of Patescibacteria group bacterium. Classification (GTDB taxonomy): domain Bacteria; phylum Patescibacteriota; class Minisyncoccia; order Phycocordibacterales; family UBA9973; genus UBA4124. Next base: position 11,358 of record JAZKAB010000010.1, read on the forward strand.
AGCGGTCTTGCCGTTCCATGAGGCAGGAGCCTGCTTCAATACAACGGTATATTCAGTCACTACAATATTCCTGGCCTGAATAAAGCCGGTGAGGGCTGCGATGAGCGAAAGCGCTAACACGCCGCCTGCAACTGCCATAGGAAGCGGCGTGCCAATAAGTGCGTATGCAAGGCCAATGATTCCGAGCAGCAGCGCGCCAAGCATTATGTAAAAGAAAATTCCGGCAATGATATTGATAATTGCATATGGCAATGCGCCAATGACGCTATTGAAGCGAGAACCGATAAGACTGGCAATATAGAGTACGGGCAATAATAGCGCGATAATATATGCCCATTTAGTTGCTTGCACGTTAAGGCGCAAGCCGGAAGCAAAGGTTCGCGCGGTGAGAAAACAGAGCGCAATCAATACGAGAGGGATGATAATAATTATTAAAAGTCTTGAATTCATGGGCTCAGTATAGCATTTCAGCGTGATATACTGGGGAGATGGAAACGTTTCTCGCTGCCTATACTGGCCTTAATACAGAGCAGAAAAAGGCCGTAGATACGATCGATGGGCCTGTCATGGTGATTGCCGGTCCGGGCACTGGAAAGACGCAAGTCTTGTCATTGCGCATTGCCAATATCCTCACGAAGACCGATACTCCTCCTGACGGCATATTATGCCTGACCTTTACTAATGCCGGTGTAAAGGCTATGAGAGAGCGCCTGAGTCGTTATATTGGCGCTGCTGCTACGCGCGTGCGCGTCACGACATTCCACAGCTTCGCGCTCGATATGGTCGAAACCTATCATCATGCGCTTGGCTTTGAGGCAACGCCGACGCTCTTGGAAACAGCAAGCGCTGTTGTCTTGTATGACGAGCTGCTGCATGCAAGGGAATGGAAATACCTTCGTCCCCGCACTAACAAGGCAATGTACGTTCGGGATATCGGCTCGCTTATCTCTCTCTTAAAAAGAGAGCGCATATCAGGGGCTGATTTTAAGACTGCCATTGAGCAGGATATTGAGCGACTGAAGCAGGATCCTGCAAGTATTTCTTCTCGCGGCGAGTCAAAAGGGCAGCTGAAGAAAGAGGTTGAGAAAAAGATCGAGAGCATGGATCGCACGCTTGAAGTTGCAGCATTTTATGATGCATACGAAACATTGAAGGCAGAGCGCAATGCAATTGACTATAACGATGCATTGGAACTGCTCGTGCGGCTCGTTGAGGTATCTGACGATGCGCGAGACAGCATTCGCGAAAGGTTTCTGTATGTCCTGGTTGACGAGCATCAAGACTCAAGTGGCATTCAGAACGAATTCCTTACCAAGGTCTGGCAGGATGTCGAGCAGCCAAACCTGTTTGTTGTGGGAGACGACCGCCAGCTTATTTACGGCTTTGGAGGCGCGTCATTGGAATACTTTGAGCAGTTCAAGCGACAGTTTGGCGAAGTTACGCTCATCACCCTTACCCAAAACTATCGTTCAACCCAAACAATTCTTGATACTGCTGAAGTATTGCTGCAAAGCCTCTTGGCAGAGGGCAAGCTTGTTGGGAGTACTGCTGAAGCGCATAAGGTGCGCTTGGTTGAGTGCGACTATCCGCGAGACGAAATTATTCGCACGGGCTTGGATATTCAGGAAAAAGTTGCACAGGGCGTCTCGATAGACGACTGCGCAATCTTGGTACCAAAGAACAGGCAGGTGAAGGGTGCAATAAGCGTGTTGAAAGACATGGGGTTGCCCGTTGCTGCCGCAACCTCATTGAGGTTGTTTGAACTTGCTGACACGCAGGCATTTATCACCGTGCTTCGCATTATTGCCAACCCTTTTGATACTGTCGCGCTTTCGCGCAGCCTGCTTGATCCGATAGCAGGCATCAGTCCGCTGGCAGCGCATGCGTTCTTGCAGCATGTGTCTGCAAGAAACATTACCCTTGAAGCAATGCTTGAAGCTGAAGATGCGTCGATTGCAGCCTATGCGGCAAAAATGAACGAATGGCTAGAATTGGCACAGCATCATGATGCCTATTCTGTCATTCAGATTGTAGCTGAATTATGCCTGCTTAATACGGCAGCTGATGACGAAGCCTTGCGCCGTCGCATTGAAATCATTCGCACGCTCTTGCACCTCGCCTTGTCGCAGGCTGAGCGCGGTGCCGGTATCGACCTTGCCTCATATGTCGAGTTTGTCGATCGCCTGCAGGAATATGACGAAGACATAACCTTGGCTGTATTTGCGGCACAGAAGGGAGTCAGGGTATTGACGCTGCATGGCTCGAAGGGGCTGGAGTTTGATGCGGTCTGGATTGCTCATATGGATGAGCGCACGCTTATGGGCACCAAGCGCAATGCCTTTACGCTGCCAGAAAGCATAGAGGAAACATTTGCTGAGCTTGATGAGGAAGTGAAGAAGCGGCAGCTGTATGTAGCGCTGACGCGCGCAAAGCGCTTCTGTACGCTTTCGTATAGCCGCCATAGTTACAATGGCGGGGACCAGCAGCTGGCAAGCATTATTGCAGCATTGCCGGAAGATTCGTTTGCAAGAGAGAGCTTGGATGAGAGCGAGGCACGCATTATGCAGTCTGATGCAGCGCTGTATGTCACCGCTCGACCTCTTGCTGATCCGTATGATTTAACCGAGCTTGTGCGAGAAGAATATCAGAAGCGCTCTGTTTCCGTTACCATGCTCAATAACTTCTTCGAATGCCCGTGGAAATGGTATTTCAGAAACCTGCTGCAATTGCCCGAGCCGTTGAATGACTCGCTGCATGTCGGAACGGTCGTGCACGCCGGCATTGAATACATACTGAAGTCTGCTGAGCGGCCAACTGATATGATGCTTGCTTCTGAAATAGAACGAAAGGCGCTTGTTGAGGCCCGGTATAACGACGCTCATGCATACCGGCTGGCAGCGCAAGCCTTGCCTATTGTCACCAACTGGCTTGAGCATGTATTTCCAACAGTCAGAGCGCCATTCGCAACTGAAAAGTCATACCCGTATCATGACGCTGACTTTCCAGGGCTTTCTATGTTTGGAAAAATCGACTTGGTTGAAGAGCTGGAAGGCAGTTCGGTGCGCGTGTCAGACTGGAAGACCGGCAGTACCAAGACTTCTAATGAAATAGAGAAGCCTGATGCCGAAGGA
>JAZKAB010000010.1:14498-26573 GCA_040389365.1 Patescibacteria group bacterium
GTCAGGGCTCCTGCGCCAGCTGGCAATGTATTCATACTTGATTGCCGGCAATTCGCATAATATAACAACCGTAGGGGAATCAAGGCTGGTATTCTTAGAGGCAAAAAAGGGAGACAAGAATGCGGCATATAGCCGTCGCATTTCTGGCGAAGACATGGCGCGTCTCGTTGCAGACATTAGAGACTATGACGGATTGCTGCAAAGTGGCGAATGGGTGCAGCGTCCCTGCCATGCCAAGCTCTATGGAGAAGGGGAGCAGTGCGAGTATTGCAAAATGGCAAAGCGCTTTGGCGTTACAGCCTAATTAGACCATACTATTAGGCATTCTCTCCTCGCGCAATAGCAGGAAAAGTGCTATAATTTCAGCATATTTATGGCGAAAGAAGACAAGAAAGCAGCATACGGAGCAGATCAAATCTCCGTTCTTGAAGGGCTAGAACCGGTACGTCGACGTCCTGGAATGTATATCGGATCAACGGGCGTAGATGGCCTGCACCATTTGGTATGGGAAATTTTTGACAACTCTCGCGATGAGGCGATGGCAGGACATGCGAACCGCATTGAGGTGACACTGCTCCCTGGCAATCGCGTGCGCGTTGTCGACAACGGTCGAGGTATTCCTGTTGATATACATCCAAAGACAAAAGTGTCTGCGCTTGAAACAGTTATGACTACGCTTCACGCCGGAGGAAAATTCGGCGGCGATAGCAGCGGCTACAAGGTCTCTGGAGGCCTGCACGGCGTGGGCGCGTCTGTAGTTAACGCATTGTCTATCTATACTCGTGCTGAAGTGCACAAGGACGGAGAAATCTGGATGCAGGAATACTCTCAGGGAAACAAGAAGGCAAGCGTAAAGAAGATAGGAAAGACCAAGAACAACGGTACTATCATTACCTTCGAGCCTGACGCTACTATCTTTAAAGACACTATTGATTTCGACTGGAAGACTGTCGTTGATCGTCTTCGTCAGCAGGCATATTTGGTGAAGCGCCTTCGCGTTACCGTTATTGACGCTCGCGACGCAACTGAAAAGTTTGATTCGACATCGGTGTACTGGTTCAAGGAATTGAATCTTGAAACTCCTTCAACTACATACTATTTCGAAGGGGGCTTGCAGTCGCTTGTTCGACACTATAACGAGCGCCAGAAGCCAATCAATCCAACTATCTTTTATTTTGAAAAGGAACAGGACAACGTAGGCGTTGAAATCGCATTGCAGTATGTTGATGACATCAGCCCTCGCATTGTGCCATTTGCAAACAACATCTATACGCCAGAAGGCGGCATGCACGTTACGGGGTTCAAGACTGCCCTTACTCGCCTTATCAACAACTATGCCAAGAAGAACAATCTTGTTAAGGAAGCCGACGGCGCATTTTCTGGAGACGACGTGCTTGAAGGCTTAACAGTTGTTATCTCCGTAAAGCTGGCTGAAATTCAGTTCGAAGGTCAGACCAAGGCAAAGCTCGGCTCAACAGAAGCGATGGGTGCAACCGCTACTGCATTCGGCGAAGCATTCGGCTTGTATCTTGAAGAGCATCCTGACGAAGCAAAGGCTATTATCATGAAGGTATTGCTTGCATTGCGCGCGCGCAAGGCGGCAAAGGCAGCTAAAGATTCTATTCTCCGCAAGGGCGCATTGGAAGGCATGACGCTTCCAGGAAAGCTTGCTGACTGTCAGACGAAAGATGCGTCTGAATCAGAGCTCTTTATCGTTGAGGGAGACTCTGCGGGAGGTACGGCTAAAATGGGACGAGATCGTCGCACGCAGGCTATTCTGCCATTGCGCGGAAAGATCTTGAACGTTGAGCGCGCACGCCTTGATCGCATGCTCGGCTCTCAGGAAATCAAGAACCTGGTGATTGCCATGGGTACGTCAATTGGCGACACGTTTGACCTTGATAAGATGCGTTACCACAAGATAATTATCGCAACTGATGCCGACGTGGACGGATCGCACATCACGACCCTTATCCTAACGCTCTTCTATCGCTATTTCCGCCAGGTTATCGATGCCGGCTTTATCTATATCGCATTGCCGCCATTGTATAAGATCAAAAAAGGCCGAGAAATCGCCTATGCATATACCGATGCAGAGAAGGAAATAATCCTGAAGGGCATGGGCGGTGCCGTTATCGAAGAAGTGAATCCTGATGCAGAGGGCGGCGAGCCTGACGAGGAAGAAGAGGAAGAAGAAACAGCAAAGACCAAGCGCAACTCAAAGGTTATTATTCAGCGATACAAAGGTCTCGGAGAAATGAACTCAGACGAGCTTTGGGAAACAACGATGAATCCCGCGCAGCGCGTGATCAAGCAGGTTGTTATCGAAGATGCCGAAGAGGCAAACAAGGTCTTCGATATCCTAATGGGATCAGAAGTTGCTCCTCGAAAGTCATTCATTCAGTCGAATGCCAAGATGGCGAATCTGGATATTTAATACTACATATAAAAGCTCCCTCAATGAGGGAGCTTTTATATTACAGCGCGTTCTTGATAAGTTGTTTCAATGCAGCGATTGTCTGCTCCTTTTGCTCAATTTGCTGAGACCAGAAGCTTTTGAGCTCTTCGCTCTCAGCTTCGGTATGATAGATGTTCTTGATGCGCCACAGGCTCTTTGATTCCTGGGTCATCTGGTTCATAAGGTTGTACAGGTTATTGTTTTCCATATGAATATTATAGCACTCGGTGCTTGATGTCTGAAACAAGCTTTTCGATAAAGGCTTCAACGGTTACTGCTTCAAGCTTTGTATCGTTTCGTCCTTCAACGGTAAGGGTGTCAGATGTCTGTTCCTTTTCTCCGATAACGATCTGATAGGGAATCTTTTCTGTCTTGGCCTGGCGAATGCGCTTGCCAAGACTTTCAGTCGTTGAAAGGGTCGTGCGAATGCCTGCATCTTCAAGCGCTGTCTTAACCTTCTCGCCATACTCGGCAAACTTTTCTCCAACGGGCAGGATTGCAACCTGTACTGGCGCAAGCCACAGCGGAAAGGCGCCGGCAAAGTGCTCGATCATCACGCCCATAAATCTTTCAAGAGATCCTGAGATTGCACGGTGTATAACAACCGGACGCTCCTTTTCGCCCTGCTCGTTAATGTATGAAAGGTCAAAGCGTTCTGGCAGGTTGAAGTCGCACTGAATTGTTGCAAGTTGCCATTCGCGGCCGATGGCATCCTTGAACATGAAGTCGAGCTTTGGGCCATAGAATGCAGCCTCGTCTTTAGCTGGCTTGTATGGCAGATTTTCAGCGATACAAACATCTGTTAGCGCCTTCTCAGCTGTTCCCCAGACTTCGTCTGAGCCGAGATACTTAGAAGTATCGTCTCCTCGAAGAGAGAGGCGTACCCAGTATCCGTCCATCATGCCCATCGTTGTATAGAATTCCTTGATGATGCCAACGATGGTTGCGATTTCGGTGCCGATTTGTGCAGGACGGCAGAACAGGTGCCCGTCGTCTTGGGTGATGGCACGAACGCGCGTCAGGCCGCTTAGCTGGCCGGTCTTCTCATCGCGATACACCGTTGCAGGTTCAAAGTATCGTACAGGCATGTCGCGGTATGAGAATTGATTGTCTGCGAAGATCTGCATGTGGTGCGGACAGTTCATCGGCTTCATGATGAACTTTTCTTCCTTGCCTTGTACGCGGAAAAGCTCATCGCCGAATTTTGCAGCGTGTCCAGAAGTCTCGTAGAGCGTTTCCTTGGCAATATGGGGCGTCCAGACGCGGTCATAGCCTTTTCGCTTGTGCAGTTCCCAAAGGTATTCCTCGATTTCGCGACGAATAAGCATGCCTTTTGGCTGCAAAAGGGGAAGGCCAGCACCAACAAGCTGGGAAATAGTATAGAGCTTCATCTGCGTACCAATCTTGCGATGGTCACGCTTCTCAGCTTCTGCCTGCTGGAATACGTATGCCTCGAGCGCTTCTTTTGATTCGAAGGCCAGGCCGTAGATGCGGGTAAGCATCGGATTGGTTTCCTTGCCTCTCCAGTATGCGCCGGCAATGCGATCGAGCTTGAATGAATCAGGATCGATAGTGCTTAGATCATCAATATGCCCGCCGCGACACAGGTCAACGAATGCGCCCATAGTATAGAGCGTGATTGTTTCGCCGCGCTCAGCAATTTCGTTGATAAGCTCGGTCTTGAATTCGTTTCCTTCATATACGGCAAGGGCCTCTTCTTTAGAAACTTCCTTGTGCGATACTGTCTTCCATGTTGGAAGGATTTCTCGCATCTTGTTTTCGATAGTTACGAGGTCCGCTTCTATGGGGGATTTAGTGAAGTTGATATCGTAATAAAAACCGTCATCAATTGCAGGGCCCAGCGTCAGCTTGGCGTCAGGATAAAGCTCCGTGACCGCAGCTCCTAACAGATGGGCAAGGGAATGGCGTTGACGTTCGATATTGTTAGTATTCATAGGAAAACTATAGCATTTTATAGGGTTTTTGGTAGGTATTGACATATATTCATATTGTTATATTATGAACTAAACGTTATTTTTATGAGCCAAAGAACAGTACAGAAAATACTCGACCTTGAGAAGGTCGGGTACCGATCAAAAGTTCCTGGCGGCAATGAAAGAATGGATTCCTTCGCAGCGTTTTGCGCGCTCATTAAATATGATTTTCTTGAAGGGAGATGGCAAATATTGCTTATCCCATATCGTAATAAAACAATATACGATGTAAAAAATGAAGAAGAAAAATTTCATGAAGTGCCGAGACAGGCTGTATACCGCGAAGTATTAGAGGAAACCAATATAATTCTGGTTACTTATAGAAGCCTGGCAGTTCATTCTGTTGAAGATACGAGGCTTGAGCGCAAGGGAGAAAAATTTGCTCGTCACTTGTATTTAAGTCGTAATTTTGATGCAAGTAACATACGAACAAAGCTTTCGCATTCTCAGCCTAATATCGGAATCCCATTTTGGGCAGACCTCGACCAGGATCTATTAAAGGCTATAGCTCATGAGCATATCGTATTTATTGATGATATCCTGAGGAGAGTTAGCCAATTTGAAACACCGCCGCCTAAGAAGTTAGTTATAACTTCACAGCCAAACAACTCCCATCTAGCAGAAGCCTAGCTGGGGGTTTTATTTTACTTTTTCCGACACCTGTAGTACTATGTTCGGATATGGTAGTACGCATGAGACATACGCGAGCGCATACGGCTAATCGCCGATCGCATCACGCTTTAAAGAGCCCCGCTCTTTCAACTGACGTAACCGGCACAGTACACATTCGTCACCGCGCAAGCATCGACGGAGTATACAAGGGCCGACAAGTCATTGGAGATCCTGTAAAGGCAGTGGCAAAAAAGCAGCGTAAGACAGCTTCAAAATAATCATTATTATGGCCAATCGGCACCTTTCACGATCAATTGTTCTTCAAGCACTATTCGAATGGGATTTCTCAGGGAAGCCTGAAGAGCTGAAGGCTATTATTGATCGCGACATGGCGGAATTCGCACCAGGGCATACTGATGCGGATTTCATGTATGAGCTTGCTGAAACAGTGCAGCGCAAGCAGGCAATCATTGACGACATTATTACCAAAGCCGCTCCAGAATGGCCGCTTGAGAAGATTTCAAACGTTGACCGCAATATCTTGCGCATGGGGCTTGCCGAGCTCTTGTTCGGCGATCGAGACCAGGTACCCCCTAAGGTTGCGATCAATGAGTCTATCGAGCTTGCCAAGAACTTTGGCGGCGAGAATAGCGGCAAGTTCGTTAATGGCGTATTAGGCGCGGTATACAAGGAAATCGGTGAGCCAGGCAAGGAGCAGATCACCAAGATCAAGGCGCCGAAGATCGAAGAGCCGATTGATATTTCAAAGCTTGTTGTTGAAGCGAAGGCTGGAGGCATTGTGCATGCGCGTCACGAAGGAAATGAGTATGTGGCGCTCGTACACGATGTTTTTGGCTATTGGACACTGCCGAAGGGTGGCGTTGAAGAAGGCGAGACTAATGAAGAAGGTGGCAAGCGAGAAATCGAAGAGAAGCTTGGTATTCCTGTTAAGGAGCTTGGGCCAGAGATTGGCGCAATCGACTATGTAGCTTCTCATCCTGAAAAGGGGAAGATTCGAAAGGTGGTTACCTTCTATTTGGCAACTGCCGACTATCAGCCGCTTGACCTTCATACTAATGGCGGGCTAGACCGGGCACAGTGGTTTCAGCTGCATGAGGTAGTTGACCTGACGATTTATGATGATATATTGCCTCTAATTGCGAAAGCGATCGAGCTCATCACGCAACCTAAATAATCGTACTCCTACAGAAAATGAAAGACTTTACTCCATTTGAACAATCTCTCGGCATTGTCTTTGCTGACAAGAGCCTTATTCAGCGGGCTTTTACGCACCGCTCGTTTATCAACGAAAACCCTCGCTCAGGCTTAGAGCACAACGAGCGCTTCGAGTTTCTTGGCGACGCCGTTATCGAACTTATCGTCACCGACTATCTTTTTCGTACATACCCAACGCATAACGAAGGGGAATTGACTGCATACCGGTCTGCGCTTGTTAACGCTATCATCATGGGTGAAGCTGCAACTGAGCTGAACATGAACGAATACCTGCTGCTTTCAAAGGGCGAGACAAAGGATACTGGCCGCGCGCGTCAGACTATTCTTGCAAATACCTACGAGTCATTCGTTGGCGCATTGTATTTGGATCAGGGCTATGAGAGCTGCAAGACATTTATAATGAACAGTCTTATTCCTCGCCTTGAAGACATCATCAAGTCAAAGTCATGGAAGGATGCCAAGAGCCAGGTGCAGGAAGAGGCGCAGGAACGCCTTGGCCTTACGCCTTCGTACAAGGTTGTTGGCGAATCAGGTCCTGACCACGACAAGTATTTCACCATAGGCATATTCTTTGGCGATCAGAAGATTGCTGAAGGCAAGGGCAAAAGCAAGCAGGAAGCGCAGCAGACTGCTGCGCTGGCCGCATTGGAAAAGAAGGGCTGGTTATAGCAAATAAGTAATTTGTAAAGAAAAGAACGCAGGAGCAAGCTCCTGCGTTCTTTTCTTTACATTTGTATTCGTTGTGATTTAATTAAGAAAATACATACCAATGAAAGACAAAAAAATACTTGAAGTTAGAAGAAGAGTAAATCATGACTTCTGGCAAGCTTATTTTGATTCCCGAAAGCAAGTTTTCTGCATTCTCGCAAATCGCTATCCTGTGCATGCGCTTATTGTAGCTGTATCCTTTACATTCTTAGGGCTGGTCATTGGATATAGCATCGGTGGTCCAATGGGGTGCTCGATAGGAGTTGCCATTACGGCTGGAATTTGCCTTCTTGTTATTCATAAAGTTAGCGGAGCTAGCTGCGATGAATAAATTATACCCTCCCCTTAACGGGAGGTTTTTATTTTAATTTGCTATACTTATGGCATTATGCGTCTCAAGCACATAGAGATTTCTGGGTTCAAGTCATTTGCAAAAAAAGCGACGCTGAGCTTTACCGCTCCCGTAACTTCAGTTGTTGGTCCGAACGGTTCTGGAAAGAGCAACGTGGTTGAGTCGTTTCGTTTTGTATTGGGGGAGCAGTCAATGAAGAGCATGCGCGGCAAGAGCGGCGCCGACCTGATCTTCAAGGGTGGTCCGAATGCGCCCAAGCTGTCTCGCGCTTCTGTTTCCATTACGTTCGACAATACTGACAAGGTATTCAATTTTCAGAATGGCAGCGACATCGAGGCCAAGGCGCCTGTCTTGTTCGACACTGTCACCTTCACCCGCGAAATATTTGCAGACGGCACCAGTCGCTATCTCATGAACGGCACGGAGATTCGCCTGAAGCAGATGGTTGAATTGCTGTCCTCTGTTAATATTGGCAGCTCAAGTCATCACATAATTTCCCAGGGCGAAGCCGATGGCATCTTGCGCGCTTCTGCGCGAGACAGGCGGGAAATGCTTGAAGACGCGCTTGGCCTCAAGGTCTACCATTTCCGCATTAAGGAAAGCGAAAGCAAGCTGGCAAAGGCGATGAATACGCTCAAGGAAGTGCAGTCGCTGCGCCGAGAGCTTGCGCCGCACCTGACATTTTTGAAGAAGCAGGTTGAGAAAGTTGAAAAGGGCAGAGCTATTCGCGAAGAGCTTGAAGCATTGCTGGTGCAGTATCTTGCAACCGAGCGATACCATCTCAATGAAGAGGATGTTCGCCTGGCACAGGCATACCAGCTTATCAATGCAAAAAAGGGCGAATTGGGAGCATTGCTTGCAACGCTTCCTGAAGAAACCGTGCATGACCATACTGCAACTGAGCGTGCTGACATAAGCGCACAGCTGCAGCTTGTTCGCGAAAAGCGACGCGCGAGCGAAAGCCGCATCAGTCGCCTTGAGGGAATGGTTGAAGCGCAGCGCCAGATGCTTATCGCGCAGAACAAGCAGCGCCAGCATGTTGCCAAGGCTGTATTGTTTGCAGCTGAAGAATATCAAGAGCTGTTGAGCGATGTAGAGCTATTGTTGCGAAATCTTCGAGATGCGCAGACGCTGGAAGCTGCCAGGGCAGTATTGCAGCGCTTCGAGTCAGTCGTTGCTAAGCTTCGAGAAAGAGAAGGGAAAGAGCCTGTACAGGCAGAGCCTGCGGCTATTGATACAGGCATTAATGATACGGCGATAGAGCTTGAAGGATTGGAGCGAGAGCTTAGGGCGCTCATAGGGCAGGAAGACGACCTTCAGGCACGCCTGAGCGTGGCTGAGCAGGCCAGAGAGCAGTCTATGATGGCAAGTCAGGTTGCAACGCGCAAGCGCTATGAGATTGCAGCAGAGGTCAATCAGTGCGAGGCAGAGCTTCAGATACTGGCAGTATCGAAGTCTGCATTTATTGAACGAAAAGGGTATTTTGATACGGAACTAAAAGAAGCAGGATTTTTATTTGGTACAGGGTTCTTGCATGCGCTGGATAAGGGAGAAGCGGTTCCTGAATTTGATTTGCATACGCAGAAGCGCGCAATTGATCGCCTGAAGATTCGACTGGATGAGCATGCGGGCATTGGCAACGACGTGGTGACAGAATATGAGGCTACAATAGAGCGCGATGCCTTTCTGGCACGAGAGGTTACCGATATCGAAGCGAGCGTGCGCAATCTTGAAACGCTGATCATTGATCTCAAGCGCATTCTTGACGAGCAGTTTACAACCGGCGTTAAGGTGATTAACGAGCGTTTCGGAGAATTCTTCAAGACAATGTTTGGCGGCGGCAGCGCATTTCTTTCTATAACTCTTGAAAAGAAGCGCAAGCGACGAAATGCTGATGAAGAGCTGCTTGAAGAAGGAGAAGAGCAGGAAGAGTCTGAAGAAGACTTTGAAAGAGGCATTGAGGTGCATGTAAACTTGCCGGAAAAGAAGGTGAAGGAATTGAACATGCTTTCTGGAGGGGAACGGTCGCTCGTTTCTATTGCGCTCTTGTTTGCCATCTCTCAGGTTAACCCGCCGCCATTCTTGGTCTTGGATGAGACTGATGCGGCGCTTGATGAGGCGAACTCTCGCCGATACGGCGACATGATCGAGCTGTTGGCTGAATACTCGCAGCTTATTGTCGTTACCCATAACCGAGAGACCATGTCTCGAGCTTCAGTGTTGTATGGCGTTACCCTCGGAACGGATGGCGGATCAAAGCTGCTGTCGATCAAGTTTGACGAGGCGGTGAAGGTGGCGAAATAAAAAAGCCCTGCTAAACAGGACTTTGTTTTTTTCTAAAGAACGGTAATGTCAGCTCCTAATCTCTTTAATACCTCAAAGAAATTAGGATTGCGCCGAAGAATGTAGTCGGCATTGTGAATCGTGTACTCGCTGTGCTCGGCGCTTGAAAGCGCGCATGAAATAAGGGCACGCACGCCCTCGATCACTTTCGGCGCAGTAACTTCAAGATTAGACGAGCGGTATGGGTGTCGGTCTGCAATGCCTGCAGTCGTAACCCGCTGGTTGTCGAATGACAGGATGCGGCCGCCCATAAGCTGCATGGGCGCAACGTATTGGATCCCATTGTCATACATCCAGTTATTGCTGATTGTTGACGTGTTGGGGTCTCGATTCATCGTGCTCCAGGCAACGAAGCTTGGTAGGCAGTCAACAGGAAACATAGGCCAAGGCCCAGGATTCATCTTGAATGTCTGCGCGTCATTGGCTCGGGGAAAGGTCGCAGAAAGCTTGTATAAAGATTGCGACCCTAAAACTGTAATGCCAGTGTCAGTTACCTCTAGCTTAATGCCCATACTTACGATAAATTCGCTCAGGTGCAGGATGCTTTCGGTAACGGGCAGCTGGAGAAACAAGTCGCTTTTTGTCATGGCTGCCGTAACGGCAAAGCCAAAATAATCAACATGATCCGGTTCCGGAATAAACGTTGCGCCTTTTAGCTTCATGCAATTTCTAATCTTTAGCGTAGAGCCTTTGCCCTTGATCTCTACGCCCATTGCTCTTAGCAGGTCAATAAGCTGCGCTACGTGCGGCTCTTGGGCAATGCCCGAGAGCTCAGTATCAAAGCATGACTTTCCTGCTGAAAACATCAGAATGTTTTCAGTTGGCGTAACGAGCGGGTTGTTGTACGAGACCTTGCGGTTTTCATACAGCTGATTCTTTCCATGAGAAACGATACGCTCTTCCTTGATTGGGGTGGCGCGCTGAAACAAAACATAGGTTTGCGTGCCGATCTCTGTAATCGATGTCGCTATGCCAAGCTTTTTGAAATATTCGGCATGGTCTTCGTACCCGCGGTACCCAAGCTGGCAGCCGGAGGATGGAGGAATAGCCGCTTTTCCAAAACGCGCGAGCAGCGGTCCTGCAAACAGGTATCCGGCCTGCATTTCTCTGATATGTTCGCTAGGAACGATATGCGTTGAGATCTTCTTGCAGCAAATGACGACAGTGTTTTTGTTAACTGCTACCGCTGCCCCCATTTCTTTCAATGCAGCAAGGATTTTCTTAACATCAGGGCTTTCTGGCACATTTTTGTACGTCATGGCCTCGTCAGTCAGGATCGATGCCAGCAGCGCTGGCAAGATAGCATTTTTGTTGGGCGCGATGTTTATTACTCCGCTCAGGGGCTTTCCGCCCCTAATCTTTATTGTTGTATTCATTTTTCAATTTTTTCTGGATTATACATGGATTGAAGGAATAAGAAATACGGTAGAGCATGTTGCTTTTTGGGAAGAAAGGCATAGGATTAAGGAAATATAACAAATATGACAACAGCAACATGTACCCATTTCATTGATAGAGAGGCTCGGAAAGTGCTACTGGCATATCAGGTGAGGAAAATTGTTGGTCTAAAAGGGTATGGTGGAAAAATCGAACCCCACCAAACCCCTGAAAGCAATGCGATTGATGAGGTAAAAGAAGAATCCGGCGGCGACCCAGCAGAAAGAATTAATCCTGCTGAAGAAGGCGGCATACAATTTTCTGCATCGGCGCTTAAAAGGGTAGGATTGATTGATTTCTATAATGGCACCGAAGAAGAGGCACCGTTCGGATCACCTACTTTTCGAGTGGTATTCTTTAACTGCTATGAATATTCAGGTAGTGCTATAAGTACCAATCAAATGCAGCGGCCCGATTGGTATGATATCGACAATCTTCCCATTGGAGAGCTTATAGTCGGAGACGAGCTGTTTTTGCTCAATATATTGAATGAAAATATGCTTACCGGATGGATGCGAAGAACAAGCGACTTCAAGACCATTTTGGGCTATCATTTCGAGCCTTGCACAGCAAAAGCGCTGGTTATCTAAAAAGCCTTATAAAGTAAGGTTTTTTTATTTACCCGCTTGACCTGTTTCAGAGCTATTTTGATAGGGGAATAAAGGGTTGACTTCCTCTATCAGATGTATATACTAGTGGTCGCTCACAGAGGTGGGTTAGTTATTTGAAAATTGCATAGTGAATGCAAAATCTATAATAAACATAACACCAAGTTATATTCCAAAATCCATCCTAGTTATCCACTGGGGTGGTCGGAACAGGATAAGAAGTCATTTTTATTCTGTTTCAGTCTAGGTCCTATAGTATTTCTATAATATAGGACTTTTAAGAAGAGTTTGATCCTAGCTCAGGATGAACGCTGGCGGCGTGGATAA
>JAZKAB010000011.1:0-670 GCA_040389365.1 Patescibacteria group bacterium
CGACGGTTTAGTAAACCGTTGATTTAAACCACTCATCCAATCCTCCAGGATTGTGGAGATATCATAGCCCAAAACCGCTAAAATATAAACCCCATGCTCTAGAAGTCCTTTTCTATCAATTCCCCTGCCGGACCGCGAGCAATCCACTTCTTGTCCCAGATATACTTCAATACCGCATAGGGCTTTCGCTCGTTAAGGTAATTCGTATTCTTGGTATTGCGATGCGCCTCCTGCTCCATGGCTGAATAATAGTAGGTTTGGCGCGCATCGAGTCTTTTAATGAATCGCGCATAGATATATTCGACAATAAACAAAAGAATTGCTCCAACAAGCAGCAGCTCGAGCTGCTGCCGAATATGCACGGTCTCATGCCGTACCAGCCCTTCATGGCCCCTCGTATCAGTACGTACGAAAATAAACGGGTATACGGTTATGCCCATAGCATTCGTGCCAAGTGAAACCATGCGGCCCAGCTGTCGAACAATGGCATTTGAGGTAACGATAAAATAGTATCCCTTGAACTCTATCTTCATACGCGACGCTTATTCCATTCAGATTCCAATACTTCGAGCGTTAGCTCGCTCTCCATAAGCGCCTTATAGTATTGCTTCAGCTCCTTGTCTGCAATAGTCCAATACGAGCTGGCGCGCAGCCAGCGCTTGCTATTAAT
>JAZKAB010000011.1:680-24606 GCA_040389365.1 Patescibacteria group bacterium
AAGCGCGAGCTGCTTGTCAGCCGTCAGCTCTCCCAAATCTATCAGTATCAATCTGCCATCCTTGTCTATTCCTGCATTCAATGCGAAGTTGAAAATACCCTCATGCACCCCAAAGCTCCATAGGTACTTCAAGAGCTCAATGTATTGCATATAATATTCCTTTTGCTGCGCTATGGAAGCGGCAGCAATTGCTTTCTTAAGCGGAATAACCTTGTCTTGAGTATAGGAATAGTCAGACATGCTAATAGCAGGGTTGCCGAACATCCCCTTGTCAAATCCTGGCAGCGCGAGTATATCTTGCGCTATACCAAGCGACCGCTCATAGTCTCGGCGCACGCGATTCATCTCTCCTTGCAGCAGCGGCAATGGTCCGGCCGTGCATAAGATTTTCCAGAATTGAGAAAAGGCAGTGTTCTTTAATTTCAATACAGTATTGCGATCCAATTCATACACTGAACACTGCCAGCCCATCCCTATCTTCTTCATGACCCCAGTATACAAGAAAACCCCCTTTCGGGGGTTTTCTTTAAGAGAATAGAATAAAGACTATTTCTTTCCAAACAATCGAGCAAAGAAGTTGCCGATCTTGGCAAAGAAGCCAACATGCATGTTTGCATTGCCGCTGTTAGAAGCAGTTACGCTCACTGCAGTAACTGCGGTGCCGTTTATTGCCCCCTGCACCAATACCGTGTCGCCAACAGCGATTGTGCTAGAAGTGCTTGCCGTGCCGTTCTTTGTCACCTTGGCATTCGTTACATCGATAGTGTATGCAATGTTGCTCTTGTTGGTGATTGTTACAGTATTGCCATTAACAGCAGTCACTGTGCCTCCAACGATAGGCTGGCCGTTTCCTTCAAGAATGTTCTTCATGCCATCCTTGTTGCCGTTTACGCCCTTTGCCATAACGCCGTTATGAATCTTGGTTGCAACAATAGTGTTGCCAGTGACGGTGCCCTGCACCATCACATGGTCTCCTACTACAATTGCTGCAGCAGTGCTTGCCTTCGTATCCTTGTCTACAACAGCTGTAGCAGTATTCACTGTATATACAGTGACTGGCGCGCCAGTCTTGCCTGAATCAGTGCTAGCAATAGTGATAGTAGTGCTGCTAACCGCAGTTACGGTGCCAAAGATCGCATTGCGATTCTCGTCATCGCCCATGCGAAGCTTCATGTCAGCCTGCGCTTTTGCGCTCACCGCTACAGGAGCAGCAGTTACGTTAATCCCCGCCTTTGCATCAGTTGCAGAAGCTGTCTGAGACAATCCGATCACCGCAACAAGTGCGAGTGCCGGGATAGTAAGTAGTGATTTTTTCATGTGATTAATAGATTACTTATAATTCGCTCTTATATATACGTACCTATAGCAGTATTCTTTCGCGTACTTCTTTAGTATACTACTTTTGCCATGGAACCAACTACTAAAATACGATTCGAGTCATTTAGCGACGGAGTCTTCGCCATCGCAATTACCCTTCTTGCGCTTGAGCTGCACGTGCCCGCGCTCAATACCGACAGCTTTCGGGCAGCAGATCTTATCCCGCTCATTCCAGGCGTGATGACGTTTGTCTTGAGCTTTGTGGCCATTGCCATCTTCTGGGTTAACCATCATCAGCTTACCCAGGTCTTTACCCATATCACCCGCCGCCGCATTCTCTGGCTCAATATCTTCTTCCTGCTGTTTCTAACACTCATCCCCTTCGTTACCGAAACCATGAGCGCCAATATCTTCTTTGGCCCATCGATTAGCATCTATGCAATCGTGCTGTTCGGGGCATCTGCCAGCTTCAGCTGGCTGCGATACTGGATCCATCGCAGCAATGGCGACAGGCATATCCTCATGGGGCGCAGCATTATCGGCCCCGCGATCTACTTTCTTGCCGTTCTCGCACCCCTTGTTTCAATCGAGCTGGCCTATATCCTGCTTGCCATCCCGCCCCTCTTCTATTTCCTGCCAAAGCACAGTACGCCCGCTTTATAAGCCCTTTATCCCTTATTTAGAGCTTTTTGAGAAAAGTGTGCTATAGTTTGCATATTGTAATGTGCTCTCTATTCGAAATAGTGCGTTGCAAGGATAATAAATAAGTAATATATATAATGAATAATAAAGTTTTCGTTGGTAGTCTCTCATTCAATACCAGCAACCAAGGTTTATCAGACTACTTCGCACAGGTTGGAACTGTAACTAGTGCGAACGTTATCATGGACAAGATGACAGGCAAATCAAAAGGATTTGGCTTCGTTGAGTTCGCTACTGATGCAGAAGCTCAGGCTTCTGTTGATAAGCTTAACAACACAGAACTAGATGGACGCACCATCTTTGTTGACATTGCACGCCCAAGCGAAAAGCGCGAAGGTGGCAATGGCGGCGGTGGAAACCGTGGAGGCTTCAACCGAGAGCGCAAGTTCTAATTCGTTAGAATTGCCTCGATAGCCAAAAGCGCCCCGAAAGGGGCGCTTTTGCTATACTGGGGTCATGATTACCCTTCAGTCTCCTATCAGCGAGCTTACGCGCCTGCGCGAAGACGTGCGCGTCGGGCTTGTTAAGCTTGGCCTGCATACCGTGCAAGACCTGCTGTACCATTTCCCTACCCGCTATGCTGACGAAAGCCAGTATGTCTCTATCCAAGGCCTTGCCGAAGGCACGGTTGCAACGGTACGCGGCACTATTCAAAAGCTTGCCGCAAAGAAATCCTGGAAGAGCAAGATGCCCTTAACCGAAGGCGTCATCGAAGACGTGAGCGGCACTATGACCGTAATCTGGTTCAATCAGCCATACCTGGCAAAAATGCTTCATGTCGGCGCAACCATTGAGCTGACCGGAAAGGTTACCATGCACAAAGACAAGCTGGCGCTCGTTAATCCGACAGTGCGAGAAGAAAAGGTCTTGCCGATCGACAGCCATGACTCGCTATTTGCCAGCGACGAGCACGCCACGCTGACGCCCGTCTATCCTGAGACTCGCGGCGTTTCAAGCCTCTGGTTCCATCATACCGTTACCCGCGCCCTGTCAGCGCTAGAAACAATTCCTGACCATATCCCTGCCTCTCTCCTGGAACAGTATTCCCTGCCCAGCCTCAAGACTGCGCTGATCTGGATACATGGCCCGAAGACCAAAGAGAATGCGGTTGTAGCGCGCAAGCGCTTTGCCTTTGACGAGATATTTTCTATCAACGTCGCACGCCAGAAAGAGCGCCTGAATATCAAGGAGCAGGTTGCCTATGCAATCGATACCAGCACGACTGACGTTGAGAATTTTGTCAGCCGTTTCGGCTTCCCGCTCACCGGCGCGCAAACAACTGCGATTGGTCATATATTGAAAGACTTGGAACAAGACGTGCCGATGTCTCGACTCTTGGAGGGAGACGTGGGCAGCGGCAAGACTGCGGTTGCGGCAGTTGCTGCCTATGCCACCATTATAAATCGTCCGTTTGCCTCAGTCGACAAGAATCTGATCGGCAAGGCGCATGACAGTGCCATTCCCGCTCCCCGCACCAAGCAGTCATACGGCAGCCTGCAGGTTGCATACATGGCACCGACAGAAATCCTGGCTACCCAGCACTTCGAAAGCTTTATCGAGCTCTTTCGCCATACTGGTATTTCTATCGCCCTCATCACCGGCAGCAGCTGCAGAAAATTTCCGAGCAAGGTTGCCTCAAACACCGACGGCTGGACGACGATCTCTCGCGCGCAGCTTTCTAAGTGGATTGCCAACGGCGAGATCCCGATCGTTATCGGCACGCATGCGCTGATTCAGAAAAGCCTGACCTTCAAGCACCTTGCCCTGGCAATTATCGACGAGCAGCACCGCTTTGGCTTAAACCAGCGAAAAGGGCTCGCGAAGAAAGATACGCACTTTCCTCATTTGCTGTCTATGACAGCAACGCCTATTCCCCGCACTTTGGCTCTTACAATCTATGGCGACCTTGATCTCTCGGTTCTTGACCAGCTGCCCGCTGGCCGCAAGCAGGTTAACACCGTACTCGTTACCCCCGACAAGCGCGAAGAGGTCTATGAAAAGATTCGCGCCGTATTGAAAGAAGGCCGCCAATGCTACATTATCTGCCCGCGCATTAACGAGTCAGACAAGGATGCAGAAAAGGCCATTCAGATGAAGAATGTCATGACAGAAGCCAAGCGTCTGAAGGAAAAAGTCTTTCCGGAATATCGCATTGGCATATTGCACAGCAAGATGACGAAAGAAAAGAAGGAGGAAAGCATGTACGACTTCGTCAATCATGAAGTTGATATTCTGGTTGCAACGTCTGTTGTTGAGGTTGGGGTTAACGTGCCCAATGCCACTGCCATTATCATCGAAGGCGCAGAGCGCTTCGGCCTTTCCCAGCTGCACCAGCTGCGCGGCCGCGTGCAGCGCTCGTCGCATCAGCCATATTGCTATCTCTTTGCGGACGCCAAGAGCGAGCGCACGCAGGAGCGCATGAAGCTCTTCATCAATGCCAAGAACGGCTTCGAGCTTGCCGAATACGACCTGCAATTGCGCGGCACCGGCGAACTGACCGGCTTGCAGCAATGGGGCGTATCGGATATCGGCATGGAAGCATTGCGAAACCTCAAGCTGGTTGAGGCGGCACGCCAAGCAGCAATTTCCATAATTCTCGAAGACCCGACGCTCGCTTCCTATCCGCTGCTTGCAGCGCATACCAAGCCCTTTGAAACGATGCACTTTGAATAAAAAAGCTCCGGCACTGCCGGAGCTTTTTTATTCATGACAGCTATTATGCCATCATCATGCCTTCCTTACGAAAGCCGTAGTATAGAGAGTATGCGGCGAAGATAACGTACAGGACGATATCAGCCGTGTTGATTGAGAACAGCCCTAGGATATGGCCGTATGCAAGGCCAAGAAGCGCAAGCACAAGGTATATCACGCCAAAGGTCTTGAAGAAGGTTTTTGACGCGCTGAGCGTACTCACGCTGAAGAGCGCGATCAGACCTGTAAGGATATGAAGAACGTTAATAATGACGTTTACCTGAAAAATTCCGAGAAGGTAGCCTTCGCTCACGATTCCAGGAATAAATCCTAGAATTCCTGCAACGAGAGTTACCCATCCGAACCATTTTGCTGCTGTTTGTGTATTCATATTGCATAGGGATATCGCGGGTTATAATCACGACGTCCTTCTTAATTATACCGCCGTACCGCGAAAGGAGAAGCGTTTTATCCACTCCCCTTCCATATCATTGACTTATGTCATTGATATGGTATTGTAAAGAAAAAAATAAGCCATGATAATCAATCACATTGAGAACAAGACATTTCTCGACATTCTGTGCGGCTATGCTGCAATGATCAAGACGAGCGAGGAAAAAAGCCGGCTGTTTGCCTCCGTAGAAGAAGTCATTATTGCGAAGTATGTTTCCGTACCGGAAAATAGAGGCCTGCTGGCAGCATGCATACACCTTCTTGAGAAAGAAGGTTCTGTACTTGCAGAAAAAATCAGGAGCCGCTTTCTTACCCTGAGAATCTATGGATTTCAGATTGGAGAGCGATTAGAAGAGGCCGCGGGTACAGACTACTGCACGACCAAAAAAGCAGTATTGAGCATCCTGCAGGAGATCAGGAAGAAAGAAGAAACAGTGCTTCCAAATCCGTACGACACTGCATACCTTTCAAGCTAATAGCCCACTCATTCCAGCTAGATATTCTAGCTGGTTTTTTTATTTCATTACAATCAATTGCATTTTAGACCGGAAGGTGTAAAGTGCTAAAAAAACAACTCAGATGAAAAAGCTCCTTGATTTTGCAGACATTAAAGACATCCCTGATGGGTACATATATACCTCGCCTCAAAAGAGAGCCTGGTATCTATGGACACTATTCTTTGGTTTTATTACTGGAGACCTTAATCCCATTCACGTAAACTTCCTTACTTCAACAAGCTACAAGTCAACCTTGGGCGGCCTTGCTCGCCATGGTATTAGCACTATTGCTGAAGCAGAAAGTTTTATCTTCAACATTTTTAAATTTGAAGTGCCAACTGAAATTATTGCTTTGGGGTATAGCAATATCACCTACAAGAAACCGGTAAATATTGGTAATAAGATTACCTATACCTACACTCTGCTATCGAAGAATATCAAGGAGAAAAGAAACTATGCTCAATGCATATGGCATATCTCCGGAAATAACGATAAAGGTGTAGAAATATTTACTGCCGAATGGACAGTGCGGTATTCAACAATAGAAATGAATATTGTTAAGGACCATGCTTACCCGATGGGATGGCTATTCCCTCCTGTAGAAGTATCAGGTACACCGCTCAGCCTACTAGGATGGAGACTGGTAAGATTCATATGTATAGGAATTATTGTATACCTGTTCGCACATGCATGGCTCGACTAAGCCTAACCTGCAAGCTGCCTTATAAGAGGCGGCTTTTTTCGTGTCCGTCCTCATGGGATCGAACCATGGACCGGTCGTGTATAAGACGACTGCTCTACCGCTGAGCTAAGGACGGGATAATGCAGATTGTAGCAGTCTTGTATAAATACGCAATTTCCTCTACTCTATAGAGAGTATTAATAGCCTAAATCAATACATATATGAATGAATTCGTTGGAAAGAAATTAGGAGAAGTGCTGGCATTTGCCCGCGTTGGGACTGATACCTACGAAAAGGGCCGCCCTGCCCTTGTAGCGGTACTGGGAGAGGAAAAGGTAATGGATATCAAGGAGAAGAACAAGATGCATGGCGATGAGATCATGCGCCTTGCAACCGAAGGCGGCGTGATTGACACAACCCTTGCCAAGGCTCAGGCAACTGAAGAAAAGCTCAAGAAGATGCGAGAACTCTACGTAGGCGACCAATGGGACAACGCAACAGAGCTTATGGAATGGAGCGGCTTCTTTGAGGGCGCTGCAGTGGTGCACTGGGCGCTGATCCGCGGCGTCGGCCAAGGACTTGAGGATGAGGAAGTTCTTGCCCTAACCGAAGAAGGCGTAAACTGGCATTATGAAATGATCGAAATGGCAGAAGGACACCTTGAAACGATTGGCTCTGACAAGGCAACTGCATAAATAAAAAAGCCCTGCGAAAGCGGGGCTTTTTGTTTTGGCGGGCTATTCCCTTTTAGGTTGGGGCGCGTGCGCCATAGCTAGCCAGAACAATAGAAGAAATGTTATGGCAATGATCAGGAGGTTGTTGAAATAGCCCCCATACTTATAGCCATGCGATACCGTGAACATCAGCGCGAGCAAAAACAGGTATATAACGATTACCCTAAGCCGCAATCTCGCATACCAGAGACGAATCTCTCTGGCAGCTTTTCCGCGTTGGAACTTAAGCTCAATATGCCTTTGGAACTGAGCGATAAGAATTAGCGCTACTAGGGCAGGCCAGCGCGGATCGCCATGATAGACGTAGAGCTGGCAATACAGCGCGCCGATTAAAAATATGGCAAAAAGATTGTAGAACACTGTTGCAAGCCACTTGTTGGTAATTGCAAAACTCTTTGATGAATCTGTGATCATATTCTAATATTTAACTGTGAGAGATATGGGTGTTTCCTTTCCTTATACACCATATGGCTTGTATTGGTCAATAAAAAAGCGCTCCTGAAGGAGCACTTTTGCAGCATTAATTCCCATACTCATCCCAGCCATACGGATTAGGGTCAAAATAGAACCGTAGGCCAGAATACGTCACAGCGAACTTTTTAGAAAATGAAAGGCTGTAGCCTTTCATCAGCTGCTCGGGCGTAAAAGACATTTTGATAACAATGGGAATTGGATACGATACCGGCTCCGGCGCAGCGGCAGGCGCTTGCTTCAGGTCGGTATTGAATAATCGTTGAATGAAACTCTGTTTCTGCTTCTTGGGAAACAGATCAGAACGCAATGAATCTTTTGCAGCAGAAGTTTGCGCCACCGCTCCTACTCCCAGGAACATGGCAATCGCGAAGACAAGAAGATTTTTCATTTTTATACAGTTTAGTTTCATTTAGTCTACGCTCCCTGCCCGCAAAGTCAATAAAAAAATAGCGTAACCAATTGGTTACGCTATTACTCCTAGCATTGTCATATATCTTCGCAGCTTTTCGATAGCCTTGTCTACCGCCGGGATTACCTCAGGATGAGTATCCTTGCGAAGATCATGCAGCCGTGACAGCATCATGCTAATCTTAATCTCTTTTTGCTCTCTTGTTTTCTTAACGTTGTTAAAAATTAACATTGCGATAACGCATATGCCAGCTACTTTTTCGCCTTCCGTTGACTTGTCTTTCATTATGCTTGATGTAGTTTTCTATACCATACTATACCAAGCTAAAATGTCAATACTATTTCCCTGACACTGAGAAGTGCTGGTAGTCCTTCTTCGAAGTCCATTCCCCGCCCCACTTGAATCCTGCATCCTTGAAGAGCCTTGCAATGGCAGGGGTAACTACACCCTTGCCTGTCTTTGCCTTTAGCATTGCTGAACCTGCCGGGTTTTCCTTTGGGTTGATATCGATTGCTGTGCCATAGGCATGCTCAGAGAAGACTGATGAACCGGCAACTGCACGGCAGTTGAATGCAGACGTATTGTCATTAGCCATAGAGATGGCATCAATCCCTTGATATGCGTCAATTGGCATCATGCTATTAATAGGAAACTTCTGTTCGAAAAGGCTCTTGAATACCGCCAGAGTCTTGTCGGCAATAGACGCATTGACAATAATGGTTCCCTGACGCGTTGCGCCGTCAAATCCAACATACGAAACATTCAGTACGCGCAGGTCTTCAAGCGATACCGGGCATGACGCGCGGTATGAATACTGCTTCATGACCGCCTGCTGCGGCAGTGTCAGCATGCCGACTGAGCTTTGGAATATTGTACCGCTCAATGTCACCGGCTCGATAAATTCTGTCGTTGCAGGCTTGAAAAGGCTCGTGATTTTCGTATAGTCGAAATTCCATGGGTCAACCTTTCGTCCTGGCGCAATCTGGTCATGCCCCAGAATGTACTTGATCGAATACTTCCCTTCTATTGTCTTTATCAAAGATTGCAGCGCTGCATACTGCGCAGCGCTTGGCGTTTCCTTGTTTGAATAAATAAGCTCAATGCCGATTGAGCGAGTATTGACATTCGTCTCGCCGTTTGGCAATGCGCTCACCCCTGCATGATATGCGATGTTCTTTTCTGATACCAGCGAATAGATAGTGCCGCTTGGGTCAATCGCATAGTGCGGCGATACCGCATACTGCTTCCAGAGCCTTAGCGCGCCTTCAAAGGTCTGCTTTTTCAGGCCAGGATTGTATGTGGCATGGACGATAACGGTATCGATAACTCGATCTGTTGCTGCCTTGTATCCGAATGATACCGGCTTAGAAACAATAGTCGGGGTTGCTGCGTGGCTAACCGTAACGGTTATGAAGAGCGCGATGAAAAGCGCTGGTATGAATGTTCGCATTATATGGTCTCAAGTTTCTTAAGCGGAATGCCATGGGCTGACAGAATCGCCTCGTATTCTGGCTGCTCGATGGTCTCCACCTCTACTAATTTTTTGGTAATGATTTCAAGCACGTTCTTGTGCGTATTCAATACTTCTTCTGCACGCGCCATTCCTGTCTTCATAATGCGCTGCACCTCTGAGTCGATAAGGGCACTGGTCTTTTCTGAGTATTCCTTGCCTTCAACGCCCTGGCCAAACATGGCTCGGCCGCCGTCTGATTCCAATGCCAATGGCCCGATCTCGTCGCTCATGCCCCAGCGGGTAACCATAGCGCGAGCGAGCGCGCTTGCAACCTGCAAGTCATTTGAAGGGCCGGTAGTGACATCGCCAAACATCATCTGCTCGGCTGCATAGCCAGCAAGCGACATGGCAATGTCATCAAGATACTCTTTCTTTGTTGTCAGCTTGCGCTCTTCAAGCGCAATCTTCATGGTGTATCCCCCTGCGCTGCCTCGGGCAACGATTGAGATCTTGTGCACCGGATCAGCGTCGGGCAATACAGACGCAACCAGCGCGTGTCCTGCTTCATGGTATGCGGTGATAAGCTTTTCTTTCTTGGTCAGCAAGTGGCTCTTGCGCTCTGGACCGATCATCACCTTTTCAATAGAGCGAACGAGGTCAAACTGCGAGATCTTCTTTCTATTCTCTCGAGCTGCAAGAATTGCGCCTTCGTTCATCAATGAAAACAGGTCTGCGCCTGAGAAACCGGCAGTACGTTCTGCGATAGTCTTCAGGTTAACATCTTCGCCAAAGGGCTTCTTGGTTGAGTGCACGGTCAGGATCTCTTCTCGATCTCGACGGTCTGGCAGATCAAGCATCACGCGCCGGTCAAAGCGGCCTGGGCGCAACAATGCAGGATCAAGCACGTCGCTGCGGTTTGTCGCAGCCATGACAATCACCTTGTCATTAGGCTCGAAGCCATCCATCTCAACCAGAATCTGGTTGAGGGTCTGCTCGCGCTCATCGTTGCCGCCGCCATAGCCGCCTCCTCGTACTCGCCCCACAGCATCAATCTCATCGATAAAGATAATGGCAGGCGCTGCGCGCTTTGCCATCTTGAACAGGTCGCGTACGCGAGACGCGCCCACGCCCACGAACATTTCTACGAATTCAGAACCAGAGAGATGATAGAACGGCACGCCCGCTTCGCCCGCAACTGCGCGGGCAAGCAATGTCTTGCCTGTTCCCGGAGCGCCTGCAAGCAATACGCCCTTGGGAATGCGCGCGCCAATTTCCAAGAACTTCTTAGGATTACGCAGGAAATCAACGATTTCTTTCAATTCTTCCTTTGCTTCCCGAGCTCCTGCAACATCCTTAAACGTTACGCGATTGCTCTTGTCGTTAGGGTCGGTAATGCGCGCCTTTGACTGGCCAAACGTAAAGGCCTGCATGCCCTGCCCTTTTGACTGCCGAGTCAAAAGCCAGAAGAAGAATATGACAAGCGCAATAGGCAAAATAATTGGCAGGAAGGTGATCAGGAAATACAAGAAGCCTGACTGCGTCGCTACGCTAATATCAATCGCATTCAAATGCGTGCCGTCTACGCCATACGAAGACAATACCTGCACCAATGAGGTATCTGCTTCTTTCTTTGACTCCACCTTCGTATCGTCGATCTTGGTGACGTGCAAGTCCTGATCGTCAACGACAATGCTCTTTACCTGCCCTGCCTGTGCCAGGCGGGCAACTTCAGACAAGGTAACAGTCTGCGTCTTGTCGGTGCCAACCCCTGAAAGGAATGAATACGCAACAACGATTAGTGCAAATACGAGAAATGTTGAGAATATGTATGAAGAGAGCGATCGTTTCTTGGGAGTTGGTGTCTTTTGTTCGGTATGTTCTTGGTCTTTTTTCGGCATATCCCCTCATTATACACCATTAGCTCCGCCCTGTTTCTTATATGCTATGGCAAAAACTGTTTCGCGCCTTCAATAGATACTGCCTCAGAGGCTTTCTGGAAAATAAGGGTAAGCGGGATGAGTCCGGCACGCGTCTTAACGGTAAAGCGTATCGTATGCCCTTCTTCAGACTGCTCGATAATCTCCCCTGCCTTTTGCATATGCTCGAGACGATGGGCCCAGGCATCATTAATAGTGTCACCTGCGAACGTTAGCCATACCCGCACTGGCGCTTCGCCATGCACCTGCTCAACCGTATATTCCCCTTTCAATGCAATAGGCGCAAACGTATTTTTCAACTGCATCAGTCGTGCCCAGCGAATGCGCGGCAAGAAGAAATGCATCGGATATGCTGGAAATGCTTCCAATACCGCCTCCATGTTTTTCACATAAAAGCCATGAAAGCCGAATCCTTTTATATACTCATCCTGATATTTTGCATTGACGCAAAACTGCTTTGCCAGCTCAACGCTCGGATACTTCATGCCTGCTGCTTCAAAATCCTTTCTATGCCAATATGAAATCGCGACGTCTTCTGGCGCAGTGTGGGTTATGGTGCCATCAGCAACAAGCTGCGCGCCGATCTCCAATAGCTTCTTGCTGCGCAGCGTAAAGCCGCCATTGCCAACGATAAGCGGAGTAGGCAGCGGAATGTCAGGCCTTCCCTTCCAGGCAGTAGTAAACATGGGGCCGCCAATATAGTCATAGTCAAGAAATTCCTGTTTCCACAGCTCTGGATGCAGGATAAAGCCGTCATACTGAATCATAATCACGTATTCGGTATCGACATACTTGTGCAGCTCTTCAATGCAGAAGCGAGAATATTCTTCAATCGTATCGATTGCCGGAATAGCGACCAGGCGAGCATCGCCAGTTGGCAGCGACGTCAGCAGCTTCACTGCCCCGAACTCAATGCCGCTCTCTGACGCATCAAGGGCTGCCTGCAATCGCTCCACGTTA
Source organism: Patescibacteria group bacterium (assembly GCA_040389365.1). Taxonomy (GTDB): domain Bacteria; phylum Patescibacteriota; class Minisyncoccia; order Phycocordibacterales; family UBA9973; genus UBA4124. The sequence goes on from JAZKAB010000011.1 coordinate 12,990, forward strand.
ACGCAGTCAATGCCGAGCAGCGTAGCCTGAGGAAGCGATAGTTTCATACAGGCAAAGTCTAGCATAAATCTGTGATACCATAGGAACTATGGAATACGTGCGCAACAAAAAGGCCGGCTTTGACTTCTCAATTCAGGACACCATCGAGACAGGCATTGAGCTGGTAGGGACGGAAGTGAAGTCAGTGAAAGCGCAGCATGGCAGCTTGAATGGCAGCCATATCAATCTCCTCAACGGAGAGCTGTATTTGCTTGGCGCCCATATTCCGGCCTGGCAGGAGAAAAATGCCTCTTCTGCCTATGACCCATACCGCACCAGAAAGCTATTAGTGCATAAGAAGGAGCTCATTGATCTTGCAAAGATATTAAAAACCAAGGGCTTGACTATTGTCCCATTATCGTTGCATAATAAAGGCTCTCTTATCAAGCTCACCGCTGCCATAGTGCGCGGCAAGAACAAGGCTGACAAGAGAAACACATTGAAAGAAAAAGCTGACCGGCGCGACATGGATCGCGCCATAAAGGGAGCACAATAACATGGGGATGTCAGGTTCGATAAACGTAGCCTGAACATGTATGCATGCCGGGCATGAGTGTACTCCCGCAACCGTCACTCACGGATAACTGCAAACAGTTCATCTAAGACAGTATCATCACCATACTTTAGTATGGCTGGTGCTGTTCCTATCTTCGCCTAACTTAGGTCAAGGAGGTGTCGCGCGCTAGACTTCTGATATAGCGTCTGCGGCAACATTCATCAGAATAGGCAGCGCTTCCCGTCTCTGAAGCGCACCGAATACGGGTGAGACTCGGGACATAGTCGTTTCGTATTGCTTCGAGACTATTCCTTAACTTTCAAGCAGTACTACGCATGGAGACTTGCTTGTTCACTACGATTACACGGGGTTTCGATACCCCCATCTCCACAATTCATGAAATAGCCTTAGAGATAAGGCTATTTTGTTTTATACGTTGACTTTATTTATTTTCATGATATTTTAAGAAAAACAAAACTCTTTAAACATGAACACAATAAACACATACGAGGGGAACCTTGCTGAAAGCAAGACCCTGCCCGAACACCCTTTTGGAATGCTATACGTTTTACTTGCTGTAGGAGATGCAAGTTACATCTATGCAGATACAAAAGAAAAAGACTTTGGAACAGTTTTTGATAACGCAAAAAAAATACTTGGCAAAGAAGTAAGACTTCTTGATGGCGGCGAACTATTCTATTACGGCAAAGAAAAGGGTTTTCTGGTGAGCGGCAAAAGCCGTTGGTTCAGCACTACCAGTTTTGAGAACAAAAAGACAAAGAAAAAGCTTGAGGAAATCTTTAGTGAACAGCCAATCACTGTCGAGGTAGAGAATATTTAAAACAAACGCGAATTAGGGAGCATACTTAAAGGTAAGCCCCCTTTTTATTTATATTATTTAATACCCTCTTGTGATACCTCTTCCTTGTTTTAGCCAAGTTTTTCAATAGCTTTTTGCAAGTTAATACTGGATTGATAGTAGTTACAAAACCTCGAAAGGTACTGTTTGAGCGGTTTGTATGTTTTTTGCCTCATGTCCACAGATTAAAAAACACCATCATATTACGTGACGGTGTTTTGCTTTAAAATTCTCCAACAAAGCTAATTTCTGTTTCCAGAATGTGGCCTGTTTCTTTCTTAACCTTTTCTTGAATTAAGACAATCAGTTCCCTAACTTCAGAGGCCGTACCATTTCCACGGTTAATAAGAAAATTGGCATGCTGTACAGAAGACTGAATACCCCCTATCTGATAGCCCTTCAATCCAACCTGCTCAATCAACCTACCTGCACCAATGCCTTCAATTCTCTTGAAGACTGAGCCGCAAGATAAATACTGATTAGGGTGTCTCTCATTCCTCCAGCGCAGATTTTCTTCTGACTGATGTTTTATCTTCGCGGGTGATGCCCACTGAAGACAAAAGGTTGCTTCTAATACTACAAGGGGTCTTTCGTGAAGGATACTGTGGTCATAACCAAAATTAAACACGTTTCGACCAGCTTCATTGACCCTGTTGTCTTCGATAAGAACTTTAGCGCTAGAGAATATTTCCTCAATAAAAACGGTTCGACTTCTATCAGGAGAAAGAAAGTGCAAGTTTTGCCATAACGCTCCTCCAATAGTGCTCGGTATGCCAGCGTAATGCTCAAACCCTGACAATCCTTTTTGCTCAGTTAGCCGTATTAGTTCCCCGACTACCGCTCCGCTTTCAACGGTTAAATATTGCTCCGAAAATGAGAATGCGCGTGCTTCATTTTTAATGACAAGGCCACGAAATCCTTTGTCTCCAAAAAGGACATTCGCTCCCATACCAAGGATGAAGTATGGGATACCGTTCTCTCTTGCCTCAATAACAGCCCGGGCAAGATCTTCTTTATTTCTTGCCCTAAAGAAGTAGTCGGCGGGACCGCCAATTCCGTACGTAGTATAAGGGGCCAAAGGTTCTCCGTAGTTAAGGTTTTTAAGTTGTATCATATGCTTTTGTTTTTTTAATCACTATACCTAGAAACTACGAGATGTAAACCTTAATACTGCAATGTATTCAATACTCTCTTGTGGTATCGATACTCTTTCTTAAACAGCTTTTCAAAGGCTTTTTGTATAACAACGCTACTTTGATAGTAATCCCAGAACCTTGAAAGGTATCGTCTTAACGGTTTTGGTATTTTTCGACTCATTCATACGCCGCTAGTACTATACTTCGCTGATATGGCACTCCTGCATGAATTCAATGAAGAAAACGTTTCTGAAGCGGAAGCGGCCACTTATAAAGTGCGCAAGGCAGTGCGTGCGATAGTATTTGATGCCGATAATAACGTAGGCATTATCAACCTCACAACATACAAATACTATGACCTTCCTGGCGGAGGTATTGAGGAAGGCGAGACGCCTGAAGAAGCCTGCATCCGAGAATGCAAGGAAGAGATCGGCTGCACTGTTGAAATCGTCACGGAACTAGGCAGTACGCGAGAATATCGACAACAGCTAGGGCGAATAAACGAATCAATATGTTTTATTGCTAAAGTCGCTGGAGAGAAAGGGCTTCCCGCTCTTACAGAAACCGAAATAGCAAACGGTACGGAAACAGTCTGGGTTCCGCTTGAAGAAGCAATTCGACTCGTTAAGGCAAGCACGTATGAAAAGCTGTACGACAAGTATGTCGTACAGCGAAGCCAGGTCTTCCTGGCGGCACTGAAGCAAAAATAAGTTTACCTATATATTGCCAAAGTAAATGCAAAGTTGTATGGTTGTGAAAACATAACACCACACGCCATGCCATTTAAAGGAGAAATACTCGCCAGGCCGCATAAGGAACATGTGGCGGCAATGCAGGTTGGACAGCTCGCCTACATCCATGCGCAAGAGCTGATCATTACCAGAAAAGCAGTCTTCGTTGACCTGCTCACGGCCATAATCCTGGAGGAGCATTTTTATGACGATATGAATGACGAGCATGTTTCGATAAAGCGCCTTGGCGAGGGAACCTCGGAAGACGATTTTGAAATTGATGTTTCAATTCTCGACTGGTTTGACTATGTCATGAACGGCTATAGCACGTACGTAAGGCTGATGAGAAAGAAATTCAGCTTTATCGTATTCAAGAATGCCGAAGTGACAGTGCTCATGACTAAGAACAAAATTCTTATTGAAAATGAGCCTGCCCTCCCGGCAGAAACGCTCGAGTCTTTGGAAGCCCAGCTTGCAATAGCCATAGACGAGTCAAAATTCGAAATGGCTGCAGAGCTGAGAGACAGGATTGGCAGTTTAAAAAATGCACAGTAGCACAAAAGCACCCATCGGGTGCTTTTTTATATTAATACCTCATCTTATATTCATACAGATCGAGCCCTGGGGAGAAGTTCTTCGTATCCAAGCGCTGATAGTGCGTATCGAAATACAATCGCAAGTCTTCCTGATAGCCCTGGTCATAGCTCAATAACAGCCAAAGGTTCTGATGGCTGGCTGCAATTGTCTTAACGTCTTCAGACAGCTTTGCTGCATCGAAGGCAGGCACCGGGCCGTATGTTGAGCGATCCCAAATTGGCAGCGTCGTTATAGAAGCCGGGCCTTTGTAATAGTAATCGACTGGGTAGATGGTAAACGGCGCAGACAGCACGATCACGTCATTGGCCTCGGCATGCTCAGTCAGGTACAGCGTTGCCTGCTTGTAGTTTTCCTTCACCGGCGTCAATGCGCTAAACGCTTCAACGAACAAGGTACTGAGCATGATCAATACGAATACGATCTGAAACGCGCGCTTGAGCTTTGGCGGCAGGCTGCCGAAGAAGCCGATAATGACTAGATAGAGGGGCGGCAGGCTCAGGATCAAATAGCGACTGAGGTACAATGGTCGGAACAAGATTGAGACCAAGAATGTCAGCGCCATTGGCACAACCAATGCCGTTATAAGATACACCGTCTCAGGCGCTGTCTTCTTGTGCTTCTGCAAGCCAAAGAAGCCGAACAATACCAAGAGCGGCCAAAGCGATACGAGAATGGTATTGACGTAGTCGATCTGGAAGCCGAACAGGAACTGCGAGAAGGTGTTGAAAATATTGACTGAGCTTGGCGCTTCAAGCTGCGGCGAGCTGTTGCTGATCGTGCCGAGATGCAGCACATAGAAAATCCAGGGACTGAATGCAATAATTGCGCCAATAACAATGCCGGCAAACTTCTTGAAGTCTCCTTTCTGAAAGAGCGAGCTGTTAAATATAAAGAATATAACTTGACTGGCAATTGAGAACCAGAAGAAATAGTGCGTAAAGACGCCAAGCAATGTAACGATAATATACCCTAGCCATAGGCGCTTTCTTCGCTCTATGTTCCCCTCTTTATACAGCTTGATAAAGAAATACTCATGCAATATAACGAGCAGCGTAAAGATGCTGTACATGCGAATCTCGCTGCCATACCAGTTCATAAACGGCGAGATAGAAAGCAGCAATGCTGCATACAGTCCTGCATTCTTATTGTATACGGTCTTTCCAAGAAGATAAATTGCCGGAATGCATAACACAAAGAATACCAGTGACAACGCTCTTGCAGTCGCCACCCCATTTCCCAGCGATACCTGCCAGAAATGCAGCATGGTGTGGTAGAACGGCACGTGCACGTCCTGGCCGATAATGTTTAGCATTTTCGGAATCGTGCGGCTGGTCTGCCACAGGCTTTGCGCCTCATCGAGTCGCAAGCTTTGCCTTGAGAAAATAAAGACTGATAGCACGATAACGAAGAGCATCAATGAGCCCAATATGATCGGAATCTTGTACTTATAAAATGTCGGTGAAAAATTTTTCATACTATAGCGCTGGCACTTCTACTTCTTTTTCAGAGGCTGTGTCGACTTCGCGCTGCGGCAATGCCAGGGCAATGAATTGCGCAAAGATAACGGCATTTAATACCGTCCATGCCATATTGGCCATGATTGACGCGCTCAATCCTTCGCGATACAGGGCAAACCCTAACCCTATCAATACCAATGCTACATACCCGATATGCCACTTCACCAAATACAAAAAGTTTCCGGTCAGCTTCTTCTTTGAGGTAATTTCAAACTTCGGCTTGCTGCCGGTCAATATAGACCACAATGCCTCAAGATGAATGCTGAAGGAGCTCATGGAAAATGCCAGAGACCGGAACGTGTACGTAAAGTTAGACGAGCCCTGCAGCGTATACAGCGTTACAAAAATATACGGCAAGAAGATCAGAGCAAGCAGCATGGTTGCAATAACAACAGGCACGAGACCGCTAAAGAAGAAGATTATCGGAATCAATGCGTGCAGCACGATAATGCCCCCTGAAAGATAGAACGATGCTGAGGCAAGATACTGAATCTTCTGCGCGAGGGTCAGATTCTTTCTGAAGAGCAGATTGTATTTGAAAATAACATCAAGCGCGCCGCGAGCCCAGCGAAACTGCTGCTTATAGTATGAAAGAAAGTCTTCCGGCGCCAAGCCTTCTGCCAGCACTTCTGCCACATAGGCAGACTTCCAGCCATGCTCATGCAGAAAGAGCCCGGTGACGAAGTCTTCAGCAATGCTCTCTTCGCACATGCCGCCAACTGCCATGATCATTTCCTTGCGAATGACCATATTGGTACCGCACATCGTCACCGCATTCAGGCGATTCTTGCCGCGACAGATCGGGCCGAAGAACAGCTCCTGCTGTTCCCATGCCCCGCGCGTCACCTCATTGACCATATAGTTCTTATAATATTGCGGTGACTGCACGAATGCCATGTCAGGGTCGCTGAAATACGGCATCGTCTTAAGAAGAAAATCTGGGTGCGGCACATGGTCTGCATCGAAAATAACAACGAAGGGGCGATTAGTCTGCTTGAATGCATTGTTTATATTTCCTGCCTTGGCGCCGCCAGGCGTCTGGCGAGTGATGACGGCAATGCCGTGCTTTGCCCCAAGTTCTTCAGTTTCCTGCCAGTTCGGCCGATTTGCCACGAAGCCGTCATTCAATAGATATATTGTAAGGTCAGGATAGTCCATTGCCTTGGCAGCAACGATTGTCTCTTCGATGATTTCCTTTGGCTCTCCTGCGATAGTGATATACACGTCAACAGGCGCGCGAAAGCTCAGGTCTTGCGGCGCAATAGATTTCGTTTCCCAAATCGTATACAGGAATGTTAAGAGCTGCCAAAGGTGAAAGACCTCTCCAACCATGAGGATGGTAAACAGTACCTTGTTCCCAATCGGGAAGAAGAATGCGAGCAATATGAAGTATGCGAATACCAACACTATATTTAGTACCACCAATCCTTTTGAGGTCTTAGTCTTGAGGAATCGCTGCTGGTCTTTTTTATTGGGAGTTGCTGACATACGAATTATTGCTTAGCTGGTAGTGAAAGGTCTTTGGCAAGGTTAGGTAGAAGGTCAAGATACAATCCGATACCGAACCATGCCCAGTTGTCGTCATAATATCCTAAAGGCGTGCGCCAAGCATTGGTATCAGTACTGTACAGTATCTGCAGCTTTTCCTTGTATACGTCTTCTGCATTGGCAGTATCGCTTGTCATAAAGTAGCCGATCAGCCCGCCATACAATGCAGGCACTTCAGTCTGATCGCCGATAATGGTACCGTCATGACTGTATGTCACCGACACTTCCCTGTTGGCATTCCATTCTTCGGTAAAGAATGACATCTGGTCAAGCAGCTGCTTGGCACGAGACTCCTGATACCATTGCCAATCCAATGCCAGGCGCCATGGCGTGCGAAGCGCGTCATAACTGTAGTTTGTCGTCAGGCCGGCATTCGGTACTGCTTCAATAGCGCCAGTCTGGCGATTGACCTGAATCCAATCTGGTGGAATATGCGCACTCGACCCCTTATCAAGCTGCATGGTCATGCTTTGGCCAATAAGCTCATATGAGCTGTCGATCACGGCCTGCCAGTTATGCGCAGGGTCAACAATCGCAAACATGCGGTATGCGTACGGAGAAAGGTATGAAGGATTAACGATAATCTTCGAGCTTGAAAAGCGCTCAACGTCATTGGCGGCCAGAATCTGCTTGCCCTTCACTGTTACAACCTCATACTTCCAGATATCCGCAATCAATGCCTTAGCCTGATCAAGGTATTCCTGATCATTCCAGCGCTCATAGGCAAACAGCAAGGCAACGGCAATATCGCTCTCGGCATCAGTTGCAGAATTATTGCCGCCATTATTGGCTAAGATGCCATACTTGTCGCCTGAGATTTGGCCAAACTGCCATGCGTGCAGGTTGTCATCCTTATGCTTGAGCGCACTCTGCGCGAATGCAAAGCTCTTGTCGAACGTTTCCTTGTCATCCATCCAGACAGCGCGCAGCATGGTATAGCTCTGCCCCTCTGATGTTGTCAGATTGTTCAAGCTCTTATCAAGCGTACGGCCGCTTCCCGCTTCGAGGGTATTTATCTTGTATGCATCCCACGTATTCTCCAGCACTTCGCGCTGAGAGAATACCAGCGGCACCTGGCGCTTTGCGCCATTCACATACCGCACGACAAGAAACAGCACGAGCGCGAATGCGATCATGCCAAGGCCGATGTATGTAAGCCTGGTGAATCTAGGAAAAGTCATGGAAGAATTAAGCGAAGGTAAATAATGATGCCAAGCGACGAGCGACAGGAGCCGGACGGCCAATTATCAGCAGGATACCGGCAAGCGCAATAATGCCGCTCACGCCATACAGAATGCTTGACGTTATCGGACCGAAGCCGTTTTCAATGTACGGGTCGATAGGAACAAAGCGCTGCATGGTTTTATACATCAGGTTTTTCTTTGGCGCTGCAACTACTGCGCTCTTCACTGCGGGCTTTGGTGCAACAGGCTCAACAATAGGCTTCTTGGGCTCATCGATTGGCGGTATGTTTTTTGAAGGGGTGACCGTTGCAGGAATAACAGGCTTTGCGCTGTCAGCTTTCTTTTTGTCCTGCTCAATGAGGTCGCTAATCGTCTTATACACGCCGCTGCGTGATGACTGGCGCAATTCCCGTCGTTCGCTGTTCGAGACCGTAGGTCTTTGCGCAATCGCTACAGTACTGCTTAATACTAGTATGCCGAGCGCCAGCAATGCTGCGCGCATACTATTGTTCTTAGTCTTTTCATTAAAGTTCATATAGTCTACTATGAGGATTAGTACTACTAATGTATAACGACGACCAATGTGTTATATATACACTGTACCCATTTCAACTATTAATGGCAAGTGAAATAATCTCCTTATCTCCATGAATACTCAAAACACCCTTTCCCTCTCTGTCTTTTTTCCGGCATACAATGAAGAGGCCAATATAGAGAACAGCGTGCGCGAAGCCGAGGTAACGCTCAAGAAGCTCGGCATTCCGTACGAGATCATTGTCGTCAATGACGGCAGCAAGGATGCAACTGCGGCAATCGCAGACAGGTTGGCTGCAGAAAACGAGCACGTGAAAGCAGTGCATCATGACCCCAACCAGGGCTATGGCGCTGCGCTCTGGAGCGGCATACAGGCTGCAACATACCAGTATGTCTTCTTTACCGATGCAGACCTCCAATTCGACCTTTCTGAACTCTCTATTCTCATGCATTTTGTGCCTGAGTATAAGATCGTATTGGGATACCGCGCTCCGCGTCGCGACCCGCTCTTGCGACTATTGAATGCGAACCTCTGGAACTTTCTTAACCGGTTTCTCTTTGGACTACGCGTAAAGGATATTGATTGCGCCTTCAAGCTGATGGATCGAGAGTTAGTTGCATCTCTCCCCTTAAAAACACGAGGCGCGATGATGAGCGCTGAGATGCTTATTCGCCTGCAGCGCCAGGGCATTGCCTTCAAGGAAATTCCTGTTTCGCACTTCCCCCGATTGGAAGGCGAAGCGACTGGGGCAAGCCCTGCAGTTATACTTCGCGCATTCAAAGAGATTTTTTCGCTGTATAAGGGAAAGCTTGGCTCTGTCTCTCGACAGCAGCTGACTCGCTTTGCGCTTATCGGCATTGTTAATACCCTTGTCGACCTGTGCCTGTATTTCTATCTCACACGATCATTCGCTTTTTCTGCCGATCATCTTTTAATGACAAAAACGCTTTCCTTTGGCATCGGAACTATTGTCTCATTCTTTGCCAACCGCTACTGGACATTCAACAAGCACACAGCCATTGAGATGCGCGAAGTTGTTACCTTCTACCTTACCGTCGGAGCAGGCTTCCTGCTTAATCTTGCTACGCTGTCCCTCTTCCTCGACGCATTCCATTGGCACGACGTTGCGGCTGCCATTGCAGCAACTGCAATAACCTTTATATGGAACTTCCTGGCTTCAAAGCTGTGGGTATACAGCGAGATGGCGCCCCAGATCAGAACTAAGGTATTGAAGGCTTAGCAGTTGACTTTTTCTTAAAAAGTGCGATAATTCTGAAAACTTATTTAATATGGGAAATGTTATAGAAAAGGGTGTGCAAAAAAAGGCACCAACAAGGTATTCGGATGATAAATTGCTTATGTTTAAGCAACTCATTGAGAATAAAATTGCAGCGGCACGAGAGATAATGGAAAATGCCGCGGCAGGATTATCAGAAAGTGATGGCAGCCATTATAACGTAAATGATGGAGGTGCGCACACTTACATAAAAGAAGATGTAAGCAGAGAAGCGGCCCGCCAGAAAAAGTTTATCGATCAATTGGAAGCTGCCCTGGTACGCATTGCGAACAAAACGTACGGTATCTGCAGAGAAACCAGCGAACTTATTCCTGAAGGACGGTTACTCTCAGTGCCGCACACTACAATGTGCATGGAGGCAAAACTCAAAGAGCTTTCATAGCACGAACACCTTATTGCACGACATAAGGCCCGAATGAAGAATTCGGGCCTTTATTATTTCTCGCTATTTATTTTTATACGCACAATCCTATATGCCAATGCCGGCACTCCCAGCAATTCTCCCAGCTTCTCAGCCAGTGAGCGCATGTAAGCGCCAGATGAGACCGTTGTTCTAATAGAGACAACCTGCACCTCATCATTACCCTTCTGTTCCTGCCAGCCTGCAAGAATTGCCTCTTGGCGGAAGTCGCCATGCACCGTATTAATAATCTCAGAAGCACTCTCAATCAGGCTATTGAGCGATACCTCTTTACGGCCAAGCAATTCCAATGAATGAATAGACACCTTCTTCATTGGCTGCTGCACCCTGTTCCCCGCTCGGGCATGCACAAAGAGCGGCTTGCCATCAACAGGTCGGGATGAGTAGTTGGGATACACCAATTCCTGTATAGAAGAGAGCGCTTCTATCGCTTTCTCTATTTCCTTGCCTTCTATTGCCTGTATATCCCTTTTAGTTACCAATCCCAGCATATCGCCCGTATCCGTGCTGATGCCTAACAGAATCTCAACCTCATAAGTCTTGGCTGCGCTCATGAGCTGCTCTTTCCTGAACCTGGCCTCTCCTGACAGTATGGGCACAATACCTTCAGCCATAGGATCAAGCCGTCCGGCATAGGTAAGTTTCTCTTCCTCGCCCATGCCCTGCTCTTCCCGGAAGCGCCGCAGCATCACAGCCAGCGTCTCGCCTGGCTGTTTCCAGAAATGATGAATGCCTTGCAATGATTGACTATTATCGTTTTTTTCGGTATTATTGAGAGACATTATCTACCTACTATAGACCATTTTGAAGGAACGAACCAACAAACAAATACGGGCTGCCGAACTTCGCGTTGTTGACGCGGATGGCGAAAGCATTGGCGTTATCTCCCTTGAAGAAGCATTGGGCATGGCAGAAGCGCGCGGCGTAGACCTTGTTGAAATTAACGCCCAGTCAAAGCCGCCAATCGCCAAGCTGATCGAGTACGGCAAATACCTGTATGAGCAGAAGAAAAAGCTCCAGAAAGCCAAGAGCGGCGCAAAGGCCAGCGAAACCAAGTCTATTCAGATCAAGGTTGGTACCGGCGACCACGACCTGGAACTGAAGGCAAAGACCGCTTCAGGCTGGCTGAAGGAGGGGCACCGCATTAAAGTGGAGCTTTTCCTGCGCGGCCGCTCAAAGGGCATGGACGAGGCCTTTCTTCGAGAAAGACTTGACCGGGTCTTGCATTTTGTGACAGAACACTATAAGATTGCAGAG
>JAZKAB010000012.1:0-32285 GCA_040389365.1 Patescibacteria group bacterium
TTGTTGCGGGGAGCTGAATCGAACAGCTGCCTTAAGGTTATGAGCCTTACGAGATACCACTTCTCTACCCCGCGATGGGTTAGGTGTGTATTCTACAATCCTATGCCTATTAATGCAAGTCCTACAGGACTCCGAGGTCGGTAAAGACGATTTCGTAGTATGACAGCAAGCGGCGGGCTTCTGGCATGGTCAAAACAAAGGCTGCGCCGTCATGGGCAATGCGGTTTCGAATCTTGTGCACTTCCCAGGCAATCTGAATAGAGGGCAGGCGGTCAGGGGTTATCTGCTTGAGCTTGTCTCCTGTGGTATCGCCATGAAAGCCCTTGTCATCCAATACCCTGTCCATATAAATATCTGCCTCGATAATAGAAAGCTTCCATTCGCTCGGGTTGTCTCCAAGCAAGCGCTCTCGAATGCCGCGCCATGTTGCATTCTCAACAGGCAATGCAACATCGTTAACGCTTGCCTGGACAGATGACGGCATTGCCCCAGGAATAACAGTAGGCTTTTTCAACCTTGCCTTGTCCATGCGAATCTCATACAGGCGAACAAGAAGGTAGATAGTGAGCGTGATAAGCGCAATCAAAAGGAGCGTCATTATAACGAAAAGAAAATTGAGCAGGCCGGCAGAAAATACCGTATCTCCAACGTTTTGCACTACGGTAGCGCCGCCATCCAAGCTGATCGCTGACTCAGGGTACACAGTTGATTGCAGTGAAGTATCCACAGCTCTATTATCGTACATCCTCTACTATCTTGCCAAGAGCAAACAGCACCTCTTCTGCATAGCGGGCGCCGATGAACTGCACGCCGAACGGCAAGCCAGACGAGCTATTGCCTGACGGAATAGAGATTGCAGGATGCTGGGCAATGTTTGCAGGTACGGTAAAGAGGTCTGAGAGGTACATGCTGACAGGGTCATTGACCTTCTCCCCTATGCCGAATGCTGCTGTCGGGGTTGTTGGGGTCAGAATTGCATCATAGGTCTGAAGCGCAATTTCAAGCTCTTTTCGAATCGTCGCTCTTAATGCAATAGCCTTGTTATAGTACGCGTCATAATACCCGTGCGACAGCACGTACGTGCCGACCAGGATGCGCCGTCGAACTTCCGGGCCAAACAATGCGCCGCGAGTATCGCCATATACGTCATGAATAGAAGCGCTCTCTGCGCGATCGCCATAGCGAATACCGTCAAGCCGTGCCAGGTTTGAAGATACTTCAGCAGGCATCAGGATATAGTACACGGCCAATGAGTCGGCAAAGTGCGGCAGGTCAATCTCGTCAATTGCAAAACCCTGACCCTTCAGCTTTTCAACGCTGTCAGCAAAGTTCTTTTCCAGTTCCGGATCAAGCCCCTTATTGCCAAATACCCCCTTAGGAATTGCCAATCGCTTCTTGAGCGGGCCATCTACTGCCTCTATGCCTGACGTACCGTCATACTTGTCTTGCCCTTTGAATGCTGTATAGAAAATTTCTGCATCGCGCACCGTGTGCGTCATTGGACCAATTACATCAAGAGATGATCCCATAGCCATCAAGCCATGACGAGATACCGTACCGTATGTTGGCAGCAAGCCAACAATGCCGCAGAACGCTGCCGGCTGGCGAATAGAGCCGCCAGTATCCGAGCCGAATGCTGCAACGCACAGCCCTGCAGCAACAGCAGCAGCCGAGCCGCCCGAAGAACCGCCTGGCACCTTAGAAATATCAATCGGATTCTTCGTTACGCCATAGGCAGAGTTTTCAGTTGAAGATCCCATGGCAAACTCATCCATGTTGGTGCGGCCGATAATCACCGCGCCTGCAGCCTTCATCTTTTCAACCACGGTCGCATCATAGCTGGCAGTATAGTGTTCAAGCATCTTCGAACTGCCACTCACCACCTGTCCTGCAAACAAGATATTGTCTTTCAATGCAATTGGAAGTCCGGTCAGCATTGTTGCAGTGCCTCCTGCAAGCATCTTTTCTGCAGCTTCAACTTGCGCTGCAATAACTGCATCGCTGTAGATTTCCCGGTAGGCATTCAAATCGCTTGCCTTTGCACGAGCAACATATTCCTGCACTAACGCTGCCACAGAAATTTCTTTCGCTGTGAGCTGTGCATGCAATTGTTCAATCGTCGGGTATTCCATACTATTCGATAACCTTAGGCACCTTAACAAAATGATCCTGGTGCAATGGAGCAGCCTCGACAAGGTCATGGGCAGGAACTATCGGCGCAACTGCATCTTCTCTGAAAATATTCTTTCTGTCGCTTGTCTCTGCAACCGCATCTCCAAGCTGCACTGACTGTATTGTGTCCACAAATCCCAAAATATTGGCAATATCAGCAGATACTGTTGCCAATTCAGCCTCTGGTACGCTCAGGCGAGACAGGGTCGCCAAGCGCTTAATTTCCTCGTTTGTCAGGCTCGCTTTCATACCAGTACTATACCAGACCCTGTAGCATCTTCAAAAATCCTTCCTCATCCACCGTCTTAACCCCCAATTTCTGCGCATCCGCATACTTGCTGCCAGGCTTCTCGCCACACACAACAATAGACGTGCTTGCCGACACGCTGCCGGCCACCCTCCCTCCCTGGGACTGAATGATTTCCTTGGCCTTCTCGCGACTCATGGTTCCCAACGTTCCTGTTAGCACGACAGTCATGCCGGAAAAGATTCCTCCCTTCTGCACTGCAACCGCTTGCGGTTCAACGCCATTAGCCAGCAGCTTCTCTATCAGTCGAATAGACGATTCCTTGCAGCGATACTGGTCAATGGTCTCAACAACCACTGGACCAATATTTTGTACGCTTGCAAAGGCTTCGCCTTTTGCATTCCAGAAGTTTTCAAACGTATTAAAATGCAACGCTATGTCTCGCGCTGTCTCAACGCCGACATTGCTGATGCCAAGAGATGCAATGAAGCGATCGAGCGGCGGAGTCTTCTTGGCTGCGATGGCTGCAATGACATTTTGGGCGCTCTTTTCGCCAAAGCGCTCGAGCCCGCTCAAGTCTGCCTCAGTCAATGCAAACAAATCTGCAGCGTCGGCGATCAAGCCTTCTTCCTGCAGACGATCGATGATCTTCGGCCCAACCTCGTAAATATCAAGCATGTGCACGAAGTGTATGATGCCGCGCGTATGCTTGGCCGGACAGTCGTCATTAGTACAGAAAAATGCAACCGTCTCCCCTTTTGTCTGGGCTGCGCGCTGCTCAACGGCAAAGCCGCAGACTGGGCATTTCTTTGGCATACCGAATTTCTTTTCCTTGCCAGTGCGCAAGTCATGCAATACCTGCACGACTTCCGGAATAACATCGCCGGCTTTCTGAATAACTACTGTATCGCCAATGCGAATATCAAGTCGATTGATCTGATCCATATTGTGCAGCGTTGCCTTTGATACCGTTGAGCCGGCAACGAGCACGGGCGTGAAGTGCGCCAGCGGCGTCAAAACTCCAGTACGCCCAACATTAACGGTTATATCCGTAACGAGCGTCGTCACGCGCTCTGCCGGATACTTATATGCAACAGAATATCGTGGCGCCTTGCCAACAATGCCCAATGTTTCCTGCAGTGCCAACTCGTCAACGCATATTACGATGCCGTCAATGTTAAAGGGCAAGCCATCGCGCTTCTGGGCAATCTGGTCAATGAATGGCAATAGCTCTGTCACTTCTTTCGCGCGCGCCTCATCAGCAACGACTGGCATGCCGAGTGTTCTCAGCAATGCATGCTTTTCCGAATGGCTTGCAATATCTTCCAGGCTGATATCGTATGCAAAGAAATCAAGCTGTCGCTCCTTTACGAGCTGCGGGTCAAGCTGCCGTATAGATCCAGCTGCGGCATTGCGCGTATTGGCAAAAGGCTGCTTGCCATTCTTTTCCTGAATGGCATTCAGCTTGGCTAATATGTTCTTGCGCATGATGATCTCGCCGCGCACTTCAACTATTTCAGGAAATGGCGCGATAAGCGTTAGCGGAATGCTGCGCACCATCTTGGCGTTTTCGGTGATGTCTTCACCAACAAAGCCGTCGCCGCGCGTTGCGGCCTGCACCAGTACTCCCTTTTCATATCGCAGCGTCACCGCCAACCCATCGAGCTTCACCTCGGCAAAATAGCTGTGGCTCGCGCCCTGCAGCAGCTTTTCCATGCGGGCGCTCCATTGGACCAGCTCTTCGATATTAAACACGTCATTAAGCGACAGCATTCGCCGCGCATGAGTGACTTTGGCAAAGACACTAAGCGGTGCTCCAGCTACGCGGTCAAACTCCTGAGTAACGGCAAACTGGGGAAAATCCTTTTCAATCGCCTTGGCCTCGCGCATCAAAGACTCGTATACGTCATCCGTAACGGTTGGGTCGTTTTCCACATGATAGCGAAAGCGCAAATCTGCGATTTGCTGCTTGAGCTTTTCCAGTCGTTTTTTAGCCTCTGTTGCGGTCATGCTAATAGCGTACCATAAGTCCGCGCTCAACCTGCTGTGCCGTGCTTGCGCAGGTGCTAAAGCCCCGCGCGCTAACGATATTTTTCAATTCGTCGGTCTTGTCGAAGGTAATGGAATAGCAGGGACTTGAAGGGCTTGGGGCGTCCTGATTGTATACAAAATAGTCGGTATGACTCTGCGTTGGCTGAAATACCAGCGTCGTATCGCCGCACAGCAGGGTCTGCTGCGCCTGGGAAATGTCAGTGCCCCGCGGCAGCTGCCCGGCGGTAAGGTCATAGTACAGGCCGCACTCAACGCCTGAGTCTGCCTGATAAAATGCCAGCTGCGAATCCTTGGCCAGGTTTGAAAGCACGGTCTGCTTGAATGTCGTATTGGCAATGCCAAGCCCGATAGAAAGGATAATGCTGATAACAAGCACGGTAAAGAGCATCGCGAATCCTTTTCGCTGCGTCAGCATTTTTTTAATAGTGTAAAAGTATTTTTTCATATTATAGGTGCCAGCTCGTAATAAGTTCTGACTGCGTCGCGCTCTTAATATTTGAGCCGTTCAGCCACTGTACCTTTACGGTAAAGACTGCCTGATCGGTACTGGTCTTCTTCATGGTAACAGTGCGAATGTAGTTTGTCTTCACTGCTGCAGTAGAAGACCGAAAGGCAGAAGGATAAGCACCAGTGCCATATCCATAAAACCCTGCATCAGGGAAAAAGAGCAATGCATCGCATGCACCGTTGCAGCGCAAGACATGCTCAATATTCGTTGTATATGGATCAACCATACAGCCAGAGGTTGTCATGCAGCCGTTGCTTTCAAACTGCCCGATCCAGGCATTCCATCCTGCATTGGTCTGAAATGCGGTATCGCGGCTATTGCGAACATACTCAAGCGACTCTTGCAGCAAGTTGTTTGCAGTTATCTGGTTGCGAGAATAGCGCACGGAATAATAGCCGCCAGCGGCAAGCGTCAGCAATCCCCCAATCGATAGCGTCAGGATGAAGATGGCGATAAGCGTTTCTATAAGCGTAAATCCTTGTTGTTGTTTCATATTATTCTGCTGCTCGCTGAGAAATAAAAGTTTGAATAGAGAACGGCGCCAGCTCGTCTGCGCCGATATGCGCTTCGCCCTGTATGATAAGCATCACGCCAGGCTGCAATCCGTCGCCGACATCTGCGCCATTCACGTAGAAATCCATGCGCTGAATGTTGATTTCAGGCGCAGTCATCGATACGCAGTTGTCTTCGATAACGCTGTTGTTAACAACCACGCACTTCTGGATCTCATTGTTGCCGCTGGCATTGTCCCGGCGCCATCGGTATGCAATCTTGGTTGGCGTGCCGTCTGCAGCAGGAGCATCG
Organism: Patescibacteria group bacterium; assembly: GCA_040389365.1. Lineage (GTDB taxonomy): Bacteria > Patescibacteriota > Minisyncoccia > Phycocordibacterales > UBA9973 > UBA4124. The sequence goes on from JAZKAB010000012.1 coordinate 5,784, forward strand.
ATTGTGCTTTCGAGCGAGATTTCCTTGCCTGGCCCGTTGCTGTTCCCCACCGCGCAGCTGGCAATGCCCGTCTGGTTGTTGACTCCGCCGCAGACAATATTCTGTCCCGTACGGATCGTGCGGCTCATTGCCTCGGTTGCGAAGTTAAGGTTGTCCAATACGGTGCGCATGCCGTTAACCCGCACTGCCGCCTGGTTGACAGTATAGAGCGAGCCGACTGCCGCAACGACAATGACAGTGAAGAGCGCGAGCGAGACGAGGAGCTCGACAAGGGTGAAGCCGGATTGTGGTGAAGGTTTTTTCATGTTAATTGACGCTTATTTGCCCGGTATTCCAGACTGTTACGACCCGCTCCAGGCCCTTTGGAGACCGTACGGTTATCTTAAGATACGATGCGCGGCGCAATGCGCAGTCAATCGTGCTGACGCAGATAACAGCATCGGGACTCGGGCGGTGAAAGACAACGGTCGCGCTGCCGCCTGTTTCGGGCGTCATGCAGCTGTTTGCAATAGGAACATCTGAGCACAGCGATACGATGCTGTTGCTGGTATTGATGCCAAAGTCTTCAACGCATTCCTGACCCTGCCCTGGCGCGCCGCAGACCCCATTGTTGTCATACATGTTGTTTGTGATGCGGTCATCGCTTGGAGAAACGTCGGCAAAGAGGTCAAAGTTATTCTTTGTCGGGCCATACTTCTGAGCGGCTCCGGCATCAACAGAAAATGCAATGCCGAATGCGGGGTATGTATTGCTTAAGACTCCTGACGTGCCGTTAATCGTGCGCACGCTGGTTGCGTAGCTTTGCGCCTTTCGCACGCTCAGCCCGATCTCCTGCGCCAGGTTGCGCACGCCAACGCTGGTGCTGAAGTCTGAATAGTTAAACAGCAATACTGTCGCCACAACGGCAAAGATCGCGACGACAATCAGCATTTCGATAAGGGTAAATCCTTTTTGCAGGGTCTTTATTGCCATAGTTGAAACAGGCTGGTTAATGTTATGCCCCATACGCCCACGATAAAGGTTCCGAGAATGAGGAATGGCGCGAATGGCACTTGAGAGCGCATTGAATGCTTGCGGGAAACGGCCAGCAGAAACAAGCCGACAATGCCGCCAATCCAGAATGAGAACATCACTGCGCTAAATCCGCCGACAAGCCCCAACAGCCAGCCCATGCCCAATGCCAGCTTCACGTCGCCAAAGCCCATAAACGCCCCCTTTGAGAAATACCAGAGCAGGAAGAATGGCAGCGCCACCAGCACGCCATACACGATAGCGGGGCCTGCCGCAAAGCCCGGAATGAGAAACATATTCCAGGCAATTGAAACAAGCGACAACAGAATAAAGAGGTAGACGATAGCGTCAGGAATGATACTGTGCTTGATATCGTACACGAAGATAATAATAAGCAGAGACGCAACCTTTATTGAAAACAGAAATACCAGCAGGCCGATAAGAGTAAAGCCGTGCGCATGCAATGCAGCGCCATACAGGATTGTAAAAGTGATGCCCGTCAGCAGTTCAACGATCGGATATTGAAATGAAATATGCTCGCTGCAGGTCTTGCACTTCCCTCGCAATCCAAGGTATGAAAATACCGGAATAAGCTCATACCATGACAGCGGCACGCTGCAGCGCGCGCACTTTGATCGCCCATTGGCAATGCTGCGCCCGGTATTCATGCGCAAGATAACGACATTGAGGAAACTTCCAATAATAAGTCCGAAGATAAATATAAAAAGCGGAAGCAAAAGCATGCTTCTATTGTAGCAACTATCGCGGCTAAACAAAATACCCAACGCCGAAGCGTTGGGTATTTTGAGTGTCTTTATTTAAGAAAAGACTAAGAACAGATTACAGCTCCGGCTGTAAGCAGGGTTGTGGTCTGCTTGCTTGCGCCCGCACTGTCTACGCAGAAGTAGCCTGCAACAGACTTAGTTGGAACTGAAGCAGCCCATCCAGCAGGGCTGTCATGACATACTGTTGTTCCAGCAGCCTGAAGAGCGTTCGGGTTTGAAGCAGCAGGTACAGCGTATGCTGCGCCAGCCTTTGCTCCAGCATCAGTCAAGAATGCTGCGATACCGTTTGCAGCAGTGTTAGCCGCACATACGCCAGCGTATGTATTAGGGCTTGAGCTGTCGTAGTAGATTTCTGCCTGCGCGCGAGCGTTAGACAGGTCTGACTTTGTAGCTGCATCAGTACCCTTAGTACGAGCTGAGTTAAGAGACGCGAGGATTACTGAAGCGAGGATTCCGATGATCGCGATAACCACCAAAAGCTCGATAAGAGTAAAACCTTTATTGAAAGATTTCTTCATACAAATTTATAGTTCAAGCTTAATAAATAATAATCGATTATTACACATGAATGTAATGCCGAAATTATACCACCTATTGAATGCCGCCTGCAATGTTATAAATCGGCACAAGCACGGAAACAAGAAGAATTCCGACGCCCAAGCCCAAAAAAACGATCATAAATGGCTCAATAAGGCCCACCAGGGTATCGATAGCCTGGTCAACTTCGCGGTTATAGAAACGCGCAAGCATCTTAAGGATTGAGCCAACAGAGCCCGTCTCCTCTCCGACGCGAATGATCTGCGACATCAGCTTTGGAATCTCTTCATGCTCGCCCAAGGCCTGAGAGAAAGCCTTTCCGGCGCGTACTCCTTCGGATGCCTGTGCCATCACAGCCGCATAGCGCTTGTTGCCGACAACCTGGCCCGTGATTTCAATGGCGCGCACGATCGGAATGCCGGATGAAAGCATGGTATCCATGTTGTCTGCAATACGCGCAAGGTATAGCTTGCGATACAGGTTGCCGAATACTGGCAATGAGAACTTGATATCGTCAAGCACCTGCTTGCCTTTTGCCGTACGGGAAAGATAGATAATGTACGCGACAAAGATTGCCAAAAAGATCAGCAAGAAAATACCGTAATTCAAAAGGAAGTTGCTGACGCCGAATACGATGCGCGTATATACGGGAATATCCTGGCCTGATTCTGTAATAATAGCCGAGAGCTTCGGGATAATGATCGTAAACATCAGTATCATCACCACGAAAAACACGCCGATAACGAATGCCGGGTATACCAATGCATTCTTGGTCTTGGTAGTAAGGGCATACTGGCGATCAAGATAGTCGGCCAGAAAGGTAAATACCTGCGTGAGCTTTCCGGACTCTTCTCCGGCGCGCACCATGTTGACGTAAAAGTCAGAAAAGACGTCGCTTTGCTTCGACATGGCTCCGGCAATAGACGAGCCTGCCTGCAAGTCAGACACGATAGTGTTAAGCTTGCGGCCCAGGAGCTTGTTTTCGGTATTTTCTGCCAGAAGCGTGAATGCCTTAAGCGCAGATACCTGCGCTTCGAACAATGTCGACATCTGACGAGACAAGATCACCACGTCCTTCAGCGGCACGCGCTCAAACAGCGTTATGTCGAACCATTTCTTCGAGTCTTCCTCGCTCTTGATTGAGGTTACGATAAAGCCGCGACGCTGCAGGCCGCCAATAGCAAGCTCCTGATTGACTGCCTCGATTGTTCCCTCTCGCTTCTCTCCCTTATCAGTTATGGCTGTATATAAATAGTTCATGGTTATAGCAATCGCTCAAGGTTCTTCGGATTAAATGAATACAGCATTGCGTTTTCGATAGTAATTTCGCCGCGTCGAACAAGGTCGATCAGCGAGCGGTTCATGTCAATCATGCCAAGCTCTGATCCTGTCTCGATCACCATGTCAATTTCATGCGTGCGCTTTTCGCGGATGAGGTTTGAGACGGCATTGTTGTTGATCAACAGCTCGTATGCGGGCACGCGGCCGCCGGCAATGCGAGGCACAAGGCGCTGAGAAAAGATGCCGAGCAATGAGCTCGCGAGCTGCACGCGAATCTGATCCTGCTGTCCGGCAGGAAACGAGTCGATAATGCGGTCAACAGTCTGGGACGCGTTGTTGGTGTGCAGCGTTGAAAGCACCAAGTGCCCCGTTTCAGCAGCAGTAACGGCAGTACTGATAGTTTCTGCATTGCGCATTTCCCCGATCAGGATAGCGTTCACGTCCTGGCGAAACGCAGATTTCAACGCAACGGCAAAGTCTGCCGTATCGATGCCGACTTCGCGCTGGTCGATAATAGACTTGCCCTGCGCATACGTATATTCAACAGGGTCTTCAATAGTAAGGATATGGGCTGCGCGCTCTTCATTGATAAGGCGCACCATTGCAGCCATTGTCGCCGACTTTCCCTGGCCGACAGGACCTACAACGAGGAAGAAGCCCTGTCGCTTGCGCGCGAATTCTGCAAGAATAGGCGGCAGGTTCAACTGTTCGAATGTCTTCACTTCAGGAATCAATCGCAACACGACGCTAATCTTGCCCTGCTGAATGAAAGCATTGCCGCGCAAGCGCAGCTTGCCCTGGTATTCGTATGAAAAATCGAGCTCTTCCACTTCAAGAAAGTGCCTGAAGTGCTCTTCCGACAGAATGCTCTTGAGCATGCCAGAAATATCTTCCTGCGTTAGCGCTGCGCGGTTAAGCAGGAAAATAAGCTCGCCGTTGACGCGCACTGCGGGAAATCGCCCGGCAGAAATATGAAGGTCGGATCCATCCTCTCGTATCAGTATCTCGATTAGCTCTTCGAACGATTGCTTGTAATCCATAGTGTCTCTAGTATAGCGTGCTTCCTATTGCTCCGTCTATAGTCCGAACACTTCTTGCATGGTCACCTCTCCCTTCAATGCCTTCATCAGCGCATCTTCGCGGATGGTAAGCAGGCCTTTTGCTCGCGTCACCTTATACAGCTCAGGCTCAGTCGGATTTTTCAAGATAACTTGCTGCACATCCTTGTCTACCATAAACATTTCAAATACGGCGATACGGCCACGGGTTCCGGACGGCGCTTCAGAAGACGGCCGGATCTCATACATTGTGTCGGGCACGTTTAGCGATGCAATTTCTTCAGGAGTAAGGTCGGCAAACTCTTTTTTCAAGAATTCTCTTGTTATGTCATCCATGGGTACCTGATGGCGGGCGCTTGGATGCACGCGCCGCACAAGGCGCTGCGCGATAGCCATAATAAGGGTTGGCGCAATAAGGTACGGGTCAACGCCCATATCTACCAAGCGAGGAATAATGCCGATCGCGCTGTTGGTGTGAATCGTCGAAAGCACCAAGTGGCCCGTAAGGGCAGCCTGGATGGCAAGCTGCGCCGTTTCCTTGTCGCGAATCTCTCCCACCATGATAATGTTCGGATCCTGACGAAGGATAGAACGAAGTCCTGACGCAAAGGTATAGCCAATTTCTGGCATCACTTGCGACTGCGTCACGCCGGCAATCTGGTATTCAACCGGATCTTCCAGCGACACCACGTTGCTTCCCTCTCGATCCACAGCGCCGAGCATTGAATACAATGTCGTACTCTTTCCCGACCCAGTCGGTCCTGAAATAAGAATAAGGCCATACGGTCGGCGCAATCCCTCTTGCACCATCTTGAGATTTGCCGGCGTTAGGTCCAAGTCTTCCAAAGACTTAACGCCATGCTCTGAGTCCAGGATACGCATCACGACTTTCTCGCCATAGTATGCGGGAAATGTTGAAACGCGAAATTCAATCTTTCGGTTTTCGATTGTCGTTGCAAAGCTGCCATCCTGCGGCTTGCGCTTCTCATCGAGACGCAGCTTGGCCAGGATCTTGATGCGCGCAATGATAGCGTCGAAGCTGGTGAGAGGCAATACAAGGGTGGTATTCAATGTGCCGTCAACTCGATAGCGCACCTTCACAGACGTGCCGTTGTTTTCAATGTGAATGTCGGACGCATTGCCTTCTACGGCATGCTCGATAATAACAGCAACGATCTTGATGATCGGCGCGTCTTCAACGATCTTTTCAGCCTGCCCCGGCAGAAGCGGCTTCTTTGCAGGGCCGCTTGCCTCATTGTCTTTCTTCGTTGCAATATCAAGCTCATTGTTCAGCTCGTTCACTTCCGTCTCAACCGTATGCTGCGGCGTTGCTGCCTTATAGCTCTTCATCACCATTTCAAAATCCATTGGAGACACAAGAAATACCTTGAATGGCACGCCAAGCTTCACCGAAATAAACTGCAATGCATTCATTGCTTCCATGTTTTCCGGCTCTGTAACGCCAATCGACAGCACGCCGTCGTTAAAGGCAATCGGCACGAAGCGATATTGCCGTGCAGCATCTTCGTGAATGTACGTTGCCGCTTCCGTAAAGATCTTGTTAGGGTCAAGCTTAAGGTATGGCAAGCGATAGAAGCCGGCCTTTGCCTGCGTTACCGCATCTTCTGTCATGCCAATAGCGACAAGCGCAGCAGTGATATCGCCATGGTATTCATGCTCCAGCTCCGCCATAACGCGGTTGTACTGCAGTTCCGTTATAGTGCCTTGAGAAAGAAGGAAGTCTAAAAACATTAGCGTTTCGGCACAGCAGCCGTGGTGAATGACATAATAGTGCCAGTCGCAGTAACCGAGCCTTGTACTGCCACTGCCTCAACGTAATAGGTCGTTGCAGGAATAAGTCCGGTAACGGTAAAGAGGGCCGTACCGTTCTTTGTTACCTTAGCCGGCGGAGTCGCCGAGCCAAAGGTATCTGTGGTGCCGTATTGAAATACTACCGATACAGGATCAGTGCTGGAAGAAGTTACCACTGCGCCAAATTCAGCCGACGCGCTCAGGATCTTGCCAGGAGCTAATGTCTGCAGCTGCATTGATGCAGGAACCTGAGTGCTTGAAGAGTCAATGCCGATGGGAGCAAACGGGTTCTGGCGGCCAATGATTGCCGTGCCAAGATTTACCGGATAGTCGCGCAATGCCTTGTATCCAGCGTTTTGGAAAATAGAGGTATCAAGCGTAATGCCCTTGATGCTTGAAAGCAGCGTTGAGAACGAAGCGTCGCCCGTCTGCGTTGTTATCGCTCCTCCCCCTCCTGGCAATGTCGCTACCGCAGAGCTGGTAAGGCCAGTAGTGTTTTCAACGGGCGAATTATTGCCCAGAAAAGAAACCGCTGCGATGATAACTGCGATGATACCGATTACTATAGCGAAAATTTTTACTCCTTTGCTCATAATTATTGTTTTAGCCAATAGGTTTTTAATGTCACCTTATACGTCAGCCCGGTTGCTGCCGTCTGCGTGCCTGATGCTATGGCTGGAGTGAATTCAATATTGGTTACGTCAACCAGTCGCAGGTTCTGCTCAAGGTCTGAAAGGAATGAAAGAAAATTGGCATACTGGCCCGTAGTCTGGAATGAGATAACGAATTCGCCGTATGGGCGCTGCGCAGCTGCAGGGTCGCCTGAAGCGCGAGCTGCTGTCGTTGTCTGAGCTCCTGCTGCTGCAGGAACCTGATCAGGATTATAATCAACGCTGCGCAATGAAGACAGCGCATTCTTTGTTGCCAGTGAATCAAGCTGAATGATCAGACGGATGTTGTCAACGCTGTCAGGCAGCAGTGTCTTGATGTTATCAAGGTCAGTCTTCGGAATATTGTTGTATTGCGTAATCAGCGTGTCGCGAGACTGCTGCAGCTCATTGGCAGTTACCAAGTTTTGCTGATAGACCGCAATCTCTGCCTTGTCTGCCTTTACGACATTGTATTTGGGAAGAATTGCCACCATAAATACCCCTATCGATGCGCCTATTAGTAATAGCAGGAAAATGTATCTCATATTATTGCGTCATAGTGCTAGCTGGCAACTGGTCCAGTGTCGGCGTCAGGCTATTAATGAATGTCTGGTATGACAAGTCGCTCGAATTAACGGTAAAGGTAAGCTTGAAGGCAACCTGCTGGGTCTTGTCTTCGACGGTCAGGTTTGAAAATACTGGATTGCGAATAAGCGAGCTTTTCGCAAATGCGTCAGACTGCAACGCAAGCGTCGCATAGTTTCTGGCAACGCCGGTAATGTTAACCTGGATCAGCTTTGCGCTTGTGCCAGTATCGGTAGTAAAGGTGTATGAAAAAGACTTGTACTGCACTGACTGCAATGTTGTTGCCTGCAGCGCTGCAAAGATTGGAGAAACGACGACGTGATTTTCAATCACCGTGCGCACGCCGGCAATGCGGTTGCTCAAGCGCTTCATGTCAGTAACAAAGCTTGTGCCCAGCCCTTCTTGCGCCTGGGTAATCTGCGCCTGCAATTTTGCCTTCTGAGAAACAAGCGACTGCTGATAGAAATATACGCCAGCAAATGCCGCACCGGTACCGATCACAACAATGAAGGTGATCAGCGACAAGAGGCCAACTGCTGCGCTCGAATGCGCAGTTCGAACAGGCTCAGTTGACACTGGTCGCTTTGGAATGAACGATGTTGAGACGATAGGTTCCATTGATGCACAAAGTATAGCATGCGTGCATGCTATATGTACAAGTGCATTACTGTATTTTTCTCAATGCCAGCCCGATAGCGACAGAAAATTCCGGTCCGGTGTTCTTTAGCACGCCTCCCAAGAATACCGGCGCTTCCACTTTCGCAAATGGATCGGCAATAGCAAGCTCAGACGCGAAGCTTTGCTTGGCATAGTCCAACAATCCGTGCGTCATGGCTCCCCCGCCGGTAAAGATAATCTTGCCGACATTCTTATTGTAGCGCTTCTCGAATGACAAGATCGTTGCATTGGTTTCCTGGAAGATATCGGACAGCTGCAGCTTGATTGGCTCAGACAAATGGGGGTATTCAGGCGGCGCGATAAGGCCATGGTCTTTCTTAAGGTTTTCAGCCTGCTCGAATGACAGCTCAAGGCTGCGACTGATTGCAAGCGTCATATCCTGAGAGCCGCGGTTAACAAGACGGAACGTTTCCACGATGCCGTGCTCTACGATAGTAAGCTTGGTCTTGGCTGCGCCAATGTCAACGATCATCACCGGATACAATTCTCGCGTCATAACAGAGCGAATATGGCTAAAGACTTCAATTTCCAAGCTATCAACCGGCAAGCCGGCCTTTTGGATAACGTCTGTATATTTTGTTAGCGTGTCGTTCAGTGTTGCAACAACCAATACTGACATTGTTGCAGCGCCGCCAGTCTCTGAAAGCACGCGCGATTCGGTGCCAGAGTCTTCTCGTCGCGGCAATACATACCAGTCAAGCGATACGTCTGCCAATGGCACGGGAATAAACTTCTTGGCTTCGCTCGGAATAACAACCGGCAGGTTGGCTTCTTCGATTGCAGTTGGCAGCTGCAGGATGAAGATAATGCATGATACTGAAGGAATGCCGAGCACGACATTCTTGCTGGTGATATTTGTTTCCTGCAACGCATCAAGCAGCGCCTTTGTCAGCTGCTCTACGCTCAGGTTTGTCACCTGCCCGACATGCCCGTCTTCATTGTATTGGCCCAATGCCAATGCGCCATAGGTATCAAGAATGACTCGCCCCCCTTCCTTTTTCAGCTCAACAACCTTGATAGCTGAGGTACCGATATCGATGCCAACCACGCGATTGTCGCCCGCAGCTCCAAATATGCCTGAGAAGACGCTTTTGAGACCAGAGAGTATACTATCCATATAGTAGACAGTATAACGTAAAACTGCAGATTGACCATGATTGATTATCTTCTGAATCTCCTTTTTCCTGAACAGTGCGCTGGCTGCGGCCAAAGCAATACGGCATTATGCGCCGACTGCGCTCACGCGCTTCCCGCTTCCCATGCCATAACCAACCCCTTAACTGCCATTGCGCTCTATGATTATGAGCACCCTATCGTTCGAAAAGCCGTATTGCAATTGAAATACCGACGCAGAAGCCCGCTTATGAAAGCGCTGGTGCAGCATGCAGAAAGCCGCCTGCGCAAGCAGCTGGGCTTTCTCTATTCCAAAAAGATTGTCTTCGTGCCAATGCCCCAGCACTACGCCAAGACATTTAGTCGCGGCTTTAACCAAAGCGCCCTTATCGCGCGCTGGCTTGCCGCATTCGTGCCAGGAACCCAGGTGCAGCAGGTATTGAAGAAAGAACGGGCAACGCTTTCGCAAGCCGAGACGTATAGCCGCAAGGAACGGCTGCAAAATCTAAGAAGCTCAATGCGCGCTAAGAAAATACTTGATCCTGACACTCTATATATAGTCGTTGACGATGTCATCACGACTGGCAGCAGCGCAAAGGAAGCCAGCCGCGCATTGCGCGCGGCTGGGGCTGTGCATGTCTATTCGCTTGCTGTTGCGCACGGTATGCTGAAGAAATAGTTATTCTTCGCGAAGCATGCGCTTTGTCTTGATAAGCTCAACGAAAATGCTTGCGAGCTTGTCTTCTTCAGCCGCTGGCGCAAGATCGATCATCGCATACTGCGAGAAGCGATGCATGAATACCTGATACAGGTCGTTGAAGTGCTTCTGCAACTCAATCTTCTCGTCATCAATGTATACGTCGTGCAACACTGCAAGCTTGTCTATGGTAGAGACGTTAGAAAAATAAGAAGGGGTGGTCGGAATAGTGTACTGTTTTGCTGATTTCATAATTAATACTCTACATCTATGCTTATAAACTTGTTCTTTCCGATAACGACATGGTCTACGACTGGTATGCCGATTATCTTTCCTACTGCAATAATATGCTTGGTTATTTCAATATCAGCCTGGCTTGGCGTTACGATTCCCGAAGGATGATTGTGCGCCAAGATCACCGCTGCCGCGCCATGCTCGATGGCAGGCTTGAATACTTCTCGAGGATGAATGAGATTGCCGTTAATAGTACCGATAGAGATCACTTCATCATGCACGATGCGATGATGCGGATTGAGATAGATTCCTCGCAAGTGCTCTTTGGGCAAGTTGCGCATGTCATACAAATAATCATACACGTCTTTTGCGGTACGGATCACTTGCGGCCCGCTCGTGCGCTTTTCAAAAAAGCGGCGGCCAAGCTCTGCGCACGCAACAATTTGCATGCTCTTTACCAGCGGTATGTCGAGATCTTTTGCCATTGCCTCAGCATTGGTCTGCCCTACCAATGTCTTCTCGCCATAGTCTTTAATGATGCGAGACGCCATGCTGAGCACGTCTTCTTTCTTAGTACCCGTTCCCAATATAACAGCAACAAGTTCCTGTACTGACAATGCAGCAGGGCCATATTTTGTAAGCTTTTCGCGAGGCTTATCCTCGGTCGGCATATCTTTAATAGTAAAGGTATAGCGCTTATTGCTCATTTCCTGCGGCAGCACATCATCAAGCATAAAGTCGCTCGATACGATTTTATATGAGGTAGTCATGGAATAATTGTAGCATATTCCCCGCTTGCCAAAATGGCTGAAAATGAGGATAAATGGCCTTTTTCTTTAGAAAAAGTTTATTCTAAAGAATCCAGATACGCATCCAGGCGCACTTCAAACGCGTCCAATTGATCATGAATGCTGCTTCGCAATGCATCCATCTTATAGTTATTTGCCATCATGCCTGCTGCATTAAAGCTATCAAAAACTTCCTGATACAAGCCCGCTTCTTCATACATAGCAGCATCTTCCAAAGAGATATTGATCATTTTAAGTGCGCGTTCTGGAGAATCAGGCGCGGTTTCAAGTCCTTCAAGACGCTGATCTGTCCAGCGATTAAATAATGTAGTATCTTCCTTGTTATTTTTTAGCGCTTCAATAACTTGCTCCTTGGTTATAGGAGCCTGTTCATTGCTTTCCATTGACGGCATTTGTTCATGCATGCAAATAGTATATCATTATAAGCAGCATATGAAAGAACTCATACTCAAGCACTGGAACAGCAGCGAACTTCCTTCGGGCGTGCGAGTCATTACATTCATTACCTCAATCAGATGGTTCGGCTGGGGCTTCGGAGAAACGCTGATACCGGTAATGATATACAGCTTCGGCCACAGCTTTGCCCAAGCGGGCCTGCTCAGTGCCGGCTATGAAGTTGGCCTCATTCTTACCCTTCCCATTATCGGCATTGCCGCGGATCGCATGAAAGCGACTACGCTGATTCTTATTGGCCTCGCCATCTACCTCTTTGTCGGCTCAAGCTACTTGCTTGCCGGGATTACCGGCCTGGCAATATTTATAATCATCGCGCGCTTCCTCAACGGCATCGCCTACAGCTTCGATTCTATAGGGCGCCAGACATACTTCATGCGCCATACGCCTGCGTCGCTTGTCGCGACAGCCTTCGGCTATCTTGATACGGTCGCAGACTTTTGGTGGATAGTGGCGGCATTGCTCGGCATCATACTGGTGCAGTATGTTTCTATTCCCGTCCTGCTCTTCTTTATCACCCCCTTCGCTGCAATCGGCATCGTAAATGTCATTCGATTTAGAAGAAAAGAAAAAGAAGTTCCTATTACAATCGAGCGGCAATCGAAAGGGCTGCTTATAAAGGAATTTTCAAACTGGAACCAGCCGCTAAAAGCACTTACCGCCTTCAACTTTTTCATAACGGCCGCAGCGACAGTCGTCGCATTCTTCGTTCCTATCGAAGCGCATCAGAACGGGGCAAGCCTTGCAGCCATCGTTGTCATGGGGGTTATCTCAACCATTCCAACGCTTTTCGGCTGGGACCTGGGAAAACTCTTTGACGTAAAGGGCTCAAGGGTATTTACCTTGGGCTTGCTGGCATTTGCCGTCCTGATGTTCAGTCTCGTCTTTCTGCGCAGCTATATATGGCAGGTTGCTATTTATTTCCTGGTAAACGTCGTCGTTGAGCTTTTGTATGTCGGCAATGCAGAGCTGGTATCGCTGCATGCCAATCCCGAGCACCTTGGAAAAATTACGGGCATCATGCGCAGCACCGGATACATTGGCGGCCTAACCGGACCGCTAGCTGCAGGCGTCATTATGGACTCCTACGGCGTTCCGAGCGCATATGCAGCCTTCGGCGTCATACTGCTTATTCTCGCCGTACTTTTCTATTTCCTTCGAAAGCACGGCTATCTCAAGAATCCTTTTGTAGCAACCGATGAACTGCTCGCCAAGTAATGCTATACTTGATGCATTAGTCGCTATAACAAAAGAACATACTTATGGAAAAAGAATCAATGGACAACAAGTGCGGGTGGTGCGGACAAGGAACAGGACTCTTCTCATGGAAGCGCCTTATCCTTGCAGTATTGATCGGCCTTTTCATCTTCCTTGCTGGAATCCAGATCGGAACAATGCGCGGATCATACAACGATAACGGCCCGCGCTTTATGCAGCACAACATGCGCTATGACAACTACGACGAGGGCATAACCCGCACTATCGTCATTCCTGCCCCTTCAGTGCAGGGCGCTCCTGCAGCTCCTGCGCCAGCACAGGCTCAATAAGCTAGCACTATAAAAGGCCGCTCCATGGAGCGGCCTTTTATAGTGCGACTATGCAGTTGGAACTGTTGGCGCGCTGCAATTCTCGCATGAACAGCGGTCAAGCGAAAGAATTGCCCAGCCCATAAGCAGGATAGCTCCGGGAACAATAACCATTGCATTGATACCCTGAGACAAGGAGATAGTTGCGGCTACTGCCGCTCCCATTATTGCCGTTGCAAACAGGATTGCAATGGTACGAGTCTGCTTGCACCACACTGCGATAGCGATAAGGACTTCAAGCAGGCCGATCGCAACAAGAGTTGTTTCAAGGTGCAATGCAGCAAACGAGGTTACCTGATCTGCGCTGCCCATAAGCTTTGAAACTCCTCCAGCAAGGAAAGAGAGCGAAAGCAGTACCTGTAAAACGATGCGGATTATCTTGTGTTTGTTTTTCATGTTTAATTAATTATAAGTATGGGAAAAGTATATCATAAGAACAATAGTGTCCCGATGAAGTTCTGCTGGACGATCTGTTGATATTTCTGGATCCTTCTTTAATACCCTTAACCATGACGCGGCATATAGTTCGAAGTAGGAAGTAAGTTCTAATCCTCCCCCGTCACATATTGCTAGAGGGAGATTGGATTGCAGCAAGGCAATAACAGCGCTTTCTTCCATATTATTTTTTTCTCCACTCTATCCTATCCGATGAAAAAGTAAGGGGAATCAAAGTGTCGTGCTAGCACGAAGGGGCGGAGGCTACGAGATCAGATTAGAACTATGAACCTTTTATTATCAGAAAAATAAAAACCGCCCAAATGATTTGGGCGGCAGTACTGTACTTGCGAGAAGAATCACTTAACCTTCTTTCTGAGGAACGATTCGTTCTGTATCCTTTGGCGTGTGCCGAATACGTCCTCCCTTTTTTTATCAAGGCGAACAAAAGGAGCATCGAAAGTGAACCGGGCATTACCGTACTGGTCTGTAGCGTCGCTAATATCCTCCTCGAGAACTTCGGTGAATAGGTCCGACATTTTACCAGATACGATCACGGCCTCGATTGAGCACTCTGCCCATTTGTAATCGCTCGGATCTATCTGGATCAACGGGGTAAAAAATTCCGGCGTTAGGAACAGCGGCGCCTCGGCATCAATGATCTCGAGCTCGTTAAACAGGTCTTTGACGAAATATTTTTCGTCGATCTTGTAAACTTCTGCCTCAGGGCTCACCTCGGAACCTTGCCTCCTTTTTACGATAGTTGCAGTAATTTTTTCAAAAACCCTATCAAGGCGGTCGTTTTCAGTTAGTGTATTCATGTACGTATGTAGTTTTAATGGTTACCGCAAAGCCTATAAATGATTTCTGGTAACCATTAAACATTGCCAACGAACCTATGTATTTAAAATAATAATAGCACGTTTTAATAAAATGTCAATATTATATATAGGGAAAGGTATAAATTCCTATCGACCCAGGAATTAACAGCGGGGATATTTAATAGAAACTTAACGGGCTAGAATCCGACTACTTCCGCAATTGCGGGTTCCGATAGAAATTCTCTGCTTGGCGGAGACGGCGAGATTCGAACTCGCGGGGCTGTGACACCCACTTCCTTAGCAAGGAAGCACAATAGACCACTCTGACACGTCTCCAAGGGTACATATAGTATATATGTGTCGCTACTGTAGCATACTGGAAAGTTTTTTTCTAGAAGCCTTCATAACACTATCGCAGCCATATGAGGTATACTTATTGCATGACAATGATAGAAAAATATTTTGGTTCACGAATCAACAGCGCACTCCTTATTATCCGTATCATTATCGGCCTTATCTTCTTCCTGCACGGCATTGCCAAGTTCAACATGGGCATTGACGGCACTACGGCATTCTTTGCTTCAGTGGGCATTCCACTGGCAGCATTGTTTGCCTGGATCGTTACCCTTGTCGAAACATTCGGCGGCCTCGCACTGATTCTCGGCATTGGCACGCGCATCACTGCCCTCTTGCTGGCAATCACCATGATCGTTGCAAGCATTATCGTCATTCAGATGGGCAGCCCATTGATCAATACGCAGCTTGCAACAGGCTACGAGCTTAACCTGGCGCTGATCGCAGCATTGATTCCAATCATTATCCTGGGTCCAGGACGATACTCTCTTGCTCGATACGTCATTATAAAAGACCAAGACTAATACTATAAAAGCCCTTCTGAATGGAAGGGCTTTTATATTGGGCGATTATCGCTGCTTCCAGCAATTATCGGCATGAGACCAGTACCAGTTTCCAGTGTTCTGGTATTGATATGGCGCGATCACCGTTACGGTAACTGGTGCGCACTGCTGACCAGCCGTGCTGCACACCGTTACGGTTGTGTATCCAGGAGCCGTACCATACACAGTCAATGTATTGCCGTTGATCGTTGCATTTGCAACGCCATTGTTGCTGTTCGTTACGTAGAAATTGTTGCTAGTGTAAGGGTATGAAGTATTGTATGCGTTGTTGCCATACACGATCACCGTACCTGTATTGCCCACAGTTACCTGCACGTTGTTATTGCTCAACGTTACTGGCTGAGACGGGTAGGTTGGGTACGCAGGATACGTAGGGTATGTCGGATACGTTGGATATGCTGGCGGATAGTAGATAGAGCCAGTTACGGTAACGTACAGGTTTGCACAGTTGCCGTTATTGTAATAGTTGCCTAGGCCATATGTATTTGCGCCAGAACATACTGACAGTGTCGTAGAGCCGTTTGCAAGGCCGTACAGATTGATAGTGTTTCCTGACATAGTCGCCGTAACAATGCCGCTGTTCGGGTTAGTGATGTAATACGCGTAGTTGTTATTGAAGAAGTTATTGTTGTTGTAGTAGACAACGCTATTGATAGTAACAGCCTGGCTCTGGCCAACTGTCAGAGAAACATTGCTCTGGTTCAATACCGGGATGGTGTTGTATCCAGTATTGTTCGGATACTGGCTGTATGTCGTAGGCCACACTGCAGAAATAGACTGCTGGCCGTTAACCATCACCACAACCTGAGAGCCGCTTGGAATAGCGTAGCTTGAGGTATTGAGGGTCGTTGAGAAGTAGCCGCTATAGTTAGTATAGCCGATAATTCCCGCTCCGAGGATCTGGTAGCCTGAATAGTAGTTCAGGATAACTGGCGAATTAGCATCCGCAGTCACTGTAACCAATACAGTACCGTTATTGTTAGAAACCACTGACAAATTAGGCGTCATTGCAGACACCTGGGCCGCAAATGCTAGAGAGGCTACAGCCCCCAGCACTACTGCCATTATTGCTTTAAAACTAAATATCTTCATATAAAATAAGGACGAATCCGTCGAATTACTCTTACAATACCGATAGTAGTCTCTGAGAGGCATATAGTCAAGGGATTAGGAGCTTTGCCGCCCTTTGTATATAAGGCTTAAATAAAGCACTATGCCTGCATAAACATTGACATTTTTGATAAAATGCTGTTAAATATAAGGAATGAAAGCGCCTCTGCGAATACTATTTAACGACAGCCATAGCAACTATGGCGCCGGCAAGGCCGCTGCCCAGGGCGGGCCAATGATATTTGCCGACCTTTTTGTGCAGTACAGCAAAGATGCTCCCTATCACCTGACCTCAGTATTTTTCAAGTCTGAGCCTGACGCCACGGGCGTACGCCTGCACAAGACCTCGTCAAAGCCTCAGCATGACTTGTTTGACGTGGTATACAATCGCGCAGACCTCAGCGTGTCATACAAGCAGGACTATACCAAGAAAGCATTCCTCGCATTTCTCTCTCCCTGGCTCGAGCAAATAGAGCGGCTCTTTGACGAAGCGCGTCCTGACGTAGTCTTTCTCAACGGCTATGCCCTCACCAACTACCTGCTCTTTGCCATTGCCAAGAAGCGCAACATTCCCGTCTGCATCCAGCATGCGGGCATCTGGAAGAATGAAATAAACATTTCAGCCGGCAGCGCCTTCTCCCCTTCAATCAAGAAAATATTCATTGGTCTAGAAAAAGACCTGGTACAGCACGCAACGCATCATGTCTTTCTTAACAGCTTCAGCAAGGAACGTTTTCTTGCGGCGCACAAGCTACACGAAAACGACCTGTACGAGTCATCAATCATTCCCCTCCCTATTCAAACCCCTGCCATCATTCGACCAGTCACCCTCAAGAAAAAATCAAAAGATACGATACGCATCGGCGGCGTATCTCGCTGGGATGCAATCAAGAACCATAGCGCCTTCCTGCGACTAGCCGAATACATTGCTGAAGAAAAAATACCTGCAACCGTCTCTGTCGTTACCAATCCCTTCAACGGAGTTGCATCAACCTTCAGGGATTCATATGCAGCGCATATAGATATCGTTGCCCCGATGAATACAAAGAAACTGGCAGTCTTCTATCGATCATGCGACGTCTTGCTCCTTCCCTCAAAATTTGAAACTGCTGGCGGCGTCGTGATGGAAGCAATCATCCAGGGCGTGCCTGCCATTATCTCAGACAGCGTTGGCTGGGTGCCAGACTATCAATCCCTTGGCTTGCATTCGCTGATTGTTTCTCCTCAGGCTTCCGGAAAAATGCTGTACGCTGCAATCGAAACATTGTTTAATAACAAGGAAGCGTATATAAAGAGATTCGCTTCGTTCCAGAGCAAGATCATTCCCCGACACGATCCCAAGAAGATATTTCCCAAGTATGAAAAAATTTTTACAAGCCTTTCAAAAAAACACCATGGTTAAAAGAAAAATGCGCATCGCCCAAATCGCCTCATCGGCACACCCTGTATCTGCTCGTCAGAACAAGGCTATTTACGCGCACACGGGACAGCTCGTTGACGGGTTTGAAAACCTGGGACATGAAGTCACCATATTCGGAAACGGTGCGTCCCAGACATTGGGCGACCTTCGCACGTCAGAATTTGTCACCAGCGAGGAAAACCGCCTAGCAGTTGCCCGCTATGAGCAATGGGGCCTTATCTCTGACTGCTATGTTGCAGCGCAGAAGGAAAAGTTCGACATCATCCACAGCCATGTCACCGTCATGACCGGCTTCTTCTCCCGCCTGGAAAAGAAAATCCCTACCCTTATTTCTATACACTCTCCTATCGAAGACTGGATGAAGCCGATTCTTTTAAAGCATAAGGATGAGAAATACATCTCATTCTCATTGGCACAGCGCAAGCTTTTGCCGCAGCTCAACTGGTATGCCAACATCTACCATGGAGTAGACGTTGACCTCTTCACCTTCAAGGAAGTGCCGGAAGACTACGTGCTCTTCATCGGCCGCATTACGCACGACAAGGGCGCGCATATTGCTATCGGCGCATCTTTAGCTGCGGGCCAGAACATTCGCATTGCTGGACGAACGTACGGTACCGAATCATACTGGCACAACTCTATCGAGCCGCATATCAACGGCACAACCGTGCGCTATGTCGGCGAGGTATCGTTGGAAGAAAAGATTTCCCTTATCCAAAACGCCAAGGCAATCATCTTCCCCACCCTCCTGCAGGAAACCTTCGGATACGTTTTAATCGAAGCCATGTCATGCGGCACGCCTGTTATCGCATTTCCAAACGGCTCAGTGCCTGAAATCATCAAGGACGGCAAGACAGGGTTCTTGGTTAGCACTGAAGAAGAAATGGCTGCAGCCATCGCGAAGATTCATACTATTGACCGCAAGGAGGTGCGCAAGCGCGCCGAGCAGCTCTTCAGTCTCAAGAAGATGATTCGCCACTATGACAGCGTCTATCAGCGCGCTATCCAGGAAAACAACTTCAAGAAAAAGAAGACTTCTGAAAGCGCAGCATAGCCTGCATTGTGCATTTTTTCCATACGCTGTACCATCAAGAAAAAAGCACAATGAAAACAGTTATCCTCACCGGCTTTGGACCCTTCGGGCCGTATGCATTCAACCCGACGCATGACAGCGCCCAGGCATTTAACGGAAAGGTCTTTGGCGATCGTACCGTTATCGGCACCACGCTGCCCTGCACCTATGACGCATGGAAGGAGCTTGCAGCACTAATGAACCAAGTGACCCCATATGCAGTTATCAGCACAGGCCTCTCTTCCCGCGTGCAGGGCATGCGCATTGAATCGACATTCTGGAATACCATGCAAGGAAAGTATCCTGACGCCAACGGATACAACCCGCAAGGGTATCCGATCTCAACTATCAGCCCTTCAAACATCCGGTCAAAGTCCGCGCATAAGGAACTGCTTGATATGCTGAAAAGAAAAGGCATCCCTGCTGAAAGCTCTGTCGATCCCGATGCCTTTATCTGCAATTCGCTCGGATACCGCACCTCGCTTGCTGCCAGAACCAATGAGTATGACATTCGCAACATGTTTGTTCATATTCCCTGGACGTCAGACTATCAAGAAAAGATCTCTCTTGAAGAAGGAAAGATATTTCTTGATATCGACAAATATCACCAAGGCCTCGAGCTGCTCATCCGAAACATTTAAAGCCCCGCATGCGGGGCTTTTTTCTTTGCTAGTTGCCTGACTCGACATGCTTCTTGAAGTTTTCAAGAATTGCCTGCCATCCTGCTTGCTGCATTTCTTCAGGATTTTCAGTTTCAGGATCAAACGCTTCTGTTATGGCAGTGCCTTCAGGAACTGCCTTGAAATAAATCTGCACCTTTCGGCCATCTGCCATCACATACTCAATGCGCTCGTGCGGCACAACTGCCGTATAGGTGCCCTCGAAGTCAAAGCGAGCGCTTCCATCTTTTGCTGCCATAACGGTCTTGAATGTTCCCCCTTCCTGCAAATTGTTTTCAGCTGCAGGAGATTCCCATTCATCAGAAGCAAATGCCCATTGCACGACATGCTCTGGCTCATTCCAATACTGCCATGCCTTTTCTATAGGGGCAGCGACTGTTGTCTGTACGGTTATAGTATTCATATAAAAAGTATATCATTTCTTTTTGCAGCATGCCTTGTAGCCCTAACAGCTTTCAATGTATCAGGCTACAGCTTCTACCACTCTTGCTGCTTAAACTCCCTATGCTACCATTGAACATATGCCATTAGTCTCAGTCATTATCCCTGCATTCAACCGCGAAAAGTATCTCGAGGCTGCAGTACGCTCAGTGCTTGCGCAGACGCTCGCAGATATAGAGGTGCTAATAGTTGACGACGCATCAACAGATGCAACGCCAGCTATAGTCGACCGCCTGGCACAAGAAGATAGCAGGGTTCGAGTCATTCATCATGCAGAAAACAAGTATCGCTCAGGCGCCCTCAATACCGGCCTTGATCATGCTTCAGGAAGCTATATCAGCTTCCTTGATTCTGACGACTATTATCTCCCTGACAAGCTCGCGCGCCAGGTCGCATTCCTTGAAGCGCATCCAGAAAGCGACGGCGTATACGGGGACTATGAGGTGCTTGCAGAAGACATGGCCGACACCATACCGGTGCGCGCTGTATTTTCAACAGAAACAATACGCGAAAAGCTTATAGCAAATGCCCATGGAGAAGCCATAGAGGTTATGCCTGGCAGATTCATTCCCAGCTGCTCAGTGCTGATTACATCATCAGTGTTTAACACTATCCGCTTTGATCCCACCCTTCGCAACAAGGAAGACTTTGACATGTGGATGCAGATCCTAGGCAAAGGCTTTGTATTTACACGCCTTCCCGGCAGCACGTATGTATACCGCCGGCATGAAGATCAGAAAAGCTTTGTCTCAGATCGCATTACGATTTCTTCAGAAATCATTGAAGAAAAGATACGGAATGGCACATACCTTGGGAATTAAGAGCGACGGCATAGGCACATCGTCTTGACTTAGCAAAGTCAGAAAAAATATGGATTGGATCATACGACAGCTATGATTCAGTCATAGAATGGGATGCCGAAAATGAAACCTTTGTCACCCGACAGCTTGCTGCAGCGGAAAGCGCGGAGAAAAATTGTATTTATTAAAATCCTTAAATCTGACAAATGTCAGATTTTTTTATTCTTATAAAACATAGGGCAAAAAGCCTCCTGACCTGCAATAATGCCTATACTGAAGAAATGGACGGAAACGACTTTGAAAGATCGTATTTCATAATGATCTTGGCTACGCCTCCATTTTCAACAGTCTCAACTTCTTCCCACCCCAACCTGCGATGATATTCAGCGGCAAGCACGGTATCGAGATACAGCATTTCGTACCCCTGCGCGCGTGCATGCTCCATTCTCTTTTTTGTTAATTCAATTCCTAAGTCGTGCCCTCTGTATTCTGACTCAACCCATAGCAAGTATACCCACGGCCCGTATTTCTTCGACACAGCTTCATTGTCAATGCTGAAAAGTCCAATGCCAACGGTCTTTTCCCCATAGTGCGCACAGAATCCCGCATAATCCTTATCATTTTTCAAGTAATACTGCGTATCATCAAGGGCGTAATCGCGAGAAACATTCCAGCGCTGCTGCATTACAGCCGCAACATATTCGCTATCCGCGGCAACAAAAGGCCTAATTTCAAACGATGACATATAAGATACAGTGAGTATACTGTACTGATGGAAACCCACAAAACCGCCCTGCTTCTCATTGATATCCAGCAAGGCTTTATCACCGACGAAAATAAGTGGGTTCTACCCAATATAGAAAGGCTGCTAAAGGAAGGCTCGTATGACGCCCATGTTGAAGTTGTCTTTTCTGCGCCAGAAGGATCGCTATGGGACAAGCAGCTGCATTGGACTTTTCCAAAGCAGGATACGGTTGCTGAAATCGCGCCCCTCATACCCAAAGAGCGCTATCTGTGTATTGAAAAAACTACCAAGTCTGCATTTAAAGGAAATAAAGACCTGCTGGCCTTCTTGAAAGAGCTCGGCATTCAGGAGGTGCATGTCATCGGGCTTGATACGAACGATTGCGTATTCGCAACCGCCAATGAAGCATTCGATCTTGGCTTCTTCAGCTATGTAATCGAGGACTGCACCGTTTCAAGCCAATCGGCTGCACTGCGAGAAGCTGCCTTGATGATCTTGAGAGAGCTTGATATGGCAAAGAAGCTAGATGATATCTTGTAAAATTTCATATTTTGGAAATATCCCTTATTGCCTGAACATGCGCTTAAAATGATATACTTTCTATACTTATAAATAACGTATACTGCATCTATGACAACAATCAATCCGTACATAAACTTCAATGGCAATGCCGAAGAGGCATTCACCTTCTATAAGTCAGTATTCGGCGGAGAATTTGCCGCGCTAAGCCGCTTCAAGGATATGACAAGCCCTGGGTTTTCTGTCTCTCCAGCTGAGGCAGAAAAGATAATGCACATCTCTCTTCCTATAGGCCCCAACCTTCTTATGGGCAATGATGTGCCAGAAATCCTTGGCCGTACCAATGAAAACGAGAACCGGAGCAAGATTTCGGTAAACGTAGACAGCAAGGAAGAGGCAGACCGGGTATTTAACGGGCTTTCTGCAGGCGGATCGGTTGAGATGCCTATCGGCGACAGTCCATGGGGCTCATACTTTGCCATGTTTAGAGACAAATATGGCATCGAGTGGATGATTGACTTCAATCCGCACAATAAAGGATAGAGAGGGTAAATAAAAAATACACGATCGCTCGTGTATTTTTAATGCTAGGAAACAGGATGCTGGAACCTTTTTAACCAAGAGCTATTCCTAGCACCTTCAACAAAAGCGGCGCGATCGGGTCAGCAGTGAGTCCGTACGCAATAATTCCGCCAAGCATGCCAGTAACTGAAATAGCGACGAACCCTGCAATCGCAAGAATAACTGAGAATACTTTGTTACAAAATACTCTTTCGACAAGTAGAAGAATTGTTGATATCCATTGCCAACTTTTCCCATATACATACTTCTTGCTATTGATAATTGAGGCAAGTTCTCCGGCAAGCAAAGCGCCGTAGACGTACGTTGCAATTGTTGCAAATGTTGAATGCGCCTCAACTAGTTGATGATTTGGACGAACGAGATGCTCTGCTGTCTCTCCTGTTATCAGAGCAGCACATGCGCCAAGTACGCCGACTACAAGCAGTGCTCGTTCAATATCTTTCCAGGCAACTGAGGGAAACCATTTCTGTAGAGGGAGAATCTTCACCACAGAATATACGAAAAGCATGGCTACGGGAAAATGTACGATGATAGAATGGATGTTATATGTCATAACCTTTATTGTATCACTTCTTGCGGCATATGAAATATGCCATAAGTGTATTGGTACAAATCATGGCGATTGAATGAAAGGTTGTCGCAATATTATACGCATTCAGCGAAAAGAGCGTCAGGATATGTCGTGCTACATTCATCTCATAGAGAAGCGGCCGTTCGGTCTGCGGCTGACGCCATGTTTTACGGAGCGTCGGCACGAAGGCGACGATATCAATGAGTACTACAATAACTACCGATATCGTCGGGTCTTTTGTCAGTGCCCAGGGAATCAGTCCGATAAGGGCTATTGCAAGAAAGTAGTTATCAATCTTGCGAATATTGCTAGCCTTGCCGTAGAACAAGTACTTAAGCGAGAAGAGAAAGATAATAATAGTAAATCCTTCTGCAACACCCGTGGGAAGCGCTCCGATGCCTGCCCCTTTTGCAATGCCTCCAAAAAATGTCGTCATCGAAACAATAGACCAAATAAACCAGGTGTAGGGATGCGGATAAACTTTTTCTTTTAAAACATCTTTTAGGTACGAGATATTTCCAACGAATGCAAGGGTTGCGGCTATGACGGCAAGGGTTTCTTTCATGCATTGATTCTAGCATTTATTATTTCTTTGCAGGAAAAGTAGCTGCGGGCGCTGTGGCAGGATGTTGGAACCTTTTTTAACCTAAATTCTTCTCAAATTTCTGTAATTCAAGAATCATTTCATTAGGATTCCACTCTTTTCGTCTCAACAGGATAAAGTCTTCAATGATACGGAAGAAGTCCAAAACTGTCTTTACTGCATGTATTCTCTGTAAAGAAATCTCTTCGACATTGCCATTATAGTAATGTTTAAGGAACAATGTTTCCTGCTCTTTTGTAAACTGACACCCGGAGAACAGTCTTCCTATATCCGTTTCGGGGATGTCAGAACCTGCACACTCCCAGTCAATCAGAACAGCCCTTCCGTTTTGATCGAGAATATTTTCACTTTTCAGGTCGGCATGGCAAAGACAGAACTTCGTACAATCTTCGAATATTTCCAAACCATTGAACCATTCACCTAGATTATTTTTTATCCGGTTATAGTGTGGAGTCACCTCATCGATACCCGCAAGTTCGTACTTCTCAATCCGCTTGTCTTCTCCGTTTCCAAACTCATCGAAAATACCGCACTCGTATGGAAGGTCGTCAGTCGGCGGCAAGGTGTCTCCTGATTTATCAAATGGAGTGTTGGTATGAAGTTTCTTGAGTGTGTCAGACAAACTTATTACATGGCTATCAGAAATAGTATCTAATGGTTGCCCTTCGATATAGTCGACAATGGTAAGTTGTTGTCCCAGTTCATTTTTTATCGAGAGATAATATACCTTCGGAGCGATAGAAAGGGGTTCGAGCAATTTCAGAACCTTGTACTCCTGTTCTCGTATGCCCCATTCGTTTTTCGGTTCGTAGAAGTTAATGCGCGCGAGATACTTAGTACCTTCTGCTTCTATCAGGTACAGGTGAGTTCCTCCTCCACTGTTGAAATAGGTAACGCTAAAATTCTTACCGTCTAAGATACGATTGGTTTCAAGGAGTTCCTGTATGAAGTTGATATTTTTCTTATGGAGTTCCATTTTACTTTCGTAATTGTAACCCGAAACCCAAAGTAATAATACTTAAAAAGTAGCAGCGGCGGACTGTTGAGGCTGTTAGAACATGGTATGAGGAGAATGAGCTAATCTATGTTCCAAAATTGAGTTAAAAACAAAGTATTTACAAATATCATGAAATGTTGTATTTTGTCATTAAATCAAATTGTTTAAAAATGAAAACAAGAAAACAACGCCTGTATCAGTGTTACCTTTTCATTAGGGATGCTCGGGGAGCTTTAATAACCGCTCTTTTAACTTGTGCAATATTAGTTGCCAAAATTCTAAATTCCGATGTAGGGCAATTTTTGTCTTACGTTAAAATCAACAGTTTAATCGCAGCTGCATTGGTAGTTATTATTCTATTAATAGATGGATTTAAGGTTCAGTATTCTTTTACCTCAAAGCCGTTACCAATGAAAGCGGGTTGGGTTGCTACAGCGATAGCACTCGGCATCCTTTGCTGTCCTTCGCTGCTATTTTTTATGTGTCTTTCGAGTGCAGATATTTATCGAAAAGATAGTTTTCATCTTTCAGAAAGGACAAAGCGTTACTTTAATACCGAAGGGTACAAGCTAACAGAGGTGGTATGGGGGTACTCGTTAAATATAAAACTTCATAAGCCGTTACAATACAAGGTATTGTAACGGCTTATTTTTATGCAAAAGTTCGAATCTCACTTCCTGTGTGCAAAATGAGCTCTGTAAAGCAAGGGTTAAATAGTTGCGGCGGACTGTTGAGGCTGTTAGAACGTGGTATGGGGACAATGAGCTGTTCTATGTACCCAAGTTAGATTAATCGTAATTTATCTTAACGATCTTATTTCCTATATGTTGTTCTCTTTTCCATTCGCCTGAAGTTTCATCGAGATACTTTGTTGTATCGTAGGGTTGATAATTTTCCTTCGGGATAATAGATACAGGTATTACATAATCTGGGGCACTGTCACTAGTTTTACACAATGCGATAAAAGTGTTTTCCACTGAAGCTGCTTCTTGGTTTGAATTTATTTTATTAAAATTCTCGTCAACTACATACACCTTCATTTCTTGTGCATACTTCAACAATATCTGCTGGTATTCATTTTCACTACCGCCCAGTGCAGCTAGATTTTGTGGGGACGCTTTCGCTTCAAGGGTTTGCCAGTCTGGAATAAACACCATGACATCCTGTGGATCATATTCTTTATTCTCAACTTTTTTAAAACGCTGCGTTCTTCCATCTTCAAGATATCGATACTCGCTGCCTTTTGCCGTCTCGAAAGAAGATGCCTGATTTCTTTCAGGTAAGTTTTCTGGTGGTTTCGGAGCGCCTTCATTCATGTAATCATTCTAGCAGAATAGTGAATAAGTTCGAATCTCACTTCCTGTGCCGAAAATTAGCATTGGGAAATAAGGTTCAAAAAGCAGCGGAGGATGTGAGATTCGAACTCACGGGCCTTTTTACGAGCCGACGGTTTAGTAAACCGTTGATTTAAACCACTCATCCAATCCTCCAGGATTGTG
>JAZKAB010000013.1:0-13134 GCA_040389365.1 Patescibacteria group bacterium
AGAAAGACTTGACCGGGTCTTGCATTTTGTGACAGAACACTATAAGATTGCAGAGCCGCATAAACGCTCTCCCAAAGGCCTTGCCATTGTGATCGAGCGAGACAAAAGTGCAAAATAATACACATTTATGGCTACAAAAACCAACAAATCATACACAAAACGCCTTAAATTAACGAAAACAGGCAAAATTATCGGCCGAACGCCGGGTTTTAACCACTTTAACGCTAAGCAGTCTCGCACCAAGCAGCTGGCTGGCAAGAAGGGTCAGGAATTCGCTATGACTGCAAAAGACATTGCGCAGTTCATCCCGCACCGATAATACTTATATTTAACTACTAATAATCTACTACCATGACACGCGTAAAACGAGGAACCATAGCAAATAAGCGCCGAAAGAACGTCCTAGCACAAGTTAAGGGCTACCGTTTTGGACGCAGCACCAAAGAGCGAATGGCTAAGGATGCCATTGCTCACGCCGGTACCTACGCCTTTGCTCACCGCCGCGATAAGAAGAGCGACAAGCGTCGCATGTGGCAGGTTCAGATCAATGCTGCAGTTCGCACCCTTGGCCTTACCTACTCTAAGTTCATCGACAAGCTCCACAAGGCTAATGTCGAGATCGACCGCAAAATCCTTTCAGACCTAGCGCACACTAACCCTGAAACATTCAAGCGAGTATTTGATACTGTAAACAAATAATAAAAAACCGCTTAGAGGCCGAGCCTCTAAGCGGTTTTTTATTATTCAATTGCTATAAAGTTTTTGTTTCTTAATTCTAATTTTCTCCCCCATTTAGCGCTCTCATCCAACTCTCTGCCGTCGTTACCCGTGTGTAGTTTTTCCTGAAATAATCTTACTAAAATATCGGGGTTATTTTTTATAAAATTTGCTGTTTCATGCTGGTCTTCGGGAACAATAACAAAAAAAGTGCCGAAGCCTAGCCTATCCAAGTCATCATATTTGGGATATACGAAACCATACCCCTCACCTTGCGGGAACCTAAAAGTAACAGGCTGTGCTCGAAAAGGAGTTCCGTCTCCAAACAGTTCTTGATCTCTCTCTAGTGACATTCCGCCCAAATCAGGCATTGCAATGCCTAGTACATTATCAGTACTAGAAGAGGTCTTATCTACGCCTCCCTGAAATAGTTTCCATATTCCATTACCTCTATACGTACCGCCAACAACATGAATAAGTGCGGGATTAGCAAGCATGTCTTCCATGGTAATGGTAGTGCCTTCTAATGTTTCGGCATGCGACGTCTTGAGAGCATCAGTCTGCTGCTCTGGAAACCTTTCTCCCCCCTTCGCGGGAGCCGTAGCTGAAATTGCTCTTGCCGCATAATTGAATATGTCATTTGGTAAATTATATTTCAATAATTCTTGCTTAATTTCCCATGGCATCCATTGCTCTGATGCCGCTGAAGGAAACTGCTTCATGTATACAATTGCATCGTTAACCTCTTTTTCCTGCTGAGTATCTGGATTGACTCCTTGTTGTTCATAAAGAACTTTTACTAAGCCCTCTACGCTAACAGTCTTGGTATTAATTTTTAACTCTTTACCTGCAAGGTTAAATTTTGCTAAATCTTCACGTATTGATTCCTGGCTAAACTGGCGCTCTTGAGAAGATGAGTGCTCTGGGCT
The DNA here is from genome assembly GCA_040389365.1 of Patescibacteria group bacterium. Taxonomy (GTDB): domain Bacteria; phylum Patescibacteriota; class Minisyncoccia; order Phycocordibacterales; family UBA9973; genus UBA4124. Next base: position 1,647 of record JAZKAB010000013.1, read on the forward strand.
ATTGAAATGGTTTGAGTGTATTCTTTCTGTCATAGTGTTAAATAGTTAATATTTCGGGATACCCTTCTTCGTTAATAAGTACCGTATGCTCAAAGTGTGCCGATCTCGAGTTATCAATAGTCTTCAGCGTATACCCGTCTTTCATCTGTATAACCTCTTCCGCGCCACGGGTGAGCATGGGCTCGATAGCAATAACCATGCCTGGCACCAGCTTGTCGCCCTTGCCCTTCTTGCCATAGTTGGGCACATACGGGTCTTCATGGATTTCCCGGCCAACTCCGTGGCCTGACAGCCCTCTGACAATGCCCAGCCTGTATGGCTTCACAAACGCCTCTATGGCATACCCAATGTCTCCGACGGTACTTCCGGGCACAATGGCCGCTATGCCCTCTTCCAGGGCTGATTTCGTAATACTCAGGAGCTGCTTGTCCTTTGAGCCAATCTCGCCAACAGGCACAGTTATAGCATGATCAAGATAGACGCCTTCGTAATTAAGGCCAAGGTCGAGGGCAATAGTATCGCCCTCTTTCAAGACCCTGTCCCCGGGAATGCCGTGCACCACCTCGCTGTTAACTGAGGTTATAAGACTAGCAGGATACGGGCGGTCTGCGCCTTCTGGCTTGTAGTTCAAAAATGCCGGCGTGCAGCCAGCTTCAACAATGAGCGTGTGCGCGATGTCATTCAGTTCCCCTGTCGTTATGCCTGCCCTAACTTCCTTGGCAACCTGCTGCAAAATGCGAGCGAGTATCGGACCTCCTTTTTTCAATCGAGCTATTTCACTTTCCGTCTTTATAATAATCATTACGCTATCCCTACTGCCGTACAGATTTCCTCGTGTACCTCTGGTATGCTCTTCTCCCCGTGAATGTCATGAAACTGCACCAATGTACTTTCTTTCAACAGCTCAAGCGCTGGCTCAACGCTTTCGTGATACCAGGCAATGCGCCCTGCAACAGCATGCGCTACGGCATCATCTGCCCTGCCGCGGCCGGCAATGCGCTCAAGCGACCATTCGTCAGACACCGCAAGATGTATAACCTGCAAGCTCCAGCCATAGAAGGCAGCTGCAGAGAGCAATAGTGGCACCTCAGCGGCAACGCGAGGCGTGCCGTCGAGAATAACCGTGCTCGTGCCGTCATAGTGCCGCATCAGCTCCTCTGCCCACATCTGCACTGCAAGGAATGGCGGCGGCAATATGCCATGCGCCATAGCCTCTCTGGTTAATCCAGCCGTGTAGCTTGAGCCTTCGATAAAGCTTCTGAACTTCTCCCCAGTTTCAATGGCGAAAAATGAGGTATCAGGGTTATGCTTGAGCAACCGCTCTTTTAGCAAGGCAACTTGCGTGCCCTTGCCTGCGCCAGACTGGCCGATAAATAGATAGACAGGATGCATGATGGGATAAGTATACCAAATAAACAAAAAGGATGACATTGTCATCCTTTTTAGCTAGTATTCCTGCATTTCAACCTGAGCATCAACGCGACGGATAAGGTCAATGATAACCGAGACCGTGATCAAGAGCGACGTGCCGCCAACTGCGAAGGCAGTGATGCCGGTCGTACTGCGTACGATCAGCGGCAATACGGCGATAATACCGAGGAAGAGCGATCCAACCAGCGTGATGCGGGTAACGACAGAGCCGATATAGCTGTTGGTTGCGTCTCCTGGGCGAGTGCCTGGAATGAATGCGCCATTCTTCTGCAAGTTTTCTGCAATCTGCGCAGGATCGAAGGTAACAGCAGTGTAAAAGTACGTAAAGAATACAACAAGGAAGAAGTATACTGCCGCATACCACCATGTGCTTGAAAGGAATGCCTGCAAGAATGATGAGACTGATACGAGCCATGCGTGAGACGAAGTCTGGAACATGCTAATGAAGAACTGCGGGAATAAAAGGAATGAAGACGCGAAGATGATTGGGATAACGCCAGCCTGAGTCAGGCGAAGCGGCAAGTAGGTGTCTTCGCCGCCAAAGCCGCGCACGCCGCGCACCTGACGAGCATACGTGATCTTGATAGGGCGTTCTGCCTCATAGATATATACGACGCCTGCAACAACCAAAAGGCTAACTGCTAGGAAAATCAATACAACAGGCAGCTGGTCGATAGTAAACGTAAAGAGGAACTGAGAGATCTTTGCAGGAAGCTGCGCGACGATACCTGCCAGGATAATCATTGAAACGCCATTCCCAACGCCGAATTCTGTAATGAGCTCGCCGATCCATAGCAAGAGCATTGAGCCTGCAGTGATGATAAGAATGTTAAAAATAAGGCTCTGGAGCGGCAATGCGCCGATCGCTCCCTGAGACTGCAGGTACTTGATGAATGCAAAGCCCTGAAGAAAGCTGATAGGCAAAGTCAAAAGACGAGTGTATTGGTTGAACTTGCGTCGGCCAATCTCGCCGCTTTCCTGCATAAGCTCCTTCATTGAAGGCACCATCATGCCGATAAGCTGCATGATGATAGAAGCGGTGATGAATGGCGATACGCCAAGCATAACGATAGAGAAGGTTGAAAGCCCGCCCCCTGATACTACATTGAACAGGCTTAGGAACTGATTGTCGGTAAATGCCTTGGCAAGCGCTGACGTATCAACGCCAGGAACTGGGATAGTTGAAAGCAGGCGGAATACTGCGAGCATTGCAATAACAAAAAGCAATCTGTTTCGGATTGAAGGATCGATAAAGATTGTTTGTAGCTTTTTGAAAAATGTGTTCATGAGTTGTTACCCGTTTATTGTACCACCTGCTGCCTCGATCTTTGCCTTGGCTGCTGGAGATACTTCGCAGTCGTAGACTGATACTGCAAATGAGATCTCCCCTCCTGCAAGCACCTTGATAGCTGGAAGCTTTCCGCCAACGCGGCGGATAAGGCCTTTCTCGAACAGTGTTGTCGGGCTGATTGTCGCTGCTGCTTCGAATGCCTTGGCAATCATTCCTACGTTCACTGGAGACGGCTTGATGCGGAACGCCTTGTTCATGTTCTTTCCGCGTCCTCGCAGCTTAGGAAGCTTCTTGATGCGATCTCGAAGTTCTGGGCGCTTCTTGTTGCCAGCACGAGATGCCTGACCCTTAGTACCGCGACCTGAAGTCTTTCCGCGCTTTGATCCGCGACCAACGGTCTTTGCCTTTTTATTTGCTGTTGTTCGTTGTAGTAGATTCATAAAATTATTGCTTGGTTACTGGCGCTGCTTCTGCAGGCTTTTCTTCTGTCGCTTCTGGCTTTGCGCCGAATACGTACTTCGTACCGATTGTTGAAAATGCCTTCATTGTTGCGCGAGCAGTGTTCAGCTTGTTCTTGCTGCCTGATACGATCTTTGCAGAGATATCCTTAAGGCCGGCAATAACTGCCATATCTCGAATTGCCGCACCTGCTACAAGCCCCTTTCCTCCGTTCGGGAAGATAAGCACCTTTGAAGACGTGTACTTTGCGTCTACGCCATACGGGATAGAGTGCTTGTCAGTCATCTTGATCTTGATGGCATTCTTCTTTGCATCCTTCAGTGCCTTGGCAATGGCCAATGCAGTGTCGTTGCCCTTTCCTGTACCAAGCCCAACAACGCCCTTCTTGTCGCCGATGATCATAGAAACAGCGAAGCTCATGCGGCGTCCGCCTGCAACCACGCGAGTAACGCGTCGGATGCTTAGGATCTTCTGGTCTACGTCCTTCACGCGATCAGCAAATGCCTTATTGTCGCGACGTGGACGACGGTCTCCTCCCTGTCCTCCAGCGCCTGCAGTGTTGCGGTTGTTAGAGTATGGTCGTGATGTAGTTGTTGGTGTAGTTGGTGTAGTCATATACGTAATCGAAGATTAAAATTGCAGTCCTCCTTCGCGGGCAGCATCGGCGAATGCCTTGATGCGTCCAGCATACTTGAAGCCGTTTCGGTCAAATACTGCTGCAGTGATGCCCTTTGCCTTAGCTTGCGCTGCAAGCTCCTTGCCTGCTGCTACTGCTCCCTCCATCTTTGTACCCTTAGCTTTCATGTCAGTTGCCGCTGCAAGCGTAACTGCCTGAACGTCATCGATAAGCTGGGCGTACATGTAGTTGTTTGAGCGAAATACAGAAAGGCGAGGGCGCGCGTCTGTACCAGAGATAGTAGCACGGATTTTGCGCTTGATGCGAAGTTTCTTTTGTAGTGGTGTTTGTTTAGACATATATTAACTCGATTATGCGCTCTTCTTGCCGGCCTTGCGACGAACAACTTCTGTATCGTAATGGAAGCCCTTGCCTTTGTACGGCTCTGGCTTTTTCATTGCGCGCACTGATGCGGCAAACTGACCTACTGACTCCTTGTTGATGCCAGACATCGTTACGTTGTTCTTTTCAGCAGTAACAGTGATTCCTTCTGGAATTTTTACCACAACAGGATGAGAGAAGCCAAGCGCTAGGTGCAGCTCTGTGCCTTTTACTTCGCTCTTGAAGCCAACTCCTTCCAGGACAAGCTTCTTCGTGTATGGAGCGTTTACGCCAGCGATCATGTTCTTCACGTGCGAAGCGTATGTTCCCCAGATAGCGCGGGCAAAAGGATCATTTCCCTTCTGAGCGAATGTTACAAGCCCATCGGCAATGTTGATTGTTACTACGTCCTTGAAAGGCTTTTCAAGCGTTCCAAGAGGTCCCTTCACGCGCAAGATTCCCTCTGTGTATGTTACTTCTGTATTAGCTGGGATTACCAGTTGTTGTTTTCCTACTCGGCTCATATATTTTTACCACATTGTGAATAATACTTCTCCGCCGACCTGTTCCTTGCGAGCCTGCTTGTCGCTCAAGATTCCCTTGGGAGTCGAAAGCACAGAAATGCCGTGCCCGTTTTTGATTGAGTGAAGCTCCTTCACTCCGCTGTACATGCGGCGAGACTGCTTAGACATGCGCTTTAGATCATGAATCTTTGCACCGTCAGCAGTATATGCAAGCTTGATTTCAAGCACTGCGCGGTCGTTCTTTTCTGTCTTCTTAGAAGCTTCTGCAATGAAGCCGTGTTCTTTCAAGCACTGCGCAATGGCGTACTTAAGCTTTGAAAAAGGCACAACAACTGTTTCTTTCGAAACCATTGAGGCATTTTTCATTGAGATTAGCATGTTTGAGATTGGATCCATATAAATAGTTTAGATTACCATGAAGACTTACGGATACCCGGAATCATGCCTTCATTTGCAAGTTCACGGAAACAGATACGACAAAGTCCGAAGTCACGCATGTAGCCGTGACGACGTCCGCAGCGGAAGCAGCGGTTTACCTGACGAGTGCTGAATTTTGGCGTCTTTTGAGAGCGCGCGATGGTTGATGTTTTTGCCATAGATTGGAATATTCAAGAGAATATCGCGTAATTGTTTCTTTAGTGGGTGTTTGCACTCAGCAAAGAGAAAAGTACGGATTCATCAAGAACCCACGGATAATAGCAAATAAGGATGGTTTGGTCAACCCTTTCCCCATTCCTGGTCTTTTATGACCATAAAGAAAACATCGAGACAAGGGGGGAAGCTTTTTTTTACTTATTGTTGGAAGTACCTCCTTTTATACTATGGCTAATGAAGAATCAACCAATAGAGTCCGCTTCAGATATGACCGTTGCGCAACTTGGTGTTGTCAGGCTTGAACTGTATGAAAAAGTGATGAAAAGATTCAAAGAAGAAACAGCTCGAAGTTTCTGCCAGAATAAGCATCGTTTAGACGTAAGTCTATTCTGAAGCAGCCTCTGGTACAGAGGCTGCTTCAGGAACTACAGGAATATCCGATTGCTGAGATACAGGCGCTTCAGGTGCGGATACCTCTTCGGCAGACACCTGAGGACTCTGGCTTTGTGACTGTTCTGACGGAACAGGAACTACAGTACTTCCTCCCCCATTGCTGCCAGACTCCGCGCTGTTGAGTACTCGCTGGAAGTCTTCTTTTGTCAGACATACTCCTTGGAGACAAATCTTGTTTGCCTCAACAGTATCAACGCGAGCAGTATTATCGATCGCGATTCCACGCAAGAAGTCAGCAGCCTTTTGCGCCAAGGTAGGGTCGCTGAATGTCGGCAATGACTTCATCGTAAGGTTCATGTCCTGAATCGCCTGAATGGCGTAAGGAAGCAGTCCGACATAGTTGACAGCCTTCTTGCCCTGGCTGTTTGTAGTCACAAGCTCGGGAAATACCTGCTCAACTTCCTGCGCGATGAAGCCGGTATGTTTCAGCTCCGAGTCATTTTCTGAGTTGAAATTATACTGTACCGGCTTTAAGGCCAATATCTTTACGACAGCGGAATTGTTAGCAGGAGTGATATTGGCAGTAAACGACCATGCTGAATTGTCAGACAAAAGGTTGATGTTTTTCTTTGCATTCATGTCAGAAGTACATGAAAGGCCCCCTGTTACAGATGGATCAATATCACACGTGCCTGATGCAGTTTCGAAATGCCCAATAATGCCGTCAGGTACTGTACTGTCGCCGACGGTCAGGAGATATGCGGGAGCTGCCGCGGTGATGCCGACATTACCGTTCTTGAGGATAGTGAGGGCGTTGTGCCTGCCATTTGGAGAGCCGTACGTTCCGTCTCCTCCGTTACCAATTTCTAGAATAGGGTCAGAACCAAACCATCTAGATGCCGACTGGCTGTCTATACCTGTCGCTCCAATGTTATAGGCACCGAACGCTGCAGAATCAAGAGTTTTTGCGATAGTACTTTGCCCTAAAGTAGTTGAACTATAGCCTTCAGTCCTGCTTCCAGTTCCAATCGCTTGCGATTCTGCCCCTACGGCAATACTGTTAGTGGAAAAAGCTAGGGATCCATACCCGCTGGCAATAGCATTCTTGAATGCTATTGCTCCATCACCTGAAGCTACTGCTCCACCATTGCCAAATGTAATCGCAGCCTCACCAGAAGCAATTCCGCCAGCACCAAAAGCAAGCGAGAAATTCCCAGAAGCAATTCCATTGCCAAACGTAACCGCGCCGTAACCAGAAGCAACTCCGGCATATCCAAATGCTACGGAATTTTCACCAACACGCGCGTCATCCCATTGGGTGCCGGGAGTTATGGAGCCATCGGATAAATTTTGATAACTGGGAATAAATCCCGCCCGAAAGGCACCTTTCTTCGGCAGCCACATCATGCGAGTGCCTGCGCCAAGACTGGGAGCATTAGTGCCTGCGCCAAACGTGCCTGACGCTATAAGGTTGTCTGCCAAGTTGGTAACGCCGCTTAGCGTTGACATGCCTGAGACGGTTAGATCTCCTCCTGAAACGGTTATGCTTCCTCCGGATATGGAAAGGCTGCCGACAGTAGCTACGCTTCCATTGATAGTGTTTGTATTCGTATAATGTACTGCAGACGTAGGCGTAACTGTCGTCATCAAACCTGAGAACGCAACATTGTTGTATGCATCATCTACAAGTGAATTTGTTGAAGTATCAAACCCTTGCACGTAGCCTGGATCCCAATAATAGTCCTTGTCTCCATTCGCCAGCACACGGTAGCCGTCTGCACCAGGTACTGCGTCCCATGTCAGGGTGACATAATAGCTAACGCCGTTCGTATGTTGATTATTATCAACAAGGTCAGCTGATAATGTTGTATATGATGCAGAATAAATACGGACATTAGCGACCATCTTGTAACTGTATACGCGATAATTATGGTTATCGCCGTCATTGTAATACCCACTTGTATCATTAACCGGCGTAATGACAGCACTAAGGTTTGAAGGCGCAGCAATGGTTACCGTCCCTCCGGTTCCAGTTATACTAATGTTTCCTGCACGTATCTCCCCATTCACATCCAACGCACTCTGCGGTGTCGTCGTCCCAATCCCCACTCTCCCTCCAGCATAATTGATACCATTCGTAACATCATCCCATTGTGAAGAACCGCCTGATGCGATGAGCACAGAACAGTTCGAGGAGCCGGGCGTACAGCCAGGATCAAGCGTCTCCCCTGCCGCATACTTCGTTCCAGGAGGTGTCGCATACGAAACGCCGAAGGAAAACACTGCGAGAAAGCCAATTGAGAGCAAGAAGGTTTTATGTTTTCTTATAACAGCGTACATGTGCAAGCATTATAACATGTCAATATAAAAAAACCTCTGTGTATAAATTCAGAGGTTTTTATTAGTAAAAAATATTTTGATATTACTTTTTGAATGGAATGCCGAGATATTCGTAAAAGGCTGTTGCTTCTTCTTTTGTCTTTGCAGATGACACGAGGGTGATCGCAAGACCGAAGACATCGCGCAGGTCTTCATCGGCTGTTTCAGGGAAGATAGTGTGCTCCTTGATACCAAGCGTCATGTTTCCCATGCTATCTACTGCCTTTCGGTCAAGACCACGGAAGTCTTTCGTTCGAGGAAAGGCAATGTGAATCATCTTGTCCAGGAAGTGCAGCATGCGCGCGCCGCGAAGCGTAACGGTCAATCCAACGGGATCTCCCTCGCGAGTCTTGAAGCTTGCAACAGACTGCTTTGCTACGCGAAGCGAAGGCTTCTGGCCAGTGATCTTGGCAAGACGGTCAGCAACTGTGTTGTTCTTCTCGCGATCCTTCTTCATGCCTGAGCCAGTGCCGCTTGAAACCACGATCTTCAAAAGACGAGGAGCAGCAAGCTTGTTCTTGTATCCGAACTGCGATAGCGCAGTCATTGTATTCTCTTGTTTTGCTTTAGTTAATTGCATATAGGTTATTTAATCTCTAGGCCGCTTTTCTTGGCAATGCGAACGTTCTTGCCATCGACTGACTTCTTGCCGATACGGGTTGGCTTGCTGGTCTTTGAATCAATAAGCATCACATTTGATGCGTGCATTGCTGCTTCCTTTTCAACAGTTGTTCCCTTCTCAGTCTTTGAGCGAGGCTTAACGTGTCGCTTGGTCTTGTTTACGCCGTCAACGATAACGCGTCCTGTTGCATTGAATACAGCGCCAATCTTTCCAGTCTGACCCTTGCTCTTTCCGGCAATCACTATTACATTGTCTCCTTTTTTTAGTTTCATATACGTGTATTTAAATTAGAGCACTTCTGGTGCAAGAGAAATGATTTTCTGATAACCGCGCTCTGCAAGCTCGCGAGGGATCGGACCGAATACGCGACCAGCCTTAGGCTCCTTCTTTGTCTTTTCAACGATAACAACTGCGTTGTCATCAAAGCGAATGTATGAGCCATCCTTGCGGCGGAATGCGTTAGTCTGACGAACGACTACGCCATATACAACATCTTTCTTCTTGATCGCCTTTCGAGGCTCAGCTACCTTAACTGAAAGTACTACGAGGTCTCCAATAGAGGCATAGCGTCGGCGTGAACCGCCAAGTACCTTGAAGATTACTCCTTCCTTACCTCCGGCATTATCTGTAATTTTTACTCTTGTTCCTGCTTGTAACATATATTAACCCTGCACGATGGCAAAACGCTTGTCTTTTGAAATAGGGCGTGTCTCGACGATCGCTACCTTGTCCCCGATCTTCACTGCGTTGTTCTCGTCATGCGCCTTGAACTTCTTGGTGATCTTGAAGTACTTCTTGTACTTTGAGTGCTTCACAAAACGGGTAACAGCTACAACAGCCGTCTTGTCCATCTTGTCTGACACGACAGTTCCCTTGAGGGTCTTTTTAGTTGTAGTTGTGATTGATTCCATAATAGTGATTGTATCTTACTTATTTTTTACGATTTGTCTATGCGCGTTCGATGATGCGAGTTTTAACAGGCAATTTAGTACCAGCCTTGCGAAGTGCTTCGCGGGCAATTGTAGCGTCTACGCCGTCCACCTCAAAAATGATGCGGCCTGGCAAGATCTCAACATGGTATCCCTGCAATTCTCCCTTACCCTTACCCATCGGCTGCTGTGCAGCCTTCTCGGTAAATGGTCGGTCAGGAAAGATGCGGATCCACATGCGGCCAACCTTTGTCAGGTGGCGGCTTGCTGCCTTGCGGGCTGCCTCGATCTGGTTTGAGGTAACCCGACCCATCTGCTCAGTCTTCAATGCGAACGAGCCGAACGAGATAGTCGTGCCGCGTGTTTCAACACGGTTACTCATATCAGTACGTTTCTTTTGCCACTTTCTAAATTTTACTTTTTTCGGGAATAACATAATGGTAACTCTTATTTCTTTTCTTCGAAGACCTGACCCTTATAGATCCATACCTTGATACCGATACCGCCGTATGCAAGACGAGCTGTCTCGCGCGCGTAGTCGATGTCAGCACGGAATGTCTGAAGTGGGATTGAACCTCGCTTCAGCACTTCTGAGCGAGAGATTTCAGCGCCGCCAAGGCGACCGCCGATATAAAACTTCGCACCCTGTACGCCGCGAACCTGCATCACCTTTTCGATCAGCAGCTTCATTACGCGACGGTATGGAAGACGCTTTTCAAGACCTTCTGCAATCATGTATGCAACGATCTTTGCATCCCCTTCTGGAGCAGATACTTCAGCAATTTCCAGCTTGATGTCGTCAGAACTTGTAAGCTTTGCGCGCTTTAGCTGCTTGTCGATGTCTAGCTTAAGCTTTGTAGCGCCTTCGCCGTTGCGGCCGATAACCATGCCAGGACGAGAAGTGCGGATAATAACGCGAACCTGCTTCTGACCGCGTTCGATATCAACAGTCGATACATAGTAGCCACGTAGTCGCTTTTCAAGGTATGTGCGGATTGTTACGTCAACCTTAAGGTTGTCTACGTAATTCTTATTTGTAGCGAACCAGCGTGATTTCCAATCACGAAGGATAACGAGGCGATGTGCATAAGGGTGTACTACTTTAGACATATATTATTTCTTAGTATTTTTAACTTTTTTCGCCTTTGGAACAGCCTCTGCAAGCACAACGTCGACATGGCTTGTGCGCTTGTTAATTGGCTTTGCCACTCCCATAGCGCGAGGCATTGAGCGCTTGATCACGAATCCCTTGTTTACGGTGATGTTCTTGATCATCAGGTTTTCAGCAGTAGCGCCGAGATTTACTGCATTCGCAGCGGCACTGTTGATAAGCTTCTGGATTGGCTCTGCGCCGCGCTTCGGCATGTATGAAAGCACCACGTTTGCTTCAGCAACATGCTTTCCCTTAACTGCTTCAGTGATAAGGCGAACCTTACGGGGTGATTGACGGTAATTTGATAGTGAGGCTTTCATATAAGTAAATACTATTTCTTCTTAGCATCGCCAGTAGACTTTGCAGCCTTAGCAGCGGTGATTTCAGCTTCTTTTTTCTTCTGGTCGATATCCTTCTGCATCTTACCACCATGGCGGGTAAACTTGCGAGTAAGTGAAAATTCTCCCAAGCGGTGCCCTACCATGTCTTCAGTAACCAGCACGTCGATGTGCTGCTTGCCGTTGTGCACTCCGAAAGTGAAGCCAACCATCTCTGGGGCAATCTGACTGTCGCGTGACCATGTTCGAATAGAACCAGTTTGAATAGGGTTCTTGCCTTCGATTTTCTTGAGTAGTTTTGGGTCAACGTAAGGACCTTTTGAGAGTGATCGTGTCATAAAAAGAAGCTCGATTTGAGCTCCACTATCTTATCAGATT
>JAZKAB010000014.1:0-17556 GCA_040389365.1 Patescibacteria group bacterium
ACAATCCCTCTATCTCTAGGGCTGCTGGCTATAATTGCATATCTCTACCACATAGCCGCATTACCTTTTTCCGTATCGATAGTTGTATACATCGCAGCATGGCTTTCAGGAAGTGTGATGTTCTATAAAAAACTACAGAAAACTATTGCGAGTGGGATACCAACAGCATCTCCTGTAATTCTTATAGTTATGTGCGCACTATATGTTGCTATCATCGTTATAATTTCAAAGTTTACCTCTCCGCTTATAACTGCAATTCTGTCAGCCTTTCCAACTTCAGCATTGTTCGGAGCTTACTACAACCAAACTATCTCAAGACAAAACCTTACCAAGTTGCTTGGTTCAATGTATATAGCAACACCAACTATTTCATTTTTTTGTTTAGCAATTGCGATTACTTCAATGCTGCCAATATTGTGGAGTTTTTCGATTGGATTTTTTATAGCTCTGGTTGTGGTTATATTTTTTAGAAATCTTCTTTCCTCCACTGGTCAACGATAGGGAACCATGTTCTGTCAGGCGTATTAATAAAAGCGGTCCTAGCATCGTGTAATAGTGAGCGCACATAAAGAAAAGCACCCAGAGTATATCTGGGTGCTTTTCTTTATGTGCTAAAATTAAAAAAATAATTCTATACGGCATGAAAGATAGCAAAGAAAAACCGCAAAGAACCATTGCTGAACTTAATGGAAGAAAAAGGATTTGATAGGGAACACATGGTTGATTGCGCCTTTGTCACTATCAAAGAGCTTGAGGCGTATCTTGATAACGGCATTCGTCTTGATTCCGACGCATTTGCTTCGGTAGTGAAGGTGCTAAAGGCAGAGCAGTATGAAATACTGCCGCCCCTTAAGCAGGGTGCCATGCGCAAAGTTGGGTAAGAAACAAAGAGCCGAGAGGCTCTTTTTCTATGCTAGAATTTATCTATGGATAAAAAGCTTATATGTTTCGATCTCGACGGTACGCTAACCCAATATTCAACCTGGGAGGCATTTAATACGCGCCTTGGCATTACGCCAGAAGACGATCAGCGCCTATTCAGCCTATACAAAGAAGGAGGCTTGGCATACAAGGATTGGATGCTGGAACTTATAAAAACCTATAAGGAAAATGGCGTTGTCTCAAAGCATGACATTGAGACCATGGCAGAAGATATTGCGCTTCGCCCCGAAGCGCAGGCGGCTATTGATACCGCAAAGGCAAAAGGGTATCAGGTGATTCTGCTGTCCGGTTCAGTTGATGTTATCGCGAAAGCTATTGCAGCTCGTCTTGGCATTGGCGAATGGTTTAGCACCAACAAGGCAGTATGGAATGAGTCTCATGAGCTGGTTGATATAGAAACTATGGGAGATGAGCGAGATGCAAAAGTTCTGCTGCTTACAGAATTCTGCTTAAAGAATGACTATGAGTTGTCAGAAGTTATTGCGGTTGCTGATGGCGGGAATGATACTGAAGTATTTAAGCTGACAAAAGGCATTGTGCTGGGAAATAACAAGGAGCTTGCACCGTTAGCCTGGAAGCAGATCGAAAGCCTTTCGGAATTGGATGTTTTGGTATAGTCTAGGGCTATGGAAATCCCGATCTTATTCGAAAATGACGACGTGCTGGTTATTAACAAGCCAGCTGGCTTGATGGTGCATGGCGATGGCCGCAGCACAAAGCCAACGCTTGTTGATTGGATATTGGAACAGTATCCAGCACTTGCTGGGGTTGGGGAGCCGATGGCAGGAGTCGATCGCCCCGGCATTGTGCACCGCTTAGACGAAGACACCTCCGGCGCCCTTATCATTGCCAAGACTGCTGAGTCGTTTGAGCATCTGAAGTCGCAGTTTAAAGATAGGGAAACACAAAAGGAATATCATGCCTTTGTCTGGGGGCATTTCAAGGAAACGCACGGCGTTGTTAATGAAGCAATTGGTCGCAATGCTAGTGACTTTCGCCGCTGGCATGCAGGGCGAGGCACGAGAGGGGATGTTCGGGAAGCGGTAACCAAATGGCAGGCAGTCGAGCAGTTTGTTGATGAAAACAACGAGCAGTTCTCGTTTATGCACCTTTTCCCCAAAACAGGCCGCACGCACCAGCTGCGCGTACATCTTAAGTACCTGCAGCGCCCTATTGTGGCTGACAGCCTCTATGCGCCGTCTAAGCCGCTGGCGCTAGGATTTGCCCGTTTAGCTCTGCATGCCCGCAAAATAAGCTTTTTGAGCCTTCTGGGGGAGGAAATAACGGTGGAAGCGCCATATCCAGCAGACTTCGAGGCTGCTCTTGCAAAATACGCATCCCTATGATAAAGTGCTGACCTATATGGCAATCGCATTTACTCCAATCGATATCGAAACCCGCAAGGCAATTGACTTCACGTCAGGTGATACTGTTCGCGTGTGGTCAAAGATCGAAGATAAGGGAAAATATCGTCTTCAGGCATTTGAAGGCCTTGTACTAGCGCGCAAGCACGGTACTGACCCTCAGGCTACATTCACTGTACGCAAGATCTCAAACAACGTTGGCGTAGAACGTATCTTCCCATTGTTCTCCCCATCTATCGACAAGATCGAGATTACCAAGCGCGCAAAGACTCGTCGCTCAAAGCTGTACTACATCCGAGACAAGGCAGCAAAGGAAATCCGCCGAAAGATGAAAACTATCGTCTCAATCGGAAAGGGCTCAAAGAAGCTCGAGATTCCAGAAACTGTTACGGAAGCAGAAGCTTCAGAAGAATAATAAAATCCCCCTTGATGGGGGTTTTATTTTTTCTTCAGATATTCTTGATACCTCATTTTCTATACTTAAGAAATGGGGAAGAGAGGACCAAAGCCAAAGCATCTTATCTCAACAGAGTGGTCTGCTAATTTGGCGTATGCGGTTGGATTGATAGCGAGTGATGGCAGTCTGTCGAAGGATAGAAGGCATATAAGTTTAGTCTCAAAAGATATTGAGCAGATTGAAAATTTTAATAAATGCTTAGGAATAAATTTAAAACCAGGAAAGTCATATGTTGGAAATGTATTCAGTACATACAGATTACAGATTGGAAGTGTCTTGTTTTATGAATTTTTAGTGAGTATTGGACTGACTCCCGCAAAATCAAAAACGATGGGAGTAATTGCTGTACCCGATGATTACTTCTTCGATTTTCTTCGCGGTTCATTTGATGGAGATGGGTGCTTTTATTCATACTGGGATCCTCGATGGAAATCGAGTCACATGTTTTATACTGAATTTATTTCAGCTAGTAGGGCTTATATTGAATGGATTCAAGAAAGAGTCACGGCGTTGTCAGGCGTAAAAGGATCTTTCAGTATCTCTTCAAGAGTGCCAATGTATAGCATTAAATATGCTAAGAAAGAATCTCTGGAAATAATTAAAAAAATGTATTATAGTCATGACGTTGTTTCTCTGTCTCGAAAACGATTGAAAATCAAGAAGGCATTAGAGATAGAAATAGAGCAGCAGGCAAGGTATTGACAAATTTAAGCCCAGGTGGCGTAACGGTAGCCGCGCTAGTATGAGGTACTAGTACTTTCGGGTGTGGAGGTTCAAGTCCTCTCCTGGGCACCAAAATAAAAACAACCACGATCGTGGTTGTTTTTATTTTGGTTAGTGATAGTATCAAAATTGAAAGCTCATGAGCCCTCTCCCCGAGGGCATACCTACCGCCAAGACGCGAGGTCGAGGCACCTTACTTTAAATCCAGGATACTGACGTTCCTGGATTTTTTATTTCCCTTGTCCTCTCCCTCAGTCTTTGGTACAAATAATGTATGAAGACATTTCCTTTAGATACTAATCAATCACACCCAGAAGCCTGGAGCTATGAGCTATTGGAAGGCAGGGCCTTGCAGGGCATTGCACCTCGCTCATGCATTCTTAACTTCAAGGGCATCAAGGAAGATGAGACAGTGTACAATCCCTGCCCATTCGTAATGGATGGCGAGCTGTGTCTACTGGGCCGCGTTGAAGCATATACCTCAGAAGTGTCATACGTGCATCAGTTTAAAAAGGAAAACGACGTATGGCAGTCAAAGGAATTGTCATTCCTCCATGTGCAAGACCCTTTTCTTACCTGCATACAGAATAAGAAGATCGTTGGCGGCGTAGCGCTTGATTTCAGTGAGCCGTTTCCAGGCATTCATAAGATTGAAGGGTACCGTACGTCATTTTATAATTTCGAGACAAAGGAAAAGATTATTGATGGCCCTGATGGCATGAAAGACATTCGTCTGATTGATTTGGGCGACAAGATCGGCGTCTTTACCAGGCCTCGTACTGAAGAGGCAGGCATCGTGCATTCTTCAATCCAGTTTAGTACCGTTGCTTCTCTTGAAGAAATCACAGCCGAGCTTATTGGCGCAATTAGCATTGATCCTTTGAAAAAGGTGCAGGGCTTTTTCAATCACAACGAATGGGGAGGGGTGAATGCGGTATACCAGCTTGAAGATGGGTGGCTGGGCGTATTGGCGCACATTGCATACTATAGCGAGCACGGCACTCCTGAGAGTCCAGACCGTGCGCATACTGACGAGCATATGAGAAAGTATGCCGCTATTGCCTTTGAGTTTCATCCAGAGTCTAAGGCTGTTACGCACCCTGTTATTATTCTCGGCAGAAACAACCTGGCGACTGACGTGCGCGCAAAGCGCGCAGACCTTGAGCAGGTTATCTTTCCAGGCGGCTTTATATTTGAGGCAGAAGGGGAGGCAATAGAAAAGGTGCTCTTCTTCTATGGCTTAGGCGATGCCCATGTCGGCGTTTCAGAATTGCCGTACCCGTTTCACCATGCGCTTGATCAGACGGCACCCAACAACCATCTTTTCATGCTTGATACCACTGCGGCGCAGGCAGCTGTCGCATTGGGCCAAGAATAGGTATACTTGATGCAATGAAATCATTATCATTTATACAACGGTACTTCTTTGTCGCATTGCTGTTCGTGGCATTTGCGCTTGGCTTTATCCTGTTCTGGCCTTTTCTTATCACCATAGTATTAGCAGGAGTCTTTTCAATACTGCTGTTTCCTCTGTATAAGTTTCTGCACCGAAGGGTGAAGAGCGCTGGTCTTTCGTCATTTCTTACCATCCTGTGCTTTGTAGCAATTCTTTGCATTCCAATATTCTTTATCGGTATCGTGATCATCAAGCAGTCGCAGTCAATGTACGCATGGCTGACGCAGCACGGCTCGCTTGATATGGCGATTAGCAACCTTACAGTATGGCTGCACCGCTGGTTCCCGGGCATGTCGTTTGATATTGCCGGCAAGGTGCAGGCATTCATTGTCGGCTTGTCGTCTAAGCTTACTGTAGTTTTCACTACCACTCTTGCGACTGTTGCGTCATTCTTCCTGATGCTGCTTACCATGTTCTATTTTCTGAAAGATGGCGCAATGCTGCGAGAAAACGCATTAAGCCTGAGTCCGCTCTCTGATGAGAGCAATCTCAAGATCATAGGCGTATTGAAAAAGGCGATCAACGGCATCGTGAAGGGGTATTTCCTTATCGGCCTTGCCCAGGGGTTTGTTACCGGCGTTGGCCTCTTTGTCTTCGGCGTGCCGCATGCTGTGCTATGGGGATTGTTCGCAGCTATTGCATCATTGATTCCAAATATCGGCACTGCGCTTATTTCAGTACCAGTTATTATCTATCTTTTCCTGAACAATCAGGTTGGCGCCGCTATCGGCTTCACTGCCTGGGCAATATTCCTGAGCGGCACAATTGATAACATTCTAAATCCGTTTGTTGTTGGCAAGCAGATCGCCATTCATCCAATTTTGGTACTGTTCTCAGTCTTGGGGGGCGTTGCCCTTATGGGTCCCGTTGGCCTTGTTATTGGCCCGCTGATCATCAGCTTTATCTACGCTCTCCTGTCTGTATACAAGCTGGAAATGGCTGACGAGCCGGTAGCGTAAGCCGGAAAAAGTGATACGATGCAAGTATGGAGACCGACCCGCTTGCAGCTCGAATACGCCCAAAGAATCTCGACGAATTCGTCGGGCAAGACCATGTTGTCGGCCCGAATGGACCATTGCGCGTAGCGATTGAAGGAAAGCATATTATTTCCTTTATTCTCTGGGGGCCGCCCGGCGTCGGCAAGACAACGCTTGCGCGCATCTATGCCAAGGCGGTGAATGCCGACTATCATGAGCTTTCTGCCGTGTCGGCAGGAAAAGATGATATTCGCCAGATCATCAATGAAAAGACGACCCTCTTCACGGAAGGGCCGAAGATTCTTTTTCTTGATGAGATACACCGCTTCAACAAGGCGCAGCAGGATTTTCTGCTGCCCTATGTCGAAAGCGGGCAATTGACGCTGATTGGCGCAACGACGGAGAATCCGAGCTTTGAAGTTATCTCTGCGCTCTTGTCTCGCGTCCGCGTCTTTACCTTGAAAGAATTGTCCGAAGAAGAAATCGGTACGATCGTTGATCGTACCGGCATCGAGATTGATGCAGAAGCAAAAGCCTATATCGCGCAGGTTGCCAATGGTGATGCACGGCAGGCATTGTCGCTGATAGACAATACAAGAAAGCTGTATGGATCGGTGACGGTTGAAAAGATAACGCAGGCATTGCAAGACACGCGGCTGCGATTTGATAAGGGCGGGGAAGAGCATTACAACACCATTTCAGCGTTTATTAAAAGCATGCGCGCCTCGCAGCCGGACGCTGCATTGTATTATCTTTCGCGCATGCTGGAGTCAGGCGCTGACCCTAAGTTTATTGCGCGCAGAATGGTTATTTTCGCATCAGAAGACATTGGCATGAAAGACGCCAGCGCGCTCTTGGTCGCCTCTGCAGTATTCAGGGCGGTTGAAACTATTGGCATGCCGGAATGCGGTATCAACTTGTCACATGGCGTTGTATATCTTTCAAAGGCACCCAAGAGCAAGGCGGCATACAATGCGTATAACATGGCAATGGATGATGCAAAGAAGATGGGCAACTTGCCGATTCCTTTAAAGATTAGAAATGCGCCGACAAAGCTGATGAAAGATATTGGGTATGGGGAAGGGTATGAAAAGTATACCGATGAAGACTTGCTGCCAGACAAGCTCAAGGGCAAGAAGTATTTCAAGGAATAAAAATACCCCCTTCTTTATCAAAGAAGGGGATTTCAGTTTTTGCTTTTTATAGCGTTGTAATAAAGTTACCGCCGGTACGATTCATTACTGGATCGCTGCTGGGCATGGTGAGTGTCCCATCATGCTTCATCAGCTCGGCAATGTTTTGATCACGGCTGATTGAGCCGATCCTTATCCATTGTGAACCAGTACGCTTAAATACCAATCGGATCCTTCTATCGTCAGATGATCTTACGATAATGTAAGAAGGAGAGGCGATGCCGTTAATTTTTTTTACCCATTGGTTCGCAACGTTTTTATAGATAACGGTACCAATGAGCTTTCCGGTGGCCGGATCAATTCGGTAATCGCCGATCACTCCAAGGGTGTCCATTGTATTTACCGGTACGGTAAAGGAAGAGGGGATGAATTCTTCACCCACTGCTTTGCCGTTTAAAACGTTGTGTGCAACCGGGATAGCGTCATTTTGGGCAAATGTTGTTGTAGCGGCACTAAATACTGCAATAATTGAAAGGAACAGGAACTTTTTCATATGTTTTTTAATTAAGTGATTTAAAGTTTTATTTAAGTAAATGATATCATAATACTTGCTAAATGTCAAGAGTTATGGTGTAGTAAAATCCTTTAAAAACAATGCTATACTAGGGCTATGATTTTAACCATAGGAATGTTTGCGGCGATTATTGGGTTCTGTATTGCGCTATACATATACCGCAAACAGAAGGCAAAAAAGCCCCTCATGTGCCCTCGCAAGAGCCCATGCGAGACCGTTATCACTAGCCCTCAAGCTACCACGCACGGCATCTCAAATACTGTATTGGGAATGGTATTTTATGCCACGGCGCTCTTTTTGATCCTGTGCATTATAGTCGGAGGGCGGTCATTTATAGCCGAGCTGGCCTTGCTGTTGCTTGGTACTGCAGGCTTTGCCTTTTCATTCTATCTAGTGCGCGTGCAGCAGCAGGTGATTAAGCAATGGTGTATCTGGTGTCTCGGGTCAGCGGTTACGGCAACAGTGCTATTTGTTGTATCTATACTGCTGTTCTTCTAATCTAGATTTTTACACGCGCTTCTGGTATAACTGAAGCTCCGCTGCGGCGGAACCCACATGGTGCCTATGGTGTAATGGTTAACACTGAGGTTTGTGGAACCTTCGATTCGGGTTCAATTCCCGATAGGCACCCCCTACTGGGCTACTCGTTAGCTCTAACACCAAATTGAACGGAGAACGTACTGTAAACGTTAGCTTTTTGTCCTGTACGGATGGGTTCTGAAGTAGGTAGTTCAAAAATGCTCTCTTTTCCTGAGGTTCAGAACTTTCAAAGATGTCCTTTGCACGGCGGGCTACCGATAATACTGTGTCTACAGTGTTTTGGTATTCAAAGTTACCTTTCTCGTATTCTTCAGCTTCAAGGCTAAAGGAGCTGTACCTTGTCTTTGTATTCTTGATGTTTTTTGTCATAAACATTCTTGATAATTTATCAACGGTCGTCAGTGATTTTTTAATGTACTCATATATGCACCGTCAATATTTATATGATATAATTTCTGTGTTATTAGCTATCTTTTTTTATTATGGTCAGATTACCATCAGTCGGAGCAGATCAGGATACTTGGGGGGACTTGCTCAATCAGTATTTGGAGGTCTCTCATACCGATACTGGCAGAATGAAGCCGTTAGTTGTCCTATATCCGTTCGATACATCGATCACCCCCAATATTGACACGACAGAGATTGCGGATGTCGGTGCGCTTTCTGCAGATATTGCGATTGCTAATCCAACAGGTACTCCTGTCGACGGACAGGTACTAACTTTCCGATTGGCGCAAGACAGTACTGGCGGACGGGCAATCACATGGGATACCCTGTATGCATTTGATACAAGTACTACAGTTCCAACCATACCTTCTGCGATGAATGCGGTTTGGGAAATTTCATTTCGATGGAATGCAACAACAAGCCTATGGCAGCTTTCAGAAAACAGCGCTTCGGTAACCATTTCAAATATTTCTGCTGCTGCAGCGGTAACGCTGACCTCATGGACCTACGCGCAGACATTTGCATTAACTACTATCACCCGCGATATGAATGAGACAATTGTCAGTGCCTCCATCGTCTGGCCAGACGGCTCCACGGGAACATTTACTACTGATACTGCTTCCGCGATTTTTCCGGGAGCAATTGACGCGTATCATGTGACGTATGTTCCTGTATCAGGACCGACCAGCACGGTGACGCAGCCTTTATTAACAAGAGATGCTACAGGAGCTGTTACCGCTCAGCCTGTATTAGTAATAACATAAAAATATATGTCAATATTAGACGCACCGGCAACAATGAACTCAATACCGAACCTTATACCCGCTGTCAACGACCCGTTTCCAGGTTTCGGCATCATGGGCAAGTTTCATGTTTCGGGAAGCTGGGTAAACCACTCCTCAACTCAGATCATGAGCCGCAGGAAGTACACGACTATCGGTCCCATTTCGCATATGCGAATACTGTTCCAGCCGTACTACACCTCGAGTGCCGGAGCGGAGACATGTCCGAACAACGCCGAGATATTTTCAGCATCGCTCGAATACGTCACGGGGCAGAACCCGATACTCATCACCTTCAACGGATCCCGCTATGGCATACAGTACGCGAATACCGGAAACACCACAGCTCTCGGGCACGGGCTATTGAGTGACATTATCGGACAGAGTATACCAGCGAACACTGATTTTTGGTTGCGCATCTACAAGAGATGCTCGGCGCCGCCAACATCTCCAGCTGTTTCCCTGGTTGCTGGAGGCTCGCTTACTGTAGCGCAGGCATACTACTACTTCATTACCACCATCGATCAGGTGGGGGCAATTGAAAGTGGTCCAACGCAAGCGCAGACGGTGACAGTTACCCCGACTTCCGGCAACCAGTCGGCACGTCTGACATGGACTAACAACTCGTATGCAGCCGGAGTGAAGGTCTATCGCGGAACGACCAACACGATCGCCAATTCCCAGCTTCTGGCAACACTACTTGATCCGGTTACTGTCTCATACGTCGATACTGGCGCGGTCACTCCGATAGCTGTAAACCCGCCTCAAGTACAAGTCATGTATCAGTACCAGGCCCTCAATTATTCGACTGATAGCGCAGCGGCAAGCGGTACCGACAAGACGGGCGACAACAGCTCGCTTGCGACATCTGGTCCGACCAACCTTTTTCACATGGCGACTCCGCACCTCATTCTTGCCAATGATCGCAAAACTCCTTCCGTTATGTGTCTTGGCGACAGTATCGGATTTGGAGCTGGCATTTCTAAAACAACAGCAGGGCCGCTTTCTATTGAGCTATCAGGTTGGTTCAACAAAGGAATAGATACTTCAAATACGGTGCATCGCGCGAACTTCAGCATCTCTAGTTCGACCATCGCGCAGTTCGTGCTCACTGGCAGCACTAAGTGGTCCACCAACCGGTATGACGTTATGAAGTACGCCGACTACGTGGTGAGTAACCTTGCAATCAACGACCTCAATATTGGCACCACCTGGCAGCAGCTTGCGCTATACCATATCCAGCTGGCGCAGGGGTTGTACCGCATGGGAAAGCGCTATGTCATTACGACCTGTACCCCTGAGACTTCCTCGACGAACTGTTTTATCACGACGGCAAACCAGACCAAGAACGCCATCGAGGCGGTACGCCTGAACTACAACCTTTGGATCAGGAACGGAATGCAGGTGGATGGCTCCGGCACCCCTGTGCTCAGCGGGGGAACAAGAACGCCGTACATATATTCGTACTGCGATCTTGCAATCTCTGTGGAGGTTGACGCGTCAAACAATCCGAGCACTACCGGCGGGTATTGGAAGATTCCTTCGTCTCCGCTGCTGACCGGACAAGTGCTTACCGGAACGCCGTCACTCACCTCCTTAACTGTGGCAGGAACGCCTTATACTGCTTCTTCAATGACGGTACAGGGACTTCAGACGTACGTCATCACCATGACTTCTGGTGCGGCATCAGGACAGAGCGCGGTCATATCGTCGAATACTGCGAATGTCTTCACGCTCTTCGCGAACGGAGACACTACCTATACAGGTGCAGCAATTACAGGACTTACCACTATTCCTTCTGTAGGCGACACCTTTTCCATCTACCAGACCTATGTATGTGATGGACTTCATCCTTCGGTGCTTGGACATGCTGCCATGGCAGCAGTGTTTGACACCTTCGTTACAGGAACACTTATTCCTTACGGGGCAAACGGGCTAAGAATTTAACAGAAAGATTATCGCTAACAATTAACTATTATGACTACACGAATAAAAGACTATCATGTAACGGTAAACCAGCTGCTCAACAGGAAAGGAGGTGAAGGATTTATCAGTATAATAAAAACGCCCAGATACTTCTTGAATGAAACTAATCAGCCAGGAGTATAGACATATCATGGACATATTCGATAAAAAAATTACAAGAAAGCAATTTATTTGGTCAGGACTGTCATTTTTTGGACTCCTGTTCTTTGGTAGTTTTGCTAAAAGAATACCCGCAAAGCCAAAAGCTGTTGCTGTAAATGCATATGGTAATCATGCCTATGGAGGGAGTAAGAGTGCGTAAATTCAAGCCATTCTTTGTTTTAGCGGCATACGTTTTTCTCGCATTTCCATTTTTAGCAGTTGCTTCAAACTACGGAGCAGGGAACTATGGTGCCGGTACTTATTCATTGACTAGAGCAGCGTCATATACACTGACTGGCCCTAATAGTGGAAGAGTAAATGTTGTATCGACAGCATTTACCATAACGCCTAACGATACCTATGTAGGAACGGTCACTCCTTCTGATAATGGGGCAGGAGGCACCTTTAGTCCCAGTGCTCTAACGTTCAATTCAAATACTTCGCAAACGTTTACTTACACTGCAGTTGCTGCGGGTACTGTTACTATTACTGCGCAAACTAATCCAACACTGAATGATAGTTCGTCAGTAATTACTTACATAGTACAAGATGTTCCAGGCACTCCCGCAAACGTTACTGCTGTCCCGGGAAATAACTCGGCAACAGTATCATTTACTGCCCCTTCAAATGGTGGGTCTCCAATCACGAGCTATACTGTGACTGCATCTCCGGGATCAGTTGTAGTATCAGGGCCAGGCTCGCCAATTGTGGTACCAAATCTTATAAACGGCACCTCGTATACATTTACTGTCAGTGCTACAAATACAGTTGGAACAAGTACTACTTCTGCAAGCTCTACCCCAATTACTCTTGCTGGTGATGTTACTCCTACTATACCTTCAGGCGGTGGCGGAGGTGGATACTCAGGAGGTCCAGTCAGTACCCCTTCTCCCGCTACTCCGATAGTAACCCCTCCAGCTGGTACTAATGCACCATGTGCAAATGGAGCGCTGTATAGTTCTGTGACAGGCGAAAAATGTCCAGATGTTCCGATAGGTAATAGCGGCGGTGTTCCGGGTAGTGGTACAAACCCTTATGATTTTACCGAAAACCTTTCATATCGCATGACTAGACCTCAGGTAAAATTGTTGCAGCAATATCTTAATTTCAAAGGATTTACTGTTGCAAGGAAAGGAGCTGGATCAAAGGGTAATGAAACTACATACTTCGGTACTGCAACCCGGTCTGCAGTTATTGCTTTCCAAAAAGCAAAAGGCATTAAGCCATCAGTAGGATTTTTCGGTCCCCTGACTAGAGCATATATACGGACGCACTAAATAAAAAGACTTCCCAATAAAGGGAAGTCTTTTTATTGTCAGTCAGATTTTTATTTTCCTAGCTTAGTATCCTTTTTGGCTTGTCCGTCCTCACTGTCTGTGCCGTCTTTGAATCCGCTTTTTAGCGCCTTCACTGACCTGCCAATGCTGTTTGCAAGCTCAGGTAGCTTATCCTTTCCAAAAAACAACAAGAGCAGGAAAAGTATGATGAGAAGTTCAGGTGTGCCTAGTCCAAATATTTCCATATGTATGATAATGATTTAATAATAGTATTGTCAAAAGTATACACCCTTACCGGTCTTTTGTCTTGCCCAGTCGGAATACCCATCCCACAAGAAGGCTGAGCTCGAAGATTGCCAACGTTGGCACAAGCACAATCGCCAGGCTGAAAACATCGGTAGTCGGCGTAATGATAGCTAGGGCAGTGGTAACAATTATGTAGACATATCGGCGTTTTGAAGATAGTTGCCGAACAGTAAAGATCCGCATAATAAAGCCGTTGATAATCACTATCGGCACTTGAAATATACCCATTATAATAATCATCTGGGTAAAGAAGAATCCTAGGTAACTCTCGGCGGTTATTGTTGTTTCAGTTCCCGGAATGATGATACTCATAAGAAATTTCATAGTCATGGGTATGGTGACTAGATAGGAGTATAGGATTCCTCCAGCCAGCAGAATGGCTGAGATAATTGAGGTTGAATATATTGCAAGGCGAGAACGCTTGCTTATTGCAGGATTGACATAGGAAAAAATCGCCCAAAGGATAAAGGGAAACGCTAGAACGGTACCGCCCAAGAAGTCGATTTTAATAACGAAAAACAGCGGTTCGAGCGGTGAAAGAAAAAGCAGCTTTTGCCCGTGTGCCGGACTTAGCACATAATGCGTAATGAGCGTATTGTAATGGTGGGCAATAAGCGCGCCAACGATCATTGCGCCTGCGGAAACAAAGAGCTTGTTTCGAAGCTGCATGATATGATCAATGACAGTATGAGTTTCGTGCTGCGGATGTTCCATTTGTAACGCTATTATAGCAGGTTTAATCAAGTTTTTAGGGCTACATCTATTAGAGCTAAAATGCTATCATCAACATATTAAATATCTTCATGAATATAAATTCATAGTACGAATTCAAGGACTACAGTAAGTCTATTTTTATCCAATTAAGAGCTCTGAACTTGTCCTGAGCGCAGTCGAAGGGCATTTGTTACAATTACATTATGAATGATTATAAAACCATAGAAATTAACGATTTCAATATCGATAAGCTTCAACCTCTTGCAGGCGAGGCTTTGGCTGATGGTGACAAGTTTATCCAGAAGACCATTGATGAGTGGAAGAGTGGAGCTAATACTTTTTCAAAGGAAGGTGAAAAGTTCTGGGCAATAGTTATTGATGATGAGTACATCGCTTGCGGCGGGCTCAATCGAGACCCTTATACTGAAGATGGGACGGTTGGGCGTGTCCGTCATGTATATGTTCTCAAGAAATATCGAGGACAGGGATACTCAAAAATAATACTCAATCTGATTATTGGACGAGCAAGAGAGTACTTCTCATCATTACGGCTTTCCACCTACAACTCCATTGCTGCTTCTCTGTACCAATCATTAGGATTCGAAAAAGTTGATGAGCACAAGGCGAACTATATAATCAGAGATTTAGCAGCCCTTCAATAAGCCTTGGAATAACTGATGTTCAGTTTCCATACTTTTCCAATTTAAGGTTCTGAACTTGCCAAGCAAGCAAGCCAAGACAGAAAGCCACTCTTCATTTTGAAGAGTGGCTTTCTGCTATACTGGTCGCATGAAATCCATTGCAGATCAAAAAAACAGAGAGGGACTTATCAGTCGAATCAATGCGTTAAGTGAAGGAGATACTGCGGTATGGGGAGCCATGTCAGTACAGCAGATGGTACAGCACTGCATTCTGGTTGAGGAGATGTACCTTGGAAAGAAGCAATACAAACAGGTATTTCTCGGAAAGCTACTCGGCAAGATTGCATTGAGAGAAATGCTTGGCAAAGACAAGCCGATGCGGCATAGCGCGCCAACGATGCCTGAGTTTAAAAACCCTGAAGTGTCAACTGATCTTGAGTCGCTTAAGCAGCAATGGGTTGGACTCATTCAGGAGTATGAGAATTCAGCGGTAAAAGAAATCGTGCATCCGTTCTTTGGAAAAGTCTCACGGGAACAGATTGGCTTTATAGGGTATAAGCACGCCGACCATCATCTTAAACAGTTTGGCAGTTAAGTGTGGCAGGTGCAGTGCTATACTGCCTGCATGAATACACCAACCATTCTCGTACTTGTCGGCATAACCGGAGATCTTTCAAAGCGAAAGCTTGTCCCGGCAATCGAGAGCTTGAAAGAGAAGGGGCAATTGCCAGAGCAGTTTGAGCTGGTAGGGGTGACGAGAAAAGACAGCCCGTTGCTATTCAAGATGGATCTTGATAAGTCCGAAGATTACGCGCGGCTTGCAGAGCATCTTGAAAAGATCGAAAGCCGCTGGCGCATGCCTGCGCAGCGACTGTTTTATCTTTCTGTCGCGCCAACAGTATCATTGCCGATCATTAAGCATCTTGGGGAAAGCGGCCTGTCTGCTATTCCTCAGACAAAACTATTGCTGGAAAAGCCCTTTGGCTTGGACTTAAAGAGCGCCGAGGCGTTTATTGAAGGAATCAGTGAGCATTTTTCTGAAGAGCAGGTATACCGAATCGATCATTATCTTGCCAAAGATACGGTACGCGCATTGTCTCGACTCAATATAGAAAAAGAGTCAGTGCGGCAGATCAAGGTCTCAGCAAGCGAGGCGATCGGCATTGAAGGCCGGGCAGGATTCTATGAGCAGACCGGAGCCCTGCGAGACTTTATCCAAAGCCATCTTCTTGAGGTTGCAGCGATGATCATCAATCCGCTGCATCGTCTGCAGGCACTGAAGAACTTATTTGTTCCAACTGACAAGGAGATTCCTTTGTACGTGCAGCGTGGTCAATACGAAGGGTATAGGGAGGCAGTTGAAAACCCTGGCAGTACCGTTGAGACAAAGGTCTCAGTATCATTGCGCTCTCATGACCCAGTACTTGAAGGTACAGAGATTGTTGTCGAGACCGGCAAGGCGCTATCAAAGAAAAGCACCGACATAGCTATTTCATACAAGGATGGCGCATCGCATGTTATCTCGTTGAATGACAGCACCAATGCCTATGAAAATGTCTTTACCGACGCTATCGCAGGAGACAGCGAATACTTCATCTCAAAAGAAGAAGTATTGGAGACCTGGAGAATACTGGCGCCCATTCAGGAATACTGGAAGGAGCATGATGAGGATCTCGCAGTATATGAAGAGGGAAGCGTGTTATAAGCTTGACGACATTGCTATACTATATATATGGAAACACAAACACAAAAAGAAATTGCAGTATTCGGTGGCGGATGCTTTTGGTGCACTGAAGCAGTATTCAGGATGATGAAAGGGGTGAGTTCGGTATTGCCTGGCTATGCGGGAGGCGCAACCCTTAATCCGACCTATGCAGAGGTGTCGCAGGGCAATACTGGCCATGCGGAAGTGGTACGCATTGAATATGACCCTGCACTAGTCTCCTACAAGAGCCTGCTCACCGTATTCTTTGGCAGCCATGATCCGACAACGTTAAATCAGCAGGGTGCTGATATTGGCACGCAGTATCGATCGATCGTTTTTACGACAACTCCAGCGCAAGAAGCGGAGGTTAAGGAATTCATTGCAGGCATGAATGCGTCAAACAGTGCCGGCGCGCCGGTTGTCACGCAGGTTGAGCCGCTGACAAAGTTCTATGAAGCCGAAGACTATCATCGCGACTATTATGCCAACCATGCGAATGCAGGATACTGCCAGGTGGTGATTAATCCAAAGCTTGAAAAGGTGCAAAAGGAGTTTGCCGACTTATTAGAAACAATACAGAAATAATATGACTGAAAAAATACTAAAGACAGAAGAAGAGTGGAAGAAGGAACTGACCCCTGAACAGTATGCGGTATTGCGCGAGCGGGGAACCGAGTCGCGTTTCAGCGGGAAGTACGTAGATGAGCATAGCGACGGCATTTACCATTGCGCAGCATGCGACAATCCGCTCTTTTCCTCAAAGGCAAAGTTCGAGTCAAAAAGCGGCTGGCCATCATTCGATGATGCGTTGCCCGGTGCTGTTGAATACAAGGAAGACAGCAGTCATGGCATGAGCCGCGTTGAAGTGGTATGTGCCAAGTGCGGCTCGCACTTGGGGCATGTCTTTCAGGATGGGCCTGAGACAACCGGGAATCGATTCTGCATGAATTCGGTATGCCTTGATTTAAGGGCCGAATAAGTGCTTTACTGTATATAGGCAACCATCGTGCTGTCTATATTGTAAGAGTAATTTATATATCCTTTATGCTAAGTACTATTGCAATTATATTGATCATCCTATGGGCAATTGGATTTCTCGGCTTTCACACTGTGGGCTGGTTCATCCATATCCTGCTTGTTGCCGCTATTGTCCTGTTCATCATTCGCTTGCTGTAGCAAGGCAATGATAAAAAGCCCCGCATCTGCGGGGCTTTTTATATGAGTGCTTATTCGTGCAATGTGTTGTCCACTGCATTCGCAATCTTCTTTGCCGCAAAGCCACCGATCAGAAGACTGATGATGAACAGTACGATAAAGATAAAGAAGAGGACCTTGGCAATCCCAGCGGCAGCGCTGGCGCCACAGGGCCGATCTACTCGACCAACTGAGGT
>JAZKAB010000014.1:17566-34410 GCA_040389365.1 Patescibacteria group bacterium
GGCGATGCCGCCAAATCCGAACAATGCTGCGACTAGCGCAATAATGAAAAATATAACAGCCCAACGTAACATAAAGAATTTACTCGTTTAAATGTAATAATCTCGGCCTCTTATAGTATATCGCATATTGCTCGCATTGGTAAAATAACGATTTTCTGATATTCTCTAGCCTATGAGTGATTTCCAAATACTCCTTTTCTATAAGTACATACACCTGGAAGACCCTGCCTTAGTGCGCGACTGGATCTTTGCATTGTGTGAAAAGTATGGCCTAAAAGGCCGCCTTATCGTTGCCTCTGAGGGCATTAACTTTACGTTTGAGGGCAAGACGGCAAATACAGAGGCATTTCTCGTTGAGATGCAAAAAGACGAGCGTTTTCACAACATTCACTTCAAGCGCAGTGCAGGAGACGGCCAGGCATTTCCTAAATTGTCCGTACGAGTACGCGAAGAGATTGTTACCGGCAATCTCGGCGTGTGCGATATTGATCCCAACGAGGTGACGGGCAAGCACCTGCCGCCGGCAGAATTGCACAAATGGATTCATGAAGGAAAGGAAATCTATATTATTGATATGCGCAATGCCTATGAGCACAAGGTAGGCAGATTTGCCGGCTCTATCTGCCCGCCGCTTGATAACTTTCGTGATCTGCCAAAGATCATCAAGACCATCGCGCACTTGAAAAACAAAACTGTCGTTACTGTCTGCACCGGCGGCGTGCGCTGCGAAAAGGCCAGCGGCTATCTTATCACCCAAGGCTTCACTGACGTCTATCAGCTTGATGGCGGCATCGTGTCATACATGGAGATGTTCCCGAATGAAGATTTCGAAGGCAAGCTCTATGTGTTTGACCGACGCGTCATGATGGGATTCTATACTGACGATCCGAAGCACAAGGTAATTGCCAAGTGCGACTATTGCGACGCGACAACTGAACAGTATTTGAACTGCGCAAACAAGAAGTGCAACAAGCACATCCTTATGTGCGACAACTGCCAGCAAAAGAGCATCGTTCAGCATGGCGCCAAGATTTGCCTGAACGGCTGTACTCCAATTAAAAAGAGAGGGAAGCAGCAGTCGCTAATTGCCCGCGTTTGGACTAGAATAAAGAGTATATGGAAAAATTAGCAGGAACGGCGCATCCAATAACATTGGTATTGGAAGAAATCTACGCAATCTTCAAGAAGCAGGGCTTTTCTGTTGCGACAGGGCCTGAGCTTGAAGACGAATGGCATAACTTTGATGCATTGAATGTGCCGAAGGATCATCCGGCGAGAGACATGCAGGATACGTTCTTCGTGAAGGGGCGACCTGGCTTCGTATTGAGAACACAGACAAGTTCTGTACAAATTCGATATATGGAATCGCACCAGCCGCCGTTTGCAATTATTGCACCAGGAAAAGTATTTCGAAATGAATCAACTGATGCAACGCATGAAATGCAATTCCATCAGATAGAAGGGCTTGTTGTTGGAGAGGACATAACTGTAGAGCATTTAAAAAGTGTTTTGCTCTCTTTCCTTCAGGAACTCTTCGGAGAAGGAACAGAGATTCGATTGCGGCCGAGCTTTTTCCCATTCGTTGAGCCGGGATTTGAGGTTGATGCAAAGGTTGGAGACAAATGGCTTGAACTTGGAGGGGCAGGAATGGTGCATCCAAATGTATTTGAGTCAGTGAAGTATGACAAAACAACAAGCGGATTTGCATTTGGCATGGGGCTTGATCGACTAGTGAATGTAAAACTGGGGATCACCGATGTTCGGTATGCTTATCAGGGCGATCTTCGACTTAACCAATGGTAATACTATGAAATACTCATACTCATGGATACAATCTCATATTGAAGACCCTCTTCCGTCTCCGGAAGTATTGAAAGAGACGATTATCTTCAAGGCATTCGAAGTAGAAGAAACAGAAGTCGTTGGCGGCGATACTATTTTTGATATTAAAGTATTGCCCGACCGTGCAGGAGACTGCTTGAGCCACCATGGCATGGCGCGAGAAGTGTCAGGATTGCTCGACTTGAATTTTAATGACATTGCATACACTATGCCGCCAACAACGACAGAGGTTTCTATTGACGTGCAGACCCCGCTCTGTGCCCGCTATTCAGCAGTACGCATTGACGGCGTGCATGTTGCGCCGTCTCCGGAATGGCTGGTGAAGAAGTTGGCTGCAGTTGGGCAGCGATCGATTAACAACGTTGTTGATGCGACAAACTTTATCTTGCTTGACCTGGGCCAGCCAACCCATGCATTTGATGCAGACAAGGTGCACGGCAGCATTGTCGTTCGCCATGCGACAGAAGGGGAATGCATAACAACGCTGAGCAATGAAGAAAAAGTGCTGAATGAAAGCATGATGGTTATTGCCGATGGCGAAAAGGCGCTTGCTATTGCAGGCGTTAAGGGAGGGAATGCTGCAGAGGTGTCGCTTGATACAACTTCAATTATTTTAGAAATTGCCAACTTTGATCCGGTTTCAGTTCGCAAGACTTCTCGAGGCCTTGGCCTTGTTACCGATGCTTCAAAACGATTTGAAAACAATCTCGCTCCGTATGCAGTTGAAGCCGCCCGCGCAAAGCTTGTAGGGCTTGTTACGTTGCTGGCAGGAGGCACTGTCATTGCGATGGGCGAGCACTATCCTGAAACTCAGGTTGAGCGAGCATTATCGTTTACGCTTGCAGACATGCAGCAGCGACTGGGAAACACGATAACTGATGCGAGCATCGTGAAGGTGCTTGATCGCTATGGCTATACATACGAGAAGTCTGATGATTTTTATACAATCGCAGTACCGCTATGGCGCCATGATATTACCGGTGCTCATGACATGGCAGAAGAAATTGGCCGCGTTATCGGGTACGACATTATTCCCAGCGCGCCCCTGCCATTTACCCCAACGACAATTGTTAATGAGCAATATGAAAAGATTCGCGCGATCAAGGCATATTTGTTAAGCGAAGGATACAGCGAGGTCATGACATACAGCTTTCGCAAGAAGGGCGACGTATACATTTCGCACGGCCCGAAAGACAAGAGCGCGCTTCGTACCAATCTTTCTGATGCGCTAAAAGAAAGCTATGAGATGAACAAGCTCAATGCCGCGCTGCTTGGCATGCAGGACATCAAGATCTTTGAAGTTGGTACCGTGTTTACGGAATCAACAGAGACGATCAACATTGCAACAGCGAGCAAGGATGGTATCAAGGAATGCGCTGTTGAGGAATTCGTTATTCCTGAAGGTGCAACTGGTTCAATTCCTGCTGCAGTTTCTGCGCCGTTCTCAGTATGGTCATCGTATCCTTTTATCACTCGCGACATCGCAGTCTGGGTGTCTGATGAAGACAAGCAATTGCTCGAAACAATTGTCGCTGACTTTGCTGCGGCACACTGCGCCCGCCCGGCAACGCTGTTCGACACCTTCTCAAAAGAAGGGAAGACCAGCCTGGCATATCGATTGGTATTTCAATCAAAGGAAAAGACGCTGACTGATACGGAAGTTGAGCCAATTTTTCAAAAGCTCGTAGGTGCAATCGCTGCACATGCTGGAATGCAGATCAGGTAGCAAAAAATTTGCTACAATGCTGTCATGAACAAGATCATCTATGGTCTCATTGCCTTCCTCTATCTCGCAGGAACTATAGTCTTTGCAAAAGACTTAACGAGTACGAATTTTATCGTGCGCGACCCGAGTATTGGAACCGGGGGAGGGTATCAGTCGAGCGGCAGCTTCAAGATGTATTCCGCAGGAAACTTAAATGTTTCGGGCAATGGCGGTACTTCAACGAGCTTCATCGGCAGAGAAGGCTTTCTGCAATATCCTGAAGCGCGCGCCTCAGTGCTAACTCCAACTGTTATCGGCTCAACTGTTACGCTCGATTGGACTGCGACAACCGTTGCTAATGGCTACACCGTTTCTGGATACAAGATCGGCATCGCCACGGTGAGTGGCGGGCCCTACACGCTTACTACGCTCGGCAATGTCTTGACGCATAGCTATATCAATCGGACACCGGGAACCTATTATTTTATACTGCAGACGCTTGATGCCTTTGGCAATGTTATCGCAACGTCAAATGAAGCCACTGCAACCGTTGAAGAAACACTGTCGTTTTCAATCTCAGCCAATGCTATCTCGTTCGGCCCTCTTACTTCGGCAGGGCCTCGTTATGCAACAACAAGCACGGGGAGCGGCACTGAAACGTCAGCGCACAGCCTGACGGCTGAGAGCAATGCAAGCACTGGCTATACCATTATTTATAGCGGTTCCACGCTCGACTCAAACGGGAACGTGATTAACCCCGCCACGATTACCAGTTCCAGCACTGGTACTCCGGGGACAAACCAGTTCGCGTTGTCGCTTTTGAGCACTGGTATCGCAAGCGTTCCTACCAGTTATGACCATGTAAGTCAGAACTGGAATTTCGCTGCAAATACGCTCGCAACTATCGCAAGTACCAGCGGTCCGGCAGCTGCTGAGACGCTTAATGCGTACTATATTGCCAATGCGGCAACGCTCGCTCCGGCAGGAACGTACCGCACGACCTTAACCTATGCAATTACTGCAAATTATTAACAGAAAAAGCTATAAAACTTGTTGTTAATTACTACTCTTACCTATATACTATAGGGAGTTATGATGAAAAGTTTTGTCAGAATACTTCTCGCATTTGGGATCCTTTTTATATCTATGCCAACAACAGCATTGATTGCAAACGCTGCGTCTCTATCAGCAATGTCTGACACTATGTCTAACCAGACAATCAGCGCTACTTCAAGTCACGCGATTCGGTTCACTACGCCAACAGGCGTAACTGCAAACGGGCAGACCATCGTTGTTACGTTTCAGTCAGGCTTCGACTTTACTTCTAAGGCTATCGGTACCGTATCGCTTACTCATGGCGCTTCAACCGGAACAGAAAGCACTGAAACGTTAGCAGCAAGCCCGTCAGCGAGTGCGTGGGGTGCAGTATTTTCTGGTACGAACAATGTAATCCTTACGCTTACCGCTCCTACTGACGGAACCGGATCGGCTCCGCTTGCAGCAGGCGACAAGGTTATCGTTAGCTATACTTCTGCAAACTCAACAAACCCCTCGAGTCCCGGCAACTACACCATTGCCCTTACTGCCAACGGAGATACCGGAACCATTACCGTTCCAATCCTAACGAACAGTCAGGTTGCAATCAGTGCAACGGTTGACCAGTCGCTAACATTCTCCGTATCGAACAACTCAATTGGCTTCGGTTCTCTAACGACAGCAAATAGCCGCTTTGCAACGTCTGATTCGCTTGGAAGCAGCAGTGAGCCAACTAATGCGCACACTCTTGCTGCAAGCACAAACGCTGCGAGTGGATATAGCGTTGCTGTGTCAGGTGCAACGCTAACATCAGGTTCAAACACCATTACGGCAATTCCTGGAGCAAGTGCTGTCGCGCTATCGCCCGGTACAGAGCAGTTCGGTATTCGCGGAGCTGTTGCCAGCGGATCAGGTACCGTTGCTGCACCGTTTAACGGCTCTGCAGGAAACTACGGTTTTGGCACATCCCCGTTATCCTCTCAGGCCTTTGCAAGTAACAGTACTGCCTCTGCATCAACTTCATACAACGTGAACTATGCTGCAAACATTGCAACATTAACAGAAGCCGGAAGCTACACCACCACTCTTACGTATGTTGCTACAGCGAATTTCTAATTCAATAGCGCTGATCGCCTTTGCCGTTACTCTGTCTTGCGTATTGGGTGTAGCAGGAGTTGCGCACGCCCTGACGATCTCTCCGGCTCGCGTTGAGGTTTCAGGGGATCCAGGTACGATTGTCGGCGGAGAGTTTACCCTTATCAACGAGCAGTCTGCACCGCAGACTTTTTATGCATCGTACGAAAACTTTACCGCCCAAGGAGAAACAGGCACTCCTTCATTTAGCAGTGAAAAGGTTGGCCTTGCCGCATGGCTGTCTACCAACCCTACGCAGGTTACGCTTGAACCTGGTCGCGCAATAAAGGTGCCGTATGCAATAACCATTCCTGCAACAGCGGAACCGGGAGGGTATTTTGCCGCAGTCTTTTGGAGTACGACACCGCCTTCTACTGAGTCTGTGCAGGTTTCTATCGGTGCAAAGATCGGCATGCTGATCTTGCTCCGCGTTAACGGAGACATCGCCGAAGCAGGCGGCATCACCCAGTTTGATCGCAATGATCATGGATTTTTTTATACGTCGCTTCCTGTGTCATTGCGATACAAGTTCCGCAATGACGGTACTGACCGTGTTGAGCCAAGGGGTTCTGTTGTTATTCGCGATACGGTTTTTATAAAGACGACAACACTTGATGCAAACGGCGTGACGGGAAATATCCTGCCCGGCAGCGTGCGACAGTTCAGCGTTGAATGGCTTAAGCACAAGGCACCTCAGCCAGTACAGGGTTTTTTCAATACAGTGTCATATCAATGGCAGAACTTTGCACTTGGTTTATACAGTGCGCATCTTAAGCTTGCATATGGTACGCAAGGCCTTACCGCGTCAAAGAGCGTATGGTTCTTCGTATTCCCATGGCAGCTCGTTATCTGCATCGCCGTAGTTCTTATTGTCGTACTGAAGGGAGGTTCAGTGCTGTTGAAGCGATACAACCGCTACATAATTCGCCAGGCGCAGCGATCTCCTCGCGATGTTGATCATTCGTAGTCCCATATTCAATATTATACTCGTACTGCTTGTATCGTTTTTCGTAACACGTGGGATTGTTCAAGGCGTTACCGTCTCAACCTCTACAAACATATACATAACAGCTGAAGTTGGCGGAGGGGGAACGACTCCTCCTGTACCCGGTGGAGGTGGCGGGAGCAGTAGCGGGACACCGGGGCTTCAGACCACCGTAAACTTTTCAGGCATGGGATACCCGCTGTCTAAGATCGTCATCCTGCAGGACGGCAGAACTGTCGTGAATACTATCGCTGATCCGAATGCTAACTTCTCAGCATCAGTGCTTGGCCTTACCCAGGGCACTTATACTTTTTCACTGTATGCTCAAGACAGCAAGGGAAAGAACTCAACGATCTTCTCATTTCCAGTGTATGTGACAAGCGGTACTATTATTAACATTGGAGGGATTATACTGGCACCGACAATCGACGTGCAGAATAGCGAAGTGCGCAGGGGAGACAATCAGCCTATTTTCGGATTTACCACCCCAAATAGCCAAGTGAATATTGCGGTACACTCAGGATCAGAGCATTTTGTTACCACAACTTCCGGGATCTCTGGAGCATACCTGTACAATTTTGATACCACGCCGCTCGAGTATGGGAACCATGATGCGCAATCACGCTCGTTGCTGAAAGACAAAGTTAGTGCGCAGACTGACCCAGTTCCTTTTATTGTTTCAACGCAAAACAAGCCAAAGCCTGCAGGCTGCAGTGCCTTGATTGGGGATATCAACTGTGATGGAAAGGTAAACCTGGTCGATTTTTCCATTCTTGCGTATTGGTATAAGAAGGGGAGCGTGCCGCCGGCAAACGTAGACCTGAATGCTGACGGGAAGATTACGCTCGTTGATTTCAGCATATTGGCGTATCATTGGACAGGATAATATGAAATACTTTTTACCATTATTTTTCATGCTCGCACTCATTATTCCTCGCACAGCGCTTGCAACGAGCGTACTTCTTCAGCACGCACCGCAGTCAGTTACCGGTATGCAACAGTTTTATGTTGATGTTGCGATCAGTGCTGACCGCGATGCCTTTAATGGCATTCAGGGAGAAGTGCATTTTTCGAGCGCCAATCTTGAATTCGTGCGAGCTGAAACGGGTACTTCAATCGTGTCTTATTTTATTGATCAGCCGAAGGCTGACGGCAATACCATCTCGTTTTCAGGAATTATTGTTGGTGGGTTTGGCGGGCTAATCAATCCGTTTGATCAGGGCAAACGGTTTCCTGGCCAAATACTGAGATTGGTATTTCAAGCAAAAAAGCCTGGAACAGCAAGCATTTTTACCAAAAATATTACCGTTACAAAGAATGACGGGCAGGGAACGCTGTCATCTGTTGACGATGCCAGGGTGTCGCTTGCAGTTGTTGCAGGCAAAAACAATACCGCATATTCATTCGAGGATACTGTTGCCCCTACAATTACCGCAAGCGTTGTGTATGAAAAAGATCTGAATGACGGCAAGCCGACTCTGATCTTTTCGGCAATCGACAAGCAGTCGGGCATTGATCATGTTGAGCTGCAGGGAAAGAACGGATCGTGGAAGACTATTGAAAGTCCGTACTTGCTGCAGAACTATTCAGGAAAGGGTATACTTTCAGTGCGAGCATATGATGTTGCGGGCAATGTTGCGCTGACTACTGTTGGAACTGCCGCAACGCACGCTGTCGGGGCTGCACTGCTTCTTGCTGCCATCGCGATACTTATCCTGTATGTCATTTATAAAAAGTCTAAGCATAAAAAACATGTCTTCTAAATCGCTTTTTGCAATTGTTTTTTTGCTTGCATGTTCTTTTGCAACATATGCGCATGCAGCAACACTTGGCATAAATCCCGGCAGCGATACCTTTAGCGAAGGGAAGACATTTTCAGTACGAGTGGTTGTCGGGAGCGGAGGCCAGTCAGTCAACGCGGTATCTGGCAAGCTATTGTTTTCAACCGATACGCTTTCGCTTACCAAGGTTTCAAAGAGCGGCATTGTGACATTATGGGCACAAGAGCCTTCATACTCGAATGCAGCGGGTACAGTCTCATTTCAAGGGGTGATCTTGAATGGCTATTCTGGAGCATCGGGAACAGTCCTGACGCTTACGTTCAGGGCAAAATCAGCGGGTACTGCATCTATTACATTTTCTCCCGCTAACTCATCGGTGTTATTGAATGACGGGCAGGGAACCGACGTGTTGTCCGGAACCAGCGGTGCTTCATATACTATTACAAAAGCAGCAGTGAAGGAGCCTGCGGAGACTCCTGAGGCTCCAGTTGAGGTGC
Organism: Patescibacteria group bacterium; assembly: GCA_040389365.1. Taxonomy (GTDB): domain Bacteria; phylum Patescibacteriota; class Minisyncoccia; order Phycocordibacterales; family UBA9973; genus UBA4124. Next base: position 26,546 of record JAZKAB010000014.1, read on the forward strand.
CAGCTGCTCCTGAAAAGCCACCAGTGCCAGTTACAAGCGAGCAACTGCCAGTATTTACTGACTATCCAGACCGTCTCACGCCGGGGAGCTTTGTGGTAATCAAGGGTAAGGCATCTCCTTCTGGCGCAATTGTTATTACGCTGACTCAAACCGATAAGCAGAGAGTACATACGGTGACACAAAGTACCGTTACCGCTTCCGATACCGGAGTATTTGCCTACGTGTCTGATGAAAAAGTTGTTGAGGGCAGCACATATAGCGTTGTAGCAGCTACAAAAGGGGGATTGCAGACTGAAGCGCTGCATTTGACTGTGAAAAACAGCTTGTATTTCATTATCGCAGCATGGGTAGTTGCAATCATGGCAGTTCAGATGTCAGTAGTCGTCGGACTTCTCATTTTGATACTCACTTCTGCCTATCTTTTGTACCGAAATCACGTCTTAAAGCAGCACATGCGCGAACTTGTTGAGATGCTCAAAAAAAATCAGGAAATCAAATAAGTTTTCCTCACTTTTATACTGTTGCATGCATTAAAAAATGCTATAATTTCAAGGTATTTTACTTGAATGAAACTGTCAGCGCATACAAAAATCGGAAGAGCAATTTCTCGGCTACGACACCCCCGTATTCATGTCTTCGTCGTCGCTATTATAACTATCGGCGTCCTGCTTTTTGGTCAGGTCTATGCTGCGGCAGGAGTGCCAAAGGTTATCAATTTTCAGGGAAGACTGCTTGATAGCAGCAGCAACTTGTTGGGCGGCGTAAGCGGCACCAACTACTGTTTCAAATTCTCCTTGTATGATGCTTCCACTGGGGGTACGAAACTGTGGCCTGCTAGTACGCCATCAACGATGACGCTTCCTGTCCGAGAGGGTGTCTTCGATGCAAACATCGGGGATGTGAGTGCGGGAGGTGACACGCTTGATTATAATTTTCAAGATAGTGACAACGTCTACGTAAACGTGCAGGTTGCAGCGCAGGTCAGCGGCTCTTGTAGCGGGGTGACATTTGAAACATTAACGCCTCGACAGCGCATTGTTTCTTCAGGGTACGCGATCAACTCCGCAACGGTGGGAGGATTTGTTCCAGCGCAGTCTGCGACTGGCAATCAGATTCCTGTACTAACAAGCGGCAAGCTTGTATTGGGAGATGCGGCTGCAGCAGTACAGGCAACAGGTACAACCGCGCTAACAATTCAGGGAGGGGGAGCAACGGGCAATGTGCAGTTCTTCAGCAGTTCAAACAATATTGATTCAAGCGGCAACTTGACTATGGCCGGACTCATTGCTGCCGGCACTGGCATTACCACATCAGGAGCGCTTACGCTTTCAACTGCACCTACAGCAAGTGCGGGGGCATATTCGATCATTACTCGCAACACTTCAACTGGTGTTATTGAAACATTGCCTTCAACTACATTTCCTTCTGGGTCAGGAACGACAAACTATGTAGCGCGCTTTACCGGAACAAACACGTTGGCAGCAGGCACGCTGTATGACAACGGTACAAGTGTTGCCATAGGCACTACCTCGCCGGCATCGTTATTTGATGTAACAGTAAACAGTCTCGGTACAACACTTACAGCAACCTCTGGAATTTCATTGAATAACAATACTGCTGCAGCGGTTAATGCTCAGCAGATTTCTCCATACATGCAATGGACAGGGCAGGGATGGAAAACAACGACAACTGCAGGTTCGCAGCCAGTCTCATTCCAAGCATATGTATTACCTGTACAAGGAACTACAAGCCCTTCTGCGACATGGATTTTGCAATCGATTATAAATAACGGAACAGCTACTAATAACTTCCAGGTAACATCGGGTGGTAATGTAACTGCGAGTGCAGCATATATTTCTGGTAATACTAGTACTGGTACCGCATTTACTTCCAATGCAACCACTACTAGCTCAAACTTTTTCTCTTCTACAACAGGCTCACCGACAACTACCGCGTCTCAGCTTATACGATCTAGTGGATCTGCAACAATTAACGCTCGCTTATGGTCTCGTGGCTCTACGGCTACAACGCTTGGTGTAGGGAATGACTACGCGACGATGATTTTTGGTACACCCGCAATGACACTTGCTGCATCTGGTTCGCATGATTTAATTACACAGCTGCTCATCAAGCCAGCGGCTTGGACTGCAGGCGCTGGGGCAACAGTAAACAATACTGCTAGTTTGTATATTGAAGGTGCTTCATCAGGTACTGTGACGGGAACAAACTACTCAATATATTCTGCGGCAGGCAGCAATTATTTCGGAGGAAATATTGGTATTGGAAATACCTCGCCAGTCTATCGTTTGACTGCTGGCGCTACTTCTGCTGCCACCACGACTACTTTTAACGATACCCAAATATCGTATTTCGGCTCGACAAACCCAAACGTTGCATTGTTCAACTTCACCGGTCCTTCTAGTAGCGCTGATGGTGGACTGATCAGTCTTCAGTCTGATGATGGAGCCGCACTAGCTTCTGGTGACAGAATGGGAGGAATAATATTTCGAGGAAGTTCTAGCGCTACGGCGGTGCGAACTGGTGCATTCATTTCTGCATCTGCATCACAGGCTTGGGTAGACGGGTCTGCATACGGAACACAGTTAAACTTCAATACTGTTACAAATGGAGCTACTACTAACTCCATCAAAATGATTCTTTCGAATGAAGGCTATCTTGGCTTGGGTGCAACAACTCCAACTCATACGCTCTCACTACCATCCACCTCGACCGGCATCGCCTCGTACAACACCTCCGACCAGGCGACGAACTACGAGCGAAATATCCAGGGCTGGTCGTCCAACGCGTATACTATCGCCAACTACGCCGGCGGCACGGGAACCATCAGGTCGCTGACGCTCGGGCTGCCGACAAGCGCGGGAAGCGCGACGATAGGGAGGCAGTTCAGCATCAACCTTAACTCTGTGGGAAACGTGGGCATATTCGACTTTTCGACTCTAAGCACGTCGAACCCGTCGCTGCTTTCCCTTGGAGGAACCTTTGCTGCTTCGTCTACAACGCAAAACATACTCTCGGTGACCCCCACCATCGCCCAGACCTCCACCGCCGGATACCGCGGGCTCTTCATCTCGCCGTTCGAAAGCACGACCGGCTCCGGAATCAAGTACCTGATCGACGCCGGCACGAACAGCGCCGCCAATGCCGGGGGGACGCACAACCCCAGATTCATTGTCGATACCAACGGACAAGGATACTTCAGCGGGAGGCTTGCTGTCGGGGCGGGAGCCGCGGTCGGCAATACTGCGCTTATCAGCGTCATCGGCACGGGCTTCTCTACGGGCTCGACATATTCAACAGCTGGATTTGGCGTAAACGTCGGCGCCGCCACGTACACCTCCACCTCCTCAACAGGAACGATTGCCACAACCGGCGTTACGACGCTCGGCATCCCGACCCTCGCGGCGTCTGGCGCCACAACCTTAACCAATGCCGCGACGATGTACATCGACGGCGCGCCGGCCGCGGGAACGAACGTGACGATAACCAACCCGTACGCGCTGTACGTGAACGGGGGTGGCTCGGTTTTCGGGGGAAGGGTTTCGGCGCCGGGCGGCTTCGAGACAAATACCGGGGCGTCCACCACCTCGAACTTCTTCGTCAACGGCGCGGGGTCTTCGACTGGCGCCATTACGACCTCGTCGCTGGTGTTTGGCGGGGCCTCCCAAATCCGCGCGCGAGCGTGGTTCAACGGCCAGGCAACGTCCGTGCTCGTAGCCAATGACAGCTACGCGAACGTCATTGTCGGCTCTTCGCCCGTAACCACTCCCGCAACGGGGACGAATGCGATGTTGGCAAGCATGGTAGTGAACCCAATCGGTACCGTAACAAGTGGCGGTGCAACAGTAACTAATACTGCCTCTCTTTATATCAACGGGGCGGGAACAGGCGGAACGAACAACCTTGCGTTGTTCTCCGCATCCGGAAACAACTATTTTGGGGGAAATGTTGGCATCGGTACAAGTACCCCAACACATTCTTTGACGCTGGGTCTTTCTCAGGCGTCAAGCGGTATTGTTTCATACAACAACGCTGCTGGAATGGATGATGGAGTGACAAACTATGAGCGAGCACGACAATACTGGCTTTCGAATACGTTTACAATTACAACATTAAATGCAGGTACCGGCGTTACGCGCCCGCTGTCGATTGGCGCCGGTGATGGTTCAACAATATTCTTTACCCCAAACGCTACATTCGGAACGATTGGCGGATTTATCAATGCAAGGCGTGACACAGGAGGTTCAACGCCAACATTTGGCATCAACTCGACATTTACCTCTTCTTCTGCAGCAGGTGCAAACGCATTAGCTATCGTGCCGACAATTAACGAAACATCCGTTGCGGGCTATCGCGGTCTTTGGATTTCGCCATTTGAATCAGCGGTTGGTTCCGGAAGCAGATACCTTATCGATGCTGGTACAAACTCTGCTGCAAACGGTAGCGGGACGCACACCTCTCGATTCAGTGTTGATAGTACGGGTAATGTTGCCGCTTCAGGGACAGTGATTGCGGTTGGAAATGTTGGAACAACTGCAGGTAGTTTGTATACCAGCAATGCAGCAGGGCGCATCGGTGTAGGAATTGCATCTCCCGGTGCATCATTGGCAATCGATACAACTACATACTCAACAGGGAGCACATACAGTACTACTGGTTTTGGTATTCATGTTCTTGGTTCAACATACACCTCTACTTCTTCAACGGGAACAATTGCGACAACAGGCGTAACAACATTTGGCACTCCAACACTTGCAGCATCTGGCGCGACAACGTTGACAAATGCAGCGACGATGTATGTCAACGCGGCACCAGTTGCTGGCACGAACGTGACGATTACTAATCCATACGCAATTTATTCGGCTTCGGGCAATAACTATTTCGGAGGAAACATAATTTCGCCTGGAACAATAACGCTTTCCGCATTTAGTACAAATGGAGGCTTGGTATATTCAAATGCGTCGGGAGTATTGGCACAGACTGGCGCTGGCACGTCTACAACAGTACTGCATGGAGGTACAACTCCGACATACGGAGCCGTTGTGTTGACTACTGATGTTTCCGGAATATTGCCTGTAGCAAATGGTGGTACTGGTGCAGCAACACTAACAGGGCTACTTCTTGGAAACGGAACAAGTGCAGTTAGCGCGCTAACAACTTCTTCTGGCGTATCTGGAGCACTTTCTGATGAAACAGGAACCGGCGCATTAGTATTTGCAAATACTCCAACATTAGTAACTCCTGTATTAGGCGCTGCCACCGCAACCTCAATTAATGGCCTTACTCTCACTTCAAGTACCGGAACACTTTCAATTGCAAATGGCGCAACGTTTGGAACCAGTGGCGCATTTAGCACCACCGTCACTGTTACCGGAACAACTACTGTGACTCTTCCCACCTCAGGAACATTAGTGAGTTCTGTTGCAACAGCAAACGGTGTCTCTGCATCGAATATTGCTGGTGCGTTAACCTTTACGCTTGGTGCAATTGCTCCTACCACCATCAACGGCAACACCTTTACTACAGGCACTGGTACCTTAACTCTCGCATCAGGTAAAACTCTTACTGTTTCAAATACGCTAACTTTTGCAGGTACAGATGGATCAACATTGAATGTTGGCACAGGGGGGACATTGGGTACTGCTGCATATACGGCAGCTTCAGCGTACGAAGTGCCGCTGACATTTTCAACAGGGCTAACGCGAACAGTTAATGCAATTACAAACAACCTTGCCACTGGTGTCTCAGGAGGGCAGAGCATAATAGGAGGAACTGACGCGGGTGATTCATTAACCCTCTCATCTACTGCCAATGGCACAAAGGGGACTATTATATTTGGAAATAGTGTCTACGATGAAGTAAATAATAGATTGGGCATTGGAGATACAACACCTGTCGCTGCACTTACTGTTGGTTCGGGCGACTTGTTTCAAGTGAACTCAAGCGGCGCCATTGCTGCGGCAGCAGGAATTACTTCAAGTGGGACTATTACCCTTTCAGGATTTAGTACAAACGGCGGGTTGTTATATTCAAATGCATCAGGGGTATTAGCGCAAACAGGCGCGGGTACAGCAACTACCATTCTTCATGGCGGTGCCACACCTTCTTACTCTGCCGTTGCGTTGAGTGCTGATGTATCAGGAACACTACCCGTCGCAAATGGCGGAACAGGAGCAATCTCATTGTCTGGATTTTTAATAGGAAACGGTACAGGAGCGTTTACTGCCGGCACAGCTTCTGCAGATCTTGCCGGGGTTATCTCTGATGAGACCGGTAGCGGCGCAATGGTGTTTGGAACATCTCCTACTCTTGCTACTCCAACCATTACTGGCGCACTGACATTCTCAACCGCTCCAGCCACTTCTGCGGGAAGCTATGCTATCGTGACTCGCAATAGCAGTACTGGTGTTATTGAAACAGTGGCATCAACTACATTCCCAAGCGGCTCAGGTACTGCTAATTACTCTGCTCGTTTTATTACTACCAATACACTCGGTATCGGGGCGCTCTATGATGATGGAACTAATGTCGGCATTGGTACAAATGCGCCAACTCATACGCTTACTTTGCCATCTACTGCTACAGGCATTGTCGCATACAATACTGTTGATCAGACAACAAACTACGAGCGCGTGCGCCAGGCATGGAGCGGAAATGTATTCACTATCAACACTGAAAAAGGAGGATCGGGCACTGTAAGAGATTTGCGTTTGGTATCAAATGGATCGCAGTTACTATTGAGTAGCACTGGTGCATCTAGTAGTGCTGCTGAGCTTCGCCGAGACGCTACCAGCTTGTCACTGTTGAATGTAACTTCAGCTGGTTTACAGGCATCATCTGGAACACAGCGAGGGCTTTCAATAGTTCCAACCATCGCCCAGACCTCGACCGCCGGATACCGCGGGCTCTTCATCTCGCCGTTCGAGTCGACAACTGGTTCTGGTTCAAAATACTTAATTGATGCTGGTACTAATACTGCCGCAGATGCCGGGGGAACGCATACCTCAAAATTCATTGTCGATACCAGCGGGCAGGGTTATTTTAACGGAAGGCTTGCTGTCGGGGCGGGAGCCGCGGTCGGCAATACTGCGCTTATCAGCGTCATCGGCACGGGCTTCTCTACGGGCTCGACATATTCAACAGCTGGATTTGGCGTAAACGTCGGCGCCGCCACGTACACCTCCACCTCCTCAACAGGAACGATTGCCACAACCGGCGTTACGACGCTCGGCATCCCGACCCTCGCGGCGTCTGGCGCCACAACCTTAACCAATGCCGCGACGATGTACATCGACGGCGCGCCGGCCGCGGGAACGAACGTGACGATAACGAACCCGTACGCGCTGTACGTGAACAGCGGAAACATTAACATGGGATCCGGTGTATTTACTGCGGGAAATAGTAACTTTTTCACAGGTTCTTTAAATGGTTCATCGAATGCACCTTCATTGTTTGCAGGTGCTACTGCTGTAAGTTATAGAACGTTGTTTGGGTCAAACTCTGGTAGTACTTTGCCGTCAGGTAATAGTTATGCAAATAACCTAGTCAACTCTTCTCCAATTACTACCGCTGCCACGGGCACCCACGCATTGCTCGCAAACATGGTCGTGAATCCGCTCGGTACGGTTACAAGCGGCGGCTCAACTGTAACCAGTACCGCATCTCTATATATTAACGGAGCAGGGACAGGAGGTGCTAACAACTTAGCACTGTATTCAGTTTCGGGCAGTAACTACTTCGGAGGAAGTGTCGGGATTGGAACGGTTGCACCAACGCATTCATTGACTCTCGGATCCACCTCGACCGGCATCGCCTCGTACAACACCTCCGACCAGGCGACGAACTAC